>CAKZMM010000147.1 GCA_937128505.1 uncultured Thermogutta sp.
TTAGATCCAATAGCTATCGCTACCTGTTTGCGATGCAATAACTTGCAGCTATTTGCGATGCAATAACTTGCAGCTATAAGTACTCGAAGTGTGTTAAACCGCCGAAGTCATTATTTGTAATCCTCAAAGCACTGACGATACCTCTTCCTTTCCCTTTCTAAGAGCTGCAAAACCTTGATGGCCGCGAGACCAGCCTTTGCATTTTGTCGGCCAAAGTCGAATGGGTCACAAACTATAGACTATAATGTTTATCCACATATGATGATTTTCCCAACTTTTTACTTAGCTGGTGCCTAATCGGCCTTGCTTGGACACTCTTTCCGAATGACGGAAAGCTATCAGTGCGCCAGTACTTCCCAAGAAATTCGCGCGATGAACAACGGCACATGGAGCTTCAATCAGGAAAAATAAAGTTAACACCAGGAAAAAGGCTTCCTGGCATACAATCACTACAAATATTATGATATATGACTTTTACGGGGGATGTTGCTGCAAACATCCCCCGATTTACCGATGGATCCAACACGCAATTAGGCAGCTTCCAATATTCTCCAAAAAAAATATTCTCCAAAAATTTGGTTGCCCTTTCTCGAAGCGGGTTGGCCCGAAGATTCTTTTCCGCCTGTGCTGCAAATATCGCATTTCCGCCAGTGCTGCAAATATCGCGAAAAATCCCATTCATTAATGGCAAGATATCTCACGAAGTATCCGCCATTCTTTGAAGCCCCGCCGGTTGAATAGGTGGAGGGTTAGGAGGTGGAAGGAGAATCAAATGAAAAGATTTAGGCAGGAATAGATCGAGGATGGATTAAAGTTACAATCGCGGAAGCAGTAACTCTCAACGAAAGCCCTGCCCTATTTCATACCCACACTGGCCTACCTTAGACTTTAGAGCCGAATCCCATCTTCCCCGAAATTTTAAGCTCATTAGCGGTCTACACTCGCCGCTAATAGAAAGAATCTTCTGCCGCCAAGTTTTGGGGGTTAGCCATTCATGACTACACTTCGTTTCTCAAAGCCGCCGATGTCTCGGTGGGGCTCGCTTTACTGGGGGCTCCTGGGCCTCATCTTCGCTTGCACAGCTCCCGTAGCCGCAGGAGACGCCGTTGAAATTCCTTCCGAAGAGTTGGCCGAATTGATCCGGGATGTGCGAGTGATTGAGATCGCCAGCGGCGCGGTTCCCGGCCCCGTCTGCGCGCTGGGGGAAGGAGCTTTTCCGGTGGTGTTGGGCCGCATGGGAGGGGGAAGAATTCCTGTCGTTGCAGCCGCCAAATGGGGCGCAGGACGGGTCATTGCTTTGGGCCATGACCGCGCGTTTTTTGTCGAAGAAGCCCTTCGGTCAGCCGACACACGCAGCTTCATTTCCAATTGTATAGCGTGGTTGAAGCCACAAAGCCGCGCCCGATCACCGGTGCTCCGCGTTTTGACGTGTCGTTTAGATTCACTTGCCAAATCGATCCAAGAAGACACCTCCTTCGGCGACGTTTGGGTACAGGTCATCTCTGTCGGTCAGTTTGATGCGGAAGTGCTGGGGAGTGCACATATCCTTATTCTGCCGGCAAGCATCCTCAGGTCCGCCGATATAGCGGCAGTAGCTACCTTCGTGCGTCGGGGCGGCGGTTTGATGATCAGCGAAACGCCCTGGGGTTGGTTGCAATTGAACCCCGGGAAAAACCTCTCTGACCACCCGGGCAATCAACTCCTTCGGCAAGTAGGTTTGGTCTGGGGCAATGGGTACGTCGAGCGAACCCATCCGAAAGGATTTACGGCAACTTTGGCGCCGGGGCCGGAGCTTCATTTTCAGGAAGCTCTGGAAATCTTTAGCCGCATATTGGCCGGAGAGGTCGATCCCCCTTCGGAAACTTTTCAACAATTGGAGCTAACATTTCGGTTAGCTCTCGAAGCCCTACCGGGCGAAGACCCTGCTGTAAAGGTATTTCGCCGCGTGCTTAATACCCACGGAGGTTTTTCTGGCAAAGCGGCTCATAAACACACGCAAGCTCAGCGATTAGCACTCGCCTTGCAGTCGCAAGAGTGGCTACGTCTGCCACCTGAAGAAGTCAAACCGCATCCGGCTGCCGCCGATTTTCCAGGAACCGTCCCCCCGAACGCACCGCGGACGAAAAGGAAGGTGAGAATACCCCTGATGATCCCGGGCTGGCACAGCACCGGTTTATATGCAGCACCCGGGGAGACTATTACGGTGACCATCTCCGAATTAGCACCTCCGGGAAAAATTGCTCTTCAGATTGGCTGCCATACGGATACCCTTTGGCATCTCCCACAGTGGCAGCGTATGCCACAGATTGTTCGTCGGGAAATGATCGACGGGTGGTCGCACCGCATGGCAAGCCCATTTGGCGGCCTGGTATATCTTGACGTCGTACGCCCCACCACCATCGAGGCTTGGATAGATGTGGAGATCCAAGGAGCGGTGGAAGCCCCGTCCTATGTTTTAGGGGAGACGTCCGCAGCCGTGTGGCAGAAGATGAGGAATCTGCCTGCGCCCTGGGCCGAGCTTGGTTCCGAGCGTATTGTTCTCACCCTGCCGACCGAGGATGTGCGGACGCTCGATGACCCGGTGGAAGTTTTGCAATTTTGGGACTCGGTCGTAGCGGTTTGCGACCGTTTGGCAGGGGGACCGATCCGCCGCGGACCTCATCGCTACGTATGCGATATTCAGATAAGTGCCGGCTACATGCACTCCGGCTACCCGATTATGACCCACCTTGATGTAGCCCCCGTGATGGTCGATATAAATCGTCTCCGCTTAAACCAACATCCCGGCGTTTGGGGACTTTTCCACGAGTTGGGCCATAACTACCAGTCACAAGCCTGGACCTTTGCCGGCACAGGCGAAGTAACCTGTAACTTATTCACGCTGTACGTCTTCGATCATCTGTGCCAGGTAACACGGAGTCAATCCCACCCGGAGCTGAGCCCCACGCGTCGGCAGCAAAAGCTGCGCGATTACTTGGCTCAAGGGGCTAAATTTGCGGACTGGCAAAAGGATCCGTTTTTGGCACTCCAGATGTACGCTCAATTGCAAGAAGCCTTTGGGTGGGAGCCTTTTGAAAAAGTCTTTGCCGAATACCGTAGTCTTTCGCCAGGAGAGCTACCCCGGGACGACGCCGAGAAACGCGACCAATGGTTCATCCGCTTTTCGCGGGTAGTCGGCTTCAATCTAGGGCCATTTTTTGATACCTGGGGAGTCCCGGTCTCAGCAAGCGCGCGAGCAGCAGTTAGCACTTTGCCGAGCTGGAATGCCCCGGAATTTGGCGGCGTCTCCCGCAAATGAAGTTAGAGTAAAGCAAATGAAGTTAGAGTAAATTTGGATCAAAACCGCCTCGGAACCGGCTTGGTTTAGACTCTCCGTCCCGGGCACAAAGTTGTATCTCTCCGTTGCATCTCTCCGTCAGCATAGAGCTTCTGCTCACATGCCGCCGGAGCTCATCCCCGCTTTCAAACTTTCAGCCACCTGCCTCAGTTTTCCACAGCGGTAGATGCGGTGGAGTGCCGGCGAAGCGCTCCGCGTGTTAAACATTCAGGTACCGGCCTCAAATTTCCACCCATTGGCCGGGAATAGGCACCGGATAACGACCGGAGGAATCCATCTGAGCCGGGGGCGGCGTTTCTTCATTCATCGCATCGATATTGGGGCAGAAGTCAAAATTCGAGTTCATCGCTTCTTCCCAAGTGATAATCTTTCCAGAATGCACAGCAGCCCGGCCCATGATCGTGGCCAGATTCGAAAGTGCCGCTCGTTTCGTTTCATTATGGGGCCGATCTTGGTAGATTGCCTCCAAAAGAGCCGCCCACTCGGCCTGCCAGGGTGTAAGCACTTCTTTGGGTGCCTCCCAAGCGATATTGTTGCGATGGATCCGCTGGTCCTTGAATATTCGGACGGTGCCTGCGTGAATACTTCCGGAGAATTGGGCCGCGGCTTTTGTTCCGTGGATAAACGTGGCAAATTCGTTATAACAGTTCGGGATATACCGGACCACGTCAAAGCCTTTGGCTCCGTTCGGAAATGTCCATTCGGCGCAGTAGGAATCGAGATTCTGGCTGAGATCGACACTATTGACGGCCCGTCCTCCGATCCCGTGCGCTTCGACCGGCCAGGCATCCATGATCCAACAAATCTCGTCGACTTGGTGGATGTCCATCTCGGCAAAAAGCCCTCCGGAAACCCAGAGAAACCGCACGAAATTGCGAATCTGCCATAGCAATTCTTTTTCTTCCGGTGGCTTGGGCCCCAACGGGCCGACCGGTTCCATGCGGTAGGCACGCACCAGGAGTATTTCCCCCAATTGCCCATCCTGGATCCGGCGGATAACTTCGTGCCGATTCACCGAGTGACGGCACATCAAACCGGCGGCCACTTTCAGGTTCTTTTTGTCCGCAAGCTCTGCGGCCCGCAAGAGCCGACGAATTCCCGGCGGATCACACGCAAACGATTTTTCCATGAAGACGTTTACGCCCTTTTCAATCGCGTATTCCAGTTGCATGGGTCGGAATGCGGCGTAGCCGGCAAGCATCGCGATGTCGCCAGGGCGAAGGCAATCGATCGCCTCGCGGTACGAGTTGAACCCGGTGAACTGCCGTTCCGCGGGAACATCGATCTGCTCCGGGAAAAGCTTAATCAGAGCGTTGCGCGAGGCTTCCAATCGCTGCGGAAAGATGTCTGCCATGGCGTAGAGTTTGATGGGGCCTTTAGCCACGGAAAAAGCATCCCTGACCGCCCCCGTGCCTCGGCCCCCGCAACCGATGAGAGCCAATCGGATGGTGTTGTCCTCACCGGCGTGCACGGGTAAGGGCCGAAGACTTGTCAGGGCACTGGCCACCGCTCCGGCCGCCCCTAGCCGAAGGACCTTCCGCCGATCGGTCCCCTTTTTCTGTCCACCTCGCGTTGGAGTGACTTGTTCCCTGATCGAACTACCTGCGTTTTTCAGCTCGCTCATATCTAAACCCCTAACTGTAAAACAGGACTCAGGACCCCACCTGTTATTCGGACTGTCGGTCTTGGCCGCAATTTTCGAGACTTGTTAGAGCGGTTGCCTGAATTGAAAGCTGGCCGTGCCCCGAAGAGAAAACCTCTGTCGAAGCTTCCTAACGCGAAATGAGGGTCGGAACGATGCTTCCTAGGGCGGGATGGTCTCGGCACAACCGCCTTACCCGATCGACGGCTCTAATTGTGTTCGTATTCCTCGGCAAGCTCTTCCGCGTCAACCTAATGCGCGAGAACCCACCGCATTCCAATCAATTCCAATTTTACGGCGGCAAAATGCATTACGCAAATGGTAAGCGGCTAGCATGGCATGGAGCCGCACGCGGCTACGGTGCGCTTTCTTACTTGGAGCTATATCTTGCTCCGGAGCTTTCGGTCGAGCAAATTGCCCCCAAGATTAGCACCGGTACCAGGGCAGGTCAAGCATTAGCGAGAGCACGCAAGCCCATTTCAGCCAATCCCGATGCCATCAAGCTGTTTGTGGGCCATGCCTGTGCTTATGATGACGGAGAAGTGCAGTATCAAGGCTTCGTCGATCCACATGCCGCCTATTTTCGGCCGCCACCCAGGATCGATCCCCGCAACCGCTCTCAGGAGTTTTCTAAAAAGCCTTTTGACCGGTTTGTCTCACGGCGGCGGAACTCGCAGCTCGCTGAGGGAACCGCCGGGCCGGTCGCGCACCGCCAATTTCACCTCTCTCGATTTGTTGGCGACTAGCTCAAAGAATTGTCGAGGAGTGGTCACCGCTTGGCTTTCCACTCTCAGAACAAGCATCCCCGGGCGTAACCCCGCCTGCCAAGCCGCCGAATTTCGGGCCACCTCCGTGACGAGCACGCCTCCCTCGCGAATCGGACTCAGAAGCGTGAGCCCGGTTTCTGAATCAAGAGCCACCGAGGCATAATCCACCCGAACTCCTCGCCAAGTGGGCGGCGGTGTGGTAATTATTTTCTTACCCCTTACCGGATATTTCGTAAGAACCGCTTCAATCTGCCGCGTGCGGCCGTCTCGGACAAATTCAATTCGCACGCGAGACTCCACCGGAAGCCGCCCGACTTCTAGAACCAGGCTATCGGCATCATAGACGGGAGTGCCATTGATGCTAACCACGACATCTCCTGGTCTGAGACCACAGAACTCGGCCGGCGTTCCCGGCACAATTCGGTCCACCCGGGCTCCCAATCCCCCGCGGAGCGTCTCCTCCGGCGTCAGGTTGATCGGTGAAACCCCAAGAAACCCGTACTCCACCTCCCGTCCTTGCAAAAGCGCTTCGAGCGCTCGTCGAAACATATCGTCTACCGGATATGCGTATCCCGCCGCTTGCTCATAACCGGCAACAGCGGGTAGGGCGGTAAGCAAACCGACCATCTCGCCCTTTAAATTGATAAGAGCACCACCGCTGGTTCCCCAATTGAGTTTTGCATCGGTTTGAATCAAGGTTCCGAAGTGATGGAGAGTCGGCTTACCGCCGGATTCGCTGCTGGGAAATCTGGGCGGGGCCTTTCGCTGAAGATTGGCTACAATCCCCCAGCTTGCACTGGCCTGCCCATCTCGGGCAATGGCGAACGGATTGCCCAGGGCGATCACAAAGTGCCCTTTTTGCAGCGATTTTGCATCGCCCAATTGGATGGGCTGCAAATTATCTGCCGGGACCTGTAACACCGCTAAATCGCTTCGGGGATCGGCAGCCAGGGGCGTTGCCGGAAGGGTCCTCCGATCGGCCACAGTCACGAAGTAGTCGTATTGATCCGAATCTTCGCCCAACACGTGATATGCAGTGAGGATGCGGCCGGCTCGGTCCACGATCACGCCCGCCCCATATTCGCTGGGAACGTAATCCGGATCACTAGGAGATGAAGGTATAAAGGGAGCGAGCCGCCTTCCGAAAGGATCCGGGCGAAACTCTAACACCGTCGATTCATTAGCCCGCCGACGTGGCACCCGCGCGATGGCCACGACACTCCCCTCGGCTTTTGCGATCGCTTCGGCCAAGGCATTTTCGAACGAAGCCAAAAACGAAGCCAAAATAGACTCCGCCGGGGGAGCGGCCGCCGGGTCCGACTGTTGTCCGACCGCTACCACGCTCAAAAAAATACTGGCTACAGCCACAATCAGCGGAGCATACCACCCCCGCTTCCCGGGCGATAAAACAAGAGCGCCTTGCCGGCTAACCTTCCCCACCACTGTGCGCCGTCGGATAGGCCCTCGGAGGCTTAGCCCCCCTTTAAACGCGAAATTGACCATGGAGCCGAACCGTGGGAAGGCACATCGGCATCGAAAAACTAGCCGCTGGGCTCCGTCTGGAATTACCGCAAGAGACTTTTTTTTCACTCCCGCCCCGGTTCTTGACCACTCTGAGAAAAGGATATTTAACACGGACACCACCCCCGTGCAGACATCCGAAAAATCAACTTCGTATTGCACGCATGTACACGGCTAATCGAAACGCCTCCCAATTTTTCGTTTAATCCGCTGGACTTTGTGGTTGCTTCGGTTCGGCACGATTTTGTGCGCGGAACCCCCCGTTGCACATCACCTCAATCGGCTGCCTTGCTCAGACTAACTATAGTCATGACTTGAATATCCGGCGAGTTTTGTCCCAAGAGATTGCCCGATCAACTTATCGTTGAGTAGGCGGTTCCGAGCACCTTATCGTCAAGTAAGGAAAAGCGACCTTACTGAGGGCCATCACCGAGCTCGATTCCCGAGGCAATCAAAATTTCCTTTCGAAGTTCCGCGAGCAATTCCGGGTGGTCCCGCAAATAATCGCGCGCTTTCTCGCGCCCTTGTCCCAATTGTGTTTCCCCGTAACGAAGCCACGTTCCCGTCCGCGAAACCAGCTTATGGGCAATCGCTAAGTCGAGCACATCCATTTCGTAACAGATTCCGCCCTCGTGCATCATGTCGAATTCAGCGGTTCGGAACGGAGGCGCTACCTTATTTTTTACGACCTTCGCTTTTACCCGTTGTCCGATCACCTCTTCGCCTTCCTTGATGGCTCCGACACGCCGAACATCGATACGGCAACTGGCGTAAAACTTCAGCGCCCGGCCCCCAGGAGTTGTCTCCGGGGTGCCAAACATCACGCCGATTCGCTCGCGAATCTGATTGATGAAGATTAGCGCGGTGCGACTTTTCGAAATGGCTCCCGTTAACTTCCGTAAAGACTGGCTCATAAGCCGAGCCTGGAGTCCGACGTGAGCATCACCGATTTCCCCTTCAAGTTCCTTTTGAGGTACAAGCGCTGCAACCGAGTCAACGACGATCACATCTACAGCGTTGGAGCGAACCAGCATCTCGACGATATGCATTGCCTCTTCGCCGCTGCTGGGCTGGCTGACCAAAAGACTCTCCAAATCGACTCCTACTTTTTTCGCCCAAGTGGGATCCAAAGCGTGTTCGGCATCGATGAAGGCCGCCACCCCATCCTGACGTTGGGCTTGCGCGACCACATGCAAAGCTAACGTGGTTTTGCCGCTGGATTCAGGACCAAAGATCTCACCAATTCTGCCACGGGGAATCCCATATCCCCCAAGGGCGATATCCAGGGAAAGGCTTCCGGTGGATATTCCCTCAATCCGGGTGATTCTTTCGGAGCCAAGAGGCATAATCGCCCCTTCCCCAAATTCTTTCTCGATCTGGGCAACTGCCGTTTTTAAGGCAGGCCGGGAATCCAAGAGGGAGCTTGAACGGCTGCCAGAATCCTGCACACTTTGACCGGCGGATCGAGATGAAACCTTCTTCGCCATGGCTTGATGCTTCCTAAATCACGACAAAACTGATCTTGTTACTTATTATGCGAGAATCTTACAGATTGTCAAAGCAAACGCGTGAGATGTACGCGCGGTGAAAAATCGAGAGGAATGGCGAATCCCAGTTGATTCGCTTCCTTTGTATCGGCCGCCTAAAAATTTCGCAAAGTCCCCAAAGTTCGCAAATTCCTCAGGAACGCTTCCCGTGCGGATGGCCCTGCACCAGGTACCCTCGGTTAGAAGTTATCCCAACCCCTGAAGGGGGGCGAAGGCTAACGGCTCATAGGACGGACCATCGGGACTCAACTCGCTAGAGTATACCACCACCTCTTCCACGCTTGTTGCAGCCGCTTCGTAATCGGCCTGCTCATGAATCAATTGGGCCAAGCGCGCCAGACCAGGGCTGGATCGCCGGACTCTACCCAACGTCAAATGGGCCTTAAACGGTCGGCCTTCCCGCGGGTACCCCAGCTCGAATAAAGCGTCTTCGACCCGGCGGTGGAGCTCACCCAATTCCTGTAAACCCGAAGTCAAACCCAGCCATATCGTTCGAGGTCGCAATGCGTCCGGGAATGCTCCCGCACCTTGCACGCAAATGGAAAAAGGCTCGATGCTTGCGGCCGCTTTCTGAACCGCTTGGCACACGTGGTAGATCTCTCGGGAGGGAACATCCCCCAAAAACTTCAACGTAATATGAAGATTTTCCGGCTCGACCCATTTGACGTCAGCCCGCGCTTGGCGAAAGTAGTCGATAAGCTGGAGTGCGCGGCTTCGAACCACATTATCGATATCCAGTGCTACGAACGTCCGAACTCGGTCTCGCATTATCTGAGCCTCTGAGTTTCTTTACCCCAGGCGCTATGCGAAAATCGCTGTGCCAATTTGAGTGATGAACCCCATGTCGCTGAAACCGCGGTCTCTCGAACACCCTTAGTTTCGCCAAAAATACCAAAACTCCGCACGCACGGCACTGTTAACTCTTAATCGATTAACTCTTAATCGATCGGTTCCCGCCACATGCTGATCTCATGCACGTGGCAAAGTATTACCGAGGTAGTGAGATTAAACGTATCGTTTCCTTTTGCGGTTTAGTATATCACAGCGTTCACGCGACTACATGAGGGGCATTACTCGCCAGGGTGATCAGTTCGTTAATGATAGGCACCTACTCTGCGGTCCACAGAGCCGTTTTCGCACAAGGCACGGCGGTCAAAGGCGGAATCCAAAACCCACGAGTATGGTTTTTTAAACGTTCGGAGTAAATTTGTGTAGTTCTTTCAAGCGGTTGCTTCTTAGTGCTTGAAAAGCCGAATCATTTCGCAAGGCTTTGAAACAGGCTTGCGCGCAATCAGTTTTTAAGAAGCTTACGGGCAACGACTACGTGGAATGCTGATCGTTGCACCGCCCGTTGCCATTCCTTCGGAATCGGCCGTCGCCCGGCAACTGAAGTAAAATGGAGTCTGAGAAATCAAAAGGCAAAGATGGCAAAGCTGGGAACTGAAGAGGCAAAACCTAGAATTGAAAAAGGGCGACTCGGAGCAAAATTGGGGTTCAGGGAAAAATGAAACGATCCTCAGCTTGGCCTGGTACACTCATGAGAGTACCTCATTAAAGTACTCATTAAAGTACATTAGTTAAGTTCGGAAAGATTTGAAAATGGCCGGCGATCATATCCCCGCCCAGCCAGTTGATTCTGACCAACCTGGCTTACCTCCCGAAGTGGCAACGTCCTCGCATCCGAAAATCCCTTTGGCAGTGACACATCCGCATGTGGATTTGGATGCAGCCGCCTGCATCGCCCTTCTCGGGATCCCCGTAGATGACGTGGGCTTTTTGCCGGCAAGTGCCAAATCGCTCCCGGAAGCTTGGCAAGGTGCCCGGGTAGTTGATCATCCCCTGGGTCATAAGGGGGAGCTTAGCCCGGATGGCACGCAACACTCCGCTGCAAGCTCTCTGCCCGAGGCCCAAGATTTGGTCGGGAGTGATTTCCTTCAAGAGATCGAGGAACATGATTCTCTGGGCTTTGCTCCTCCGCGGTTTTCGCTGGCTAAGATTTTGGCGGGGGTAAGAGCTTATTACCGCAATCAGGGTCTGCAAGACGAGGTGCTAGATCGCGCCATTTTGAGCACGATGTTAGTCGTGCTTCGAGGCCTGATTCTTCTAGAGCGGGACTCAAAAAACCGCCAATTGCGACCAATGGACCCTATGGTAGAGGTGGGACATTTTCGATTCGCTCTACGCGTAGGAGAGAGCAGCTCCGAGTGGCGTTCCTACGACAAGGAAATTACCGGATTTATATATCATCACGGTTTCAACCTAGGAATTGTGCGGTTTACCGGTCGTGAAAATCCGGATTTGCGGTTGCTTGCCGCCGATCTGCCAGGATGGTTTATACACCCCAGTGGTTTTCTAGCTTGCTGGGGAAGCTTCAAGGCCCCTGCCACGGAACCACCGCCTGCCGGCACACCTCAGAACGCCGAGGAGCTTGTCGAACTTCTCAGACGGCGATTCCAGGCCAAGCAAACCGATGCAGCGAACCCCTCAAATCCCCCAACCCAGTCTTGCTTTTGATTCATTTAGCCCGTATCACCGGAAAGCACCCCTGGGTAGTTCCCCCGAATTTTTTGACCGTGGTTTGTAGGGATTTTGAGCCTCTGGCGCAGGGATATCGTGACAATAGGGGCGCAGGGATTCCGTGATATGATGGAGAATGAGCTAAGCGACGGTTGCTTCAATCCATTTTTGCCGTGCTTTGCGGAGCATTGACAATGAGATTATGCTCCCAAGTTGAGAAACCGAGGAAGACGAAAATGCGCGAATGTCTGGGCCTCGCTAGACGATTAGAAGATTCTCCTAAAGTTGAAAAACGCTTTATGACTCCCTCGAAATACCGGACGGCATACTGAGCGATAGCCGACAGAAAATCTTATGGCTATGGCCCTTTCTTATGGCTATGCCCCTTTTCGGTTGGACGCTTTGCGTTGGGTGGTGGGACTTATGATCATGCGGAGGTCAAACCATGGGAATTCCCCCGTCTTTTTTGACTTTTTTGAGCGGACTAGTGAAAACCATAACATTTATTGGAATTTTGGGGGGCTTTTTGGGGGCTGTTACCTCTGCTGGCTCCGCCCTTGGGCAAACAGAGCCAAACCGGCCCCATATCGTTTTTATTCTTGCCGACGATTTAGGTTGGGGAGATTTGAGCTGTTACGGTCATCCACGGCTCCGGACGCCCAACCTCGACCGCTTGGCCCGTGAGGGAACGCTCTTCACCCAATTTTATGTTAATGGTTCCGTTTGTTCCCCCAGCCGCTGCGCGTTTTTCACGGGACAATATCCGGCACGCCACCGTATCCACGGGCATTACGCAGAACCAAAGTTAAACGACTCCCGCGGGATGAGCCATTGGCTTGACCCCGATGTACCCAACGTGGCAAGCCTGTTGCGCGCCATCGGTTACCGGACTGCGCATATCGGTAAGTGGCACTTGGGTGGAGGACCCGGGGCACCCGAACCCACAGCTTATGGATTCGAATATGTTCGGGCCATGGTGGCCAATAATCCTGCTTGGACGGAGCCCGCCGAGAGCTTCTTCGCAAAATCCACAAGCATCTTCGTCGACGAAGTAATTGAATTTTTGCGAAGCCACAGCGATCGGCCGTGCTTCGTGCATCTTTGGACGCTTCTGCCCCACGCTCCACTGAATCCGACACTGGAGCAGATGCAGCCGTTTGAACGCTTTAGTTGGAATCGTGGAATCGCGCACAAAAGTCCGGCAACGATCTACTACGCTTCGATAGCCGATTTGGATACCCAAGTAGGCCGCCTACTCCGGGCGCTCGACGAGCAAGGACTGGCGGAAAAGACCATCGTCATTTTCTCGAGCGACAATGGCCCGGAAGATATCAACATCCTCAATGCGGCACATAGCGCCGTAGGCTCAGCAGGTCCGTTCCGCGGTCGAAAGCGGAGCCTCTACGAAGGAGGCGTTCGTGTTCCCTTTATTGTTCGTTGGCCGGGGAAAGTGCCGGCTGGCCGGATCGAAAACGAAGCCGTAATAGCCGGCGTCGACCTGCTCCCGACGCTGTGCAAATTAGTGGGTGCCCCCATTCCCTCAGATCACGCCCTCGATGGCGAGGATATGAGCGATGTTTGGTTGGGTGCCAGCCGGGCCCGCACAAAGCCCCTCATGTGGGAATGGCGGTTCCGGATCTACGGGGAATTGTTCCACCGCTCACCGATACTGGCTATCCGCGAGGGGGATTGGAAATTGCTGATCAATCCGGACCGTAGCCGGATCGAGCTCTACAACATTCCCAGCGACCCCACAGAGCTCAATAATCTGGCGGATGATCACCCGGAAATCGTCGAGCGGCTGGCAAGCCAAGTGCTTGGTTGGCAGAAAACTCTGCCTGAAGGCCCCATCGAACCTGAGGCGGGCAAACTTCAGTATCCGTGGCCGGGAACTGTGCCCCCAGCACCAAAACGGCCGGTATCCACCGCGAAATAGCCTAACGCGTTGAGAGCGTGAAGAATTTAAGCCGTCATTTAATCCCACTGATTCATTGCTGCTAGTGAAGAGCTACCGATGCGTCACGGAACGGAGTTCACCCCTGCGTTACTGAGCGGAGTTCCCGCCATCGGCGTTTTCCCGCTCGATTTCCCGAAGCTTGTAGATCAACGCGCGGCGACTAAGGCCCAGCTTTCGTGCAGCGGCGGTGCGGTTTCCTCGACACTCGGCCAAGGTGGCCAGGATTGTCGCACGTTCCACCTGGGAAAGCCGCCCGGCCGTGGCCCTATTCGAGCTTGCTGCCTGAGCCAACATCGCGATAGCAGGTGGAAAGTGTTCCGGCAGAATGACATCACCGCGGCCAAGCAAACACGCCCGGTGCACCGCGTTGCGCAATTCACGGACGTTTCCCGGCCAAGAATACGCTAGCAAACATTGCGTTGCTTGCGGAGAAAATCGCACCGGATGACCCGTTAACTGCTGTGCGAAATGCCGGGCCAACGGCAGAATATCCTCCACGCGTTCACGTAGCGGCGGCAGGCGCAATTCGACCACGTTCAACCGGTAATAAAGGTCGAGGCGGAACGTCCCCTGATCTACCGCTGCACTTACGTCTCGATGAGTTGCTGCGATGATGCGTACATCCACGGGTACCGGATGATCGCTTCCTACCGGCATCACTTGCCCGGTTTCCAACACACGAAGAAGTTTCGGCTGCAAATGCAGCGGAAGTTCGCCGATTTCATCAAGGAGCAAAGTGCCCCCGTCAGCCGCGCGAAAGTAGCCTTGCCGCGACTGTTGGGCTCCGGTGAATGCCCCCTTCACATGCCCGAAAAGCTCGCTCTCGATGAGGGTTTCCGGCAATCCGGCACAATTAGCCACCACGAATGGTTTCTCGGCACGCGGGCTCCATCTGTGAATAAGCTGAGCAACTACCTCTTTGCCCGTGCCGCTTTCGCCGATGATTAGCACAGGCACCTCGGTCGGGGCCACGATCGAAACGGTTTCCAGCAGGTGCTGAAAACTCGCCCCTGTGCCGATAACCTCCGGCGGAAGTTGCGGTAGCTCTCGACCGCTCGGTGCCGGACGGTGATCCGGGTGGAGTGCATCCGTTATGACCGCCTCTAATTCTTCGAAATCGAGAGGTTTCGCCAGGTAATCATCGGCCCCGGACTTCACGGCCGCCACGGCCTCGCGAAGATCTGCGTAAGCCGTGATCAGCAACACCGGTGTCTCGCTCCCGGCTTTACGCAGTTGATGAAGGGCTTCCAGGCCGCTCATCCCGGGCAAGCGGACATCAAGGAGAATCATATCCGGAGGGGTGACTGCGACTTGCTCCAACATCTGCTCGGCGGACTCTGCCTCGGCCACCTGATAGCCGAGAGAAGCAACAAAGCCCGCAAGCAGGCGACGCTGAGGTGCCTCGTCATCGACAATTAGGATGGTTTGCTTACGCTCGGCCATTGATCCCGTCTATCCAGAAAGTCGCGCCCCCTTCCGGCCGCGGAGCATAGCCGCATCGCCACCCACAAGTGGTCGCAATTCGGCGAACGATAGCAAGCCCCAGCCCGGTGCCCTCGCGACGCGTCGTGAAGTAAGGCGTAAACAAAGCGGATTCATGTTCCCGGGGCACACCAGGTCCGCGGTCAGCCACCTCCAGCCGCCATTGCCCCGAGTTCTGTCTCCGAGCAAAAACCTCAATGGTTTCACCGGTAGGCGAAAATTCAATCGCATTGCACAGCAAATTGAAAAGCGCTTGCCGCAATAATTCCCGATCCGCGCAGACGTTGCAAGCCTCCGGTTCGATCCGCCATTTCAACACCAGTTGCTTTGCCTCCAAGTCCGGTTGAAACAAAGCTTGAAGTTCCAGCAAAAGTTCCCACCACGTGAATTCTACCGGCGAAGGCTCTCGCGGCTTTGCAAAAGCTAAAAAATGGTTGATACGGTTGGTCAAGCGGTCGCATTCTTCCATGATGGTGGTTGCCGCTTGCGTCGCCTCCGCTGAGATCGACCGTTCGGCCAGATACTGAGCCCAACCCCGAATGAGATTCAAAGGATTTCGCGTCTCATGAGCGAGCCCCGCCGCGGCTTGAGTCAATTGCCGGTGATGAGAAAGCTCGCTTTCCAAAAGTTGTTTCTGTGAAAGGATCTTTTGGCCGCGCAAGAATGTCGCCGCTGCAAGCGCCACAGCGGTTAGCCCCACCCCGCCCACGATGACGACCATCCATCGCAGCCCCGCTGCTTGAAGATGTTGCCGATCCGCCTCTCGGCGATCCAGAACCAAAGCCGCCAAAAAATGGCCACCCCGCGTAAACGGCGATAGTTCCGGCGATTCTGCCTCCGGACTGATCGGTTCCGACCAGAATTGCCAACGTGGTCCCTTTCCGCCTCCCCGGCGAGGTCCGGGTGCAAATGGGCCCGCCTGGGGCTCCAATTGAAAGTCCCCGACAATTAAAAGCCCTTCAGCTCGCCAGTATTTTCCCGGGCCGACTTTCAGATTTTCCAGTAACTCCGCCTTTCCGGCGATGATCGCGGCCGGATCACCCTGCGCAAGGATGCCGACGGTAAGCACCGTTTCCGACTTGGCCAGCTCTTCAAGCGTCCATTGAAGCTGCTGTTCGAAAAATTGTCCAAGACGACGATGCGCCCGAATCCCCCCAACAAGCGCTTTGAGGATTGATTCGCCTTGGTTTTCCAGGTTCCGGTAAATGGCCGCCGATTCGCGAGTGAATTCCCGCCATTGCCATAGGGATAGACCGACCCAGGTCAATACCAAACCCAGGAAGCTCGGCAACCATTTCTTTAAAACTTGGGACAACATAACGTCCACGGCTTAAGACCACATAAGGTCAATTGTGCCCAGAGCGGCATTGGGCAACAAAGGGCCCAAAATAGGTCGGCGGCGACACAGCTAACATAGTCGGCCGAAATCAACCTACTTAAAAGGATTCCCTTAACGACTTAAAAGGATTCCCTTAAGGTGGCTTTACCCCTTGCTTTTTAACTGCCCTAAGGCAGAACGGTTGCACAAATCCTGCCCTAAACGAATGATTTTAGTGATCGAAAAAGAAGAAATCCAAAAAGGAGGCGTCTCGCACAATAACCTAGTTTGTTGATCATCAAAGTTGCGTAATCGCCATTAGGCCCCTCAAATTCTTTCTGAACCTGCTTGCAGGAGACTTGCCAACAAAAATGGCGAATCTGGCACAAAACCGATGCTAGCGATTGAGAATGCCGGCATTTGCCGGCGAAATTCTCACACTCGATGTTGTGGCCGTACTTCGTCAATTTGCCGAAGGACTCATCACTGTGGGGTATAAGGGGGAGAGTTTTGCTCGGTTTTGTCGCAGGAAGTTTCCTCGGGAACAATGGGTCTTGTGTTTGTCGGATGTTTGTCGGAGCAATTTGGGGGATACGTGGTTTCTCGGAGACGGTATCCCCCAATTTAGCCCGGGCGTAGAGGAAGTCGGCTACCTTTGCTGCTCAAATCGGTCGCAAATTCCGTTTCGATTCTCATCAATGAAACCAAACCCGGGCCCTTGAGGGCCGAGACCAAACCCGGGTGCCCCACCGGGGCCTCTTCCTCGGGGCCCTACCCCACCGTACACCCCGTATCGGCCAGCTCGCCGACCACCCGGTCCTGGAGGGGCCGCGGAGCCCACACCCCAACCACCCCATCTTGCCCCACCACGCAACCACATCGCTCCGGTCCCGGCGCCAGCCCTCATTCCTGTCCAGGGACATATTCCTCCGCCGGGAACCGGCACTCTCGCCCACGGTTGCGCGGCGATCATTTGGGCGCGGATTTGGCGGAGCCGCTCCGCAAGCTCGGCCAATTTTTCGGGCGAGGCCATCCCCTGAAACCGCAATTCTTGCAATTCAGCTAGGGTTCGAAGCCACTGTGCCTGGAGTTCCGCTAAGTCGGCCTTCTGGACGCTAGAAGCCTGGGGTTCTGCGGGCTGGTTTGCCTCCTTTGTGCTGCTAGTACTTGTACCCGCGGCTTGAGGGGACTCTTCCGCTCTTGCCTCGCCGGGAATAAACATGCCGATAGCAAAAATCAGGCTCAGCAAGAGAGGAAGTTCCGCCCTTGCACCAAGGAACGAATCCATTTTTGAACTTGTGCACTTCATCGCGACACTCCTGAAAAGGATGCGTGACTCATCAACCACCGTTCATCGCCACGAGTTTTGCCCGGGCAATCAACGACGGATCAAATACCGTTCCATTCGATTCCAGCCTGAAAGATTTTGTGCGCGATTCCACTCAGCGAGGAGTTTCGCCACTTCTTTGGGTAGGAACGCCCCGCTTGGGATGGTCCCTTTGGACCAAGCCTGATAGGGCACCCCTGCAAAGTTTGCATATCACAAAGCCGGCCGCAGTGATGGATTTTCACGCTCAGTGTGCTCGCGAGACAATTGCAGCGAGATGATTGAGTGGCGAAACCGAATCTCCCTTTTCCTTTACCTTTGCAAACGGGTGATTTCCCTTGCCTTTCCCGATGAGTGACAACCGGTCCGGTTTCTCTGTTTGCTATCCCAAATCATTGATTCTTTTTTTCCCACCTTTTTCTTGTGACTGTTTTTTCTGACTGTTTTAGACCGCAATAACTGGGGAACACCACGTCAGCAGCCCGCAAACGGCCTTGATCCTCTTCCCTGCCGCGACGAAGACCCTGGGCAAACATTCATAAGAAACCGAGTATTTCGGGAGGGGACCTTTTTAAATGAGTTCGGTGCCGATTGATATTGTCAAAACCGATTCACTCCACCGCCGTTTATCCCCGCTTCATTTTTCGGCTTCGATACGATTCTCGTGCTCCGAGACGCACATAGTGACGCACATAGTTACGAGACGCACATAGTTACTAATTGCGAACCCTTTAGTAGGAAACAAGCGGCGAGGGACCGCTCAGAGGTCTCAGCGTCCTCCGAATCGTCGGATACCGGCCCAAGGCTGCGAATAGGACGATTCCCATGCCTCGTCGACTTTTCCGTGTGGTTGTGGTAAATTGTCTGCTATGGGTGGATATAAATTCGACTACATCTGGTTACGCCCTCGGAAAAGCGGGCGGTGGTTGGCCCGGTGGTCAGGGCTTTTTCGCGTTTTTGAGGTGGGCCTGCCAGCGGCTGTGGGCGTCGGTGGGTTGCTCGGATTGTGCGCGCTTCTTTTCTTGGGGCCGAGCTTCGAAGTGGTGGCCCGGGTCCCTGGGTTGGACGGACGGCCCCAGCAAGCTCAAAAGGGGCTTTCGGAGACGATCCGTCCCGGCGAGCCGATCCTGGGCCCAGGCGTCCCCATGGAGGTTGTGGATGCTTGGCCGGCATTCCGCGGCGCTGATCGAACCAATGTGGCGCCAGTGCCCTCGGGCGACGTGCCCCTTGCCCGGAAGTGGCCGAGCGGAGGCCCACCGATTTTGTGGCATGTGGAGTTAGGGCCCGGTCATGCGGGTCCGGCTTCCGCGGCAGGACGGGTACTCGTCCTCGATTACGACGTGGCGGCCCAAGCCGATACGATCCGCTGCTTTTCTCTGGAGAACGGTGCGGAGATTTGGCGCAATTCTTATCCCGTTGAGGTGCCGGAGAATCACGGGAACTCCCGGACGGTGCCTGCGATCCAGGGAAATCGGGTGGTGACACTCGGACCGAAATGTCATTTGGCCTGTTGGGACCTAATGACCGGTCAGTGTCGGTGGTTTATCGACCTTGTAGCTCGTTATGGGACTCGCGTTCCGCCCTGGTATACGGGACAATGTCCCGTGATTGACGGCGATCGGGTCATCGTGGCACCAGCCGGCGATGTCTTCATGGTAGCTTTGGACTTGGAGACCGGAAACGAGGTATGGAAGACACCCCGATTCGCGGATTGGGATATGACCCATTCTTCTATCGTGAAAATCGTTGTCGCCGGTAAGTCCGTTTATGTCTACGCGGCAAGTGGCGGGGTAGCCTTCGTGGATTCGGAGCACGGAAAGCTTCTTTGCCAAACCTCGGCTTGGTTAGGGAAAATGGCAACCTGTCCGACACCGGTCGATGTGGGGGCGGGGCGTTTATTTCTTTGCGGCGGTTACGGGGCGGGAAGCATTCTCATGGAGCTTGTGGCTTCCGACGGAAATTGGGTCGCTAAGCCCGTTTGGCGATTGACAGGTCGGCAATACGGTTCTGAGCATCAGACTCCGGTCTTTTTCAATGGGTTCATTTACGGTTCACGCTCTAAGCCGGGCGCAGAGCAATTCGTATGTATGGATTTGCATGGACAAATTCGCTGGGAAAGCGGCGCCGACAAATTCGCTCGCGGCCCATATTTGATCGCTGACGGGCTCATTTATGCTTTGGACGAAAACGGCACTCTTTATTTGATTGAGGCACAGCCCGACTCCTACCGCGTCTTAGACCGGTTTACCATCTGGTCGGATGCCCACGACGCTTGGGGACCGATGGCTTTAGTGGGGGGGCGACTATTGGTGCGCGATTTCTCCCGGTTAGTCTGCTTAGACGTAACAGCAGGGGAGAATTGAGAAACAATTAAAAAAAGCACATCGCCTCGGCTTTTGGAGCCGGAGGAACTTATATGCCGGAGGGTGATTCGCCGGAAAGCATTCGTTGGTTTGCTCTGCATGGCTGACCCAAGATAATCAATTTTCCCCCTGGATATGCCCGGGTTAGCCGGATGTGTCGAGCGTCAGTTGATTCATTTTTTTGGCAAACAGACGCAATGTCAGTATAAGAGCTGATGAGGCCCCCTTGAAACTCGCACTTTGCGATGAGGAGGCTGAAGATTTCCAAGTATGAAGCATTCCTCCGTTTTGGCAAAGTCCTATTCAGGGAGTGTTGTAGCGGGCATCAACCGGTAAAAATTTTTCGGACATATATTCGGCTGGAATAAGATAAGAACTGGTAAGCGAATCGCGTGTCGATCAAACGAGCCGAAGCGATGCGCGGAAAATAAGTTTTTCGTGCGGCAAGGATGCCCGGAAGCCCATGTTCCGGCTGTGAAAGGAGCCCATCGCGATGGACGAAGATCGCCCCATGGGGCAAGTTAACCTCGGCGAGCCTGTGCGACGAGTCACCATTCCGATCGTACTAGGGCTGACCGCGCTTGTGATAGTCTGCTTGGGCTTGTTGTGGCAAGGGCGAAAGATCCTCGGATTGTCGCACGCTTCCGGGTTTCATTACCCTATCGAAAAAACAGGGCAAATCCCGGCCGATAGGTTGGAATATCGCGAAGTTGCGCTGTATCGGTTACCGGTAGGTGGTGCCAAGGCCTTGGCCATCGGCTCCGATGATACGGTCGCCGTAGTCTGCGAAAAAAGCTTGCTTTTGCTAGAGCCTGACGGCTCCGTGCGGATGCAAAAGCCGTTGGAGGGTTCTCCCTCGTGCGTTGCAATCGGGGGAATGGCGAGCCTTTTCCCCGGCCGAATTTACATCGGCGTGGGAAACGAAATTTGGGTTTTGAAACCCGACGGTACGGAGGTATCGCGGTGGAAAGTTCCGGGGCATTATGTTCATCTGACGTCCTTGGCGGTCGGAAGCAAGGAGCTTTATGCCGCAGACTTCGGCCAATGGGTGGTATTTCGCTTCAATCTTGAGGGGGAGCTGCTGGGGCGGATAGCCGAGGCGGACGAAAATCGAGGCTTGGCGGGTCTGGTCATCCCCAGTCCGTATTTCGACGTGGCCTGCGGGGTGGATGGCTTGGTTTGGGTGGTCAACCCGGGCGCACGACGGATCGAGGGTTACACGCCGAGCGGAAACTTGGAACTTTTTTGGAGCAAAGGGGGATCGGCAGCCCTGGATGATTTCTTCGGTTGTTGCAATCCGGCAAATATTGCCATCTTGCCCTCCGGCCATTTCGTAACAGCCGAGAAGGGTTTGCTACGCATCAAGATTTATTCACCTGAAGGCGAGTTGGCGGCGGTGGTTGCGGGCCCTGAGCAGCTCGATTTGCCCGAAATTGCGGCCCAACGCGACCAATTTGATCACGAACACCGTGCTGTGGACATCGCGGTCGATAGTAGGGGTCGCATCTGGGCACTTGCAGTCGGTACCAACATGTTGCAAGTCTTCCAAAAAATAGAAAACGAATAGGAAGATCAGCTGCGGCCTTCTAGCGAGTTGTAGCATATGCACCGATGTAACCAAGTAACTATGGGTGAGCCGATTATCCGAGCTTCAACCCGGTGTAGGGGGGCCAATAAAACGTGGCTTAGGTTGGCTTCAGGTCGTTTTCTTGAAAGAGTAGAGAAAATTTTGATGTTTTTCGCGACGTGCGATTGCTAGAGGTATCGTGACGTGTGCTTGCCAGAGGTAATAGTGGATTGAGGAAGCGATTGGCTTTAGTAATATGTGGAATCAAAAGCGACCTTCAAAGGGGGCGATTCTGCCGACTTGCGTTATTTCCGGGAGTGAGCCCCGCGCGACCACTAAAACTACCGATCGGCAGGATCGCCGAAATATCTTGATTGGGTGGCTCCGCGGCGGGATTGTGGCGATGCTTTCGCTCCTGATCCTGCGAAGTATCGCCCGGCCGGCACCGGATAACGGCGTTGAAACAGGGCTACCCGGAGAGAATGGCCAAGTGCTGGAAAGTAGCACGCCTTGCGGCCATTGCCCCTGGGCCAAATCTTGCAGCCGACGCACCGATGCTTGCAAGTTGGAGCAAGTCGGCACTCGTGATATTGGAGCGAAGCAAACAGCCGGTTTACGCAATGCCAATCACAGGCTCCCGTGATCGTTAATGTCCGGTTTTGGGGAAAAGATCATTGAGCTCCTCCCTTGAAATATGAGGGGCTCGCGGCCAAGTGGACGGATATCGCAGTTTAGATTATTCGTTTACCTGGACATTCCTGATTACCATTTTCACTTTGGAGTGAAACACCCCAAAACTGAAGTAAGCATCCTTCAATTTTTTGAAAAGGATTAAGGAACTATTTTTGAAAAGGATTATGCGACTACTTTCAACAAGTAGTGAATTTTCTGAAGTAGTGCATTTCTTGAGTGGAAAAAAGAATCGTAATTCGAGATTTGTGGCGGCTGCGAAGCTTGACGTAAGGGAACCGGTTGTGCCGAGGAAGAGTCCAAGCAGTTGCGCCGAGGAAAAGTCGACATTGCTTTGCAAGCCTTCGTGGTGGGCGAATCGACCGGGTAACAAGTGAGAAGCCATGGGATTGCCGTCCGCCCATAAGCGTACATGGCTGCGGTCAGCTTACTTTCAAGAGGGAAATCTTCGCACCGTAGCATCTATCCTTACAGTAGATTAATTTGGTTTGCCCCAGGAGTTAGATTGTGTCGACCATGGAGCGAGGCGTAGGTCAAGATTCCGCAAGAATTGCAGCCACTGACCGCCGCGGCTTTCTGGCGGAGGGATTACGAACGTTGGGGGCTCTTAGCCTCGCGGGGGGTGTCGGTTTTTTGGCCGGACGCAGAGGCCAGGAAGAAATCCTGGTATGGCAACTGGATCCCGATCGTTGCATGGCGTGCGGAAACTGTGCCACGCATTGTGTGCTCACGCCTTCGGCCGTGAAGGCGGTTCAATTTTATCCTCTTTGTGCCATGTGCGATTTGTGCACGGGGTATTTTGATTTAGGGCATTTGCGGCTGGATACGGCGGCAGAAAACCAGCTTTGTCCTACGGGGGCTTTGCGCCGGGAATTCATAACCGAACAAGCGGGCGTACCTCGCTTTGAATATCATGTGGATGAACCTTTGTGCATCGGCTGCGGCAAATGCGTCAAAGGCTGTGCGATGATGAATGGCTCGCTTTATCTCCAGGTGCGGCATGACCGATGCGTCCGGTGCAATCAGTGCTCGATTGCGTTGGCCTGTCCTACCGACGCTTTTCGCCGCGTCCCGGCGAGCCAGCCCTACTTACTGAAGCGGAAAGCCAGGATGTTGCTCGCGCATACCGTTTCGGAAGGTCCATCCGGATGAAGTTCCCCCACTCATCTCCTGATCGCAGCATAATCCGCGGAAGTCTAGCCCTCCTCAGTGCTCGAATCCCGAAGGTCCTATCGCGGGCACTCCGAGCTAAGATTGCTCATGGACAAGCCGGAAACAGTCCTCCCTTTTCGAGGGGGGGAACCATTGGGTTGATAACCCTATTGGGGTTCTTATGCCTTGTGCTGTGGAGCAACTCGCTTGTTGCCCAGACAATGCTTGTGCGGCCGGAAGTGCCGGGCTATGATCCCCCTGATTGGGCGGCCAAGGTGCAGCAGGCGGCCCCTCGGAGCTGGTGGCGTGAATACCTCGATGTAGCGATCCTCGGGCTTGGGATCGCAGCAGCAGGCTGGCTGGGACTGGTGCGTCGGTCCCGCCGAGGTCTGCTTCTTCTGACGGTGGCTTCGGTTCTATGGCTGGGATTCTGGCGAAAAGGGTGCGTTTGCCCCATTGGAGCCATTCAGAACGTAAGCTTAGCAATTGCTGACGCCAATTACACCCTGCCGCTTGCGGTTGCCCTCGTGTTTGCGCTACCGATTCTGGGTACCATTTTTTTCGGGAGGACCTTTTGTGCGGCGGTGTGCCCCTTGGGAGCGATTCAGGAAATCGTCGCTTTGCACCCCGTCAAACTGCCGGAATGGGTCGATCATGTTTTCGGGCTAATCGGCTATGTGTACTTGGGTTTGGCGGTGATGTTCGCCGTCTTGGGAACATCGTTTGTGATCTGCCAGTACGACCCGTTCGTAGCATTCTTCCGCTTAGGGGGTAGTCTGGAGCTGGTGGTTGTAGGCATCGGATTCTTGTTGGCGGGGATCTTTATTACGCGGCCGTATTGTCGTTTTCTCTGCCCCTTGGGTGCGGTTTTTCGCTGCATTAGCCCGCTAGCGCGATGGCACGTGCGGATTCCTCCAGAAGCCTGTATTCAATGTCGGCTGTGCGAGAATGTGTGTCCGTACAATGCGATTAGTCCTCCAGCGGCCCCGTTGCGACCGTCGGCTCGGCGAACGGCCCGACAACGGTTCTTAATGGCCGCAGCCATGGTGCCCATCTGGGTTTTAATGGGAGGAGTGCTGGGCCGCTTGGTTGGCCCCATTCTTTCGCGGGCAGACGCGAGAATCCAGCTTGCGGACCGCGTGTGGCTTGAGGAGAGGGGGCAAGTCGAGGGAACGACCGATGCCAGCGATGCCTTCCGCAAATCAGGGGCGCATCCGGACGCACTTTATGCCGAGGCAGCGATGAGGCAGCTGCAATACCAACAAGGCGGGATGTGGCTGGGAATATGGATCGGCTTGGTCGTGGGGCTAAAGATCGTCCAACTTTCCAGATACCGCACTCGAGACGAATATGAGCCGGAGCGTTCCCGATGTTTTTCCTGCGGTCGTTGCTTCTGGTATTGTCCCGTAGAACAAAAGCGATTGGGGTTAATCGAGGATTTGGCTCCTTACCTTCCGGAGGCGCGCGAAAAGTCCCTCCAACCCGTAGCGTCGGCATCAGACGAGTCTTAGCCTCCTGCTACCCCGCTTTGAAGCGAGCCTCGTACCCTTGCGAAACTCGGACGCAAAACCGACATTAGATCGGGGAAATTGCAAGCCGTATCACAGGCCGCTTGAAGGCGTACCCTCCAAATGAGGGATTTGGCTTGTCGGCGTTGCCTTTAGTGCCGAAGAAGCAAGCTGCCCTTCGAATGGGGAGCAAATTCCCGCAGAAATCGGCGGTGACCGAAAAATAACAAGTTACCCTTCTAATGGCGCGAGCACTTCCGATCCTCAAAAAAAACGTTAAGGATCATCCGAATGGCTGGAGCGAGTGTTCCCACGAGCAATCCGCCGGGTGCAGAGCCCACGGTGATTGTTTCCTTTTGGCGAATGGCAATGCGGACCGCGTGGATTTCCGGCGGATTTACCATTTTTGTGATCTTCTTGCTCGGCGTGAGCCACTACCTCGCCGGGCCGGTCGATCCGGCTAATTCTCCACGATGGCAGAAACTACGGACGGAGCTGGCGGCCAAACCCACCGACGCGAAACTCCAGGAGGAATTCCGTCGCGTGGACTGGGAAGTGCGTCAAAAATACTTTTACTTTCAACGAATAGCCCAGATGGGAACCTGGCTGGCATTAATCGGGGCGGCCATCGCCGTTGCGGCGTGGAATATCGCAAACGAGTTGCGTCGGAGGATTTTTTTGCCCGTGCCGAATTCACGTGCTGTTAATGAATCGCACTCCCAGCAGAGTGTAGCGATTTTAAGTGTGGCCGGGCTTGGAGTTACGCTGGCCCTCGCAGCGATTTTGATCACTTTTGCCTATCGGCCCCCTGTGGACTGGAAGCAATTCCACGATAGTTCGGCATCGGTCGGCATTGCCGCAGCGTCGCGAGATGTGCCCGGGGGTAGCCGCGTGCCTCCAAGTTCATCGGAGGGTATGACAGCAAGCCGGCCCTCGGGAGCCATAGAGTCGGCTCCGGAAAAAGCACCGCTATCGTCGGAGCAGGAAAGGGGGATGCCGGGGGGGCTTTCCCCTCAGGTTACCTCCGGCACCGCTGAGGGGGCCGGTGGAGTTCTCTCGCCTTCAGAAAGGGTAAGTCAAGGTGCAGGGGGAATTCCCTCGGGTGCCTCGCCGAAGCCCGCCGGGGGCACGGCGGGTTTCACCGCGGAAAATCGGCCCGTGAAATTTACTGTTGAACCGAGTGTTTTCCGACGCCACTGGCACCGCTTTCGCGGTCCTGAGGGGAGCGGAATTTCCGCCTTCGACTCGGCACCAATCGAGTGGGATGTGACGACCGGCAAAGGGGTCCGTTGGAAAGTACCGGTTCCTCTTCCCGGAAACAGCTCTCCGGTGGTGTGGGGGGCACGAATTTTTCTCTCGGGGGCTACGGAGACCATCCGCCACGTTTACTGCTTTAGTACGGAAGACGGGAGTTTGTTGTGGCAAACCGAGGTCCCGACGAAGGCGGAAAGTCCCTTCGATCCGAAAAAGGTCGCTCACGAGACGGGTTTTGCCTCGCCCACTCCCACCACAGACGGCCGGCGGGTGTTTGCCATGTTTGCCACGGGCGATGTGGCGGCGATGGATTTTGACGGCAGGCTGTCTTGGGTACGCAACTTAGGTATCCCCGATAGCGCATACGGTTATGCCGCATCCTTGGAGATTTTTGGGGATCGATTGATTATTCAGTTTGACCAGGGTAGCCAGGCAAAAGAGGGTAAATCGCGTCTAATCGCGCTTGATGTGGAAAGTGGAGAATCGATCTACGAGGTTTCCCGCCCCGTCCCCAATAGTTGGTCAAGTCCGGCGGTGGTCGAATTGGCCGGCCGCTTTCAGCTCTTAACCTGCGGGGCCCCCTGGGTTATTTCGTATGATCCCGCCTCAGGCTTGGAGATATGGCGGGCGAAATGTCTGGAAGGCGACGTGGGGCCTTCACCGGTGGTCGCTGACGGTGTGGTTTATGCGGGAAATGAATACTCCGTGTGGAGTGCGATTCGCGGCGACGGGCAGGGGGACGTAACCTCCACGCATATCCTTTGGCAAGCCGAAGAGAATCTGCCGGATTTGTGTAGCCCCTTGGCTACGTCGGAATTCGTCTTTCTCTTGGCCAGTTGGGGAATACTGACTTGTTACGATGCTAAATCGGGCGAAAAACTTTGGGAACTTGATTTGAAGGCTTCTTTCATATCCTCTCCCGGAATGGCGGGAAACCGTGTTTACGTGATAGGCGAAAAGGAAGAAGAACAACCCGACGGAAAGTTTGAAACCTTCGGGTATTGCTGGGTAATCGAGCCCACACGGGAAGGAGGGAAGATTTTGGCGTGCAACCCCCTAGGCGAGGGGTGCACGGCAAGCCCTGCATTCCAGGAGAATCGGATTTATATTCGAGGCAGAAAACATTTGATCTGTGTGGGCAATTAGCAGCGCGCTCGGACCGAATCGCCCGAAAAGGCCGTAACGTCCAGCGGCTGCCACCGACGCTTCGATTATAACTTGCGTATAACTTGAACCAACTCGATTGCCGGGGAGAACTTAAGGAGCGTGGGTAAAGTTGGGGTATATGAGGTTATCGTTTGGTGGCTACCCGATCAAAGGATGTGGCTAGGCCCCGAAAGATAGAAAAGGCGGCAGGTCCTCCGCAAAGAACCTCGCTTTTGCTAGCTACGGCGATCCGGCCCGCTTTTTGGGGATTTGTCGAGGACCTCGCCTGCAATGCAGAAATATTGGGTCGGAAATGCGCCGGAGCGTACTAGAGGACTTAAAGGAGGGAGTGTTGGGGGAATTAAAGCAGCCGTAGGAATAAAGGATTTGCCACTGAGAAACCCTTTTGCGTACCGGGAATCACTTGTGAATTGCGTGTTGGGAACTATAGTTTTGGGAGATGGAGGGGTCTGCGGCGCGAACACAAGTCTGGATTTAGGGCGCATTTTTTTAACGCATCGAGTTTTTTTAACGCATCGAGTTTTTTTAACGCATCGAGGAATTCTCAGCCATGAAAATGAG
>CAKZMM010000148.1 GCA_937128505.1 uncultured Thermogutta sp.
TAAAGAAAAGCAGATTTTGCAGGGGCTGCTGAGTCGCCCCCGCGGAAGACCCAGCGAAACCGCCACACTGTTTTAATAAAGCGGTTTCCTTTTCCAATAAAGGCGTTTCGGAAATTTCGAGATCTTGCCAGCGCGGCGTGCCTCCGGTGTTCTTTCGCGGGCAATTCTCCGCCGAGGGAGCGAGCTCTGCCGGGGGGAAAACTACTTTCCCGAAAAGAGGGCGCGCACCGAAATTTGCGACCAGGTTTCGAATTGGTCGAGTTCGGCCAGGATGCGCTCCAGGGGCATAAAGCCGCTTTGGCGGATTTCCGTTTCGCGGGGAAAGACGGCGGGCTTCTGGCAGTCGAAGCGGTAGACGATGCCCAGGTGAACCCGCCCGACTTCGGTTTGATCGTCGTTAATCAGCCCGACGCAATGGTGGCGGTAGGGGGTTTGGATGCGGACTTCCTCTTCCAATTCGCGGCGCAAGCCTTCGTAATAGGGGTGGGCTGAGGCGGCGGTTTGGCAGTCGCCGGAGCTGATGTGGCCTCCCACGCCCACACTTCGCTTGAGGTGAAGCCGAGCTTCGCCCTGCCCTTTGCCCCGGGTGTACTGGAAGAGGTAAAGGGGTTCATCGGGTGGCTGGTAAGTGAAAATGATGTAAGGGATCAGTTGCTTAAACTGCGGATCGTTCTCCGCTTGGGCGCGCGACATGAACCGAAGATTCGCGGGCTCCAAAAGCCGCGGGAGATAACGAGCGGTTTCGTGGCAAAAGCCTTGGAAGTAACCCAGCTGGTAAAGAAGCGCGGTCGGGACAACAAGCACCAATTCCTTATCCGGGGATAACACGGCCGATCCTGTTTGGTGTTGCTGACGGTTATTGATTGGTTGGTGCGCCGGAGAAAGGTCCGGAGCCTCCAAGCCGAAGTTCCAAAACACTTCAGACCACTTCTTTAAGTTCCCAGGGCGGTCGGTAAGATCGCTTGAAGAGTTCCATGGCCCGGGGATTGTCGATGATGTGATCGGTTTGGGGGTCGATGCGTAACTTTTCGCCGCCGAGGCGATAGCTGATGTTGGCGTAGTGAATCAAAAGCGAGCTGAGGTGACCGTCTTCCGGGGGGGCATTGGGCTGATTTCGGGTGCGGATACATTCGATGAAATTCTGCTGGTGCTCGGGGTCGGGAAATCGGCCGTACATTTGGGCGCGGACAACGGGTTGGCGGCTTTTGGGCCGGTCGAAGACTTGCCAACCGCCGCCGTGCCGCCCGATGACCATCAGCCCCTCGGTGCCGTAAAGCTCGATCCGCGTTGCCGTCTGGGGCCAATAGGGGAAAAGATCGCTGTTGCGGACCTCGGGATCAATTTTCAGCATATACGGGGTGTAGAGCGTGAGCTCGAAGATCATGATCAGATTATCGAACTCCCACACGGCGACTTGAGTGTCGGGGGTTTCCGCCAGACCTTCACTGGCGTATCTTCCGCCAACGGAATAAACGGTTTTGGGATGGCGTACGCCGCAGAGCCAGCGGGCCAAATCGATCTGATGGCTGGCGTCGTTGGCGATGTCGCCGCCGGAGTATCGCCAGAGGTGATTCCAATAATTGTGAAAGCCGGGGTTGTACGGGTGTTCCGGGGCCGGGCCGTTCCACATATCCCAGTTGAACCCCTGAGGAACCGGGGCATTGGGTACGACCGGATGATTAGCCCAGAATTTTTGGTTGAAGACTTTGCCCATGTAGATTTTGCCCAGCTTTCCTTCTTGGATGTATTTTAGGGCGGCAAAGTTGTAGGGAGCCGAGCGGTTCTGAGTGCCGACTTGAACGACCCGGTTGTAGCGCTTGGCCGCGGCAATCATCACCTGGCCTTCCCAACAATTGTGGGTCATCGGCTTTTCGACATAGACATCTTTCCCCGCCTGGCAAGCCCAAACGGCGGAAAGGGCGTGCCAATGATCCGGCGTGGCGGAGACGACGGCATGGACGGCGGGGTCATCCAGGGCTTCGCGAAAGTCCTGCACACACTTGGGCATGCGACCTTGACGATCGCCGATTTCCTTCGCCCTGGGGAACTGCCGGGAGTCGACGTCGCACATGTAGGCGATTTCGCAATCTTTTTGAGGACGATCCAAGAAGCCATGGGCCAAATGCGTGCCGCGGCCACGCAGCCCAATGATGGCCAGAAGGATCTTTTCGTTTGCCAGGGCTCCGCGAGCCGAACGGGGATCCCGCAACACGGTGAGTCCGGCGGTTGTGGCGCCGGCCACTCGTGCCGTTTGCTGAAGGAATCGTCGCCGGTTGGCCAGAGGCTGTGCTTGCCGGTTTCGCTGAGTCGGCGAGTGGTTCGTCGCTGTCATGAGGTGGACTCCTGCGAATTGGTCATCAACAAAGTTATGCCCGAAAACGGCGGTGTGGAGTCTGAAAAGATTCTAATTGGCATGGAGGCGGCTTGTCACGTCATTGCGGCCGGTAAGCGGCCTGAAGGTCCCGCGGAATTTCGGACGGCAGTCGGGCGGGCAGGAGGCGAACTTTTTTGGAGAAACGGAGGGGCACGCCGGTGAGTCGGTCTCAAAGGGCATTTTCGTGCGAGGAAGTATTGGCCAGGTGGCAGCTCAACTTTAACGCCAAAACCGAACGCGGGATTCCTATCGTGCGCTTTTGCGATTAGTTTTCGGCTTTTCATGCGGCTTTTTGACAATTCGCCCCCTATTTTGGCGGTTTGACGTATTTGTTCTGGCAGTTTGACGGTCGGATTGGATGATTTTTTCCTTGTGAGGGCTTGGCTTTTTCGATTTGTGCGGCCGATTCCGCCGGTTGCTCGCCGAGCCGTCCCCTGCATTATGGGTTTTGCGTGGAGGGGGCGTCAAGTCTTCGAGATTGCGGGGGGAATCGGGCGGCGATTGATGATCGCGCAACCTCTGTTTCGTTTGGCGGGAACTCCGCGAGCTTGGTGCCGACGCGGGTGAGGCGGTAAAATCTCGGGTTTGAGTGGGATTGAGTTACCGGGGCGATGTGAGGGCCTCCATAATCGCGGGGAGTTCCGGTAGCGGGGGATTGGGCGGGAGATAGAGCTCTTTCATGCCTTTTTTAGGTGAAAAATATTGGTTGCCCGGCTATTAGCGAGGAAATCGGATCATGCAGTTTACGAAAATGCACGGTGCCGGCAACGATTACGTGTTTGTGGATTGTTTTTCCGAACCGATGCCGGCAAATCCCGGGGAATTGGCGCGGGTGATCTCGCATCGGCATTTCGGAGTGGGAAGCGATGGGTTAATTCTGATTTGCCCGTCGGAAGTGGCCGATGTGCGGATGCGGATGTTCAACGCCGACGGGAGCGAGGCCGCGATGTGTGGGAACGGAATCCGATGCTTGGCCAAGTACGTCTATCAGCACGGCATGTGCCGGAAAAATCCCCTGCGGGTAGAAACCGGGGCGGGGGTCAAAGAGGTGCGACTTTCGATCGAAGGCGATCGGGTGGTGGGGACCGAGGTCGATCTGGGAATACCGATTCTGAAGCCGGCGGCAGTGCCGACCACGCTCCGCGCACCGAGCGGGGATGCGGAAAGCCCTGTAGTGGATCAGGAGGTGGAAATCGGGGGGATTGCCGTGCGATTGACGGCCCTTTCGATGGGAAATCCTCATGCCGTGCTGTTTGTGGAGCAGATGCGGGATGATTTGGTTCGGGCGCTAGGACCGAAGTTGGAACGGGCCGCGTTTTTCCCCGAGCGGGCGAATGTGGAATTTGTGGAAGTGATATCGCCGCGGGAGGTGAAGATGCGTGTCTGGGAACGGGGATCCGGCGAAACCATGGCTTGCGGGACGGGGGCAGCCGCCGTCTGCGTGGCCGGTGTGCTCACGGGCCGCACGGTTCGGAAGTTGGAGATTCATGCTTTGGGAGGTCTGCTTGAAGCGCACTGGAGCGAGGAGGATGGCCGAGTGTACTTATCCGGGTCGGCCGAAGAGGTCTTCCGGGGCCAATGGCTGGGAAGCTCCTCATAATGAGGCCCGGTGGGATGCGTGGCGCGACGATCCGGTGGCGAGGGACGGGCATGGGTGCGACCCACAGTCTGGCAGCGTCCCCTGCGGCTGGCTTTGCCGCGGCCATGATGGTGCGATTATGGATGAGGACTCTTCAATATAAGGTGGCTTATTACGATGTGACGGTGGATCCGGCCGAGGGGCGAAATCCGTCACCGAGCATCTACGTATTTTGGCACGAGTATTTGCTTTTTCCGATCACGCTGCGGTGCGGTTACGGACTTCGGCTTTTGGTGAGCCGACATCGAGACGCAGCCGTGCTGGGGGCGGCGGCGCAGTACTTCGGCTTCGGGGTGATTCTTGGTTCCACGCGACGGGGGGGTGCCTCTGCGAGTTTGGAGATCATCCGCGGGCACGGGGATTTGCGCCTGGTGATCACGCCGGATGGTCCTCGAGGTCCTCGGCGGCAAATGGCCCTGGGGCCGATCTACTTGGCTGCGAAGCTTGGTGCCGAGATCATTCCTTTGGGTTTTGGGTACGATCGGCCGTGGCGGATGCCGAGCTGGGATCGGTTTGCCATTCCGCGACCTTTTTCCCGGGCACGGTGTGTTGCAGGGCCAGCGATCCGCGTGCCGCCTGAGAGCGATCGGGAGACGATGGAGCATTTCCGGGAAAAACTCGAGAAGTTATTGAACGACCTGACCCACTTGGCAGAAGATTGGGCCAGACACGGATACCGCATTGCCGGCGAACTTCCGGTGCGGCCGATGCGAAAGATCACCTCATGGACCCCATCGGGAGGATGGAATTGCCGCGGCGAAGCGGAAAATTGATTTTCCGCAGCCAGTTCGACTTTGAAGTCAGCGGGGCAGGAATCTGAAAGGGCTTTTTGACGGCAATTGCCCTGTGCACAACGCATCGCGGCCATCGCGAAATGCACTATTTAATAAGTAGTTAACGCTCAATGCTCAAATAGTTTATAAAGTTCATTGTGTGCATCACCAATATGATCATTCAGGCCTCGGGGCACTTCAAGTGGGATGGAAGTCCCTTTATAATGTCATGGGAGCTGCATGAGGTGGCCGACGTGGGGGAGGCAGGTTGTAGGATGGGGGGTGTGCGAACATGGTAGGAAGCTTGCTGGATTCGGTGTTGGTTGGAAGCATCCATTTTTGAAACGGTGGTTTGCTGCGTTCTTAATCGCTGTCGCCTTATCATGCTGGCCTTCGCGGCGCTCGGGAGTTTTTAATCCTAGGGCTTCAGGAAACGCGGACGGAGCTTGCGTGGCTGGGAAATACCATGATGGGTTGAGTGGTAATACCGCGGGGGTACTCGTCGGACATTGAATCCGGTTTTTTGGCCGGTCCAAGGCTGTAATCGCCCGTGTAAGTTAATCCGGGAAGATTTGTAAGAAATCTAAAATCATGTTAGTGATTTTTCACCGCGAGGAGGTCGCCGGACCTCGTTCGCGGGTTTGATCCCGGAGCTTCCCTAACACCTTGATACGCACTTACGGGGCTTGGTCTGGGGGAAGCCGATTGTTTCGCCGGACGAGCCGAAGTCGTCAGTCTCTTTCCAGATCGCGTCAAAACGACGGCGGTGCAAATAGGAGCAAAAATAAAAAACAAAAATTTTTGGAAATTTGCTAATTTTCGTTTGGAAACTGTGCCTGGACAACGGCTTGGGTTCGGTGCCATTAGTTGTGTGCATGGGAGGATTTAGGGGCGACTTGGACCCCGGAATTAATGGCGTCGGTCGTTTCGGCGCTGAAAGACGAAGTGGGTAGGGATGCTGATATACGAGTGAGCTACGGGCGGTGTGGGCGTACGTGCGAGCGAGCATCTTGGGGTGCGCGGCGGGTGCTCCAAGTGGCGGCAATACGGGGGCTTGACTTTGAAGGCGATAGGTGGCCCGGTTCCTCAGCAGCGGTTTGTCACGGCTTTTAAGAAGAAGTCACTGGCGACTAGGAAGGTTACGGAGACGGAGGAATTCCCAGCGGTTTATCACCGTGTTTGAAAAGGAGTCGCTTTTCGAGAAGAGCGACGCGATTGAACATCGAACAACAACGCTAAAGCTTTTGGCATCCAGGAGTGAGGAACACTTGGCTCGGCCTGGCCACCGGAACGCTCGGCAAGTATCAGACGTAGCGGATAGAGAGCGGATAGAGAACAGTCTTCGGTGGGAAAGGGGGCCTGCGGCGTGTGCGAAAAACCTTGCCCGCCAAAGGATCGTATGAAGGCTTTGAGCTTTGTTGAATGGTTCATGGATCAAGTTGTCTCATGCTGCGTGAAGTCAGGGTCCTGTTTCCCATCATCAAACTCGAGCACGAATTCATTTGAGATTAAGCGGGGATGATTTCAGAAATGAGAGTTTGATTTTCGTTTTTCTTCACTTCAGGAGTATGGGGAGCACTGGATGGAGCCCAGAGAAATCGGCGTATAAGAAGGAGGATCGAGCCATGCCTCAAAACACGGTAAGTGTCCCGGCTGTCAAGGAGATTCCGGAATTGTTGGCTCCGCTCCGGGAAAGGCTATTGGCCGATTTGATTACGCTGACTCAAATTCCGGCTCCCAGCGGCGATGAAGGGAAGCGGGTCCGTTTTCTTTTGGACCGATTTATCGAAGCGGGACTGAGCGATGCGGGCACCGACCAGATCGGGAACGCCATTGGTCGGCTGCGGGGACGGCGTCATAATCGAACGATTCTCTTGGCTGCCCATCTAGATAGTGTTTTCCCGGCTACTGAGAATCATCAGGTCACCGTGGATTCTGAAAAAGTCGTTGGACCCGGCGCCGGCGACAATGCCATGGGGGCAGCGGGGTTGTCGCTTTTGCCGGCTGTGTTAGAACACTTAGGCCTAGAGCTGGAAAGCGATCTTATCTTGCTCGGCTCTGTTCGGAGCTTAGGGCGTGGCAATCACGCAGGGATCCGATTTTTCTTGGATAACTGCGGTCAACGGATTGATTGCGGAATCTGCGTGGAGGGGATGCAGTTGGGCCGCTTGAATGCCTTCTCCATCGGAACGGCGCGAGCGGATATCATTTGCACCATTCGACCGAACAATGGCTCATCCCGCCTGTATGCCAGCGAAAGCCCGCTAGTGGTTCTGAATCATGTGGTGCAGCAGATCTTGGGGATTCCCCTGCCGACCCAGCCCTACACGAAAATAAAACTGGGGAGAATGCACGCGGGGCGTTATTACGACATCGAACCAGAGCGTGCCGAGCTGGGATTGGAGATCGTAAGCCACTCCGACGATATGGTGCGGCAGCTTTGCGGACAAATCGCCGATTTGGTTGCCGAAAGTGGTGCCCGATATGCCGTGGATATTCAGTTCGACCCGTTTTTCACCACAGCGGCAGCGGGAATCCCGTTTTCGCATCCGTTGGTCAAATGCGTGGCGGATGTCATGAATCAGCTTGGGATTGAGGCGGATCAAACACACTACCCTTCCGAGCTATGCGAGCTACTGATGCGAAAAATCCCCGCGGTCACCATTGGAATTACACGCGGGGTGAAAAACCATCCTCGGGATCCCGATCATGTGCTGATTGAACCCATGCTCAAAGGGGTGGCCCAGTTGGTAGGCATTTTGTTAGCGATAGATGAGGGTCGGGCGGATGAATCTCCAGCAGTGGCTCGCTGAGCGGACCTTCCATCACTCCAATTTTTGGGACATCAAGTGGCTGGTTGAGCAGAAAGAGCGACAGGGAGTCACTATCTCGCTTTGTCTGCCGACGCTCAACGAGGAGAAGACGATCGGTAAGGAGATCGTCATCCTCAAAGCCGAATTGATGGACCGTTATCCCTTGATTGACGAGATCGCGGTGATCGACTCCGGCAGTACCGACCGAACTTGCGAGATTGCTTGTGCGTTTGGGGCCGATGTGTATGTGGCTTCGGAGGTATTGCCGGAATTGGGAGTTCAACGCGGCAAAGGCGAAAACCTCTGGAAAGCCCTGTATTTGCTCAAAGGGGATATTTTGGTCTTTGTGGATGCCGACATCGGCAACATTCACCCGCGATTCGTTTATGGGTTGGTCGGTCCGTTGCTCCAAATTCCTGAGGTGCATTATGTGAAGGCCTTCTACGACCGGCCGATTGTTTATTCGAATGTGCTGCGTCCGACGGGGGGTGGGCGGGTCACGGAAATTTTAATCCGGCCCCTTTTCAGCCTTTTCTATCCGGAGTTGACCGCCATTTTGCAGCCGCTTTCCGGGGAGTATGCCGGTCGGCGGTCGATCCTCGAAAAGATTCCTTTTCCTGTCGGATATGGTGTCGAGACCGCGATGCTGATCGACATTCATCAAAAACTGGGGCTCACCGCATTTGCGCAAACCGACCTGGATCAACGAGTTCACCGGAATCAGGAAACGACGGCTTTGGGGCGGATGGCCTTCGGCATCCTTCAAACTGTGATGAATCGCTTGGAGCGAGAACAAAAGCTTCGCCTGCTTCAAGAGTTGCCGACTATCATGCGGCAGTTCGAAGCCAGCGACGGTACTTATCGCCAACTGGAATTCGATATCCGGGAAGTGGAACGACCGCCGATGATCGAAATCGAGGCTTACCGGGCTAAGTTCTACTCGGCGTCGGTTTCGTAAATCCGTTCTGAGGAGCTCCTATCGATTGGGTTTCCCGCCGCCTGCCCATCTCCTGATCCTTGCCAGAATCCAGCAACTGTCCCATGCAAATTGCCATTATTCATTACCATTTAAATCGGGGGGGTGTAACCCGGGTTATTGAAAGCCACCTTCGCTCACTTTTGGGCAGCTGGAACAAAGGTGGGCAAGCAGGCAGAGTAGAGGCAATGGGCGCGGGCGTTGCGGCACATGCTTCCATGGAGCCGCAGCCATGCTATGTAGGGTCGGGAACCCGGGTCGCTCTACTTTTCGGTGGTCGAAAGGAGGGGTGGCCGGCATTTTGGTCAGCAGCGGAAGAGGCCGGCCACCTTGTGATGATCCCGGTCAGCGAGTTGGAGTACGATGCTCATCGGGGGTGTGTTCCCGCGGTGGCGGAGTTATTCCGCATCCTCGACGAGCGACTGAGAAGCCATGGGTTTGGGCCGGAAACCACTCTCCTCCACGTGCACAATCCGGGGCTAGGCAAAAATGCGGGACTTCCCGGGGCCATTACGAAGTTGGCCGCCGAGGGCTGGCGTGTGCTCATCCACATTCACGATTTTCTTGAAGATTTTCGGCCCCAGAATTTTGCGTACCTCTCGCGTCGACTTTCCGCAAGCGAGCTCGGGGGTGATTGGCACGCTTGGCTTTATCCCCAGGGTGCGCAGATTCATTATGCCGTGCTCACTCGCCGCGATTATCGTGCCTTGGAGGTAGCGGGTGTGCCGGGTGATCGGCTCCATCTTGTGCCCAACTCGGTCTCCGAGGAGCCGACGGCGGATGAGCAGGGAGGGGCTCGGGGCCTCCTGGAGTGCAAGTTCGACGTACCGCCTCACGTGCAGTACTGGCTGTATCCGGTGCGAGGGATTCGCCGAAAGAATGTCGGCGAGCTGCTTCTTTATTCGCTTCTAGGGGATGGGAAGATTGTCTGTGCGGTTACCTTGGCCCCTTTGAATCCGGCGGAGCTTGCGGTCTATAAGTACTGGCGAACGGTGGGGCGGCGATTGCAAGTGCCATGTTTATTTGACGTGGGCGCCCCCGATGGGTTAAGCTTTTCCGAAAACCTTCAGGCTGCCGATCGCATCGTTACGACAAGCGTGGCCGAGGGTTTCGGGCTTGTCTTTTTGGAGGCGTGGCTTGCGGGGCGCGAGCTGGTGGGTCGCGATCTGCCGGAAATTACCGCCGATTTCCGCGAAGAAGGAATCGGCTTGAATCATCTCCATCCTCAACTCTCTGTCCCTTCTCGCTGGTTCAATCGGCGAGAACTCTTGGCCCTGTGGAAGGAGGCCTACACGGCCGCACTGAGCTGGTACGGCCGCCGGCCTAATCCGAACGACGAGGCGATATTGGCCACCAAGTACGGAGATGAAGGAACGGATTTTGCAGACTTGGACGAGCAGCTTCAGGCGGAGGTGATTCGGCGGCTTGCTACTGGGGAGCAATCGGGCACAGAGGTCTTGTCGCTGAACCCGTGGCTTGCGGATTTAATCCATTCGCCTCCTGACAAAGCGATCATTGAGCAAAACCGCCGGGCTATCCTCCAATGTTTTGGTCCCGAGCGGGGGGCCAAGCGCTTGGAGGAGGTTTACCGGGCGTTAGCCGCAGTGAAGCAATGTGACGATCCGCAGCCGCTTCCCGGGGCAGATAAGCTTTTGGATTTTTACTTGAGGGCAGATCGTTTTCGCCCGATTCGCTCGTCCTTCATCCGACTGAACTACAGCGAGTAACCGCCGGCAGGATTAGCTCTCCTTGCCCTGTCTTATCATGCCAGTCTTGCGTCGTGAGACCAGTTTCGGTTTTCTCGGCGTGACCGATGCCCTTATGCGATGCGGTGATTTGCGTTGCGTCACAAATGATTTGCTTCGCGTCATAAATGGGCTGATTTGCTTTTCGTCATAAATGATTTCCTTTGCCTCATGAAAAAAGAAGCTCTGCTTCCAAAAAGACAGGAAAAGAAAACGACAAGGAAAGAAGTTAGATGAGCCCCTAGCCGCACAAAAAGTTGGCGGTACAATTTATGTCAATTTCATATATATTAATTAACATATTTGGAGGATGAGCTGAACTGGGCTCCATGGGGGGCTTTCGTGTCGCGGAGCCGTTACGGATTCGCACGATTGAGAAACTCGGAAAGACACAGTGGATAGATCAGAAAGACACGGATGAAAGAGGAGCCTGGAAATTTCTCTAGGAGTGGGAGCGGATTCAGGGATCAGGGAGTAGCGAGGAGATCAAAGCTAGTTGATGGGGGCGATAGGTGGGCGAGACTTCGGCAAGTGCTCTTTGCATGTCGAAATTCTGGGCACAGGGCGAAGTGTGCCCCCCTGATGCGAGTGCCCCGGGGGACTCGTAACGAATTTCAAAAGTGTTTGGTCTTAGTGCCGCCGTCGTCCGAGTGACGAGGAAAAACGCGGAAATCCCCTGCTTTATAATCAGCGATCGACCGTCCTACTTGCAGCAAGTTTATGTGGAGAAAGCCCGACGCAAAGCAGCTCGGCAATTCTTTTGTGATGATTTTCCCTTGTGATGAGTCGGATTCTTTTGTGCTGACTCGGAGGGAATGAGAAGCACTCTCGGAGAGAGTGGGAACTACTCGATGAACCCACGGCTAGGTAAAGGAGGTTTTTACACTATGGCGGACATTACGCTGGCCCAAGCTCAAGCGGCGATTGAAGCGGCGGTAAAAAAGTCGAAAGAACTGGGGGTGGTGATGGACATCGCCGTCGTTGATGCCGGGGCAAACCTGAAGGCTTTTGTTCGGATGGATGGGGCATGGCTCGGGTCGATCGACATTTCCATCCGCAAGGCGAGAACGGCTCGATTTTTCGACATGGACACCGGCGAGTTGGGAAAGCTCTCGCAACCAGGGGGCCCTCTTTATCAAATTGAACACTCCAACGGGGGGCTGATTACTTTTCCCGGCGGGGTGCCGATACGGAACGACCGGGGCGAAGTCATCGGGGCGATCGGCGTTTCCGGAAGCACTGTAGAAAATGATCACACGGTAGCCCTCGCCGGAGCTGAAGCCGCACGAAGTGTGGGCATGTAATTGCCCAGATGCCGAAGGTGCGAAGGCTTCCCGCAGGAAGATCCGCAAAGTCCGGTCTTGCTGTTGGCAAAGCGAGAATCGTCGGGAGGTTTTTCTTTTCGAGTCGCAAGGCGTTTTTTTGAGCAGATTCCTCCAGCAGAGATCGCGGTCTTCCGGCAAAGATCGCGGCACATCCTCTAGGCGGAATTCGCGGCTTGGTGCTTGGGAATGAGGCTTCTCCTGAACGACATTGCGGTTACGGGTGGCGTAAACCGGTAATCTACAGCTTTCCAGAGGAGACCAAACTATGCTGACCGTCACTAAGGATTTGATGCTCCCCTGTACAACGACAGGCTCGTACCCACGACCGCGGTGGTTCGATGTCAGTATGTGGGGGCGACCGTTAGACACCTGCATGATGGATATACGCTTCCGGGAAAAGTTTCAGGATGCCCTTGCTGTGGTTATCAGCGATCAGGAGCGGGCGGGATTAGACATTCTGACCCATGGCGATTTCCATTGCGACGAGGATTTCGCGGGCCGCTCTTGGCATCATTATCCACTCCAGCGGTGGAAAGGGCTTGAAGGGGATTACCTGCAATCGGAAGAAACGCGATCACCTTGGCTGCGCTATCCGCCGGGCACCTTGCTTCATGAAATTTACACGGGGTGGCGATGGCCGCGGGTGGTGGATAAGGTGGAGCATCGCCCTCTGGATTATCCGAAGATTTGGCGTATGGCCCAGGCAAAGAGTCGGAAGCCGGTGCGATTCGGTACCTGTTGTTCTCAGGTGATGAGTTTATTTCTCGACATTCATACCGATAAGTACAAGGATAAACGCGAACTGATTTGGGACCTTGCCGTGGCCATGAACAAGGAACTCCGCGCCCTGCGGGATGCCGGCTGCCCATGTATTCAGGTGGAGGAGCCTTGTTTCCATTTCATGGCCAATAGTCTGGGGAAGGACCATCCCGACGTGCGGTTCATGCTGGAGGCATACAATCGCGAAGTGGAAGGGCTGGATGATATTGAAATCTGGATCCACACCTGTTGGGGGAATCCGAACATGCAGCGGGTCATGGAAGACACCAGTTATGCCGCGTCGCTTGAGATGTATCTCTACGAGGCGAAAGGCGATGTTTGGACCCTGGAAATGAAAGATCGTAATTTCAAAGACATCGAGCTTTTTGGCTCGCTGGCCCGGGGATTGCCGAAGAAAATTTGCATCGGTGTGGTCAGTCATCGTACCCTTCAGGCGGATCGGCCGGAGGATGTGGCCGCGGAAATCCGTCGTGCTTTGAAGTACATTCCGCCGGAGAAACTGGTCATTTCCAGCGATTGCGGTTTCGGCCGGCAGGGATGCAATCGGGAGATTGCTTTCTACAAGTCGGCTGCAATCGCACAAGGGGTCAACATCATCCGCCGAGAATTAGGGTTGCCGACCACCTACGTGCCGGCGGCGGATCCGGCCCTTCAGATCGATATCGTGCCTAAATCGGCCTCAAGTTAGGAAACGACCAACGGCGATAAGGGATCGACCTATCTTTCCGGAAGGGTGAAGCCGGCGATAAGCTCGGATACTCCCTGGCGCTATCACCGCGAATCTTCGCCCGGAATGAAACACGCACGGGTATTCTCGCTTCGTACCGTGTAGACTCCCCGCGCGGGATCCAAAAGATTACCGGTTGACTTCGGCTTGTGCTTCGGGGGGGCTGCATCTCCTCTGGGCAAATCGCGATCTAGCGGCCAGTAGAAGCAGATCAGGGGCTTTTTGCACGGTGCCGCTTGCGCGGCTAAACCGCCAACGGAAAAACGGTTTATTTCGTGAAGGCGATCGCGCGAGCTTGTTTTCCCTATCGACTTGTTTTTCGGAAGCAAGTTCGTGATCTTGCCTGGCTGCCATTAAGATGTAAGCTTGGTTTCTGATAAGAGGTAAGCTTGGTTTCCGAGATGTAACCTTGCTTTAAGAAATGTAACCTTCCTTTAAGAAAGATGAAAAGATAAGAAGGATCCGGATGCGATCTTACCACGCTTGTCACGCGGTGTCGTGAACTTGCAACATCTGTTTGGTCACTTTGATGTTTGTCGAGATAATCTGTGAGCAGCGTACCGGAGGAACATCGCCGAGCGGCTCCAACGTCCGTTCGATGTGCCGTGTTAACGGTGAGTGATACTCGGACTTTAGCCACCGACACAGGCGGCCAACTCCTGGTGGATTTATTGGAGTGCTCAGGCCACCGGGTGTTGGACCGGCAGATTGTTCGGGACGATTTGTCCGCGATTCGGGAGTGGGTCACGCGGTGGCGAGATCGCTCCGATATCGAGGCGATCTTCATCACCGGCGGAACGGGGCTTTCCCGGCGGGATCAAACCATCGAAGCGATTCGGCCCATGTTCGAGAAAGAGTTGCCGGGCTTCGGCGAACTCTTCCGCCTCCTCAGTTTTCAGAAAATCGGTCCGGCCGCCATTTTAAGCCGGGCAACGGCAGGATTGGTCGGTCGGATCATGGTATTCGCTTTGCCCGGTTCACCGGGGGCCATTCAGTTGGCGATGGAAAAACTGGTCCTCCCCGAGTTGGGGCATGTGATTCGCGAATCGCAGCGATAGCTTTCGGCCGCTTTCCGCGGCGAATTGTGTTGTCGCCTTTCGGGGGCGAGTTGTGTTGTCGCGTCTCCGGGGCACCGGCTTCCTTTTTATTCAATACTTCAATGGATGTTTGACTGCGAAAAATTTACAACTCGGCTTTGCCCGAACGTGGTTCGGGATAATCCGGGATTGGATTAGTTGCCTTTGGAGGATCAAGTCGCTTTGTTCTTTCAGGAAAACTGGCTCGTTCTTTGCAAAAATTGGGGAACAAAAATGAGCGAATTGTGGCGCGATTTTCAGCACAATCCGTTTCTACTGACGGGGTTAATTGCCGGGGTTTTAGGCGGCGTGGCGTGTGGGCTGGTGGGCCCGTATGTCATCACGCGGCGGATTGTGCTTCTTTCCGGTGCCGTTGCCCATGCTGCACTAGGCGGGGTGGGGCTTGCCCTGTTTCTCGGCGCCGTGTACCCGCAGTTGTTACCGGGTTTGCAACCGCTTCATGGGGCAGCCCTCTTTGCGCTGGGAGCAGCAGCGCTGATTGGTTATTGCGAGCGACGTTTCGGCCAGTTGCCCGATACGCTGATTGCCGCGGTTTGGAGCGTGGGAATGGCCCTGGGGGTGCTTTTGGCAAAATTCACGCCTGGCTATCAAAGCGAGCTGATGAACTACCTGTTCGGCAATATCAGCTACGTGAGTTGGCGTCAGGTCGGGGAACTTGCCGCGCTCAACCTGATTATCATTGCCGTGGTAGCCGTGCTGCACAAAAGATTGCTGGCCATCTGCCTCGATCCGGAGCAGGCTGAGCTACAATCCGTAAACGTCACGATGATGAACGTCATTTTGATGATGTTGGTTGCTTTGACCGTGATTTGCCTGACGCAAATTGTGGGATTGGTACTGGTGATTACACTGCTGAGTCTTCCGGCAGCCACGGCGGCTCAGTGGGTCCGCAGAATGGGGCCGATGATGCTCGTCTCGGGAATTCTTTGCTGCCTGGAAACCACCGTGCCCCGTCTTGCCGTCTATGGGACGCCGGTGAGCGCCGAAGCAGCCATCGTCCTCACGGCGGCTGCCGTGTATCTAGCGGCATTAGCCTTTCAGCAGCTTTGGCACTGGACCGGGCCTCGCCGCCGAATTACCTTTCAGGATATGGTCCCGCGGAAGCCGAGAGTTTTGCTCTCCTGAATCAGTTAAAGTGGCTAATCACCCAGACTGGCTTAGGGAATCGTTCCTGCTATGAGGAGAGAAACGATGCTTCGACGGGTAATGCTTGCCCCTTTTTCCGTTTGGATCTGTAGCTGCGCTTTGGCTTTTGTCTCAAGCGCCGATAGCCTGGGGCATTTTCGTTTGGCCACTTTTTCCTGCAATGTAACCCCGCCTGTCGACGGCCACCCGCTTATTTGGCTCGCCCCTGTCAAAGTGGTGGAAACACCCCTATTGGCCAAAGGAGTGATTCTGGAAGAAGGTTCGGACCGTTACGTCGTATGTTCCCTCGATTGGTGTGGGCTGAGCAATTCCTCGCACGAACTTTTCGTGAAGAAGATTGCGGAGGCGGCTGGCACCTCGCCGGAGCGCGTGGCCGTTCATACAATCCATCAGCACACGGCCCCTTATACCGATGGTGATGCCCAACGACTTCTGAGCGAAATTGGTTTTCCGCAACTTTATGTGGATTTTGCCTTCCTCGAACGCGTGACCGACCAATTGGCGGAAAGTGTCCGTGAGGCCTGTGGTCGTTTTCAGCCGTTTAATCAGGTGGGATTGACGGCGGTAAAGGTGCATCAAGTGGCCGCGACGCGGCGGGCCAAGACTCCCGACGGCAAGCTGGTGGTCCGGTACAGCTCGTGTAAAGACCCCGCAATCCGCGAGCTGCCCGAGGGTCGGATCGATCCTTTATTGCGGAGCGTCACTTTGGCGCACGACGGTCGGGTCCTGGTGAGAATTCATTATTACGCGACTCATCCGCAGAGTTTTTACGGGGATCCGCGGGCTTCGAGTGATGTCCCCGGTTTTGCTCGCGAGCGTCTCCAGCAGGAAGAGGGGGTTTTCCAAATCTATTTCACCGGTTGTGCCGGCGATGTAACGATGGGTAAGTACAATGACGGGAGTCGCGAGGCCCGCGATGTGCTTACGGAGCGATTGTATCAGGCCATGCGGCAAGCCGCGGAATCAACGCGGCTTGAGCCGGTGCGCCGGCTGGCATGGAGAACCGTTCAAGTCTGCTTCCCGGCCCGAAGCGATCCCGGCCATACCGAAGCAGACAAGGCGACCCTCATGCGGAACCAGCAGGCGGACCCGGTCCAGCGAGTCCGCGCGGCCTGTGCCGTGGCATTTCATCGCCGGCACGAGAAACCTTTTACCCTAAGCTGCCTTCAAGTGAACGAGGGTTCGATCGTGCATCTGCCGGGAGAATGCATGGTGGAATTTCAGCTATTTGCGCAATCGGTCCTTCCGGATAAATTCGTGGCTACCGCCGCTTATGGCGATTTAGGCACCGGATACATTTGTACGGAGCTTTCCTACGCAGAAGGTGGCTACGAGCCGACGGCATCCCATTTGAGTCCGGAGGCGGAGGGGGTCCTTAAGGAAGCAATCCGCCGGCTGCTTCTTCCTTGACAAGATGAGCCCCTGTGTCTTAACGAGGCGAGCCCCTGTGTCTTGGCAAGGTGAGCAGTTCCGTCGATCGGCGGAAAATGCTCGCGTGTATTTGCCGGACCGTTTGGAGAGATTTTTCCTCTCCTAAACCGTATCCTGTTACCGGAGGGTAGCTTGCGTAACCCGCTTCTGACCGAAGGTTTTGCCCCATTTCCCTGCCGGAAAAGTGCGTTTCGGTCCTGGTCCAAAGGAGTTCGATTATGCGGAGACCGTTGATCGGTTACTTGCTGAGAGCGGTCCTCATCGCAGCAATTGGCGGGGGGACGTTTTCAGCCTCGGGAAAAGATTTCTATGTGGATCCTCAGCATGGCGATCCGGCAAATGATGGCTCGAAGGATCGCCCATGGCGTAGCCTGCAAGAGGTTTTCGCGCAAGGGCTCATCGAAAGCCAGAAGTGGCCGTCGCTTCCTTATCGTGCAGGTTTTCAGTTAGTGGAAAGAAACCCCGGCGCCCCCGTGCGGGCCGGTGACACGATTTACCTCCGCAGTGGGAACTACGGCGAGTTGGTCATTCAGGGCTATTACAATCGCGATTTGATCACGATCGCTGCCGAGCCGGGCCACCAGCCGCATTTCACGCGTATCCGCATCGTGGCGGGGTGCCGCTGGGTTCTTAAAGGGTTGCACGTCCATCCGGACGGTGAGCCGGCTTCGCGGCCTGGGGTGCTTGTCGACATTCAATCTCACGGTTGGCAGGGTCCAGTGCATGACGTGGTGGTGGAGGATTGCCGGCTGTTTTCGGCCGAGGATTCCGCCAGTTGGTCGGCCGAGCAATGGAACGAACGGGCATGGGATGGCATTCGCGCGGATGGCGAGCGGATCGTGATCCGCCGCAACTATTTGAAGAATGTCAACTTCGGGATTTCCGTCAGCGGTCCCCACGCCTTGGTTGAGCACAATGTGGTGGAGAATTTTGCCGGGGATGGCCTCCGCGGTTTGGGTGACTACGGCGTGTTTCAATACAACTTGGTGAAGAATTGCTACGACGTCAACCAGAATCATGACGATGGTTTCCAGAGTTGGACCGTGGGCCCTGAAGGTGTGGGAAGTGGCCAGGTAAAAGGCGTGGTGCTGCGCGGAAATGTGATCATCAATTATGAGGATCCGAACCAGCCTCATCGCGGTGCGCTTCAGGGGATCGGTTGTTTCGATGGAATGTTCGTCGATTGGGTCGTGGAGAATAATGTCGTCATTGTCGATCATTACCACGGGATAACCCTGGGCGGGGCCGTGGGATGCCGAATCGTAAACAACACGGTGGTTGATCCGCGAGCCGGTCGGCCGGGGCCGGCAGCGGTGCGGATCGGCCCCCACAAAAAGGGCACTCTGTCCCGACAGTGTGTGGTCCGAAATAACCTGGCATCGGCCCTCGATGTGCGGGGAGAAGAGATGATCGTTGACCACAACGTGATCGTGGATGAGCCCGCCCGCTTTTTCCGAAATTTGGCCGTCGCGGATTTGCATCTGCTGCGCGGGTGTCCTGCTATCGACGTGGGAACCGCAGAGTTTGCCCCATCGACGGATATCGAAGGTACCGCACGGCCTCAAGGGGCTCAGGTGGACGTCGGTGCATACGAATATGCGGCGGATCGTAACTAAAAACCGATGCGAATGGCCCGCGTTTGCGTTCCGGCCGATTTTCGCTGTATTGAACCGTCGCCGTACCGTGAACCCAACTTTTTTGCAAATCCCCCGGCTCAAGATTATTCCCTGCGAATGGGCAACCCCAATTCAGCCGCACCCCTCTTTAGACGGAGGATGACGAGGAGAAGAAGGAGGCTTCTCTCGCTGCTAGCTTTTGGGGATCGCATCGAAAGTGCAAACGCGGCGGCAAGTGATCGCCGGGCGGGGGTAGCCGGTCGTTGAACGATCGGCCGATCCTCAAGGAGGACTCGATGGATCGAGCGATTAACTCGCCTAAAGAACGCGGCAAATGACGCACTTCAAATACTCGGTCTCCGGGCAAGCCAAGAGCACCGGATGATCGGCCGCTGCCCCGCGCTGTTCCAAAATCTGAAAGCTCCGCCGGGTTTTCTCCGCCACACCGGCCAGCATATCCAAAAACTGTTGCCGGCTCACCCGACCAGAGCAACTGCACGTGACCAGGATTCCCCCCGGGTGAAGGACCTGCACAGCGAGGCGATTAAGCCAGTGATACGCACGAAGTGCCTGATCAATTTTGCGGCGATGACCGGCAAATCGGGGTGGATCGAGAACCACGGCATCGAAGCGACGCCCTTGCCGAACGAAATTTTCCAGTACCTCGAATGCCTCGCCCACCTCGAACTGAGCATTCGTGAGACCGTTCAACTCGGCGTTTGCCTTAGCCAATTGAATGGCCCGGCTACTACTGTCGAAGGCGAGGACGGATTTCGCTTGTCCTACGCGCGCGGCCACCAGGGCAAATCCCCCGGTATAGCAATACATATCGAGCATATCGGCGCCGGCTAAATACTCCGCGGCAGCACGGCGGTTGTCGCGTTGATCCAAATAAAAACCCGTTTTTTGGCCCGCCACCAGATCCACGCGAAACCACGTCCCATGTTCGCGGATTGTAACTTGCTCCGGCACTTCTCCCCAGGTACGCCCCGCGGTTGCGGCGACGCCCTCAGCTGTGGCCGCCGCGGGGTCCCATCGAACCAGAATCCCTTGCGGATTCACCAATTCAATCAACAGGGGGATCAATTCCTCCGTCCGCACGGCCATGGCTTGCGCCGTAATTTGTACCACAAGGTACGGTCCGTAGCGGTCGACCACTAGGCCGCTAAGGCCGTCGGCTTCACTAAAAACCAGCCGGCAAGCCCCCTGAGGCTCGAGCAACCCGAGCTGATGGCGGAGAGCGATCGCTCTTTGGAGCCGGGTCCGCCAAAAATTCCAATCGAGCTCCTCATCCGCCGACTGAGTGTACAAACGAACACAGATATGACTTTTTGAGTTGTAAATTCCCCGGGCAATGAATTGCCCCTGCTCGCTGACCACATCGACCACTTCGCCGTCGGCAACCGCTTCGTCCACAAGACTTACGGAGGAACTTAATACCCAAGGGTGGCCGCGGATTAGGGCCAGAGCTTTCTTCGGCTTTATGACCACTTTTTTCCGAATGAACATCGATGCGATCCGACTTCCATGCCCATCACTTGGCGGCTTTTATACAGCCGAATATTTCCCGGTTTTCTCGGGGTAGAGCAAATTATTTGGCTTGATGGCTGGCGGCTCAAACCTGCCGGCAAGGGTTGCCGGGAAGGAGGTGCTAACACCTTGACTTGAGGTAGAACGACGCGGTTCATGCCGGCAAGAAACCTTCGCCTTTTGCCCACAGCCGGCCAGCAACTCTTCTTAGGCCGTATTGCCGCTCTTCATTAATCCCTTTATTTCTTTTTTATTCCCTCAGGCCAATTTCCTTCATCGTCAATCTTGGGAGTCGGGTGCGAGCTTCCGCGACCTTGGCTCTTCAAAAATCTGCGTCAAAGTTGATCGTGTTGCTCGCGAAGACATTCGAGCGGTTTTTTATATCAACCAAGCTACCCAAATTACTCAAAGTGTGTATTTGTTATTCCAGGACTAATCAACCAATCTATGCTACTCAAATTGCTTAGGTTATCGAGGGCAGCCATACGGCGCATCATGCTCATTTTGGTCATTTCATCAATGTCCGCCTTATACTGCGATTTTCGTTCCCCCTTCGGGATGGATTACCTCCTATGTGCCAAGACTAAGTCCTAAGGAGAACTATATTCCTAAGGAGGACTATATGTTTCCGGTTGGTTGATTCGGTGTTTGTTCTTCGGATTGGGATCTGTGTAAGCCCACATTAGCCAGGGATCCCGGCCGGCAGGGGACACCCGATTGTGCCACCGTCATGCATCGGGAATGCGGTTTCGGCGAGCGGTGCCGGCACTTCCGAGTGGCATTGCCTTCACTTGGCGTGCAAGTTACCTTCCGCCCGGAAGCGGGTAAAAGACGCCATAGTAGGTTCATCTTTTGCGGAGTAAAAGCCGCCGAGACTCAAAAATCCTTCAGGACAAAAAGTTCGGTCGCACTAGGCATCGAGGCAGCCGTTAAGTGGAGATCACCCCGAATACGAAGACCGGCTTCTTGCCCGGGGATTTGATATGCCTGCTGTGGGTCGAAGGAATTTTCCAGCTTAAGGGAGTTCATGGCAAACCCGGCTACCAACTGGAGAATCGTAGGCCCACGCGAGTGGGCAACTTTCGGGTCGAGTGCCCCGTCGATCAGCGCGGAGGCTGCGCTGGTAGCGTTGTTATGGTTCATCCAAGCTGTGGTTTCGCCCATCTATGTGTTTGAATCGGGCTTACCACAACCGGCCGATCTCCTTCTGCTTTTCATTGGAGCATTGCTTTTTGTTTTCCGGGGATTCCAAGCCCCGGCGATGGCCAAAGGTGGGCTCGGGGCAGTAGCCGGCTTCGTTTTCTACAGCTTGATTGTGAATGGAAGCTGGTATCTTTTCCTGGGTGATGCGACCTTACTAATCCCGAGTGCTTACTACGCCTTCAATGGCTTTTGTTTTTTCGTAGCGCTTGCGCTATACGACTGGTTTGGAGCCTCGTTTTTCCGTTGGACCTGTGTCGCGATCATGTGTTCGATCGCGGTGCAACTATTTACGGCACTTCAAATTTGGGATAGCTCCATCAGCGAAGCGGTACGGGCTACGCTCTTTTTCCGCAATCCGAATCAAACGGCGTATTACGCCGTGCTCACGGGTACCATCCTGCTGCTGTGTGGCCGGCGGGGCCACCTGCCGGTGGGATTGCGGGCCTTGCTTCCGCTGGTTTTTGTGGGATTGACGATCATCACCGCCATGACGCAATCGCGAGCCGGCCTTGCCGCGGTGGGCATGCTCGTTGTCCTTTATTGTGCCCGACGTTTGGTGCTCGTTGTGCTGGGGATTGCGGCGGTTCTTGTCGCCGTGCATACCGAGCCGGTGATCGCGCTGCGAGAGCAAATCGCAGAGCGAATGGAATCAAAACAAAAAAACCTCCAAGAAGAAATGGCTTACCGGGGGTATGCCCGATTTTGGGAGCAGCCGCAGCATCTGTGGTTTGGGGCCGGCGAAGGAGCCTATGAGCGTTTCGTAGCCCTCCCGGGGAAGGAGCTGCATTCCACATTCGGCAATGTTCTGATGTCTTACGGGTTGGTGGGGCTCGGACTGCTGTGTGCATTCTATTGGCAGATCGTGCGCTTTTGCGGCTGGTACGCCTTGATTGACATGCTGCCGATTTGGGTCTACGGCTTGACCCACAATGGAATCCGACAAAGCGAGTACTGGATCATTCCGGCGCTGATGATCTGTCTTGAGCTGGAGCGTCGCTTTCCCACGGGAATATCGCGGTATGTGGAAAAGCGATGAAACTGAGGCGGGAGACTTCATTTCGAGAGAAACCGGCGAATCCGATTGGGAAAAGCTTCGGTTGTGCTTCACCCCAAAGCGGCTGCATGGCAAAAAACCATAATCGAAAAGCCGTAATCGAAAGGCGATAGACAAAAAACCATAGACGAAAAGCAGTAGACGAAAAGCAATAAATGGGTATTTCGCCAGTGGTCTCAGCAGGATGCCCCGTCGCCTCGCCGAACCGGGCAGGTGACCGCAAGAGGAGCCGAGAATCACGCGGGCCCGACGGGAAGGGGGCCTTGCCGCCGCGGCCCGAGCCCACCCGCTCGCTTCGAGGGAACTTTTCGTGGGCAGCTCTGGGGCATGCGGCCAATGCCCTTTCGCAATGGGGTATTGTAGTCTGGCTGGCGAAATGGGGCTCGGCAGAGCAGGTAGGTCAATATGCACTTGCCGTGGCCATTACGGCGCCTGTGGTCGAATTCACGGGTCTTCAGCTTCATGTAGCCCAGGCGACAGATACCCGCGAGGATTTTTCGCTGGGCGATTATCTGTGGACTCGATTGGGAACCGGTGTGCTGGCCCTCGGGGTGATCGCTACGCTGGCCGGCTTTTCCGGGTATCCAGCGGCGATCCTCTGGAGTGTATTGACCATGGGAATCGCGAAGGTGGTGGAAGGCCTTTCGCTGATTTGCCACGGACGTTTTCAGCGGGCCGAAAAGCTCAAACTGGTCGCACGCTCCCAACTGGTCCGCGCTATTTTCGGTTGGAGCATCGTGGCAAGCATATTTGCGCTGTCACGAGACCTTGCGTGGGCCATCGTGGGGTTAGGCCTCGTATGGATGACAGTACTCATCATCCACGACTTGCCGACGGCTTTTGCCCTAGAACATCCTAAACGCTTGGCCACGTACGGAAGTTGGTGGCAGACCTTAAAGCCGCCCTTGCTTTTAGCGATCCTCTGCCTGCCTTTAGGATTCGCGGTGGGATTGAACGCTTTGTCCGGTAATTTGCCCCGATACTTTGTGGCTGCTTACCTGGGGGAAGCCCAACTGGGGGTTTTTGCCGCCTTGGCATATCTCGGTTTGGCGGCCCGAATGTTCTATCTGCCGCTGGTACAGACGGTAATGCCGCGTCTTGCGTGGCAGTACTCCCGCCACGATATACCGGGTTTTATCCGGCTTTTGGGCCGGATCATTGCCGTGGCGGTTGCCGCGGGCTCCTTGGCAATTCTTGCCCTTTATTTTTTCGGTCGACCGGTCATCAGCCTGATTTACACGCCGGAGTATGCGGAAAGAATCGATGTTTTCGTGCTGATTAGCATCGGGGTGGTTTGCCACTTTCTGGCGTCGATCTTTGTAGCGGCTCTTCAGGCCACGCGAAGTTTCCTCGTTGTTTTGCCGAGTTATGTGGCAGCCAATCTCGCGATGCTCATCTTGTTGCCCGGGTTGATCCGCTGGGGAGGACTTGCGGGGGCCGCGTGGGCTGCCATTGCGGGGTGCTTGGCCGAGCTCAGTGTCGCTGCCGTATTGACCGCGGTTCGCCTTCGTCGCGCAAGTGTCGAACACGGCGATCCGTCGGCGGCCCTCGCTTTGGCAGCGATCGATTCGAATGAATCTTGAGTTGCCGCTGAATCTTGGAGTTGACACGACCGCAGAGATCTCGGATGAATGGGATCGCGTCGAGGAAAACTTGATGGATCGCGATGCCGGAAAATCCATGGATACGGAGTTCTCGTAAAAGACTTTTCGCCCCACCCCATTTCTCTTATGCCGGAGCTTAGGAGCATGCGGTAATGGAACTGAGCTGTGAAACCACGGGTTATTTGCCAGCCGGCGACATGGCCGCGGAGCTTGTTAGGATCCGCGAGCGTTACGCACGTCGGCGGGATGGTCCTCCGCAAGTGGCTCGAAGCATCCTGGCCCCGGAGGTAATCCTACGGCATCAAGAGCGGGAGCGAGCCATCCTGTATTTTTTGCGGCGGTATGCCCCGCGACCTATTCATCAATTGTGCGTGCTGGAGATTGGGTGCGGTTTCGGGGGCAATCTCCTCCAATTCCTTCGCTGGGGCTGCATGCCGGATCATTTAGTGGCCAACGAACTTCTGGAAGAGAGGTGGCAAATCGCGCGGCGGCTCTTGCCGGCGGAGACCGCTGTACGACCGGGGGATGCCTCCCAATTGGATTTGCCGACCGCCTCGTTCGATATCGTCTTTCAAAGCACGGTGTTCTCGTCGATTCTTAATCCGCAGTTTCGGCAGCATTTGGCAGAGAAGATGTGGCATTGGGTGGCTCCGCACGGGGGTGTGCTTTGGTACGACATGCGATACAACAACCCCCGGAATCCGGATGTGCGGCGCATTTCCTTGGAGGAAATCCGCAGGCTTTTTCCGGAAGGGGTGATCCATGCCAAATCGATCACGTTGGCCCCGCCGATTGCCCGCCGAGTGGCCCGCGGTGGAGTTTTGCTTTACACGCTTTTAGCGTCGATCCCTTGGCTGCGTACCCATTGGTTGTGTTGGATCGGGAAAGGGGAATCAATCAAAAAAGGATGATGACGCCGAAAAAAGGATGACGCCGCTGACTCGATGACGCCGCTGACTCTGCGTAGCCAAGCACCTTCGGCAGTCGAACTCTCGCAGGGAGCTGCCGGACCCAAAAAAGAGTGCCCTTCGGACGGGAAATCGAGGCGGCTTGCAGATTCTTTTCCTCACCAAAAAGGGGTTAGCCTTTTTGTTGCAGAGTGGCGAAAGGAGTTGGGAAGATGAATGCAGCCCTCATCCCCGCAGGAAAAAGCCCCGCGCTTTCACCGGAGCCAAAGGTATGGATTATAGGCGGTGCGGACATTGACCTTCGGCTGGGGTTGGTTCGGAAGCTGCAAGGGTTTGGCTATCGGATGAGTGTTGCCGGCACGGGGCCGGCGAGTGCATTCGATGAGGCCGGTATCCCCTACTTCGCTTATCGCCTGGGCAATCGCGTTGATCTGCTGAGCGATTGGTTGGGTTACCGGCAGTTGCTCCGGTATCTTCGCCAGCATAAACCGGATGTGGTACATGCCTTTGACACCAAGCCCAGTATTTTTGGGATTGCGGCAGGAGCTCGTGCCGGGGTTCCGGCCCGTATTCGTACCATCACAGGGTTGGGGTACGTCTTTTCCTCGGAAACCGTGGGGGCAAAATGGCTCCGGCCGCTCTTGAGCCGAATGCATCGTTGGGCAGCAGACCGCGCTGACTGCACGACGTTTTACAATGCAGCGGATCGCGACTATTCATTGCAGCATGGGATGGTGCGAGCAGATCGGCAGCGATTGATCCCCGGCTCGGGGATCGACTATGCGGCTTTTCGGCGGCAGATTCCCGACCCGGAGCAGCTTGCGCGCTTGCGGCAGGAGCTGGGGCTGGATGATCGGCCCGTGGTCATCATGATCGCCCGATTGATCCCCGAAAAAGGAGTGCGGGAATTTATCGCGGCGGCTCGGCAACTTACGGAGCAGAAGGTTGCTGCGCAATTTTTGCTTGTGGGTCCCTTGGAGGCAGCTTCGCGAGGCGGAATCTCGGCTCGGGAACTGCGCGCCGCGGCGCCGACGGTGTGGTGGATCGGTCCCCGCTCCGACATTCCCGCGCTTTTAGCCGCCTCGGAAATCTGTGTGCTGCCGACCTATTATGGCGAGGGTCTTCCGCGGGTGTTGCTCGAAGCGGGAGCTGCGGCCAGGGCCATCGTGACCACTGAAATCCCGGCATGCCGGGAACTGATCACCCATGGGGTAAATGGGCTACTTGTGCCCCCGCGGAATATCACGGAATTAGCCGCCGCTATCCGCCGATTGCTGGAGAACCACGCGTTGCGGCAGCATGTGGCAGATCAGTTCCACGATGTAGTACGTCAAAAGTTCACGTTGGACCGAATTGCCGCCACTTGGGCCCAAATTTATGCACAGCTCCTGCGGAAATCGTGTGGAGTCAGAGCCGTTCCTACGGCGGCTTAAGTTCCCCGAGTGTAACCATTAGGGAATCAGAGAGTGCTTTTTAGTCGCGGAGCACCGTTGGGTGCCGGAAGTCTCCCAGCACTAAATATTTCGCCGTACGCCTCTTTCGTCATACGCCGAGGCACCATGCCACGAAAAACCGGGTACACTGTTTCGGAGGCACCGAGTTCGACAGCAAGAAAAGGTCGAAGGTAAGAACCAAGTAACCGGTATGAAGCCGAGAGAAACGCATTCCATGTAAATGAGATGGCAAAAGCGCTTGCGCAAAACGAGGCAAAGTGGTGAGTGCTGCCAAGTATAATCCCACCCCGCGAACGCAGCTTGACTAAACGGGTCCAAGGCCCGGCGGCTGAGGCAATCGCTAAAGACGGGGGCAAGCTGCCTGATGACACAGGGCGAAGGCTGCGCGGGCCATCGCGGAGGAATTCAATGTTGCCGAGACCGGCTTCTGGTTGCCGATTGTTTCCCAGTAAGAGCGAGGCATCCTTATGACCCAAATTGATCAAAAGGAAAAGTTAAGGAGATATTCCACGACTCATCCAAACTGTTGTTCCCCCAGTTTGGCGGATGAAGATGAAGAAGTCGGAGAGCGTCAAATCCCGGTAGGGGTGATTGGATCGTTGCACTTAGGAGATTTCCCGCATTCAATTCAAATTTATCCGGGAAAACGAATCCTCGATTTGATGGGCTCAATCTTCTTGTTGGCGATTACTTGGCCCGTGCTGCTTCTAGCGGCTTTGGCCGTAAAGCTAACATCGCGGGGACCTGTGTTTTATCGGGGGGTGCGAGCCGGGCTTGGAGGCAGACCTTTCCATCAGCTTAAGTTCCGCACGATGTATTGCCACGGCCGTGGCAGGGCCTTCACCGGCCGAAACGATCCGCGCGTCACCCCTGTCGGCAAAATCCTGCGACTTACCCGAATCGACGAATTACCGCAGTTGATCAATGTCTTGCGGGGAGAAATGTCCCTGGTGGGGCCTAGGCCCGAAGATTACTCGGTGGTCCAGCGGTGCTATAGCCGAGAACAACTGCGGGTACTCTCGGTCCGACCGGGTTTGACGGGCACTGTTCAGGTGCGGAGCTTTCCGGGCTTGGAGTTCGCGATTCCCGAGGGTGAGGACCCCGAAGCGTATTATCAGCGTGTCATCCTCCCAGAGCGGCTGAAAGAAGACCTGGATTACGTGGACCGTATGTCGCTGGGGCTAGACGTCTGGATCATTCTGCAAACCGCATGGTGTGTGCTCGTGCGGGTATGGCCCTATTTGTTCAGGCGACGAACCTGGTAACTTCATTGAATGGTCCCAATGCGGCCTTTGCCATCCGATATTGGCCCAAGACCGTGAGAGTCTCGGAGTCCGATGAGCGGTTCTGAGGGAATATGGGTTCGGACAACAATGCATTCACGAGGAGAGGAAAGACATTCACGAAGATAGGAAAATCATTCACGAAAATAGGAAGAGCTTGCAGGAAAAGAGGAAGGGCATTCACAAAAATAGGAAAGGCTTTCACCAAGATAGGAAAAGCTTCCCTGAAAAGGGGAAAGGCGTTTAGGGAAAGCAGAAGGGCTTGCACGAAAAGCGGAAGAGCTTTCCAAAAAAACCGGGTTTTCCCGCAAAAAGGAAGAGCCCTCACGCGAAATGAGATCACGTTCGCAAACGGGCTTGCAGACGAACAACGGATGAAACGGAAAAACGGAGCAAGGAAGCCATGAGTTTTGACCAGCTCTCAAGCCGGGTCAAGGAAGTGCCGTTTTTTCGGCCTTCCATTACGCAAGCGGAGATTGACGAGGTGGTTGCATGTCTGCGTTCCGGTTGGTTGACGACAGGGCCGCGGGTCAAGCAGTTTGAGCAGGGTTTTGCCCAGGCTGTCGGGGCGAAGCATGCGGTTGCCGTCAACTCCTGTACTGCCGCTTTGCACCTTGCGGTGGAGGCTTTGGGACTGCGAGCCGGGCAAGTCGTGCTCGTCCCGACGCTGACTTTCGCCGCCACGGCCGAGGTGGTGCGCTATCTCGGGGGATTGCCTCTGTTGGTAGACTGCGATCCGAGGACGCTTAACCTCGACCTGAACGATGCGGCCAAAAAAATGCGCATGCTCCGGCAGGGAAAGACCCCTTTGGATCCGCGGGCCCGAGTGGTGGGAATCATTCCCGTGCATGTGGCTGGCTTTATGATGGACATGGATCAGGTGAGTCAATTCGCCGCCGAGCATGGCCTGTGGGTGGTTGAGGATGCAGCGCATGCTTTTCCGGCGGCTTATCGGCCCCATAGCCGGGCCCCTTGGCGCCGAGCAGGCGAAGGAACCGCGGCGGTGACGTGCTTTTCGTTTTATGCCAACAAAACGATCACCACCGGTGAAGGGGGTATGGCGGTAACGGATAACCCGCAACTTGCACAGCGTATGCGGCAAATGTCCTTGCACGGTCTTTCGCAAGATGCTTGGAACCGCTACCGAGCCGCCGGCAATTGGGACTATCAGATTCTGGCCCCGGGCTATAAGTACAATCTCACCGACGTGGCGGCGGCACTCGGTATCCACCAACTGGCACGTGCCGAATACCTTCGCCAGAAACGCGCGGAGTGGGCCGCACGGTACCTGGAGAAGCTAGGATTCCTGGACGCGCTTGAGCTGCCGGGGGATGATCCGAACCGGCTGCATGCATGGCACCTCTTTGTGATCCGATTAAGGCTGGAGCGATGGACCATCGACCGGAACATCTTCTTGGGATGCTTGCGGGCAGGCGGCGTGCACGCATCGGTGCACTGGCGTCCTCTGCATTTGCATCCTTATTATCAACAGAGTTTTGGTTGGGCGCCGGAATCATGCCCCGTGGCAACCGAGATTTGGCCCCGGCTTATTAGCTTACCGCTATTTCCCGATATGAGGGCGAGCGAGCACGACCTGGTTGTTTCCCAGGTCCAGACACTCGCGAAAAAGTACGCCAGTTTGCGACAAGCCGCGTAAAAATTGCCGAGAGCTCCTTCCAGTACTGGGGGAACTTCTGCCAAGCCGGTGAGGGAGGCTCGTCCGCGGTGCCTTGGCAGCACCTCGCCGCTGGGCTCCCCACGCTTACGCAGCTTTTGCGTAGAATTGTCCGGTTAATACGAAGGAGCCCAAGGGCTCCAAACGTTTAAGCGGCTTTTGCGATGCGAGTGCGGATCGCCTTGGCGGCGAGCCGACAAGTGGGCACTGCGGCCGTTGCCGAATGCTTGTCGTGCCGGAAATAAAGTTCTTTGACCCCAAGCTTTGCCCCGAGTGCTCTACCCCGGATTTTCCCGCCTCCAAGTGATTTGCCCGCAAATGCTTTTCCCGGAAACCCAAACGAGCTTGGCGGCACGATTCGACAGGGTGTTTGAGGCGGATTGCCAAGCCCAAACACGCGCAATGTTGCCGGCATTTTGCGAAGAGAAGCAAATTCGAACGTTGGGATAAAAGAAGTAGGGGAACAAAACACTATTGGAGGCAATCTAAAAGTTCGTCCCTATTCGCAGGGCTTAACCTGCTTGGGCCCGGGCACCGACACCGGCGGAGCAAGTTCGTCCCATTCGCAGGGCTTAACCCCAACTTGTACGTGCTCGCCCTCGCGAATGCTCCAGTTCGTCCCCATTCGCAGGGGTTAACCGGCCTGGTGGTGCACTATACAGCGCGCCGTTATAGTTCGTCCCTATTCGCAGGGCTTAACCTGAGAGAATGGAAAAAGTTTACATTTGAAATAAGCAAACGAAACCCAGGTTTTGCTGCGAGTTTTTTGACGTGGTGCCAAAGAGCCGGAATGATCGAGGAAGGTCCGTAGGGTTTGACCAATCCTTCAATTCGAGGACAAAGACTCATGGACTCAGGGAAAGCACCTCTTAGGCGAAAATGGGGAAAGCGGTTTGTCACTTTGGCAACGCAACTGTCGTAAGTTGGTTAGCACACGTCATAAGATTTTTGCGGATAGGTCGTAATTCCAGAGATAAGCGTAATTCCAGAGATAAGATTTCCGCAGATAATCCGTCGTCTCAAAAATTTGCCAATTTTTTACTTTGCGAATGTTTTTCCCGGAGTATTTTCTGCGAATTTTTCCCCCAAATGTGACGTTTCCCCCAAATGTTACGAAGACGGGTAATTTCGACGGACGATTTATGGCGGGAAGAGGGCGGAAGCGGGACTACGTCCTAAGCTTTAGTCAGTTAGGGGGATACGGAGCGGTGAAAGGTATAGCAATCAACGGTAGGAGGGTAGTTATTAACCGTTAGCCAAGCGCTCTTCATGAGCAGAATCGGCTGGTCAAGGATGAAAATTCGTGGTGAATCGATCCCGAAAGCTTCGATTAATCCGCTGGAAACCAAGCCCAAGGAGGGACGCCAATCGTGCGATTTACGTAAAGATGTTAACCTCAAAAAACTGATTAGCTGAAATAGTCGGTATGTCTATCGCGTAAATAGACAATAAGCGGTAGGGCCGGTTTTTTGCCCGTAAAAATTTCGATTAACTCTAGCTTGCAGGAGGAGACAAACCGTATATTAAAAACGGGTTCGTGCACCGGGGCTCAGGGTACTTTCTATACTTTTTATCGAAGAGAACGAGAGTTTTCCTCGGAGGGTATGCGAATTGGTGAGCGGCCACACTGGAGATGTGGTGCCCCGAAAGGGGTTGCGGGTTCGAGTCCCGCACCCTCCGCTGATTGTCGAGGGGGCGTGAGTCACCTGAGTTAGGTCCTTCCGCAAGTTCTTCTTAGGCCGTTTCACCGTTCCGCCGTTCCAGAAATTTCCTCGCTTGGGGCGGGCAGATTTGTCTGCTTGGGGGAGCGGAGTTGACCGCTTTGCACGATAGGCGGCATTCGGGGGCAGAAATCGGCAGCGGATCAGCAACAAACAGGAACGGGTAGGCAAGAAAGACAAACAATTAAATCGAATTAAATCGAGAGAAATCGCACACCAGGTGTCAAAAAACGTAAAGAACGAACGAATAACGATTAAGACCTGCGAATCTAAGAGAAAGCCGCGGGCGTTTTGACCTGCATTCAAGATCTTATAGAATGCTGCGGGGTGGATAACGTCCGATTATAGAGGCATCTTTGAAGGTTATTGAGGCACTTTATAGGTGCGCGTTTGTGGTAAAACGGGCGTACCAAAGCCCTTTATCTGAAAGTGGCACCATTAAACCTTTAAAGCGGCGCTCATCATAAACAGGCGGCCGGGGGAAAACCCGGGTAATGGAAGGTTTCAAAGATAGAAGCTATCCTTGTAGGGTGACAGGATTTCAGATCATAAAATAGTGTAGGGTGACAGGATTTCAGGTCACAAAAGAATTTTAGGGGGTAAAAATTTAGGAGCCGGGAGGCGGAGTTGCCGAAAAAATTTTTCGGGGGACTTGCCTCGGAATTTTAAAGCGATATAGTTTAAATTGGCGACGGTGATTAAAGGCCGTTTCGCCGAAGAATCAGGCGAGAAATTCAGCCGAAAATCGGATCCCGGTAGGGGTTGACCGGCTGAAAAGCCTCAAGTAAAGTTAAGGCTTCCGACTGGGGCGAGTGCCTCGCGTAATAGGTCGGGGGCGAAGCAAGGTCTTTGACAATTCGGGATTGGCGGAAGTGGCATCCGAGCGGTAGCACGAGAAGCGTCCTCGGACGCGACCCGGGCTACCGAGCGCCAAGCCGGTCGGAACGGCGGCATCATGCGTCGGCCGATCGGTTGTGGTCTAGGGTCTCACCATGCGTAGCCTCTCCACGTGCACGGCGAAAGTCGTTGTGGTGGGAGAGGCGCCGGAGTGTAGGAGCGTTTGGACCAAGGCTGTTGGGGGCTGATCTCCGAAATGGAGAGAAGGGTTCCTAACAGCGGACGATTCATGTGGCCAAGCTCCGAAGGGCGTATGGGGGATGTCTGGGCGTCAGGAGGCGATGAAGGGCGTGGGAGCCTGCGAAAAGCTCGGGGGAGCTGGCAACCAAGCTTTGATCCCGAGATTCCCGAATGAGCCCGTGCTGAATTCATAGGCACGGAGCGGTGACACCCGGTGAACTGAAACATCTCAGTAACCGGAGGAAAAGAAAGCAAAAGCGATTTCCTTAGTAGCGGCGAGCGAAAGGGAAACAGCCCAAACCGCGGGGGTTTCCCCTGCGGGGTTGTAGGGCCCTCCACATGGGAGTTACAAAGTGAGCGTTAGCTGAAGGACATTGGAAAGGTCCACCACAGAGGGTGACAGTCCCGTAGGCGAAAACGTGTCACCTCCCGGAGGGTACCTGAGTAGGTCGGGGCACGTGAAACCCCGACTGAAGCAACGGGGACCATCCCGTAAGGCTAAATACTCCCTGACGACCGATAGTGAACTAAGTAGGGCGACCGAAAGATGGAAAGAACCCCTGTTAGGGGAGGCATTGAACCTGAAACCATACGCCTACAAGCGGTCGGAGCACTATGGCTGGCTATTTGGCAACAGGTGGTCAGCAAGGTGTGACGGCGTGCCTTTTGCATAATGATCCGGCGAGTTACTGTCGGCGGCTTGGTTAAGGCCTTCCGGGCCGGAGCCGCAGGGAAACCGAGTCTGAATAGGGCGATTGTGTCGCCGGCAGTAGACGCGAACCTGCGTGATCTACCCATGGGCAGGGCGAAGCGCGAGTGATATCGCGTGGAGGCCCGAACCCACTAGGGTTGAAAACCTAGGGGATGACCTGTGGGGAGGAGTGAAAGTCTAATCAAACGCAGAGATAGCTCGTTCTCTCCGAAATAGCTTTAGGGCTAGCCTCGAGCCACTACGCACCGGGGGTAGAGAGACTGAATCGGCATGGGGGCCTTCGCCGGCTACCCAGCTGAACCAAACTCCGAATACCGGTGCGACTATCTCGGGAGTCAGTCCGCGGGGGATAAGCTCCGCGGTCGAGAGGGAAACAACCCAGACCACTTGCTAAGGTCCCTAAGCTTGGCTAAGTCACAAAGGAAGTTGGGTTGCTGAGACAGCCAGGATGTTGGCTTAGAAGCAGCCACCATTTAAAAAGTGCGTAACAGCTTACTGGCCGAGCAACCCAGCGCCGAAAATGAACGGGAGTAAGCCAGGCACCGAAGCAGTGGATGAAGTTCATGACTGCGGTCATGGGCTTCGTGGTAGGAGAGCGCTGTAGGTCAGACACGAGCCGTACCGCGAGGAACGGTGGAGGGGCCTACAGGTGCTTATGCCGGAATGAGTAACGATAAAGCAGGTGAGAATCCTGCTCGCCGAAAGCCTAAGGTTTCCTGGGGAAGGTAATTCCGCCCAGGGTGAGCCGGTACCTAAGTCGAGGCCGAAAGGCGTAGACGATGGACAGCAGGTCAAGATTCCTGCGCCACCGCGGTGGACCGATGGAGGGACGGCGCGCGTAGGGTGAGCGGTACGGATAGAAAGGTCCGTGGACTGTCGCGAGGCTGGGGAGAGGCAAATCCGCCCCTCGTGCCAGACGACAGGACCGACCGCGTTCGATCGGGAAGTCATCCGAAACGTGTCCAAGAAAAGCTTCTAAGGGTTGAAGCCGTGGTGACCGTACTAAAACTGACACAGGTAGGCGAGACGAGTAGTCTAAGGCGCTCGGGAGAACACTGGTTAAGGAACTCTGCAAAATGGCCCCGTAACTTCGGGATAAGGGGTGCCCCTGGGGGTCTGAAGCTTCTGGGGGCCGCAGTGAATCGGCTCCTGCGACTGTTTATCAAAAACACAGGTCTCTGCGAACTCGTAAGAGGAGGTATAGAGACTGACGCCTGCCCGGTGCCGGTAGGTTAAGGAAGACAGTTAGCGGGGGAGCAATCCTCGGCGAAGCTGGCAACCGAAGCCCCGGTAAACGGCGGCCGTAACTATGACGGTCCTAAGGTAGCGAAGTTCCTTGTCGGGTAAGTTCCGACCTGCATGAAAGGCGTAACGACAGGAGCACTGTCTCAACCAGTGACCCGGTGAAATTGTAGCCGTGGTGAAGATGCCACGTACCCGCAGCTAGACGGAAAGACCCCGTGAACCTTTACTGTAAGCTGGTATTGGGCTGAGGCTCGTCCTGTGTAGAATAGGTGGGAGGCTGTGAAGGTGGGACGCCAGTTCCACTTGAGCCGCAATGTGAAATACCACCCTGGGCTTGCTTTAGTTCTAACGCCGGTCCCGTGACCCGGGCGGCGGACAGTGCCAGCCGGGCAGTTTGACTGGGGCGGTCTCCTCCTAAAAAGTAACGGAGGAGTCCAAAGGTACCCTCAGCCTGGTCGGCAATCAGGCGTTGAGCGCAAAGGTAGAAGGGTGCTTGACTGTGAGACCGATAGGTCGAGCAGGTACGAAAGTAGGGCTTAGTGATCCGGTGGTCCCGAATGGAAGGGCCATCGCTCAACAGATAAAAGGTACTCCGGGGATAACAGGCTAATCTCCCCCGAGCGTCCATAGCGGCGGGGAGGTTTGGCACCTCGATGTCGGCTCATCACATCCTGGGGGTGAAGAAGCTCCCAAGGGTTCGGCTGTTCGCCGATGAAAGTGGTACGTGAGCTGGGTTCAGACCGTCGTGAGACAGGTCGGTCCCTATCTGCTGTGGGCGCACGAAACTTGAGGAGGGTCCTCCTTAGTACGCAAGGACTTGGAGGGACGTCCCTCTGGTGTTCCAGCTGTCGCGCTAGCGGCACGGCTGGGTAGCTATGGACGGAAAGGATAAACGCTGAAAGCATCTAAGCGTGAAGCCCTCTCCAAGATCAGGTTTCGTAAGCGGATTACCGCGAAAGCCCCCTGGAAGACTACCAGGTCGATAGGCCGGGTGTGTAAACGCAGCAATGCGTGTAGCTAACCGGTACTAACGGGCGAAAGCTTGGCCACATGAATCCTCGGCTGTTCGGGCCCTTCGGCCCCTGAATAGCCATGGTTACTATCCTGGACCTGGCCCTCGGGGCCACTTCTGCCCAAGACCGATGTCGACTTTAGGCTATTCCGCTCCTTACCCAATATCACCCCAGTTGTGCGGCCACCCCGCGCGAAGCGGCTCATGCCTGAAACGAATTGGCATGACCGCTTTTTTCCGGTGACGATATCGGAAAGGCCACACCCGTTCCCATCCCGAACACGGTCGTTAAGCTTTCCGAGCCGATGGTAGTGCAACAAACGCGAGAGTAGGTGTTGCCGGAACTAATTCACCTGGCCCCTGAGGTTCCCCCCAGCCTCAGGGGCCTATTTTTTGCGCACGGCGCTATCCCCAACTCGGGTGCCCGAAGTCTTTCCCATCCACTGGGTGCTTTTTGCTTTGCGACGCTTCGGCACTTCGTGCACCCCAGATTATGCCCATAAAGCCCTAGGCGTTTGCGATCGGCCGGAGATCCCGCCCAAATTCACGCACCGCTGGATCGCCCCGCTCCCATCAAGACCTTCCCCCCTTTCTTTAATCCTTCACTCTGAAGATTGAATATGGAAGAGATCAGCAAAGATGCAGGAGACTAGCGAACGTACAACAGATTGGTGAACATGCAGCAGTTTAGTGAAGATCCAAGAGCTTGGTGGAGGTGCAAGGGATTAGTGGAGATGCAAGAGATTGGTGGAGGTACAAGACATTATTGGAGGTGCAATGAATTAGTGCACGTGAAAAGGATTAAGGAAAATGGAGGAGAATGGAGGAAATTAGTTAAGGCAGATAGATTAGTGAAGAGGCAAGAGATAAGTAAAAATACACGAAACTGAAGACACCGAAAGATGGAAAGACAGTACAAGGTAATTGAAGCTCTCTTTTGAAACGGTTTCAAAATGCTTTAGGGCTTCAAAAAAACCTTCCGTATGGGAGGACCGCGCCTCACGCGAAGTGTTTCAAAGGCGACAGTGAGAGCAGTTTGCTACAAATCCACAATCACTTCCCCCCGCCAATCGCCCAGGAGCGTCTTTTCCACCCGCAAACCATGATAAGTAACCGCCTTAACTTCCATGTGACCTTCGTGCCGGGTCGGATCGAAATTCTCACCCCTAGCGGTCGCCGAAAGACGTGTTCCCTCGATCGCGACGTCGAATTCCCGCAGGACAATCCGATTGCGGTCGAAAACGTAAAGAAGCTCCGCCAACCAATCGTAGAAAAGATCTTCTAGTTTCCCCGCGGAAAGACGAAAGTGTACCACCCGCTCCAGCCGCACTTCTTCCAAGTTAGCGAACATCGCCTTAAAGAGCGCTTCGGCTGCCTCGCAGAAAAGCTCTTCCAAACTCGAGGCCCATACTCGAATTCCAAGGTCCGCGGTGTGCTCGAAGTATTCGTACCCCATCGGCGCGTCGACTCCGTTCGTTTCTGGCGGCCTTGAGGAGCCTAAGCTTGGATGGTTGCCCAGGGCCCAGGAGCCCGTGTACGTTGCTGTTTTACGATCTAGAGTATTTTCACCGGAAAAATCCTCGGTACAAGCTCCCAGTGGGTATCCTCCGTACTTTTGCCCTCACAGAAAAGCCCATTTCGTAACTACCTTAGTAGTTCGTTTAAACGAGTAAGGCATCGTTCGAGCTTTACTGAGATTTCGTTCTCGCAAGAAAAGCGGGCCGAGGCTTAGAGGTGATCCATCCTGCCCCCCGCGATCCTCCGCTCTACTTTCCTCAAGTCATTTTTTGTAAATCGTGCCCCTTTTGTTAATCGTGCCCCGCAGTGATCGATTTAGTGTGATTACATGATCATCCCTTTTACTTTCGTCACAGGTGTCAGCCCGAAGCCTGCGCGGCGTCGCTTTCGTCAGGTTGCGTTCCTAGTTTTCGACGAGGCCGTCCACCAAGTGACCCAAGGGGGAAATGGTACGACCATCCGGCATGCGGTACGGGGTATCGCCGAAATTCACCGTAACCACCACGCCATTGGCGAAGCGGGTTTGTTGGACGCAATGATCCGTGGTGAGCCACTCGTGCGAGAGCATCTCCACGTACCCCGTAGCCCGAGCAACCGGCGTGGCGACCTGATAACTCCGCAGGAAACGATCCCGGTTTTTCGCCCACAACGCGCGGTCAAACATGAACATGGGTGGCGTCCCGTAGAGGGCGTTCCACAGGTCGCGGCGGTCCCAAACGGCGGGCAGCTTGTTGTTGTAGTCGCCCCAATACCACTGAGCGACCACACAATCGTGGTACACTAGCTCCCATAGCGGCAGGCGGTAATAGTGCCCGGTTTGAAATTTTGCCACCCGCTCCGGCACTTCTTCCCAAATTCGCTGCATATTGCGTCCTGCGTCCGGGATCCGATATGGCCCTAAGCTAAGCATCCCTTCGAAGTAATGCACAAACGGTACCGCCGCATCGTGTCCCGTTTCGCTCCCGACGACCAGTCCGCATTCTTCGCCGACAAACCGCAGCAATTGCATCTTCCAATAGCGGCTTTCGGAGCGGGTCATGGGATGATCCAAGTGATAGCACTCCCTCCAAGGCGACGCGGTTGTCGTATCGATGAAGCGACAACGATAAGGATGGGTCTGGAGCTCCGGCACGATCCGTTTCCGCGCGTAGTCGACCGCTCTGCGGTCGCACAACACATTGCATGCGTACCAGGTGCCGTCCCGGCCCTGAACTTCCCAGCCGCGGATCAGACTCCCCCCCGCATCCACGATCAAATCGTGCGGCCAAGCTTCCGTGGGCCAATCGGAGTGCACCCCGCGGAGTTTCGGAAAATTCTCGGGATTCATCACATCTTGGTAGATGTCGTAACGGCTTGTCAAGATCCCCATTTCGTTAAGCTGACGTATCTGGCCCGGCGTAGCGCGATTGCTCCAAAGAATTCGGCGGATTCCCGCTTGTTGAAGTTCCCGGCACAACGAAACAGGGTCTTTGTCCCAACACCAAATGTTCACCGCTCCGATGAGCAGGTCCACATGCGGATTTGCCTTCCGCTTTTCCGCCAGAGTTTTAAAAAGTCCTGTCGCCTGTGCATGCTTCCGATATCGCTTGCACATGGCGACGTAGCCCCCATCATCGAGGACAACAAATCGCAATCGCCTTGCCGGTCCGAACATTCCTTTTTGCGGTAACCATCGCGGGGCTAAGCAAAGCAATCCGTCGCGTTTGGGGATGCTGACTACCGCATCGTCCGGCGTCTCAACGATCGCCATTAACCCCTGGCGGCCATCGGTAATCCCCCACCATGCCATGCACAGTCCATGACCGCCAAAAAGGTGGTACTCCATGGGCGACAAGCTTTCATCATCTACCGGATAACTGATTCCCTCATTAACCGGCAGGATCAAAATTTCTCCTTTGCGAGAAGTTAATTCGCCCGGAAAACTGAATCGGTTTTTTAGCTCCCCCGCACCCTGCAACTCCAAAAGGACTTCCGGGGCATCCTCCGCCAAGCTTATCCGATAACTCATCCGTTGTAGCGTCCGCACATAAAGCAAGTCACCCTCAAGAACCGTTTTATCACCTCGGGCAGAAAGCACGATGAAATCTTCTAGTGCCTTTGTTTCCCAAACCCGGGAATTCTTAGGGCTGCGAAAACTGAATCGGCCGTCTTTTGGTCGGAAGGTCACCGCGATGTTCTCGTTGTTCAGAAGCGTTTCCGCAGGCAAGTCGCGCTCACGGAGTGCTGCCAGGTTTCCGGCCCGAACCAACCGCACATCGTCCACCCAAACTTTCGTCGGACCGTTACCCGTTACCCGCGGCAGAAGCGTGTCGGTTCCCTCCGGAATCAAGAACTGGGTTTTCACCTCGCGCCAGCCAGTGGTTTGCTCGGCCGAAACGCCCCCGTAAAACCAATCAAGGACTTTCTTTACCCGGTCGCGGAGCACCACCGCTAGGGCTGCGTCCCCTTCCCCTTCGACCCAAAGCCAAGCCGATAGCTCGTAGATTTCGCCGGGACTTACCCGCAGCTCTTGCGCCAAACCAAAACTCCAATCCCGCTGACCCCGGTGCTCGATTCGGACCGCTTGACGGCCCGAGTGGTATCGGTCGCGATCAAGCGTAAGATCGCCCGACTGCGGTGCCCGCGTCCAGAGAGGCGCCCACCCCTCCGTGCCGGTCTCAAAACCCGTTTCCAGCAGAACCTCGCCATCATTACCAGCTGCAATATTACCAGCTGCAAAGGTTACACCTCTACCGGCTATCCCTAAAATTATCGCCCCTAACGACGCGATTAAGGTCGCAAGCCCAAACCGATCGTCTCGGCCCAAAAGCGTTCCCCCTTGAGGACCCTGCAACTTTTGTCTCCCGTCCTGTTCCACAGTCTTGGAGGAGAGTAGCATCTTTTTGCGCTCCTTTGTGTCACAGCGTCGATGGATTGCCTTTGTCTTAAAGCATCGATTGGTTAAACGCGGATAATGCCGCCTTTGCGGGTGGGGTTCGTCTCGAAAGTCGCGTTCACGCTCCTTCAAAACCGGCGGTTTTTTCCGGAGCCTCTTGCAACGTGCAGATAAAAACGGAGGGAGTTACGTTTTTTTAAGCGCGGGCTGCATCTTTTTCAATCGCCGGCCGCACGTTCTCACGGCTCCAAGCGGCTCGCCCGGATCCTACGCACCAAGCTCAAACGAAGCTCAAAACCGGCGGTTCAAACCCGGACTCTGCCACGTAAGCAGCGGTCCCCGGGCCTTTCTACCACGGCCGCTATAATACCCGAATGTGGAACCCGCCGTCCACATGCAGACATATTCCCGTGCTAAACGGGAAATAATCACCCACAACGGCGGCCACAGCCCGGGCTACATCTTCCGGCTGACCCCAACGCCGGATGGGCCACAGTCCTTCGGCAATCAACCGGTCGTATTTCTCGCGGACCGGTGCCGTCATATCGGTGGCGATAACCCCCGGACAAATCTCGAAAACCTGGATTTTTTCTTCCGCCAATCGCACCGCTAATAGCTGCGTCATCATGTGCATGGCGGCCTTTGTCATGCAGTAGTCGGCCCGATTCGTCGACACGGCGTACGAAGAGACAGACGAAACATTGATAATTTTCCCGCCTGGAGTCGTTCCCCCTCGGATCAAGCGGATCATCTCGCGGGCCACCGATTGGGCCAGGAAGAAAGGTCCCTTCAAATTTGTGTCGAAGACCCGATCCCAACTCTCTTCCGTGGCTTCAAGCAAATCCTTGCGACCCACGGAAGTAATTCCCGCATTGTTCACTAGTACATCAATTCGCCCGAAGAACTTCAATGTTTTCTCCAGCAAGTGTTGTCGCTCTTCGCAGCGACCGACATCCGCTTTGCAGGCGAAAGCGCGACCGCCGGCGAATTCGATTTGCTGAACGACCTCCTGCGCGGCATCCGGCCGTGTTGCATAATTGACGACCACAGCGTAATTAAGCCGAGCAAGCTCCAGGCAGACCGCGCGGCCAATCCCCCGGGAACCACCTGTCACCAAGACGACGGGTTGCTGTATCATCATCCGGCTCCTCCACAGTCCCAAATGTCTCAAAACGAAATCTGGGCTTCATTTTCGCAATGACGAGCATCTACCACGATGAAACCCACACGTTCCCATGATATTCTGATCCGAAATCGCCTTGCGCGAAACGGGGGCCAAAGCCGTGGATTCCGCTCCTGAAAGTGCGAAACCGTGCTCACGCGCACAGGTCGCGCACAGACTTCAGTTCTTGAGTTCTTGCCCCCCAACCAAAATCGGAGATGCCAAACCCGGGTGCGGACGCCTCGAATCGCACCACTCCTAGACGCCGAGCGTACATCGAACGGTGCGGCTCCAACCGTTGCCGACCGCAACCGCGATCAAGGCGGGAGACGTGAGAGGCAAACACTTATGCAACGAATCGCCGTGTTTTGTCGGAGGAAAATACGACGCACAAAGCGCGTCGTGCCACTTACCGGATGCGGATTCAGTCAGCCCCTTTAAGATGAGGCAGCACGTGCTAGAAGCCCAATGCGCGTGCAAACGCCGGTCGCTTCATCCAGACGTACTTTCCTGGGCCGAACCGGTCCGACCATCGGCGCATTAGCGCTGAGCTTAATCGGTGGTGCCCTGGCCGGCATGCCCACCGAGTACCTCCGGTCCTTGCTAAAATCCGGAATTTTGCGCCATGTGGATAAAATCTCCTGTCATCCATACCGTGCTGTGCCGGAAACCGGATATGCGGAAACACTTCGACAATGGCGCGACATGATCGCCACTTTCGCGGAGAGCACGGGAGCAAGAAATCGTAAGATCGAGCTCTGGCAAGGTGAAAACGGTTGTCCCTCGTAGAAAGGCGGGGCTGCGGCCCTCGCAAATTTGGAATGGAATGAATGCTGACAAGCCAAATGGTTTTTACGACGAATACTGTACGACCGTATCCTTGAGCTCGAGTTGACCTCGTATTTCCATCTCGTCGATTTGGTGGGCTACAACTGGGGCGAGGGGCCGAGCGGTCGCACTAATTGTAAGGGACTTCTTCGCGGGGTAGACTATTCGCCCAAACCGGCTTATTTCGCCTTCCAGAGGTTGTGTAGCTTCTTTGTCGGCGAAACTCGCCGGGAAGGCTCTCTCGATCGGCTCGCTCAATGGTCGGGGATTGATGGGAAAATAGCTTCCGGCCGCCCAAGAGGCACAGGGGGTTCGCGGTCGGCTGAATTGCAGGCACGACTCCCGGAAAATGCGGCGCAAGATTTCTTTATTGGCCACCTCAAAGGCGAAGAGGACCCGTCGCGTAGTGCACCCTTAATCGGTCCGGCAGCTTTCTAGCGGCATAAAGCCCCCCTTTGGGTTTTCTGGCAAGCTGAGGATCTGATGAAAGATCGGCCGCCAAAATGGGGCTTTGTGGAACTAGAAATCCGAAACCCCGTGCCGAAGTTAAATGAGGCGGATCGCGAGTGGGTGCTTAACGACCTATTGAGTGGAACAGTCTTCCGGATTCCCGAACCAAAAGTTGCCGACGAAACGCTCCGCATTGGGCCCCTGCCGTTGGCCGATTATCCGATGATTTTTGCGCACCGTAAAGCGCTCGAAGGCCTCTTTGAGCTGTGTTAGCGGTTTTGTTTTGCCGTCGGTAAACAAACGCGACTCAAGCCCTGGGCAACCCCTGGACCGTGTGATCCGGTGGGTGCAAGCGAGTGGTTCCGAACCATAATTCTCGGTTCCGAACCATAATTCTCGAAGCACGGATTTTCACAGGACGAGAAAAATAACTCGGGCCCTACCGGCGCGGAACCGGCGGGCCCTGATGGAAGCGGTCTCGTGAACGAGAATCAGAACAATCCTTGCGCTTTACAAATTAGAACAAGCCGTCAGGACTCATCAGAACACGTCGAGGATGAAGTGGTGCCCCTGATGGTACCGACGCTCTTGCGGATAGTAATTGTGCCATTTGCGGTTATAGACGGGAATCCGCATTTCCGGGGGATATCGGAAGTACAGATCCTCCGCACTTCGATAATAATCCCCGGCCCAGAAATTCTGCGGATAATAAACGTATGGATAATGATAAAAGCGGCTCCAATCTTGCGTGCTGTAGGTGCCTGCCCATTGGCGTCCGAAAGCCTGCTGGGCTTGAGCTTCCGTACTGAATAACGCCAGGGTGAGGAATAACCCCAGGCTAATAACAAGCCATCGATACATGCTTTTCCTCCGAGTCTGAAAAAGTTTGCTTGGTAATCCGCTCAGGAAATTGGCCCCTCCGCCCAGTCGCGGTTGTGCTGCGGAGTGGTTGGCCTAAAACGCAAGAGCTTCAAATCGCCTCCTCCTCGTCATCGCCTCTTTAGGAAAAGTATCGGCCAAACTTACGCCCTGCCTACAGTAAGAACCGTTGCGAACATTAACCGCGGCACCGAAGGCAAAATCCTTTTGCTCGGAGGGGAGAGGGAATCGGGCGTGCTTGACGGCGTCGACCGTTCACGCTTAAACTGCGCGGTTTGGCAGGCACGGAGTAGCTTGGTCAATTTTTACAAAGTCTTCATTCGACACTTTGCCACGGACCGAATTTGCCGTTTTTAGAGGATTTCCATCCCGGCATTAGTGTGTTCACGAACGGTTCCCCAGCATTTTTGGGTTACCCCGGTGATTTTCTGGCTTAGGTGTTATCGGGCGATGTTCGGAAGCGGTCGAACGATTTAGGGGGTCGGTTGAGCTATTGATTTGATCCAAAAGTGATCTAATTTATGAACATATGCCTTGAAGTTCTTGTTTCTTGGGGGGATTGAGTCGCTTGAGGCGGAGTAGGTTTAATTCGTTCGTTGTTTCTGGGTTTTTGATTTGTTCCACCGTTGTTGCTCACTAACCGGTGGGGTTTTCCCGGCAGATCTGATTCACGAGAAGATTTCATGTGATTGACGAGAAAGTTTCAGAGGGTTTTTCGGGGCCGCGCGGGATTTGGATTCGTTCGGATTTCGATTCGTCTCTCATGCGAGTTTGAAATAAGTTGCGAATTGTAGCTACACCTGTAGCAGACAAAAGCTTACTAGATTAAAAACTTGATCGTGTATTGCATCTTGCTAATTATCGTGTATTGCATCTTGCTAAGTAGGAATGCTTTTCGGCTAAATTGGGTGCAAAGAATCGCGTGAATCACCAGATTAAGGATTTAATGACTACTGTGTTTCTCGTATACGTGTAGCTTTAGAATCATAATGTTATTCATTTGGTTAGCGTGGCAATATCGCAGCGGGCAAATGCGGTAAAGAAAATTTCAATTTTTGGATACTTTTGGATCAAATTTGGATCAAAAAGGTTTGGCCACGATTTCGCCAGGGGAAGCGGATTTCCGGGGAAAAGGGTCGGCAATTTGTAGTTAATAGAGAAGTTAAGATGAGTTAATAGAGAAAAGATTCATCGTTTCGCCGCCGGCTTCTGGAAAGGGTGGATTTCGGTGCAAAGAAAAACAATCGGGAGGCTCGGCGTTAGATACTTGCAGTCGCCCTATTATCGGTCGTTGGAGGCTTGCGACTTGCGGCTTCCATTCATACGGCTTGCGTTCACTTCGATAGGGGCGAAGCGGTCGGCTTAGTGGGAAAACCGGGTGATGAACAATCGGCAGCGTTCAAACGTGGGCCGATCAACCGTTACTGTTGTCCCGATTTCCATTACAATATGCTACAGCATTGGGGAAAGGTGGATTGAAAAATTTCCAGTGGATTGATTGAAAACGTTCCGCTGGGGGAGTTTCACAATCGCAGGACCTAAAAGACGCCTTTTCTAATCGACGGAAGGGTTTTTCACGTGCCGTGCACTTGTGTCATTGGTCTCCAGTGGGGAGACGAGGCAAAAGGGAAGATCGTGGATCTTTTGACGGACCGCCACGAAATTGTCGTGCGGTATCAGGGTGGTCCAAACGCCGGTCACACGGTCGTTCTCGGAGGGCAAACTTTCAAGTTATCGTTGGTCCCCAGCGGCATTTTTCGCCCCCGGGTTCAGTGCGTGGTGGCCAACGGGGTAGTGCTCCATCCCGGGACGATGTTGCGGGAGATCGATTCCCTTCGCGAGCGCGGAGTACATGTCGGCGAAAACCTCCTCATCAGCGACCGAGCCCACGTGATTTTCCCTTGGCACATTGAGGAGGATCGCCTTCTCAATTCAATCATCGGCGGCGAGGCCTTGGGGACCACCATGCGCGGCATTGGGCCCTGTTATCGGGACAAAGCAGGTCGCTCATTGGCGATCCGTCTGGGGGATCTGTACCGCGAGGGTCTCAAAGAGCGGATTGCTCTGATCGCCAATGCAAAAAAGAAAATGCTTTCGGGTGTGGATGGCCAAATCGACTTCGATGCCGACGCCATTCACCGCGAATACTCAGAGTATGCCGAAAAACTACGTCCGCAGGTCACAGACACGACCCGGTTTTTGTTAAACGCGGTGGAAAAAGGGCGTGCGATCCTCTTTGAAGGCGCGCAAGGCGCCCTGCTGGACATCGACCACGGCACATTTCCGTATGTAACCAGCAGCAATAGCTCGGGGCTAGGAGTCACCACTGGCTCCGGAGTTCCCAGCAAGTACATCACCCATGTTATCGGTGTGATTAAAGCCTATACGACCCGGGTGGGTGGCGGCCCATTCCCCACGGAGCAAGATAACGAAATCGGGCAGTTGATTCGTGATCGCGGCAACGAATACGGTACGGTGACCCGCCGTCCGCGTCGGTGTGGGTGGTTCGACGCAGTGGCCGTGCGGTACTCCGCGCGGCTCAGCGGGGCGGATAGTTTGGCGGTAATGCTGCTAGATGTCCTCAGCGCGTTGCCGGAACTTCAGATCTGCGTGGCTTACGAGTTGGATGGTGAGAGGATAGGAGATTTCCCAAGCCATGTGGAGGATTTGCGGCGGGTCCGCCCGATTTATGAGCGATTACCGGGTTGGCAGAAGGAAATTGGCCATATCCGCCGTTTGAGCGACTTGCCGGCGAATGCTCGGGCTTATTTGGACCGCATCAGTGAGCTCCTGGACCGCCCGATCAGTATTGTCTCCGTCGGGCCGGACCGCGAACACACGATTATTGTCGAGGAAAAGCCGATCTGACGGGCGAAATCCTCACGCTTTGACAAACACGGGTCGGCCCGTTGCCCCGAGCGTCGCTTGTGGAGCGACGGTCAGCTCAGCCATCCTAGGTCAGCAGAACCCCCGTGGCAAACGTGCGGGTAGCAAAACATGCAGTGCAGGAGTGGGTGAGGCAAGTCGTATCGAGGTTAAATCGACCGGCAACGCGGCGGTTTTGCCAAAACAAAAAGTCCGCAATCCCCGTGGTCTAGAAATCGACGAAGGACCTGACAAGCTTCTTTTTTGTGGCATCGAACTCAGTAAAGCCCGGTACAAAAACCATGACTCCAACGGGGCAAAAGGCCGCGACCGTGCAGCCCAACGCGATGACAAAACAAGGGCCCCCGGGGGAAATCGCGCTCGATTTGCCCCGCGAGAAACTCCCGCGGCACATTGCCGTGATCATGGATGGCAATGGGCGCTGGGCCCAACGTCGAGGATTACCGCGGATTGAGGGGCATCGCCGGGGCGTGGCTGCCGTGCGACGGATCGTGGAAACCTGTGCCCGGTGGCAAATCGAATATCTCACGTTGTTCTGTTTTTCCAGCGAAAACTGGAAACGCCCGTCGGCGGAATGGGAAGCCCTGATGTGTCTTCTGGAACAATTCGTCGTCGAAGAGCGGCGGCGGATTATGGAGCAGAATATTCGGATGCGTTTTTTCGGTCGTCGCGAGGGTTTGCCGCCGGGGGTGCTCCGCGAATTGGATAAGACGGTTGCTTTTAGCGAAGCAAACACCGGCCTGACCTTGTGTTTGGCCATCAATTATGGTGGTCGCGCGGAGTTGGTCGATGCCGTAAAGCGGATCGCGGAACAGGTGGCGACAGGCCAATTGAGTATTGACCAAATCGATGATGAACAGATTGCGGCTAATCTTTACACGGCGGGGATTCCTGACCCGGACCTGCTCATTCGAACGGCAGGCGAGATGCGGATCAGCAACTTTCTTTTATGGCAAATTAGTTATGCTGAATTATGGGTAACACGGGATTTTTGGCCGGATTTCACGGAGGTGCATCTGCGTGAGGCCTTACGGGCATTTGCCTGCCGAGACCGGCGCTTTGGTGGGCTTAAGTGTGGTGATAGCCTGTAGGTAAGCGGCTCGGAAAGCCGGGAGCGATCGCGGAAGATCTCCCGACTTGGCTCTCAAACCGTCCGCCGGCTAACGGGGGGAGAAAATCGTCCGCTGCCGCCTCGCTGCGCTACTGAACCCCTCAGGCTCCAAGCCCGAAAGCAGCCGCGGCTTTCGGAGTCGCCCTCAGTGTTCTTATGACCCCGCGGGTACACCGACGAAATTGCGGCAGGCAAGATCGCATAGAGCCACAAGGCGCGAAGATTATCTACCGTTATGAGCTTGACGAAAAGCACCACACCTCCTTCCATCGAGCGTGTACCCGAACCGGCGGAGCAGTCCCTTGTTTTTCGGCGATTTGCCGTGGGGACTGTGCTGATCTTGTGCCTCGTTGCGCTTTGCTGGGGCGACCACCTGATGGAGTTATGGACGGGGATCCCGGGGGTCGCGTTATTCCCGGTGCTCACCTTATTGGTAGTGGTGGCCGTGCGCGAGATTATGGAACTTGCCGAAGCGGGCGGCGTAAAACCGATTCGGTGGGTAGTGTACACCGGTACCTTGCTTGTCGTCACCAGCAGTTGGGCCACACCGCTGTGGTTCCGCTTTGCACGTGGCTTTTACGAGAGATTTCAGACCACCCCGAGCGACTGGACACTGTTTGCAATCGCCGCAGGACTTACCCTGGTACTTCTTGCGGAAATGCGCCGATTCTCCCGACCCGGGGGAATCACGGTGAATGTCGCCGCGGCGGTCTTTGCCATGATTTACGTGGGGTTGATGCTCAGCTTTCTTGTGCAGATCCGGATCATTTGGGGACTCCGGGCACTTCTGGCCACGATTTTCGCCGTGAAGATGGCCGACACCGGGGCCTATTGCATCGGGAACCTATTTGGCCGCAGCAAGATGGCCCCCGGCCTCAGCCCTAAAAAGACCGTCGAGGGAGCCGTGGGTGCGATGCTCAGCGCCTGCTTGGCCTCCTGGTTAATTTTGGTTTGGCTTTTTCCGCCGGGTGCCTCCCAAGCAGGTCATGCTTCACCGACGTGGGGATGGCTTCCGTTCGGCTTGCTTGTGGGCCTTTTCGGCATCTGGGGGGATTTAGCCGAATCGCTCATCAAACGCGACGTAGCGCGGAAAGACTCCGGAAGATGGTTCCCGGGATTGGGCGGGGTACTGGATGTGATCGATTCCACCTTGTTGGCCGCCCCCATTGCGTATGCGTGCTGGGCCTTCGAACTGGTGACTTAAAGTTTCCAGGGCTAGTACACCGTTATTGGTTAAGTTTCGGCTAGCAGTTTTTGCGTGGCGTGCCTGCTGAATACGTAGTGAGCTGCGACTGAACGCCGATCTGCTCGTTGGTGCCGGAGTCGCGTTAGGCTGCTGACTTGGCCTTTTTCACCAACAGCTCGAGAAGTTCGCGTGCTTTGGCGGTCAGCAAGCTTTTTCTTCACGATGGGTTTTTCCTGTTTTACCGAAATCCCTGCTTGAACGAAATCATCCGCCCACCAGACAAGCGACAAGCAAGAAACGATGTAACCCAACACTAGCCTTCCTGCGGGGCGGAAAGGTCCTATCCGTTATTTTACCAGCATTGCAAACTTTGTGATCATTGCAAGCTGCTCCGTTCAAATTGCACAACGCACAACAAGTTATCCCGAAGCGAAATGGGCCGCTTGCAAGGTGACGCCGCCAGGTATAACATGTGGATTGATCCGAGCTTGCAGTTGGCTCGAGTTGCTGGCCGTGCAGGCAGGTTTGGGCTAGCGAAGCAGATCTATTAGTTAATCTAATAATCCTGTTATGTTAAATAGGGCTTGCATCAGGTCGAGATAGGCTAGAAACTTGAAAGCTGCGTCACATCCTATATTTTCAAGGGAGGTCCAATAACAGGGAATTGGCTGAGAATTGAGTCGGTCCTGGCCGAAAGACTTTAAGACTTTTGCAACAGTTGATCACTTGAAGTTGCCGGACCGCTAAGCGGCTACTCCGGTACATTTGATTAAGCTCTGCGTAGCTTTTCGCTGTTTGATGTCAAATTTTCAAGCATTTTCCCGTATTTAAAATCGAAACAATTAATACTGAAAACAGAAATTTCTTAATGTTGAAAATGAACGTTTCTGGGAATTTTAGGCATCTTTTGATTTTAGTAATCGGGTCGCTGTAAACTTAAGCCAGCTTTGATATAATCTGCATGAATCGATCGCGGGGTGGAGCAGTCCGGTAGCTCGCGAGGCTCATAACCTCGAGGTCACAGGTTCAAATCCTGTCCCCGCAACTTTCCAACGTCACCGCAAACCCCGCTACCCGGGGTTTAGAGCCTTTCCGAGCCGCGACCGCCAGGGAGCGGCATTTCCCCGACGCGACGTAACGCCAGTTTCCGCAATACCTTGCAACTGGCCGGGCGTCTCGGCCTGTCTCTTGCCTTGGCCCCGTGCGACCTCGTAGGCGATGACGCTGGTAACCGATAACGACGCCTGCTCTGCAAGTCTCGGTGTCTCTGGCTGCGGTCAACCGGGAATTTAGAATCTCCCAATCGCGACATGGGGGGCAGGGTTCCGGACTGCGGGATGTTTCGAACTCTCAACCCGGCGTTTATGACCCCGAGACCTCGCGCGCATGTCTCTCGTGAAGCGGCCGAGCGGCAGAAACCCCGCTTGATTCCGACACTTGCGGCGCAAACGGCATATATAAACGGCAGGTGACCTCTTCACGGAGCCTGTCGCAATGCCGGATCGCCTGCCACTGCAACTAACGCCGAAGGAGCGGCTCGAGCACTTGGCCGCCGTCTTGGCCCGGGGCATCCGCCGATACATGCGAAACTGGCGGACCAGTGCCGCTCATCCACGTGATCTTCCTCACGGCGGCCTTCCTTTGCCGGTTTCCCCTGGGTCGAAAAAACCGCCCGAATTCTCGCCTCGGGGGCTTGAGCTTTCGGAAAACCCGAGGCTCCCTGTGTCTTGAGCCCCGGTAGGGCCACCCGGTTGCCAATCCCTGTACCGGGCCGTTGTCCCTGGAACCTTGGAGACGGTCTATCATGCTCAACATTGAGAAGGAACTTGCCGCGCTGGCCCGAATGAGCACGACTGAGCTTGCCCGGCGGTACGGCGAGTTGTTCGGTGAGGCGACCCGCTGTCGCAACCGCCCATACCTGATCCGCAAGATCGCCTGGAAGCTCCAGGCCTTGGCCGAAGGCGACCTGAGCGAACGTGCTCGCCGCCGGGCAGAGGAATTAGCCTGAGGCACGCAGCTTCGGGTCATGCCGCCCAAGGCCGGTCTGTCGTCCCACGTGGCTGACGTGGGGATGGCTAGCCCGCCGTCAGTCGATCACCGGCTGCCGCCGCCCGGCAACGTGATCGTGCGGCGGTACAGGGGCCGGGTGCTTCAGGTCGTAGTCCTCGTGGACGGCTTCGAGTTCGAGGGCCGCCGCTATCCGTCGCTTTCGGCCGTGGCCAAGGCGATCACCGGCAGCCACTGGAACGGCTACCGCTTCTTCCGTCTGGAGGGCAAGAGATGAGACGGCGCAAGCCCCCCACCCAGCCGCCGCCGATCGTCCGCTGCGCCATCTACACCCGCAAGAGCACCGACGAGGGCCTGGACCAGGAGTTCAACTCGCTGGATGCCCAGCGGGAGGCGGCCGAGGCGTATATCCGTAGCCAGGCCGGGGTAGGTTGGACCCTGGTGCCGGACCGCTACGACGACGGCGGGTTCACCGGCGGCAATCTGGACCGGCCGGCCCTGCGGCACCTCTTGGCCGACATCGAGGCAGGGAAGGTCGACTGCGTGGTCGTTTACAAGGTCGACCGCCTCAGCCGGAGCCTCTTGGACTTCGCCCGGTTGATGGAGACCTTCGAGCGCAAGGGCGTGTCGTTCGTTTCCGTCACGCAGCAGTTCAACACGGCCACATCGATGGGCCGGCTGATTCTGAACGTGCTTCTGTCGTTTGCCCAGTTCGAGCGGGAGATCATCGGCGAACGCATCCGCGACAAGATCGCCGCCACCCGGCGTAAGGGAAAATGGACCGGCGGGACGCCGATCCTCGGCTATGACGTGGACCGTTCCAATGGTCGTCCCCGCCTGGTGGTCAACGCCCAGGAGGCGGCCCGGGTGCGAGAGATCTTTCAGCTCTACTTGTCGCTTGGCTCGCTCTTGGAGGTGGCCAGCGAACTGGGCCGCCGGGGCTGGCAGAACAAGGCGTGGAAGACCCGGCGGGGCCAGCTCAAGGGAGGCCGGCCGTTCGACAAGGGTTCGCTTTACGCCCTGCTCACCAACCCGCTGTACGCCGGCAAGATCAGGTACAAGGCGGAGTTGCACCAGGGCCAGCACGAGCCGATCGTAGACACCGAGGTGTTCCAGCAGGTGCAGGCGACGCTGCGGCACAACGGCCGGTCAGGCGGCGTGGCCGTCCGGAACAAGCACGGGGCTCTGCTTCGGGGCTTGCTCTACTGCAAGGCCTGCGGCAGGGCCATGACGCATACGTTCACCTGCAAGGGGCAGCGGCGATATCGCTACTACACCTGCACCCGGGCCATCCAGAACGGCCGCAAGGCGTGCCCTTCCCCCTCGTTGCCGGCCGGCGAAATCGAACGGGTAGTTATCGATGAGATGCGGGCCATCGGCCGGGACCGTACCTTGCGGGCCGAGGTGCTCCGGCAAGCCCAGGAGCAATTCGAGGCCGAGCGGGCAGAACTCCTCAGCGAAGAGCGCGGGCTACGGCGCGAACTGGGCTGGCGCCACGCGGAGCTCCGCCGGCTGGCTGGCAGCGTGTCTTCGGCCGACCAGATGGCGGAACTCCACGACCGCATTGCCCAATGCGAAACACGGCTTCGGGAGGTCCAGCGTCAGCTCCAAGAGCACGAGCAAGACCGCCTGACTGCCGCCGACATCGACGCCGCCCTGGCCGACTTCGACGGCGTGTGGAACGCACTCAGCCCGCGCGAACAGGCCCAACTGGTGGCCTTGCTGGTGGCCCGGGTCGAGTTCGACGCAGCCCAAAGCACAGTGGCGGTCTCCTTCCATCCGATGGCCATCAAGGCCTTGGCCCGAAAGCAACTTGGGGGTGCGGCATGATCACCGTGACCAAGCAAGTCGTGTTCACCCGCAGTGCCCGGGGCCGAAAACGGCTGGAAGACCAACCGGCCCGGGAAGCACCGCTGCCCGTGGGCCGTGTGCCGCGGGTCGCTCGTGTGATGGCCCTGGCGATCCAGTTCGATCGCCTGCTGCGGGAGGGAATAGTGCGGAACACGACCGAGCTTGCCCAGTTGATGCACGTCACCCAGCCGCGGATCACCCAGGTGATGCGGCTCCTCCATCTTGCCCCGGACATACAGGAAGAACTCCTTTTCCTGCCGCCGATAGAACGTAACCGCGACTGGGTCACCGAAAAGCACCTCCACCGCATCGCGGCCGAACCCGACTGGCAGAAGCAACGGCGGCTGTGGCATGCGCTGCGTCAAGGAGACCTGATTACCTCATCTGCTGTTGCTTGGAGGGCGCGCCGGGCACCCTGATCGGAGTTCCCAAGCTGCAACAACCACCGCCCGTTGCTCTTTGGCAATTCGGTCTATGTCACAAGCCGCCGGGCGTAGCGACTCTGACGACTCGCACGGGATGCTACGTTTCACTCGCCCAGGTCACGGCGCTAGTCACGATCTACCAACCCCGCTCTCGGTCGCTTGTAGGTTCGCAGGAGGTCGCTAAGATGATATTAAGATATGCTGTGTTAGCGGCCCGTGGTTGCTCTAGAGATTGTACGAGGGAGTCAGCATGGCACGGAAAAGAGCCAACAGCCGTGAGAACACAGACAACCGCAACGGCGCCACCGTGGGCTATGAAGCTCAGCTCTGGCAGATGGCCGACGCGCTGCGCGGTTCGATGGACGCCGCCGAGTACAAGCACGTCGTGCTGGGCCTGATCTTCCTCAAGTACATCTCCGACGCCTTCGAGGAGCAGCACGCGAAGCTTGAAGCGGAGCAGGCCCAGGGCGCAGATCCCGAGGATCCCGACGAGTACCGCGCCGTCAACGTCTTCTGGGTTCCACCCGAGGCGCGCTGGCAGCACCTGAAGGCCCAGGCCCGCCAGCCCACGATCGGCCAGCTCGTCGACGACGCCATGGCCGGCATCGAGCGCGACAACCCGGCGCTCAAGGGCGTGCTGCCGAAAGACTATGCCCGTCCCGCGCTCGACAAGACCCGTCTCGGCCAGTTGATCGACCTGATCAGCAACATCAAGGTCGGCGACGAGGCGAACCGCGCCAAGGACGTGCTCGGCCGCGTCTACGAATACTTCCTCTCGCAGTTCGCCAGCGCCGAGGGGAAGAAAGGCGGCGAGTTCTACACGCCGCGCTGCGTGGTCAAGCTCTTGGTCGAGATGCTCGAGCCGTTCCGCGGCCGCGTCTACGACCCCTGCTGCGGCTCGGCGGGCATGTTCGTGCAGTCGGTGGAGTTCATCCGCGCGCACGCCACGGGCAACGGCAACGCCGGCCGTGCGCGCGCCGACATCTCCATCTACGGCCAGGAGTCGAACTACACGACCTGGCGGCTGGCGAAGATGAACCTCGCCATCCGCGGCATCGACGGCCAGATCGCCCACGGCGACACCTTCCACAACGACCGCTTCCCCGACCTCAAGGCCGACTTCATCCTCGCCAACCCGCCGTTCAACATGAAGGCGTGGGGCGGCGAGCGGCTGCGCGAAGACAAGCGCTGGAAATTCGGGGTGCCGCCTGTGCGCAACGCCAACTTCGCCTGGGTGCAGCACATCATCCATCATCTCGCGCCGGCGGGCGTGGCCGGCTTCGTGCTGGCCAACGGCTCCATGTCCTCCAACCAGTCCGGCGAGGGCGAGATCCGCAAGAAC
>CAKZMM010000149.1 GCA_937128505.1 uncultured Thermogutta sp.
TAAAGAAAAGCAGATTTTGCAGGGGCTGCTGAGTCGCCCCCGCGGAAGACCCAGCGAAACCGCCACACTGTTTTAATGAATTGGAGGGGCAACATGAAACCCTGGCGTGAAGTGATCCTGCCACACGTCGATATCCGGAGAGGGAGTTTCGATGAGTCGGTGTTTGCGGCCGACCTGTCGGATGTCATGTCCCAGCGGGGGCCGATTGAGTATCACGACGCGATAATCTTTTTCCGCACCACTTACCCTACCGAGGGAATCAAGAAACTCCTTGCGACGGTATTGAATCGGCTTGCCGGTAGTGGGCCCGGGGAAGGGGTGATCCAAATTCAGACGCCCTTTGGCGGCGGGAAAACCCACAGCCTCATCGCCCTTTACCACCTGTTCCTCAGCAGGGAGGAGCTGGGAGGGCAAAGGGTTGTAGCGGAAATCCTTGATGCATCCGGCTTAAAGAAGATCCCAACGGCACGGGTGGCCGGCTTTGTGGGTACGGCTGCCGATCCCATCAAGGGACAGACCATCTGGGGGAGCATCGCCGATCAATTCGGCCAATACGAGCTTCTAAAGGAGCATGACAAGATGCGCCGTGCTCCGGGGAAGGACCTGTTACACCAATTGCTGGGTGGGGAGCCGACGCTCATCCTGCTGGATGAGATCACCGAATACGCCGTCAAGGCGAAGGATTATCTGGAGCAGGTGCTGGCCTTTTTCCAGGAGTTGACCGAGACGGTGAAAGTGCTTCCCCATGCTGCCCTGGTGGCGACCTTGCCCTCCAGTGCACCGTATGGGGAAGAAGGCGAGCGGGTCCTGAGCCAGCTTCAGCGGATTTTCGGACGGGTGGAGGCGATTTATACGCCGGTGGAAGGAGAAGAAATCTATGAGGTGATCCGCCGGAGGCTTTTTGAAAACTCGCCCGATCCGAATGAAGTGAACGCCACCGCCCAGGCCTATTGGCAACTGTACCGGGAGCTGGGCGAGGACATCCCGCGCGAGGCGCGGGAACCGGCATACCGCGAGAAGATCCGCAAGGCGTACCCGTTACACCCGGAACTCATTGACGTGTTGTTCGAGCGCTGGAGCACCTACCCGACCTTCCAGCGGACGCGCGGCGTGCTGCGATTTTTGGCGGAAGTAGTAGCCGATTTGTACAAAAGCCCGCAGGCAGCCCCCCTTATCCAGCCGGCCCATTTGGACCTTTCGAAGGTGACAATCCGCCGCGAACTCATCAAACACATCGGCAACGAGTATGAAGGGGTCATCGCCGCCGATATAGCCAACGGCAATGCCAAGGCCCAACGGATCGACCAGGACCTCGGATCGGAATACGCACGCCACGGCGTGGCGAGGGGGTTGGCCACGGCGATCTTCTTTGCGTCCTTCAGCGGTGCGGAGAGGCGAGGAGTGGGGATCCAACGGCTTCGCTTGGCGCTACTGCGTCCGGGGATTTTGCCGGCCATTATCGGCGACGCTTTGCACCGCATGGAAGAGGAATTGTGGTACGTGCACGTGGAAGGGGGGCTATACCGCTTCTCCAATCGTCCGAACCTGAATCGGGTGATCCTCGAGTGGGAAGAGACCATCAAGGACGAAGACATCACCAGTGAGCTGAAAGAGCGGGTCGAAAAAGCAGGCCAAAAGCAGGGATCGTGGGTGGTGTATCTGTGGCCGCGGGTCTCGCAAGAAGTCCCCGATGACCGCAATTTGAAGTTGGCACTGCTGGGTCCGAGTTATGTCCGGGAAGATTCAGAGACAGAGAAGTTTGTTGCGGAGCTACTAAGAAATTGTGGGGATAACTTCCGGGTATATCGTAACACGCTCGTTGTGATGGTGATGGAGGAAAATGGTTTGGCAACGTTGCGGAGCCGAATTAAGCGCTACTTGGCCCTGTGCAAAATCAAGAACGACAGATCGCTGATGGGCCAGCTTGGAGACGAAAGTCGGAAGCTTTTGGAAAACAAATTGAAAGACAGCGAAGCCGGTATGAATCTACTCGAGGTCTACCGCCACATGGCCCGAGCCGGCGAGGAGGATGTGGAGTGGCGTGATTTGGGGATACCCACTTGGGGCGAGGAGGTGAATCTGGTGCGCCGCGTCTCCCAACGTCTGACGGAGGACGATGTTTTGGTGACGGCAATCGGGCCGGATCAATTGCTCAAAAAAACCCTCCGCCCGGAAGACCGCGCCAGACCGCTAAAGGATGTGGTGGAGGCGTTCTTGAAGTATCCCCATTTACCTATGATCGACCGGCCGGAGGTAGTGCGGGAGGCCGTGCGAAAAGGGGTCCAGGAGGGAGTGTTCGCGTTGAAATCGGGAGAACAAAGATACTTTAAAGAGGCTCTCCCCTCAGACACGCTGGAAGAGGACGCCGAATTGGTGCGTCCCGTCGAGGAACTGAGGCCGGATGAAGAGCCCACGGGGGAAAGGACGTCCGACGCCGTACCCTTGACAGCGGGACTAGGGGCGATGGCCACGGCCGAGGGGCCTGAGAGTGCCCGGCCGCAGGGTCCGCAAGTGCTCACCTTGCGGGTGCAGGTTCCTCGAGATAGGTTTTACGACTTTTTCTCAGGGGTTGTCACACCTTTAAATAAAGAAGGTTCCAAACTCTTGATTGAAGTGCTTCTTCGTGCCGAGTTTGCAACCGGTGGTCCCGGTAGAAATACAATGTCGACCGTGGATGAAACGCTGAAGCAAATTGGGGCAGAAATCTTGCAAAAAGACATAACCAGTGGCGGATAAACTGCCGAATTGCCGACGGTGCAGGCGTAATGCGAAGGGCGCACTCGGCGGGAAACCAGCGGCGATTTGAGTCGGGGCTTTCGGACTGCTCACGCCTGGTTCAGTTGATCAACCTTAAGTTGCTCACCCTCGGCTTGAGCAGAATCGTAAAGTACGAACGTAGGCGACAGGACCGATCCATCCGCTCGCCGGATCAGCTCTTCTTTGCCGCCAGCAAGCTCTGACTTCTCGCCGGTAGACTACTGCCAGCGGAGCCGGCCCAGCAGCACGCTGTCATCGCCGCCGCGAGGATCGGGCCGGGTGCGGTTGGCCGTGCGGTGCGCGTAGACGTATTCGCCGACCGTTACCCACATCCCGTTCGCAAACTCGATACAAAGTCGTGGTCGATATTTCAAGACATTCGCTCGATACTTCGCGACATTGATATGCTTGACACTTGACGACGTCGTCTCCGAATTTACAGGGCAAACACCCTAATTTATTCCCGTGCCGAATTTGTTCTCGTGCCAATTAGACTCACTTTGCCGCGGGAAAACCACATCCGATCGTGCGGAGCGGAACATCGCACGACAAACCCGTGGACCCTCAAAAGCGGACCGATTGGCACCGGGTGAGGCGGGAATTGCCGGTCGGCAGGCGCTCAATCGTGCCGACGGATGCCAATCGTTTACGAGGGATTCTAGTTCCAGATTTTTGGACCGGCAAGCAACTGACATCAGCTTGCGGGGCTGCGCCCCATTTCAGATGTGTTAGCTTAGGTGGCTACGACTTAGGTAAGGTATTCGGACACGACCTAGGTCCAGAACAATAAAAGTCTCTATCTCAGTGTATCGGTTTTGTCTTAATCGGCGGGATTTTGACGTGGACCGAAAAGCCGGTAAAGGGGTGCAGTGAGAAACGCTACATTCAAGAATCGCCACGAAGATGCGAGGACTTGAGGTCAGGTTGTTCCCGTCGTGATTAGCGGCCCGAAGGCGGAGAACGGCCGCCGCTGCAAACACAGATTTCACGAAACCTTATTTACGGGAGGACACCAAAACGACGTGCGTATCATGTTCGCTTCGTTTTCGCGCCTGAGCTGATTGCCGGCTGCGGTGTTGTTCGGAGCCCCGCCGTTTGAACATTGCTTTTTGCGGCTCGCGATTTTCCTCTTACCAAAAGGCGCAAAAGCCAATTTCTTCTCACCAAAAGATTTCGAAACCAATTTCCTCTCGCAATGAGACTCGGAAACCAAAGTGCACGGTAGAAACCGCTCTACCTTCCCTTAAAGCCATGGATTTCCGATGGCCGAATGCTCCCTCCCCCCGCCCGAAAGAATTCGCAGTAATCACCAAGTCAATCGATGTAAGATGTTATCGCGGCTCTCATTTTGATGAGGCTAGAAGCTCAAGCTTTATGATCACATAAAGAAAAACGCTTTGTAATCATAAAAAGAAAGATGCTAGTTCCGTCATACCCCCAACAAGGAAAGTTAGTCGCCACAATTCTCACACCATTGCACGAACTATTCCCCAAACGCACTCTTTTTTCAGGTCTCCCTAAATATCGTAAGTTTAAGGGGCAATTAGTTGAAGGGGTACTGAGTGCTAATGTTTCGCTTATGCCAGTGGCTAACCCCCGTTCAACCACCACGAAACCAAAACGTTTCTTGAATTCCTTTTTTGGCATGGGCGGTAACATTTCCAACTAATCGTCGACGCAACCGTCCCACCAACAAGTTTTCCACTCACCTGTTATCCGCAGGGTGCAAGGCTTCCGACAACGTGGTAACCACCCACTGTTTAAAAAATCTCCGAAAGATTCGGTTTGTGCGACCGCTTCAGAGCCATTTGAAGCTGACACAAATCGAACATAGCTAAGAGTTGGTTTGACAGAAGTGCTAGCACGAGTACAATCGGGCTTTTGCGGGTGACACGAAAACGGCACTTCGATTTTCCAGTGGTGAGCGACGATCGTTGGAGCCAAGAAGAAGTTAGTTCGTCTACTTCGGGAAGTTCATGGATTTCAGCCGAAGGGCTTTTGGCTCCGGGATGGGTTACCATGAGCTGAAGCTTTTCGGTGGCAATGGTCGTCGCTCACCACCGCCTATCTTGCTGGCCTCGAGGTGCCCGATGTCCGCGGCTTAATCTCATTCTCTGTATTTGGGGAAGGAGTCGCTTAGGGTCGCGGAGAGCGGTCCGGCGATGAGGATGCGCGCTTGAGGGCACAATGGAAGTGGCCAAAAACAGTGCGGACACTCTCTCGGCACTGCGACAGGCGGTAGCCGAAAAGCTCGGGAAACAACGGTTCGAGCTGTGGTTCGGAGCCGAGTGCAGTTTCGAGCTGTGCGACCGCACCCTCACCGTCGGCTTACCGAATCCCTTGTTCCAGCGCTGGATCTCGAAGCAATTCCGTCATGAGATCCTAACAGCGTGTGAGGAAGTGCTCGGTTACTGCCCGGAGCTTGACTTTCGACTCATTTCGCCGCCTATGAACGGGGCGTGCGGCCGGACCAAGAATTTGCGGCACTCACGGAACCATTCCGCGGTGCCCGTATTCGAAGAGTTCGTCGTCGGCCTTCCGGAAACTTCAAAAGCCTTAGCAGCTTGCCCAACGGGTGCGATCTTAGAGCGCGGGAATGCGGAAGAAGTCTCCGTTCAGGCGGCCGCGGAAGAGTTGCCACAGCAAGAGACTGCGGAGGTCGCATCGTTTGCTCCGGAGTCGGGCGGAAACCGGACTGCTGAACGGCTTTCCGCGGAAGCAAACTTAGGGATACATACGGGCTCTTTAGTTCCGAAGCGTCCTAACGGGAAGCTAGTACCTCACTCGAAGGAATGTTCCGAAATCTTGGGCGAGATGGCAGAGAGGGAACAAACCAGTTCGACAAACTCGCCTTTGGCTACATTGGACATTCGACCGGAAAGTGGGCAGTTTTCTGACCGAGGCGCCAAATCTCCGGCCAGCTCCTTGGGCGAAAGCATTAGCCGCCGCGCAGGGGAAGCAGCACCCATCGAGCAAAACGGGAATTCAGTATCATCGAATCCCGCCTCGACGACCTGGCGTGTTTTCCGCGCTTCCAGGTTCTTTCGGCTGGACCACTTCGTGGTGGGGCCGGGCAGTCAACTGGCTTATGCCATGGCCCAGGAGGTGGTGCGTCGACCGGGTCAGTACTCACCCCTGGTGCTGTATGGTCCGACAAGCGTCGGAAAAACGCATTTGCTGGAGGCGATTTGCCTCGAAGTCCGAAAACAGCATCCGGGGATCAATGCCCTTTATATTTGGGCCGAAGCATTCACGACGGCTTTTCTCGAGGCCCTGCGCGGCGGTGGCCTCCCAAGCTTCCGCCAAAAGTATCGAAAGCTGGATGTCCTGGCGGTGGATGACCTCCAGTTTTTTCGTGGCAAAGACTGCACGATTCGTGAACTGATGTCCACTATTGAAGTGCTTCTGGCGCAAGGAAAACAGGTGATCTTGGCCAGCGATAAACCCTTAGAGCAAATCCCACAATTCCGCGAGCAATTCTTGGCCCGGCTCGGCTCCGGGATGGTTTGTCGGCTCGATCCGCCCGATTATGCTACGCGATTGGCTCTCGTGGCGGAGCTATCGGCCCGAATGACTTTTCCGTTATCTCACGAGGTGCAGCAATTCATTGCCTCTCGGATTACCGGTCATGCACGGGAATTGTGCGGGGCCATTCGTCGGCTTCAGGCCTGTGCCCATTTGTGGCAAAGGCCCGTAGACCTCGCCTTGGCCGAAAGCGCGCTAAAGGAATTGATTAATACGGCAAGCCGGCCGGCAAAGTTGAGCGATATTCGCAGGGCTATCTGCGAAACCTTCGATTTGGAACCGGAGAAATTGGTCGAATCCAGTCGGTCCGTTGCCGTCACGCAGCCACGGATCTTGGCGATGTGGCTTGCCCGGAAGTATTCCCGCGCAGCATTAAGCGAAATTAGCCGTTTTTTTGGGCGTCGAAGCCATAGCACGGTTCTTTCGGCTCAAAAGACAGTCGAGCGATGGCTTGCGGAAGGAAAAACTTTTCAGCTCGCCGGTGGAGAAATGCCCGTAGAGGAGGTGATCCGGCAACTCGAATATCGGTTGAAGGCGGGATAATCCGGGCGGACTTTCCAGGATTGTCCAAAGCTTACCCGCAGTGGGGTTCTAGCGGCTCGGACTCGGGGTTTTTTCCTTCTAATGCCAGTCGATTGCAAGCTCCCGTCAAAATTCGGGACAAATTGCTCCAAAACGGGGCTGATCAAGGGAGTAGATCAAGGGAGTAGCGGACGAAAATTTTTGGGAGTCCCACAAAATAACTTTTCAAACAAAATTTACACGATCAATTATGCGCCGTAATTTTGCGACAAAATCAGTAAACATTTTTGTCTCCATCTTTCAGTCGCCTTTAGAGATCAACTCCGCCCCTTAAGGCGGCACTGCCCCGATCCTCATATATTTAGCTATCTATTTAGCTACATTTCTTTTCTTTAACATAATCAAATTATTAATATTTACGGTTTGCCAGATATTTTCGCGGTTTATATTTTCACGGGTTGCCGCACATCTCGTCGGATCTGCCGCAAGTTGCCCACTGGAAAGTATCATCATTCACAAAATCGATAATCTTTATTGACCGGCTATGATCATCAAACCCAGTACCTTTAGCCCACAACTTTATCCGGAGTGTACCGAGGGTCTCCCTAATCCTAAAAATTCCCCAATTTTCACAATACTTAAGGCATCTCAGACACAATATTTTAGGCATATCAGAGGAGCACATTTATGTTCATAACCTTGCCGATCAAATAAGAATTGTAGGAGATGTCAACGGGTGGCAATAATGATTATTACTAAAGTGATATTTACCGCTTCCCGCTCGTATTTCTTTCTGACGTGAGCTCTTTCGCATCGAGGCTTTGTGACAAGCTTCGCTGAGTAGTCCGAAGTATACCGAGGGACCGCGGGAAGTCCGTTGGAAGAAATCGTTCGAGGGAGCTGTTAAGATTTGGAAATCTTTGTGGCAACATGAGATACATTCGCCGCCCAGTAGAGGAAACGGCTGGACACAAAAGAAACCCCGGAAACTGGATCGGATTCAATCAAAGCGCGTTGTGCGAAATCGCTCAGATTGCAACCGTGGGATTCTTCGGACGCAAATAGCTTCATTTTACCCCTTGTAAATTGACCTTCTTTTTCGCTTTTTTGGTTTTCAGAAAACACTCTTCTTCAGCAAGACCACGCAAAACTTGAGGCTTGTGACGGCGGCTAGTAAGGGGCTTATCGTCGGGTGCATATGGCTGCCCGATTCGCAACGGTGGGCTTCAAAGTGCCTCAGCCGTGGAATTTGTAAAGGCGTGAGGCTTCCTCAGGAAAGGAGTTGATCTTTCGGGCCGAAAACGCGGGGTTATGATAAAGCGTGGACTCATAATAAAGTCGGGAACAATTTAGGTTTTTTCTGGGAGCCGTGACTCTCACCACACGCGGGCAGGTTTCAAATCTCGTTTGAGCCGCAACGTCACGCACGTGAAAAAACCGGAATAAAAGAGAATTGATCGCCGCATCGTGGTAGCAAGCGCTCTGTACTCATCCTCCCGCCGGGCAAGCTTTTGTTTGACACTTGTTTCCAAACCTGACTATACTAGCCAGATAGACAAGTTGCCTTATCCGACCACGCAGACACGCATTATTGGGAGCCAAAGGGAGCTTATTTAGTCGGTGGTTAGTCGCGGAACTACGTTTCAACGCAGGATTTGCGTGGGAGTGCGCGATTGACCTTAAGGGTTCAGTAAAAAACCGCAATCGGCTTAGTGGGAAAAGCTTTTTGGGGATCGGTTCCTCGGAAGTATGTTGATCATTTGGCGGGGCATTTTTGGTGGCTAGATAGTTTGCCTTATCGCAGGGTAGATGCCGGAGATATTCACGGCCGAAGATCCTCAAACAATCGTAACACTGATCAGTCAGCCGGTAAGAGGAAGGTTTCCCGATGAACCTGCTCGGTAAGATCTTCATTGTGTTGATTTTCGTGATGAGCTTGGTGTTCACCTCGCTCATTGTTGCCGTGTATTCGACTCACACCAATTGGCGGGACGTTGTGATGCGTCCGGCCGATCAGGTTGGCCCGGGGAAGCCGCTCGGCCTCCGCTATCAATTGGAAAACGAAAAGCAGCTTGTTCAGGAGTTGCAGAATCGGGCTGATGCCCTGACCAAACAGCTCAACGCACAGCGGCTTGCCCATCAGCAGGCAATCGCGAAGTTGGAAACCGAGAGTGCTCGGCTTTTTGAAGAGTTGGAGCAACTGAAGAAAACGCATGCGGCCCTGGTGGAGGAGAACAATCGAACCTTGGCAAGCTTGGCCGCACTCCAAGAAGAGACCGCCTCGCTGCGGGCCGAAGTGGAAGGTGGCGTCATCGGGGGCAAAAAGGTCATCGGGTTACGTGAAGAAATTCGATTGGTCCAGCGGGATCGGGACGCTCAGTTCCAGAGGGTTGTTCAGTTGACCGACGAACTGAATCAGTTGCTCAATCAACTTCAGGCCATTAAAGATCGAAACATGAGCCTTGCCCAGGAGTTGGCCAATGCTCAGTCGGTTCTCCGAAAATATGGATTGAAGCCGCATCCGGAGCTGTATGAGGACGTTCCGCCGCAAGTGGAGGGGGTAGTCTTGGCCGTTACCAATCAAGGCAACGTCGAGATTTCCATCGGGTCCGACGACGGTCTCGTCAAAGGCCACAAACTGGACGTTTACAGAGCCGGACCGGTAAGCACCTATTTAGGCCGCATTGAAGTGATCGAGGCGGCGCCCGATAGGGCCGTGTGCCGAATTATCCCAGAATATCGCAAGGGGGAAATGCAGCGGGGAGATTTCGTCGCATCGAGGATCAACTGACATGGCGAAAGCACGCGGGCCTTTCCGAAAACCTAAACCCGATGTTTATACAGTGATGTTAGCCGTCTCGCTGGTGGCTATCATTATTGCGTGTGTGCTCCTCTATTTGGAAACGGCTGATTATCCTGAGAGCCCCCCTTGGTCAGGCGGCCCTTCGGTGCAAGCGACCGATTTATTTACTCCCGGCGGGGGGCAATTCGATCTCGGGCTGAAAGTGCTTGGGGAAATAAGTGCTCAAAAAAACTAAAGTGCACAATCTGATCTCTGAAAACGAACTCCCCTCGCTGGGTTAGGGTCCGGACCCGCTTCTCCGAAATTCGAATTTTCAATCCGTTCGTTGGAGATCTTCCGACATCGATCGGCTTTGGATTTGTGCCAAATAGCCCTACTGCCCCAAAGCCGTTCACCCCGCTGCTAACGTGCCTTTTACCCGGAAAAACCCTTTCAAGCTCACGCGAAGCAAATCGTTTTTTTAACTTGGCAAGCGGTTCTTCTCTGACATCTGAATCCGACCGGTAAATCCTCCGAACCTCGCCGGATGGCCTCGTTCCCGCTCATTCTCGCCGGAGAATTGGAGCGAAAACCGCACCTAAAAATGCGCTGCCTACGTCATGGCGTCGAATCGGTGCAGGCTTTCTGCAAAGCTCCTTTCGGCAAAACCCCTAACAAGACTTTTAAATCAGCTCTCTCAACGCCTCGGCGAATGTCTGAAAGGTCTTGGCATCAAATAAGACGAATCGCACAAGGGCCGGCTTACTGTGCTCAGTGAGGAAGTCGCGAATCGTCCGCAGGGCGATGCGTGCGGCAGCCTCCACGGGGTAGCCGTAGGCACCGGTACTCAGAGAGGGAAAGGCCACCAATTGACACCCGTGTTGTACGGCCAGCTCTAGGCTGCGGCGATAAGCCGAGGCCAGCAGTTCTGCTTCCTGCCGATCTCCCCCGTGCCAGACGGGGCCAACGGCATGGATCACGTATCGCGCCGCGAGGTCGCCTGCCCCCGAAATGACAGCGGAACCGGTGGGACAACCGTTCGGATATTTCTGCCGGGTTTCGGCCATAATGCTCGGCCCACCCCGGCGGTGAATGGCCCCATCAACACCCCCGCCACCAGCCAGACGACTGTTGGCCGCATTGACGATGGCGTCCACTTGCTGATCCGTGATATCCCCCTGTACCAACTCAATACGCGTGGAACCGCTCGACCAATGGGTTGGCAATGAGCTCATGTGTCCCGCCTCCTCAACCTTCTGCTTCGACACAGCGGATATTTCCAATCGTGCGTTTTTTTTGGACTCTGCGGTTAACAATTCGTGGCCGGTTGCCGCGAATTTTAGTCTTAGACGTGGCTTGGATGGCAGCATGTCCGGATCCACTAGATTGCCCGACGCATGCTCAATCTTTCACGCCTCAACGGGAGAAAGTCTTATCCTATCTCCCGGCACGGTCTCTCCCGTTGCGAAGATATTGTTCAACTGCCCCCGAGTGCCACTTTTGCCATCGTGCTTTCGGAACGATAAGATACTGGGGATTTCCTCGCACGCATCTGCGTCCATACGCACACCAAGCGATTCCTGGGTAAAACCCCGGATTTCAAGCGCTCCAGCTAGGCTCGATTCTCCACCCTTTTTATCCGCGATGTAAGCTTCGGTCAGCTTCGGGCGTTCGGTTCTCAATACGAGCGCCGTTTACAAGCTTCGGCGGAAAGCTTCTGATTTTGCAGAGGCCCGCGCGTCGCCCCACTGCAACCGGCCACAAGTCAGGCTGCTTTCATCCCGGAGCTACTTGCGTCAGATTACTTTTCGCAACAGCAGGAGGTGCTTGCGTAGAATTACTTTCCGCAAAAGCAGAGCCTTTTAACCTGGTGGAAGATGCCATAGCCGACACAACCTAGGAAGAAGCGTGCGGCAAAGCAGGCGAGACAGGATAAGCCTCCGCTTCGGTCGGCCGACGATAAGCCGGCGGTCCCAATAGCCGTTCAATATCTTGTTCGTCCAATTCTTCTTGTTGCTCTAAAGCCGCAGCTAACCGATCGAGCTTCTCCCGGTGTTCCTCCAGCACCTGTCGGGCACGATCTTCCGCCTCGCGCAGGATGCGAATCGTTTCCTCGTCGATGATCCGCGCCGTGCTTTCGCTAAATTCGCGTGGTGCGCTAATTTCCTTTCCTAAGAAAGGATGCTCTTCGTCCACTCGAAAAGCCACGGGGCCGAGTCGCTGGCTCATTCCCCAATGCATTACCATCCGCCGAGCGATTTGCGTAGCTTTCTTCAAATCGTCTTCGGCGCCGGCGGAAAGTTCGTCGAAGTGGATTCTCTCCGCGACACGCCCGCCTAATAGATAAACCAAACGGCGGTGGAGTTCGCTTTGGCAGACGTTGAAGCGATCCTCCTCAGGCAAGAGCTGAGTTGCTCCGAGCGTTCTCGCTCGCGGAATTACGGAGACCTTATGGAGCCGGTCTGGGCCACCGAGTAACCATACCATCAAGGCATGGCCCGCCTCGTGGTAGGCCGTCATCTGTTTCTCGCGACCGGTCAAAAGATCCTCGCGCTTAGTTCCCATGAGGACTTTATCGCGGGCATATTCGAAATCCTCCATGCTCACGCAATCCTTCTCATGACGAGTGGCCCAAAGGGCGGCCTCATTGACGATGTTGCGAATATCAGCCCCGGTAAGGCCCACGGTGCTTGCAGCCAACCGCTCCAGGTCGACATCAGCACGCAGAGGAACATCGCGAGTATGAACCTTAAAGATTTCCAATCGACCTCGAAATGTGGGTCGGTCCACTACGATGTGTCGGTCAAAGCGGCCAGGACGCAGCAAAGCCGGATCCAGCACATCGGGGCGGTTGGTGGCTGCCATCACGATGACCGATTCGGTGGGGGTGAAGCCATCCATTTCGCTGAGGATTTGGTTGAGCGTCTGCTCCCGTTCGTCGTGTCCACCACCGAGCCCGGCGCCACGGTGCCGCCCCACTGCGTCGATTTCGTCGATAAAGAGAATGCAGGGGGCGTTTTCTTTGGCGGTGGCAAACAGATCGCGGACACGGCTTGCCCCAACGCCCACAAACATTTGGATGAATTCGGACCCATTAATGGAAAAGAAGGGAACTCCTGCCTCGCCGGCCACAGCCCGCCCCAAGAGCGTTTTGCCCGTGCCCGGCGGTCCCATCAAAAGAACCCCTTTGGGCACCCGAGCCCCTAATCTCTGAAAGCGGGCCGGGTCTTTCAAGAATTCCACAATTTCCTGTAGTTCCTCCTTAACCCCTTCCAAACCAGCCACGTCCTGAAAAGTGATGGGCTTACCGGCAGATTGATAACGTTTGGCCGGGCTTTTTCCGAAACCGGCCAGGAAGCCGCCGCCGAGCACCTGGTCGCGGGTCCGACGAAACATGAACCACACCCCCGCGAACAAAAGGAGTGTGACCAAGAGATAACCGGCTACAAGAAAGCCCGTGTTATCCGGCGGCTCCTCACTAGCATACTTGGCACCAAGCTTGCTCACTAGCAAAGCATCGAAACCTGGGTCCTGCAACGCCGGCGAAGGTAGAACCACGACGAAAAGCTTCGGCTTTTGGTCGGGGGCAGTGGGATCTCGTAACTCTCCGTAGGCCCGGGCCCCGCGGATGACCACCGATTCCACCCGGCCCTGCTCCAGGTACTGACGAAACTGCCCATAGCTAAGCTTCGTTCGAGTCGACGTGCCCCCCGCACTGTACACCAAAAGCGCAAGCGTGAGTAAAGCCAACGGGATCCACAAAAGGGGTGGGATCATCGGCACGCGGCGCGGCTCCCTTTGATGATCCCGGTTGTCGTTTCGCGGAGAATGCTGCGTATTTTGCGAAGCGTCTGGATTCGGTTTTGACATAATCCGCTACTCGTGCAAGTAGATTGCTGGTGGATGCCGGCTCAAAAACCCCAAACAGGGGATCAAAAACTCACTTGATGCTCCCGGCTTTCACCCCCGGAAAAAACGCACCTCTACTGTACCGTAAACGTTAATCAAGGTTCCAGCACGTCCTTTCCACTGAGCCTCATTTCATTTTGAGCTTCTTTTGATAATAGAAAGTCCTGGTATCGGTGCTGCTTGCCGGAAATGCATTTTAAATCGCTTTTTTCATCAACACGTTACCATAAGCGGAAAGCTTTGATTCGGTGGATGCTAGTGCCTGGTTAGTTAGCGGAGTCCGCGGTGAGTTCCCCTCGATATATGCACTCCTCTGGTTAAAGGATGAGAAAACGCCTGCCTGCTCGTCTATTTCGTGATGAAAATAATGCTTCCTACCAAAAGTCGGTTTTAAAAACTCCGAACCGACATCCACGACCTTAAACCGTGATCTTAGTAATCTTTTTGCAAATTCATTCGGGGTAACTAATTATCGCAACGATCCGCCCGGGTGGCTTCCCCGACCCTCTACCATTCTACCTCCTTTCAAGGAGAAAGGGTAAGCTTTAAAAATCCTGCCGGGATATCGCCCTTGGAGACTTGTACACAGTCCCGTGCGGTTTGCGGCATTTTAGACGGTTTGAGAGCACCGGGTTTTCCAGCAATTTTGATAGACGGGCGGTGTCGCTAATAGGTTCCGGGGACCAAAAATCCTTTCCGGAACTCCTCCCCTGTGGTGGAAAAAGCGCCGCAAAAGCCACAGGGCCCGGCGGCGTCTTGTTGCCCCTAAGGCAACAAAGACCGGGTGGTTTGCAAAAAGGAAACTTCTCTCGGCGGCCTCGCTCGGGAATTGCCTTCCCTGATATGCCGCAAATTTGCGAACGAAACTTCTGTGGCAGTTTTAACTTCCGTGGGAGTTTTAAAAAGACGACGGTGTGGATCTGTCGCCGGTTGGGAAAGCAGTTTGCTGACGGACTGTTTTGGAATGCTGGGCAAAGTGACGAAGTACTATCGGGGTACAATAGGGGTGCCACCCGGCAACTTAGGAGCAGATTACGCTGCCGTTAAGCCGCCTGCATCATACCACGAAACGGGATTCTCCTTGCGGATCATGCAAATAGCCCGTGGGAAAAACTTTCTTCTTATGCCCATCCGCCGCGATTCTTAAAGATCATTCTTCAACCGTAATATATCCCTGGATCCGTACGGTTTTGCGCCAAGAATCGGTTGGGCAGGAAATCCTTTCGGGTCAACAAGAAAACGTCGCTTATCGGTGGGGGATAGGAAGGCCGATCCGTGCGTCTATGACCCCTGACAATTCAAGGCCGTTAATTCGCCTATACGGCTAACAACTCGGCATATTGGGAAAACAAGTTAGCTAATAAGCCTTCCAAAACTGACATAAATTTCTAAGACGAACGCGTTTCTCTGTCCTCTAAGAGTCAAGTGTAACTTGTCTTGCCCCACATTCGCGGGGTCGTTAAAATGGTTAATGGGGGTGGGCCAGGAGGTTTGTCGGTATCTCCCGCCTCGTCGCGGGGATGGGTCGATAAACGTTGGGGGGAGAAATTGACAGATCGGGTCGCCGCCGTGGTTTTCTCTGAAATTGACCGGCATCTCCTAGAGCGATGTTTAGGCCGAAAACCGCGTGCCTGGGAAGATTTTGTAGACCGATTCCTGGGTCTTTTCCTCCAGGTGATCGACCACACTGCCGCGCTTCGTTGTGTCGCTTTAAATCCCCAAGACCGCGAGGATCTTTGCGCCGAGGTATTGCTCCGCCTCATTGAGAACGATTTCGCGATCCTTCGTCGTTTCCGTGGCCAGGCCAGTTTGGCCACTTATCTCGCAGTCGTTGCTCGGCGTATCGTCGTCAAGCTTTTGATGAGCGGGCGGTATGGCGTCGACCTTTCGGCCCCCATGCCCATCGTCGACCCCGGAAATCTTTCGGCTCCTCCTTCCGAACCCGAAAGACACTTGGCGGACCAGGACAGCATTAAGCGGCTTCTTGAGCACTTAGAAGCTAAGGAAGCTGAAGTGGTGCGGCTTTTTTATCTCGAGGGTCAGAGGTATTCCGAAATCGCTGAAAGCTTAGGTATCCCGCCAAACAGCGTCGGTCCGATTCTTTCTCGAGCCCGTGCGAAGATGCGCGAGCTTCAACAAAAGCAAGGCGCTCCTGTCGGCTAAAAAGTACTAAGCACCGTTTCGTCAGAAAAGCCGCGTCTCGGTCCCGGAGTTTGGGGGCCTGTTAACTCCTGGAATCGACGCCAAGCAGGAAATTCGCAATCTCGGGGCTTCCCAGTTCGTTCCTTAACGGGTTCAGAACCCTCTTTCTTTTTCTTTTCTTGAATGAGCTCCCCCGGCCGTTTTTGCATTTCCCGTTTGCACCTCTTGCTTCCATTTCTTGGCAGAGACTCGGTCTTTTTAGACTCTTCTGTATGACTACGCTCAAATCTGGGCCTTCACGCGGCGAAGCTTCGGGGTTAGTCGAGCACATTTTTCAACGAATCCAGCCATCGGTGCAAAGCCGGGAGATACACGGGTTTGGACAGCACCCGGACTCCAATCTGCCGGCACCTTGCGATTTCATCCTCCCTCGGGAAATCAGCCAGCATCAGCATTGGCACACGCGGCCAAGTGTCGAAAACTCCATCCGGAAAAAAAGTCCGGAGGGCCATGTCCTCCATCAGGTCGATGATCAAGCCTTGCAGCCGCACGCCTGCCGACAAAGAAGCTATCGCAGAAAAAGGCGGAGAACACTTCGCACTCCCGGCTCTGAGCGTATTCCTGGGTCTGAGTTCTGGACAAGAAGCAACCGCCGAGCCCCATCGGATCCAAGTGGATCTAAACCCACGCTGCTGGCACACGTCGCGAAGCCAGTCAAACATGGCCCAGTCGCGCGTGCATATTCCGACCCCGCCCACGCTATTTTCGGCCTTACCCCGACCCTGCACCGGGGGCGGCTTCTCGTAAGTGCCGAGGAAAAGTCGATGATCTAAATCGATGGATGCTGCGGGCAGGTTCCATAGGCAAAGCTCATCTTGAGTCCATCGCTCAAACTGCGGTTCGCCAATCGAATCCCATTCATACCAGTAAAGACGAAAAACTCCCGGGCAAGGTGTCCCGCTTCGGGTTTCTCCTTCGCACAAGCTGCCTAAAACGGCTACCACGGGGGCGAGGGGGACCACCCCCCGCAAACGGTTCACCCATTCCTCTGGGTATTCGCCCGGGTAGGCTTGCAAGAGAATGATCAATTCGGGGAGGAAGACATCCGCCAGAACGAGGGCTTCGGCAGCAACCCGATCCAATGCATGAAAAACCAAAGCCCGCTCGGCCAGCCGGTCGAAAAACCCCCGGAATTCAGCTCGGGCAGTATCCCCAATGAGCAATATTCGAGCTTTCCTCATGCTTCAGTGCCGTCCGTGCCGCTCAAATAGACGTCGAATTCACATGGGGACCGTTTCACATCCTGCATGCATAGGGCTGATTAAGCCCTCCGGAGGTAACCTCAGAAGCCGAAAAGCTTTGCGGCGAACCGCGGTTTCTTACTCGGACCGTAATTTTTAGTCCAACGCCTTATCGGCATTGATAAACCACCGCCAAGCCGCTTCGGAATCCTCTGCGGCCCGGAGCCCCTCGAGAAATCCCTCCGAGCCAATGAGTCGGCTCAAGCGAGCCAAAGTGCATAGGTGCTGGCGTTCATTGAAGGAAAGGATCAGAAAGAAAACGTCGGTCAAACCGGAGCGGCTTCCCCCGAACGGTACTCCGCTTAGCGTGCGACCGAGGGCCAAAAATGGGCGTTCTAAAACGCTGGGCATGGGGCGACGTGGGTGGAGTAAAGCCACGCCATTATCTTGGGCCGTGGGGCAGAGGGCTTCGCGGGCTCTAACCGCCTCCCGAACTCCTTCCGCGTCCCAGACCCAGCCCGTCCGTGCAGCCAAATCGACCATGGCCCGGAGTACCCCATCCCGGGTACGTGCCTCCAAAGGAACGGCTACCGCCTCCTTCGGAAGGAGATGAGCCAATCCCGGGGGGCAATGAGATTCAGCATGTCTGGAATCGGCGAAGGTACTTTCCCAACTGGCTAACTCTGCATCGTCGGCCAGCCCAATCCGCTCCTCGAGCCATCGATGGATTTCGGCCTCCGAGAATCGCCATTGACCGCCTACTTTTCGGCCTGGGATCTTTCCCCGTTCGACCAACTTGAGAACTTGCTCTGGGCGAAGATGCAAGTACTCGGCCAACGATTTGACATCAAAATGCTGCACGGTCATTCGCTTAATCAATGAACGTAATTGCCCGATTAACCCCCACGAAAACTACTCTTAAAACCAGTTTCCTTTTGACAGAGGCAATCCTGCAAGTTAATCGAGGCAATCGTCAATCAAAAAACTTTGCTCCATGGGGACAAGGATAATCAAGCCCACTTGCCGCCGCAATGGATGATTACCCGGGTAGTAAGGGATAGTGTGTGCGTCTTGATTGTAGGTGGGAAATTGCTTATAAGTTCGGCCCCGGGCGGGGGTTTACCTATTTTCAATCG
>CAKZMM010000150.1 GCA_937128505.1 uncultured Thermogutta sp.
CCCGGGGCCGAACTTATAAGCAATTTCCCACCTACAATCAAGACGCACACACGGGGGAACGGATAAAGCGGCTATGTTGACGAGCTCCATGACCAGCCTTAGAATGCCAAAAATCTCTTTTGGGCGAAGGACAGCCGATGAGCGATGCGGTAACGACGTTGCTTGTGCCAATTAGTCTTTTTGCCATCTGTGTGATTGGTCTGGGGTTTTTCCTGCTTCTTTTAGGGCGTTTGTGTAATCCGCTGCGGCCGAACCCGGTCAAGCAAATGCCGTACGAAAGCGGCATGGACCCCGTGCACGATGCCAGGCGACGGTTCGATGTACGGTTTCACCTGGTGGCCATCGCCTTCATTATTTTTGATGTCGAACTTTTGTTTCTGTATCCCTGGGCAGTGCTTTTGGGCGAGAGTCGGTCGGGCGAAATCGCTGCCGTGGTCGCGGAGAGTGGGCCAATGCCGGGGGCAGGTCTCCGCGAGCAATCCGAGGAATCCGGAGTGGTCAGCCCAGGTGTGGAGGGCTCGGGGGGTACGGCGGTTTCGTCAGAGACAACCCCGGGGGGGCTTCACACGGGCAGGGGTGCTGGCAGCACGGTGCAGGCAGGAGGTGCGGGTTTGAGACCGCCTGCGTATCTTTTCGAGCTTGGAATAGTCTTTTTACTGCTTTTAACGATCGGATTTATCTATGATTGGCGGAAAGGAGTTTTCTCGTGGCGGTAGATTTACCGGATAATGTTCTAATTACCAAGCTCGAAGCGATCGTCAATTGGTGCCGGAAGAATAGCCTCTGGCCGATGCCATTTGCCACGGCTTGCTGCGGGATCGAGTTGATGGCAGCCGGCGCAAGCCGGCACGATATCGCGCGGTTTGGGGCCGAAGTGTTTCGGTTCAGTCCGCGGCAGTGCGATCTGATGATAGTGGCGGGCCGAGTGGTGATGAAAATGATGCCGGTCCTTCAACGGATTTGGCAACAAATGCACGAGCCGAAATGGTGCATTTCAATGGGCGCCTGTGCCTCCACAGGGGGCGTATTTGATACCTACAGCGTGGTGCAGGGGATCGACCGATTTATTCCCGTCGATATGTATGTCCCGGGTTGCCCGCCGCGGCCGGAGCAGTTACTCCAAGCCATTCTTGATTTGCAGGAAAAAATCCAGCGAGAGGGGACCCTGCTGGGCCGAGAGTTCGACGATCCCAAACGTCAGCTTCCGGTGCGGGCTTTGCAGGAAATCCCGGCAGATCGGCAGGAGCTTTCTGCCGGTAAGCGGTAGGAATCTTGCGGAATTTCGTTCGTTACGTGGCGTGCGGATGGGGATCTGGAAGCTTTGTGCTTCATTTAGGACTACGGAGGTTTTGGCGAGGATGGTTTGTGGGGTTTTAGGCGGTTTTTGGCGACAATCGGATGACTCTTATCGGCTAGTAAAGCGGTCGTGATTTCAATAGACAAATCAAGTGGCAAGTTAAACATCAAACTTTTGAATAGGCAATTCAATTAGCATGGCACAACAGGAAACTGTGGACAGCCGATGAGTGACGAATTGCATCGCGTGGTTGCCAGGTTGTGCGAGGTTTTCGGGCCGCTTCGCTGGAGCGAATTTCAGGGCCAAACTCGGGTGGTCATCCCGCGGGAACATCTTTTCGCAGCCTTGAAGTTGCTCAAGGAAGAGCTGGGATTTGACATGCTGATCGATGTGACGTGTGTGGATTATCTGTATTATCCGCGGCCACCTGCCGAGGGGCGTTTTGGTTTGGTTTACTCCTTGCTAGATACTAAGAGGAATCTGCGGGTATTTGTCCGCACCTTTTTGAATTTGCCGGACCTGGAGGTACCGTCGGTGGTTCCCCTATGGGAGGCGGCGAATTGGCTGGAGCGGGAACTTTACGATATGTTCGGGATCAAGTTCACGGGGCATCCCGACCTGCGACGGATTCTACTACCGGAGGGGGTTGTGGATCATCCGTTGCGGAAAGACTATCCGCTCCAAGGTCGTGGTGAAAGGCACAATTTGCCGGTCATCACGCGAGCGGAAGGGTAGGCGGCGGATGAGAGCTTAGCGGATCAAAGCATAATTGGGAATCGAGGATAATCGGCAAATCAAGGGATAATCGGCGGATGAAACGACCGAAGAGCTCATGGGCGAATGAAGCGTCGTGAAGAAAGAAAGGGCTTTCGGGGGGCGATCGGACCATTTTTATAGACCGCCTTTAATTGATCGCAAGCTTCCGCGCGGAGCTTGTGCCGCGATCGTCGGAACGGGCAGGCTAAGGTCTCTGATGAATTGTGCCGTTTTCCCACGAAAGGAAGGTGGGGTGGAACAAAAGGTGAATAAGGCGATTGGCTGCCCGGTTAAACTTCGTCTAATGCCGTCAAGGATTTTTTAGAGAAGCAGAAGCTTACGTCTGGCAAAGGTTTGTATCTCCGAAGCTTGATATCGGAATAAATCTCGTCATAACCCGTGCGGGGTGATCGAATGCCTTTAGATCGGTCGATGTTCGCTGGCGACCTGGCTCATGATGAACCACAAGAATACTTGTGGACGATGAATTTCGGGCCGCAGCATCCGGCCACGCACACCACGTTGCGGTTGGTTCTGAAGCTGGAAGGGGAGCGGGTCGTCGATGCGATGCCGGATATCGGCTATTTGCATTCCGGCTTTGAAAAGCTCGGCGAGCATCTGGATTTCAATCAGTATGTGGTCGTCACCGACCGGATGAATTATTGCTCCCCCATGGCCAACAATGTGGCTTGGCATGGGGCGGTGGAGAAGCTTTTGGGAATCGAGGTCCCGCCGCGGTGTCAGTATCTGCGGGTGATCGTCGCCGAGTTGGCACGTATTGCGGACCATCTGGTGTGTAATGCGGCGGTGGGATTGGACACGGGGGCTTTTACCTTTTTCATGTACGCTTTCAATCCCCGTGAACTGATCTATGAGATTTTCGAGGCCTTATGCGGCGCTCGGTTCACGAATAGTTATACCCGCGTGGGCGGCTTGATGCATGATGCCTCGCCGAGGGCCATCGAGCTGATTCGGGAGTTTTTACGGCGGATTCCCCGCGCGCTGGACGACATGGAAAGACTTTTGAACAAAAACCGCATTTTTATCGATCGAACAAAAGGCATTGGTGTCCTGACGCGGGAGGAAGCGATCAATCGAGGGGTAACGGGGCCGATAGCCCGGGCAAGTGGGGTGACGCGCGATCTTCGGAAAGACGAACCTTACTTGGCGTATCGGGACTTTGATTTCGACATTTGTTGTGCCACCGCCGGGGACTGCTACGCGCGGTATCTCGTCCGCATGGCGGAAATGCGCGAAAGCGTGAAGATTATCCAGCAGGCGGTGGAGAATTTGCCCAGCGGTCCGGTGAATGTCGACGTGGGGTTGCGAGTCGCCTTGCCGAACAAAGGACCGGTTCTCCATACGATTGAGGGTCTGATTACCCATTTTGAGTTAGTGATGAGCAACCGAGGTTTTCAGACGCCCAACGAGGAAGTTTATTATGCCACGGAAGCCCCTAACGGCGAATTAGGCTTCTACTTGGTCGGCGATGGCACCGCTCGGGCTTACCGTGCGCGGTGTCGGCCGCCTTCGTTTATTCATTTCGCAGTTTTTCCGCACTTGATCCGTGGGCATCGCTTAAGCGACGTGGTGGCGGTGCTGGGGAGCCTGAATATCATCGCCGCGGAATTAGACCGCTGAATTGCCCCAGGGCGAGAGGCGGATCGCCGATCAATCCGGGCATTTGAGCTGCGAGACGAAGGTAAATCGAACGACAACGGGTGTCAAAGTGGTATGCGGCGAATTCAGGGAAATTTACGGTTATCTGAGAGTATCCGATAAGAACGGGGCCGGGAATGGGGAGGCACCTTTCGTGTATTTAAGCGGGGAAACCGACTTTTAAGGCGGCGAATAAAAATAAAGCGGCGAATAAAAATAAATAAGCGGGCGAACAAAATTGATGGAAATTTTTGATCGGAGGAGGGGGTTTTAAGGGGTTTTCCACGGCATGGAGGAACGGTTGTCTTTTGCTTGTAGGAATCTGTCTTTTGCTTGTAGGAATCGGTAACAGGTTAACGTGACGAATACCCACGAAGCAAAGTAACGCCTATGCAGCTCAGCCCATTGCCCGGGAAAGACGCCACAAAGCGGTTGCTGAGTCCGGAAATTTGCAATCAGATTTCGGCTCTGTTCTCGCGGTACCCAACCCGGCGTGCTGTTGTGTTGCCGGCTTTGCACTTGATTCAAGAGCACCTGAAGTTTGTGCCGCTTCAAGCGGTTGTGGAACTTGCGGAGTTGCTGGGTCTGGCCCCGGCAGAGGTCCAGGATGTGGTGTCTTTTTACAGCGGCTTTTTTCGGCAGGATGCCCCTTTCGGGAAATACCGGGTTTGGGTGTGTCGTTCGCTAAGTTGCGCTTGCCGCGGGGGGGAAGGGCTGTTGGAAATGGTGTCGCAAAAACTGGGTATTGCACCGGGGCAAACCACGGCCGATGGGCTAGTGAGTCTGGAGGTTGCTGAGTGTTTGGGAGCATGCGATTTTTCTCCGGCAATCTTGGTCAATGATCAAATGATCGGTCCTATCACCGAGGAGAAGTTGGACGAGCTAATAAGTTCTTGGAAGTAAACGAATTGGTTCGGCACACGGCGCTTAAGCACGGGAATGCTCAAGCACGGGAAGAAAGTCAGGAGTTTACGGGGCAAATGGAGCGACGGGCAAA
>CAKZMM010000151.1 GCA_937128505.1 uncultured Thermogutta sp.
TAAGGTACTAAAGCTGTGGGTTGGCCGTCGGCTCTCGCCTCAGTTTACAACCAAATTTCGGTTCTGGTCGCTCTGATTTGTTTCGGCTTTCTGTTTTCCCTTACCAATCAAATTCTGTTAATGTTTCCCCGTGGGCCGCCGCGACGGCTCTGTAGGATGCTGGTGCCCATACCAAAATTCGTAGGTAATACCATCCGGAGGACTGTCGCTCGCCGTAGCGGGCCCACTGGTTGTGCGAAAGTCACAAGAGGAAGGAGCACGCCAATAAAGGGAGTAAGAGGAGATAGGCGGTAACCGAATTATAATCTAAAAACTAAACAACAGAGACTTTCGCAACTGTTCGTTGAAAAGTTTTGCAATAGTAATAGCATCTGGAAATCTTGATGTAAAAACTCCCTGGAACCAACGTTGAGTGAACCCAAGATAAAATCTTTTAGTGTTCGTGATCTATCTTCTAGTGCTCGTGATCTATCTTCGGCCGTTACATGGTTCAAACGCCCGCCAAGCTGAACAGGCACTAAATCTCACCCGTGCCTCGCCGACAACGATGATGCAAGCCGCGGGTGGCGGTCAATCTGAAATCAGCTGGGCTATAGGTAAATTGACGCTGAGCAACTATTTTGGGACCAAGCAATCATGCTTGAAATTGCAAAATTTGTAACTCTTGGCTAGGAAGTTAGCCTATGTTTCGGATCTTTGATAATTTTCAGCGAAAACTTTGTTTCATAACGAACTCGTGTACAACAAAAGGGCAGTTTACACCGGAAACGGCGGCCTCCTCCGGCCAAAATCGTCTGCGCGAATGATGCAATGTATTGAAATCTCGTAAAGATGCCTCATTTCTTCAAAACGCACACTTACACATTACCTTGTTTTAGACTTACCAGCTTCGGTGTATTGTCAAGTACGGTCGCAACTTCATTCGGCGTTTCAACTTTATCCCCGATACGACAACCAACAAAAACCGAAATCCTGCCGGGTTTCAGCCGGAGCACTCAACTCGCCCCGGACCTCTTACCCAGCGGGATCCTGCCGGTGGCCGCTAAGATCTGACCCATCAACTCCGTCAAGTTTAGATCTTTAGATACCTTAATTTGCTTTGGATCCTTCAAAGCAGGACTTCTATCGCGTTAGGGTGCCGGTTACATTTTCGAGAGCTGCGCAGAATCATTGAGTGACCACGCACATTAGTTTGCCATGAACACACAAAAAGGCGACGGTCGACTCGGCCCCTGCCGGCCCCGGCCATGCGGGGGTGATGACCTCCAACCCCTGAACCAAAAGACGCTCCGCAGGCCGGCCCCGGCCATACGGCGGTGACGAAGCGATGACCTATTATTCCTGTTATTCCTGACAAACCTTTTAACGTTGTCTCCCAAACTTATAGTCAAACTTATAGTGGTGCATTTGAGATTCAAACACACCAAGAAACTTTACTTTCTCTGCAAGTTAACAGAGGATTAATTGATGTTTCGGCCAGTGGACAGCTCGCCGTCATTTCCGGCGATTGAAAGCAAAATCCTCAGATTTTGGCGCGAAAATCGGATTTACGACAAATCTTTGGAAGCCCGACGCGGAGGGCCCGCGTTTGTGTTTTATGAAGGGCCCCCAACGGCCAACGGTCTACCCCATCCGGGACACTGCTTGACCCGGGCAATCAAAGACCTCTTTCCGCGGTATCGCACCATGCGGGGCTATTACTGTGAAAGGAAGGCAGGCTGGGATACCCATGGGCTGCCAGTGGAAGTGGAGGTTTGCAAAGAGCTCGGCTTGACCTCAAAAGCCGATATCGAGCGGTACGGTATTCAGTCCTTTGTCGAGAAGTGTTTGGAAAGCGTCTTTCGCTACACTAAAGAATGGGAACAACTTACGGAGCGAATCGGGTTTTGGATTCACCTGGATCAGGCCTACGTCACGTGCCACCAAAACTATGTGGAAAGTGTGTGGTGGGCTCTGAAGACACTTTTCGATCGAGGGTTGCTTTACCAAGGCTACAAGATCGTGTGGTGGTGGGCCCAAGGGGGAACGGTACTTTCTTCGGCCGAAGTGGGGCAGGGCTACCGGCTGGTGGCCGATCCAAGCGTGTACGTTCGGCTTCCGCTGATGGATGAACCGGACGTGGACCTTCTAGTTTGGACCACCACACCGTGGACCTTGCCGTGCAATCAGTTTGCAGCAGTTCGGGCGGACTTGGAGTACAGCTTGGTCCAGATCGAAGGAGATTCCAGGAAAGTGATTTTGGCCTCGGCGATGGTGGACACGGTTATGAGCAAGGCCGGGGCTAAGTACAAGGTGGAAAGGACCTTCTTTGGGGCCGAGTTAGTCGGCCGCCGGTATCGGCCGCCGTTTGACTACTATTGGCGTTCGCAAGGGAGCAAACGGGGGCGGCTTCGCACCGGCGGTGCTGAGCCGATTGCATGGCGGGTTGTGGTAGCAGAGTTCGTCACCGTGGAGACCGGCACCGGGGTGGTGCATCAAGCTCCCGCCTTCGGCGAGGTAGACTACGAGTTGCTTTTGGCAGAACAAGCCCGGTTTGTGGAGGGGGAGGGTCCACCGCTACTGTGCGGAGTGGCTCCGGACGGAACGTTTACCGAGGAGATTAGCGACTACCGTGGTCGCTGGGTCAAGGATGCCGATCCGGATATTATTCGCGCGCTCAAGGATCGGGGCATTCTTTTCCATCAGGAGCAATATCTTCACGAATATCCCTTCTGTTGGCGGGCAGAAGAAGATCCCCTGATTCAGTACCCTAGGCGGAGCTGGTTCATCCGTACCCGGCAATTCCGGGAGCAACTTTTGGCGAACAATCGTCAGATCGATTGGCTACCTCCGGAGATTCGCGATGGCCGGTTCGGCAACTTCCTGGAAACCAATGTCGACTGGGCCCTGAGTCGGGAGCGATATTGGGGGACTCCGCTACCCATTTGGGTCTGCGAAGCCACCGGATATGCCGAAGCTATTGCCAGCTATGAGGAATTGCTAAGCAAACCGGACGTACAAGGGGTAGAGATCTGGCTTGAATGTAAACGGCAGCGCCCTGAATTGTCCGAACACCTAAAGGTGCACAAGCCTTTCATCGATGCGATCACCTACGCATCGCCGAAGGTACCCGGGGCGCGGATGCGACGAGTGCCGGATGTGATTGATTGCTGGTTCGATTCCGGCGCGATGCCCTTTGCCCAGTGGGGGTATCCGCATGAACCGGGATCTCGGGAACGATTTGCGGGACAATTTCCGGCGGACTTTATCAGCGAAGCTATCGACCAAACACGGGGTTGGTTTTACAGTCTACTGGCCATTAGTACGCTGCTTTTCGGCGAGGGAATCGCTCGGCCGAAGACAAACGGCGGGCAAGCCAATGGCGATTGCCCCGTGGTGCCGTGGCCGCACCCCTATCGGCACTGCGTCGTGCTGGGCCTCATGCTCGCGGAATGGTGGGAAAGTGCCGATGGGAAGCGGCGATTCCTCACGGAGCAAGAAGCTCGGGCTGCCTGCGGGACAAAAGTCGTCCGAAAAGTCGGCAAGATGTCAAAGCATCTGAAAAACTATCGCCCACCGCAAGACATCTTCGATGTCTATGGGGCCGATGCCTTGCGGTGGTATTTCTTCGCCAATCAACCGCCGTGGAATTCGATCATCTACAGCGAGCAAGCCATTAAAGATTCGCTATCTGAATTTCTCCTGCGGCTTTGGAATGTTTATAGCTTCTTTGTGATTTACGCCAATATCGACGGTTTCGATCCCGCGGCCCGGCTTCCGAAAACGGTCAGCGAGCTTGGCCGTGATGAATTGATGAAGGCTGAAGGTTTTCGGGCCGTGCACGAGCGGGGAGAGCTGGATCGCTGGATTCTAGGCGAGCTGCATCGCACCACGGGGGCGGTGATCGAAGCAATGGATCGGTATGATAGTTTCTCTGCCTGCTCGCGACTCGGTGGGTTTTTAGACGCCCTGTCAAACTGGTATGTGCGGCGGAGTCGAGCCCGGTTTTGGTCCAGTGAAGCCTCGAGCGATAAATGGGATGCTTATTGGACGCTGTATGAGTGCCTGATAACTCTTTGCAAATTGGTCGCTCCTTTCGTCCCCTTTACAGCCGAGGCAATGTGGCGCAACCTGGCAGTCGAGGCGATTGGCCCCAGTGTTAAAGAAAGTGTTCATTTGTGTAGTTATCCGGAGCCAGCGGCAGAATTGATCGACGAGGAGCTTTCGGCCCAGATGGCCTTGGTGCGGGAAGTGGTTTCCCTGGGTCGGAGTGCCCGAATGGCAGCCAAGGTGAAGGTACGTCAGCCGCTGCGTCGGATCGAGGTTGCGCTGGCGGAACGCCGGTATCAGGGGTGGCTGGAAAATCATCGGTCTATCATCACGGAAGAGCTGAATGTAAAAGAGATGCATCTGTGCGAGCGGGCCGATCAGTTTGTGCAGTACACCATTTTACCGGATTGGAAGAAATTAGGACCGCGGCTTGGGAAGCTGCTGCTGGCCGTCAAGCAAGTCTTGTCGGAAGCAGATCCCACCAGTTTCCTGCGGCAATTGGAGGCTAATGGAGGCGTTCGCCTTACGATCGGTGATCAAGTAGTTGATTTGACGGCGGACGAGGTGCAGGTACGGCTTCAGGCGAAGCCGGGATGGGCCGCGGCACAGGGCAAGCAAGCCGTGGTGGTCCTGTCGACGGAATTGGACGAATCGTTGCTGGCCGAAGGAATCGCACGCGAATTTACCCATCTGGTGAACACCTGCCGCAAGGAAGCTGGGTGCCAGTATACCGATCGAATACGGTTAGGCTTCCGTTGCGAAGATCGTCGCACGGTTGAGGCAATTCAGGCGCATCGCCAGTATATTGAAAAGGAGACTCTGGCGGTTGAGATGATAGCCGACCGGATTCCGGACACTCCCCCGATCAGTGTTCGTATTGGCGATCAGCCCGTTGAGATTTATCTACAGGTGGTGGAACGGGGAGACCGCAGTTTAGCCTGACGGCTGCTGAGGGTTGGCTTGACTTTACCCTCCCGTTGTTATTGATTGAGTTCGGGATGATGCCCGGCGATTGTACTATTAGTGTACTATTAGATCGCGGAAACGCAGATCGGCGGCGAACTATTGCTTATTGACAGAGTTTTGCCGATTACCGACAGAGTTTCGTCGCCTTAACCGAACTGTGTTTGCTGAACTCGGTGAATAGGCATCGACCGAAATCGCGATCAAAACCTTCGTTCTTGTTTCCGTGTTAAAGCCGCTATTTCTGATTGGTTTTGTTTCTAGAGCCCTGATGTCGGAACATATAAGCACCTGAAGATCTTGGAGAATTGAGCTTTCAGAGGGGCTTCACCGTGCCATTCCGGTTCCCACGAAAATCGCCCTTGAAATTAGCGGTGCTGATTTCGGGGACAGGTCGATCCCTGCGAAATCTAATCGAAAAGATCAAGGCACGTATTCTCAACGCGGAGATTCATAACGTCATCGCGACGAGCATTCGCGCTCCGGGGCTTCAGTATGCCGAGCAAAACCGTCTTCCCATATCATTGGTTTCTCCGCCGGATACCGCTGATGTCAGAAACCCGCCTCAGTTTGGCGAGAATCATTCGTCGGTGTGGTCCTTCAGCGACTCAGTCTTTACTTGTTGCCGCCAAGTCGGGGCGGATCTAGTGGTGCTTGCAGGGTATACTCCGAAACTAAAGATCCCTGAGGACTTCGCCTACCGGGTGATCACCAGTCACCCGGCTTTAACCCCGGCTTTTTCCGATCCTCAGTTATTCGGTTTACGAGTGCACGAAGCGGTGCTACAGTATGGGGTGAAAATCACGGGATGCACGATTCATTTTGTTGACGACAGTGGTCATTGCGGCCCGGTTATCTTTCAGCAGGATATTCCGGTTTTGGAAGATGACACCGTTACTTCGTTGGAAGCTCGTGTGTTTGCCGTCGAATGTGACCTGCTGCCCCACGCGATCAATTTGATTGCAGCCGGCCGTGTGGAAGTAGAGGGACGGCAGGTCCGAATCCTTCCCTAAGCATCGGCCTCAAACCCAACCACTCTGTACTACGCCGGTTTGAGACTCAGTCCATTGGATTCAGTCCTAGTATCAGGGCAAAATACGCTTCCGTGATGTTCGGCCCTTGCTTTCACCGCTTCAGTAAGGAGCGACCCTATGAAGCGACACATCTTTGTTCCCAAAGCGTGCAGTATTGAACCTCGAATTGTAAGCAACTCTGGGTTTGCCCGCGGGCCGCGCGGATGGGGAATTATCCTTTCGGCGATCATTTCACTGGTCCCCTTCGGCGGCATTGATACTGCGGCGATCGCTCAGGAACAGAAAGTCGATCAGTCCCGATGGATGGTCGGCTTGGCCCGGTGCGACGTTACGCCCCAGGGACCGATTTGGCTGGCCGGATACGCAGCCCGGAACAAGCCGTCTGAAGGGGTATTAGCACCGCTGGAGGCTAAGGCGCTGTGCCTTCAGGACGCGGAAGGAAATCGAGGTTTGCTGTTGACGATGGACCTCATTGGCTTGCGAAAGGCCGTGGCAGAAAAACTTTGTACTCAGATTACCGAGAAGACGGCGTTGCGTCGCGAGCAAATTCTCCTGAATTACTCACATACCCACACTGGACCGGTTCTTGCGTTGACGGCGCCGACGGGTTATTCCATGCCGCCGGAGGCTCAGGAAACGGTTGTGCGGTACACCGAAGACTTGCTTGTTAAACTCACCGATTTGGCGGTGAGGGCCACCCAAGACCTCAAACCGGCACAACTGGCGTGGGGCAACGGCGTGGCCTCTTTTGCCATGAATCGGCGGGAATTCACCGATCGAGGCGTGCGAATCGGGGTTAATCCACGCGGTTACGTCGATCGTTGTGTCCCCGTCCTTCGCGTCACAGGCGAAAACGGGCAGTTGCTGGCCGTGGTTTTCGGATACGCCTGCCACCCCACAACGCTGACCGGACATCATTATGAAATTTCGGGCGACTATGCCGGGTTTGCTCAAGCAAATTTGGAAGCGGAATTTCCCGACCTTCAAGCTATGTTCATGATCGGCTGTGCAGCAGATGTGAATCCTCATCCGCGGGGCGAAACTCCCCATGCCAAAGAACATGGACAGACGCTTGCCGCTGCGGTCAAAGAAGTTCTTAGCGGCAGTTTGCAGCCGGTTCGTGGCCCGCTGAAAACGGCTCTGGATTGGACCGAAATCCCGCTTCAAGGCGGGTACAGCCGGGAGCAGCTCGAGGCCATGGCCAAAGGGCCAGATTATGTAGCCGGCAATGCCCGACGGATGCTTGAGCTGCTCGATCGAGGCGAAACCTTGGCGAAAAGTTATCAGGCCCCTCTAGCCGTTTGGCAATTCGGAGATGACCTCACCCTTGTTGCGTTGCCAGGGGAGGTGACCAGCGATTATGTACCGATGATTGACACGGCCCTCGGGCATCTGAGGCTGTGGATTGCCGCGTATTGCAATGAGGTTTTCGGCTATCTCCCGTCGGCCAAAGTGCTGAAAGAAGGGGGGTATGAAACCCGCGGCATTATTCCGGAACCGGGATTTTTTGCATTTGAGGCCGAAAAGGTCGTCGTGGACCAGATCCGACAAATGGCTCAGCGGTTAGGGCGGAAGATCCCGGAGGCGCCTTGATCGTTTGCGGAGAGTTTTGATACCTGCCTTTCCGCGATCGGGTGTCCTTGCTGATTGCTTCCTGGGCACTTACTGCGAATTTGTGTGTTCTGTCGGCCGGGGCTTTGATCGGGCAAGTGGATGCCTTCGGGTGCAGTGAGGCTGCGGGCGGAATATCGCAACCGTTCGGCAGCCTCGCGCTTCTTACCTCGAGGTTTCAAGAGGCGGTAAATGGCCACATTGTTGGAATCGGGTTCAGAAGTCAGACCTTCGGGCAGTTTAAATGTCTAAGGAAGGGGCTCATTGGGCAGTTTAAGAAACTCGGGGTGACGGAGCGGTCCAACATGGTGTCACCGCCCGTCACCGCTTTTTTTCGCTTGCAGGTTTCCAGAATTCTTCCAGGCCGATAAGAGGCCGCGAGTCGTGCAAGCAATCAGCTCATACCCCCCACTTTAGGAGCCGAGGCTCCTAGGCCCAACGTGCGAAAAGACCGGCATTGGCATGCCCCGCTCTCTGGAGGGGCCAAGGTCTTGCAAAGATATCTTTGCGGCTTCTGCCGGGAAAGTTGAATTTTTGGAAGGCGAAAGTTCTCGGCGTTCTATCGGATGACCCATCGGGCAAGCAATTCTTAATCCCTCGGGCATCGTTCTGCCGACTTCGAAATGGCAACGAAGTTGGCGCTTTAGCCGGAAGGTATTCGAGGCACTGGGAGTGAAGCGATCATAAGTACGGGGGTCTTGAGCTGAAAATTTGAACTCCGCAGCAAAGACATAGTCTCACCCCAAAAAATTTCCTGATGGGCCCGGGGCATGGACCGTCAACTTTTTTCTTTCATCCTGTTTTGTTTCTTGGCCATTTTGGGTCCCGTGGTCTTTATTTCTTTGCCCGACTGGTGGACGAAGTTACGGGCAGCCTTTTCAGAACCCCCGCCCTCCCCAGCGTCGACGGAAGCTCTTTTATTACCGGTAGGAGATGGAAAGGGGACAGAGGTACCTTTGGCTGGGTCGATGGTAACCGCCCTCAAACCCGTAACATCGGGGGGGACGGTAGGGGAGACCGTCGGGGCCAGCAAATCGAACGCGGATTCCGGCTTGTTGGAATTAGCTGATGTGTTTCGTTTCGATTTAACGCCTGAGGAGATCATCGCCCGCCGGCCCCGGGTCACGGCCGTTTCGTCGCATTTAGACCTGCAAGGTTATCGCATTCCCCTGGTGACGGGAGCACGTCCGGGTGATTTGGCCGGAGCGGTGACCTATTATTTCAATGCTCGGCACGAGCTTCAGCGAATAACCTTCTCCGGTACCACAGGCGACACTTCGCGGCTCATCCAGTTCGTGACCGAACACCACGGGCTGGCCCGCCGAATCACGAAAAGTCCAGGGATCTATCTGTATGAAAGGCCGAACCTGGCTGACGGTCCAACTAGCCAATTGCTTATTCGGCCTGCACCGGTCTTCTCGGCCGAGAACCCGTACAACCGCTTTCAGCTTGAGCTTCGGCTTGAAAATCCCGCGATAGAATCCGCGGCCGAAAAACCCAGCATATGGCCGTTTCGCCTGGGGAAATTCTTATCGAAGCTTCTTCCAGGGGGCCAAGACGCGGAAAAGCCCCTTTAAGTCCTCAAAAACCGTGTGGCTTAACTCGCGGGAAACCGAGAACTTCGCATTTTGCGAGGTTTTTCGAGGTGATACCGGGAATAGTGATTCCGCGATCCTTCGGTTTGGAGAAAATCCCCCTCGTTACCCGACGACAGATGGATTAGCCCGGGAGCACTTGCCCATCGTGTAGTTGACGCAAGCTCGTGGGTCCACTCCCCGGGATAGAAATTCATGCACTGCTTTCGGAAGCCGGTCGCTCGCGCTCGAACTCGCGCCACACTAAAGCGCGGCGCTGATGAGGCTCGATTCTGAGGATCACTTCCCCGTTTTTAAAGATTCGAACGGTTCCATTCGATTGACTTACGGTCACCGCAATACCGCGGGTAACCCGGCTGATGGCCGCTGCCGCCCAATGACGAGCCCCCAGCCCCTTGGAAAGCGTAATATTATCGGCGGGGGCATCGATAAAACGGCAGGTCGCCTCCACCGTTCCATCCGGAGCCACGATTATGGCCCCGTCAAGTTGCGCAATTTCTTTAATGGCCTCGCGGACCTTCGGGTCGGCCAAGTTACGTTCCTGCCGACTGTAACCGCGGACGGGATCGAAGCTCACCGGCCGACTATGATTCAAAACGCGACGTGTGTCCCCCACGACGAACATCGTACCGACAGCTTTCCCTTCACGCCCTTCACGACCGATCTCCACCGCTAAGTCGACGACTGTCCGCAACACATTAAGGGGGACAACGTTTTCTAATTCCCGGAGGTCTCGTCCGGTTAGACGATTTAATCGATCGCTTAAGTCGATTACGCTTAGGGAATCGACATTTTCTGCGTCGAAACCGCTGTAAATAGCCACCACGCGCGAGTCCGGGCTGAGTAGATCGTCGGCAATCGCCTCCAGCAAGGCCTGAGTGACCCGATCATAAACCGGCAGATTTTGAAACCGCGTGCATACTCCCACCAGTCCGGCTGCTTGGACCTCGCGCAAGTCCTCCTTCTTTGGAACCGCGACAATGAAGCGAGGAGGTACAGATGGCAATTGGGCATTGACCAGGCCGTGGGTCTCGGCCAGGTTCTTGAGTCTCGTCCAATCCGTCGGCCCATCCACGAGCAGTAAGACCGCGTCGGCATTCTCGTTGGCTGACAGTTGTCCCGCCAGGCTGAATAAAGCTTTGAAGCTTTCAGTGAATCGCAGCGGACTCATCGGGCTTGCCTGTCAACCTTGGGGATGATCGTTGAGGTGCCCCGCGCTCACATGTTGGCGAACCAACCCCTCGCCTTTGAGAGGGCCCGGTTTTGCTCGACCCCTGAGGTGGCTGGAAAGGTTAAGTCACGGGATTAGAACGTATCCACCGCACGGGAGAGCTCTCCGCTTTATCCTACGCAGTTACCGAAGTTGCCGCAACCACAAAATTCCGCCTATGGGACTCGATAACTAAAGGCCCGCCGCCAGGTCGCGATCCCGGGGAAACTCGCAGGCTAACGGGGCGAAAAACCCCGAGAACGATTTCCGTGAATCAGCGACAGGTCCGCACGAGGGCTTGGCCCACGTAGGTTAGGGCCGAGTTTCAAGGCTGTCCCTCCTACGTCTCGATACCGGAAAAGCTATAACGGCCTGACACCTCGTGTCGCCTCCCCACCGTAAAGAGGCTTAGAGTCCTTTTCGGAGGGCACGCGTCGCAAAGACGCTTCGGTCTGCGATCCCGCACCGCTTTGCGGCGGGGTAAACGGCGGCTAAGGGATTCTAGGCAGCCCGGGAGCAAAGGGGCGGAGTCCTGCCGCTTCGTATTATGTGAAGACCAAGTCGCAGAACGCCCGGAGACAGCTTTGGTGGAGTCGGCTTCCTGGTTTCGAGGGTAAGCTGCGAAGTCCCCTACGGGAATTACTTCCGGAGACTGCTTTTCCCGTTCATCGTCGGAGGCATCGTGGTGAGGACCGAGTCTTTTTCGCCCCGCGTGCAGTCCCTTTCGTCTCCAGCGATCTTCAGCACCGAAATCCCGCGTTGATCCCGGCATTGCAAGCCTCAAAAAAGAGAATGCTTTTTAGAGGGAGCCGCTCGGCTCGAGTCCCGTACCACCTCGTTGACTTGTAGTCGACCGGCTGAGTGGGCATGAGGCATCGCCCAGCTTAAAGCGGGGGCAAAGTAGCATTTGCCGGAGGGACGCGCTTGGGAGAATGCTCCGCACAAAACTGCCGAAGGAGTTCATATTCGTGGGGCACGAAACAGTTTGGATGATTTTGAAAAGCAAGCACTTACTGGTGGGTTGTCCACGGCGCCATTGGGTGAGGGTAGCCGGCTGCGATGTAGTCGCCGTCTTGTCGGCGGCGGAAGTATTCCCGCCAACGCTGCGCATCGAAGCCAAAGTCCCGCTCGCTTACTTGCCGCAAAGCCGCCATGGCTTGATACTGCATGGCCGGATCGCGGTCTTCAAGCGCTTGAGCCAAAGCATCCACCGCGGCCGGATTTCTAGTGCGCCCCAGGGCGCGGACTGCCGCCAATCGCACATCGGGCGAGCTATCCGAATTGGCCACACGGGCCAACCGCGTTACGCTGGCATTATCGGCCCATTGCGCTAGAAGCTGGCAAGCTACGATCCGAAGGTCTTTATCCGTATCTTGAAGTGCTAGCTCGACAATTTCCGCGCTAATGGATGACGGATAGCCGCCGAGGGCACGTAAAATCTCCAGGCGAATCAATGGGTCTGAGTCGCTGCGGTATAACTCCGCGAGCTGCGCGGCGATGGCCGCTTTTCGCGTTTCATCCGATTCCTTCGTCAATTGTCGGCCCTGGTCCCGGATCTGCTTTGCACGGGTTGTCGGCGGGACAATCCCCTCCACACGATCGGTCCAATTCTTTCCGTGGAGCGTACGCCTAACCCGGATGAATGGTCCCGGCTGTGCGCAACCCCAAAAAACGGAGGCAATTAGCAGTAAAACGACAAAAGATGCAAACTTATTCCTACGGGGCCGGAAAATGCCATGCAGCCACCATTGCAAGGGACTCACGGAGCGGTTCCTACGAGATGTCGGCGAAATTGCTTCATGCAAGTCTTGAGACAACATATCCGTCCTTGCTAGTGGGCCGTAAGTCTTTTAGAGGAGATAGAATCCTAATCGATGAGAAAACTAAACAGGTGAGATGACCAAACTCGGTACCAGATTCCCACACCCCTACGGATGGCCCTTATTTAGCACATGATCGATCTGTTTGGTGAACTTATTAAGAGTGTGTCCCACTCTGCCGAGGAAACGGAACTCACTCCGCCGTTAAGTAAGGCTATGCCTTAAAGTTCAGTAACGATTCGCTGTTATGATGACCTTTCTCTTTTTTAAAAAGCCTAGTTCTTTTATCGGCACTATAGCCGGTTGAGGCCAGAGGCTCCAGGGTAATTTCGCGGGGTCGCGGGGGTTGACTGCGTCCGCTTGGCGGACTTTACACCCCGCCGCGGACCCGGTTAGGTCGCACTCGGGCAGCTCGCAGGTATGGCAGAGGCGAATGTGGCTCAGCCACCCATCAAGCCAACCCGGCAGCAGATTTAAGGCAAGACGTTCCCGCTTCTGAGTTTGTCAAGGATGCACGTGGTAAGGTTAGACATGAAAAAGTTGATTGCTTGACAAAAAATCCCTCACAAGGGAAGGCTGAGGACCGAGGTAAAATTCTCCCTTCTGCCTTTGCGGAACTCAGGGCTGAGCAGGTAGCGCGGCGAACGAGTATTCGACAAGTGTCCCTTGGGTCGGATTAATGGTGCTCCCTAGGGCCGGGTTGATGTTGCCGCATAGTGACTCGGGGAGGGGATATCCCCGCAAGAAGCTTGCGACTGCGAGGAAGTAACACCAGAGAAGTCGCTGGCGTCGTATTTTACACCAGTTTGTGGCGAGAGTTTGCCGCCGACGCCGCGATTCTTTTACTGCTTGCGGGTTCGAGCTACTTCGGATCACTTTGGGGACCGAGTTGCTTAGAACGTGTTCGCGATCGGAAAGTATCTCGCTGTCCCTCGATGCGATGACCTGTGGCAAGGGGGCACGGTCTCGGCGAGCGACTGAGCATACTATGGAATCGCTGCGGCGTTGCCCAGGACCTCCTCAATCCGCTCGGTCCACACTCCGTGGGTAACAAAATTTTTTTCATACCGGAAATGGCGTTATTTATCTATCAAGGCCGGGAATTAAGGCCGGAAATGTTGTGGGCCCGCAACGTGCAAGAGACCTCGGGCTATTGAGGCGTCAGAGAATATTGGGAATATTGGGCCTTCATGCGCCCCCGCCGTGAAAGAGACCTCAGGACTGCATCGAGTACACTTGCCTGTTGACATGATGGGGTTCCACTGGGAAGAGGGTGTCGCGGCCGCACCAAAGGACTCACTTTTTTGACATAATGGGTTCCTGCCGTGCGGACGGCCCCGCGGAGTTGTTCGGGGACAACTCCCGCTTGCCGGGGTTGAGGGAGACGAACTCTTCGTGGAGCCAACGGGCCGCAGCCAGCAGAAAATGGGGCCCGTCGCGTCGGATACGCGATGATTAGTGAGGGAAATTATCCAGCGATGTTTGACCGGAAATCGGGGGGGAGCATCGAGACACCCCTCCCTTCATGCCATCAAATCGTCTAACGAACCCGTCAACGGCTGAAGCAGTCAGAGAACCGTCTGGCGTCCGGGGACGTTCCGCTTATTCATTTTGAGGGAATCTTTCGCAGGCGCAAAAACCGATAATTGAGATACTGTGCCAAAAAAATTTCTGCCGAGGTCTTGAAACTAAAAATTTCGCGTTCTATACTGTGCGAAGGTAAACAATCGCGAGTTTTCAGGATAAGCCAGCGTAAAGTGACAATGGTTATCAACTTGGTGTATTACTTCCGGTTTTACTTTAGCCCGCTGGGTCGCGGGGCCGGAAGGAGTACGTAACACAGGAGGTTGAGTTAGACTCTTAGCCAGTTACGAAAGCCTGAAAGCCCCGAGGCCCAAGAGGTTTCGGGGCTTTTTTGTTTTCTGCGGCTTTTAGTGACTTCTTCGAAGGTAAGCTTTGCTCGTTAGGTTCTTTGCAAAGGGGAATTGCCATGATTGTAGTGATGAAACGTGGTGCAACGCCGGAACAGATCGCTCATGTCATTCGGCTGGTGGAGGATTTGGGGCTGAAGGCAGTACCTATTTATGGCACCGAGCGCACAGTCATTGCGGCCGTCGGGGATAAGCGAGAGGACTACCGGCAATCGCTGGAAAGTGGGCCGGGGGTTGCAGAGGTCGTGCGAATTCTTGCCCCTTATAAGATGGCCAGCTTGGAGGTGAAGCCGGAGCGAACCGTGGTCGGCGTCGGACCACTTCGGGTGGGAAACTCCCACTTGGGGGTGATTGCCGGACCCTGCTCGGTGGAAAGCCTGGAACAAACCTTGGGTACGGCTCGGGCTGTGAGAGCCGCCGGCGCTACCGCCCTTCGCGGCGGGGCGTTCAAACCACGAACAAGCCCTTACAGTTTCCAAGGCCTCAAGGAGCAGGGTTTAAAGATCTTGGCCATTGCCCGAGAAGAAACCGGCCTTCCCATCGTTACGGAAGTGATGACCCCATCGGATATTTCTCTCGTGGCGGAGTATGCCGACGTCCTTCAAATCGGGGCGCGGAACATGCAAAACTATCGGCTCCTCGAGGCGGCGGGCGAGACCGGCAAACCTATCCTTCTGAAGCGCGGACCAGCGGCCACGCTTGATGAGCTCCTCTTAGCTGCTGAATACATTTTGAATACCGGCAATCAACAGGTGATGCTTTGCGAAAGAGGGATTCGCACCTTCGAGGACCACACGCGCTACACGCTATCACTGTCGGTCGTGCCAGCCCTACATGACCGCACCCATTTGCCCGTGGTGGTGGACCCCAGCCATGGTACCGGACACACGAGCTTAGTCGCGCGAATGGCTGCCGCCGCGGTGGCTGCGGGAGCCGATGGGCTGATCGTCGAGGTGCATCCGGAGCCGGAACGCGCTTTATCCGACGGTTACCAATCCCTGAACTTCAAGCAATTTGCAGAATTGATGGATCTTTGCCGCCGCATAGCTGCCGCCGTGGGTAAACAAATCGGGCACGCGGAGGATCTCCAGCCGTCTGTGTCAGAACCTGCGATGGTGGCCGATAACTCATACCAGGCTGTGCGATAAAAGAAGGCTTCGGGGAAGTTGGGGCTCTTATTTCGTCAGGCTCGCCGGGAAATTGTGAAGCTTGCCACCCACTTTGATGATGGTCGGCTGATGGTCAAAGCACCTTTCGACCAAAAAAGTTGCGGGATAAAACGCCCTTTCCGCCGCCGAATGCTTCGCTCGATTTTTCGTCAAAAAGTATTACGCGAGATGTTACCGCGAGATATTACGAGATATTGCCGCGAGATATTACATAGACTGTCCGGCCGCGAAAAAGCGGAACCTGGCGTAATCAAGTCGCAAAGAGCTCCGGCTTTCGGGAAAGCCATCCTTGCCAGGGTCGACCTCTTATGGAAACGGTTTGCCTAAGCACTGGGCACACCTGAAATGGGATTGCCCTTTGGCGGAAATTGACAAGCGCACTACGCAGGGGTATGCTAAGTTTCCAGATTGCAGGGAACAATTGCCCGATAGCTAACGAACCTACCGTCCCGGCCGTAAGGCCCCCATGCAGCCGCAGATAATCGGGAAAGGAATCGCGAAGCTTCGTCCCGAATGCTTGTTTATGGCGTGTGGGCAACGCTCGGCCGCCGGGCCAAAGTTTCCGGCGAGTATTCGCTGCGGAGCTTCGCGCCGGATACGCGGCAACACCTCCCCGACAACCATGCCAGCTACTATCGCCCCTGTTTCACCCCGACCATCAGGTCCATGGGAATCCTGCCTGCAAATTCCGTATCGAGCGAAACCCCACCTAACGTATCCCAACCTTACTGAAAACGGATTGAAGGAGTCCGACTATGTCATGCTGCCGTCTTACTACTAGATTTTTAGCTTGCGTAGGGGAAGTCCACCGTTTGTTTGCGTTGGGGGGCTGGTTACTTATTGGCCTAGTCACAATTGAAGGAACGGCTCTTCCGCAGCAAAGTTCAGCCGGAAAGCCGCCGGTTCGGGGCTATGCGCAGACGCGGATCCAGGAGCGATTGGGCCGGGGCCTAGTGGGTGTATCATTGGGGAAGGACGGGGTTTACCTAAGTTGGCGACTTCTGCCAAGCGACCCGGCTGATGCGGCATTTGATGTTTTCCGTGCTCCGGCGGGTGGAACCAACTTCCAAAAAATTTCTCAAGAGCCGGTTCGGGCGACCACGGATTTCACCGACCGCTCTGCGAAGGCAGGACAAGCCTACCAGTACCAGGTGCGAATTCATGGGAAAGAGACCGTCGAAGAGACGGTTACCGTGGTTGCGTCGGCCGCACCGCAGGATTACATAGCGATCAAGCTCCAGGGGCCGTATACCTTTCAAAAAGTAGGCATCGCCGATCTTAACGGCGACGGGCGGTACGACTTCGTCATCAAACAGCCAAACGAAAACATTGATCCTTATGAGAGATATTGGAAGCCGAGTCCCGACACCTACAAACTCGAGGCGTATACCGCCGATGGAACATTCCTCTGGCGTTATGACTTGGGTTGGGCCATCGAGCGGGGAATTTGGTATTCGCCTTATGTGGTGTACGACTTGGACGGCGACGGAAAAGCGGAGGTAGCCGTGAAAACCGGCGAGGGGGACCCCCGGGATGCCGACGGTCGGGTGCAAAGTGGCCCGGAACATTTGACGATCCTCGACGGGCTAACCGGGAAAGTGCGGGCTCAGGTGCCGTGGCCTTCGCGGGAAGGCTTCGGCGAGGGGCTCCGCGGCTATAACTACGCCTCCCGCAACCAGTTATGTGTTGCCTATTTGGATGGCAAGACACCGTGCCTCGTGGTGAATCGCGGAACATACACCATTATCAAGCTTGTCGCTTATCAGTTTCACCAGGGTCAACTTCAAGAACTTTGGCGTTGGGATAACACCGCGGAACCGAAGATCTATTGGGGCCAGGGCGCCCATTGGATGCATGCAGCGGATGTAGATGCCGATGGGCGAGACGAGGTCATTCTCGGTTCGGCTGTCATCGATGACAATGGAACGGCGCTTTGGAGCACGGGGTTAGGCCACCCAGATCACGCCTATGTAGGCGATATCGACCCCACGCGGCCCGGACTGGAAATCTACTATGGAATCGAAACCCGCCAGCCCCAACGCAACGGCATGTGCCTTGTGGAGGCAGCCACCGGGAAAATTCTTTGGGGGCATGAGGGGCCCACGCGTCACGTTCATGCTCACGGGCTTTGTAGCGATATCGACGCTCGGTTCCCCGGCTCGGAGTGCTACAGTGCCGATACCGATGCTCAGAAAGACTATGCGTGGTCGCGTTTGAGGACGGCTCAAGGGCAGGTGATCAGCGAAGAAAATCTTGCCGGCTTCGGTCCCCGATGTGCTTATTGGGATGCGGATCCGCAGCGCGAGCTGATCATGGGTTCACGAATAATCGACTATGGGGCGAAAGAACCCATGGGACGAATCGAAGGAGCTCTGGTTGCCGTGGCAGACATCGTCGGGGACTGGCGGGAAGAAATCATTACAACTGTGCCGGGCGAAATGCGAATTTATGTCACCAGATTGCCGGCGCGGGATCGGCGGCTGCCGTTAATGTGCGATCCGATCTATCGTATGGATGTGGTGGTGGCTGCCATGGGCTACTACCAGGTGCCAATGCTCAGTTTTGATCTGGCCAGTCAAGGCAAATAAGATCTCAGGAAACAAACTCTGAAGCAAAAAAGATTTCTTGGGAAAAGGAAACAGGATAACCACCGCAAGAGCGCGTACAGATCGACACCCAAAGAATGACTAAGAATGAAGCGCGGATAAAGCCATTAAAGGCTTGGGGAACCAACTGCTTGCCGAGTTGTTGGTGCGGAACTATTTGCTGATCTGTTGGTTCCGATCGATGTCGGCCAGCCGAATGGCTTCCAGATCCGGAGAAGCCGGGACGTGCGATTCGCACACCAATCGCCGAGCTTCTTCGAGGCGCATGCCACGAATCCAGTGGAAATAGGCTGTCACCACAGATGGCGATCGTCCCACGCCGCCAGTACAGTGCACGTAAACCTTCTGATGAGTTTGAAGTAACTGTGTGAGCTCGGTCACTGCCTTCGGAAGATTCTCGCACAGACTTTGACGATCGAAGTCCCGAATGGGGACACGAACGACATGAATCTCCCGCGCGAGATACGCCGCTTCGAGGACCGGCCAATCGATGCCGCAGCTCGTCATATCCTCGTCGGTTTGCAGATTTAGGACAGCGGTAATCGGAAAATGTCGCTGCAGCTCATCGAGCGATTTGACATCCAGGATGCAAGATCCCAGGACAATTTGCGAATCGACCTGACTATATACCACTCCGGCTCCCCAAGGCTAAATATGCATCAAATTGATGGCTTATATGAAACATTATTTTTCATCGTGTACTGCTTAAAATTTTACCATTTCGCGCTGTGGCAAGTAAGGATTGTTAAGATCTTCAAATCGCGTGCTCCCACGATTGACCGTTCAAGCCACTACTAAAAACCTCGCGGGCCGCATGCGCCGATCGTCAGATCTTCATTTCGGGCTTTGCGCGGTGCGCTTCCGACAGATTCTGGCCAAGCAAGCTTCCGCCGGATAAACTCCGCCGGATAAACAAAGACGGTAACTCGATGTGATTTCGTCAGTTCGTTTTCGGCAACAGGTGTCGCCGAGCCAATCTAGTTTTCAGGCTGTTTGGTGATAATAGGTAAAACAGGAAGCTTGAATGAAAAAGGACGATCTTCACCGCTCTGTCCGAGGGTCAACAAAAGAATTCATGGGGGTCTGTCCGACGGTCAACAAAAGAATTTTAGGGGGAGACAGATTTCTCCGGATTAGCCGAAGGCAATCCACGGATGAAGTGGAGTGCTGCGCTCTGTAACGATTTCTCGTGATGAGGTGGAGGCAATTGGTGGCCTTCTGGGTTCGGGCAAGGGATTGAGGAAGACACTCCGCATGATCGGGCCGAGTCTAAAGGGCAGATCGTTGTTCTCGACGGTTCTGTTTCTGTCACCAGAGGTTGCCTTTTGAAACTGCTGCGCTTTAGCTCTTCAACTCTTTAATTTCCGAAAAGGTTACAGAACAATACTCGTCAAAAGGCATCAAATTTCCAATAATTGTGACAGAAATTCCATTCGCTGAAACTGCCATCTGCAAAATTTATTAAGCCGTGAATGGCTTCGGGGAAGCAAAGCGGATAATTTGAACTCGGCGGTACGTGGGTAAAGTGGACGCAATTCGGACCGGAAACGGGATCACAGACAAGTCAAGCGCGCTCCAATTTTGGCACAACAAAAGGTGCGCACCCCACGTATTCGCGAAGTGAGAATTCGAGCCTTATGTAACGTTCTCTAGTGCGTTATGTTGACGGGGCATGGGGAGCCAAAAACTTGCTGTGATTTCATCCGGCTTTTCACGGCCGCACTACGAATCCTTCTTTGGGGGGTTTTACCATGCTGAAGGTTGCCTCAGGAACAACTAGTGAAACCTGTTTAAATGGCAAAGTTAGCGAGAATGGAGGACGTCGGATTTTCCAAAGCATTACGAGCCCCGTCAGCACTTTTTTTGTCACCGGACGGGACCAAGAGCTGCGGAAATCGGAATATTTTTTGAAGGTTTTTGGTTTCGCTTTAGCTTTAATGTGCGTGCTGAGTGTAACCTTCAGTGGTGCCCAGGGCGTTGCCTGCACGACACCGGTTTTCCAATATGCAATGTACAATTGGACACCTACCCCTTATCTCCTTTTTTATTTTTTTCCAGGAGAGATTCCCGCGGCCGATCACGCCCTCCTTGAGCGGCTTCAGACTCTAAGCAGTGAACCTCGCGAAGCTGCCAATCTTACGATTTACCGGATTGATGTAACCAAGCAGTCCGAGCTGGCTCGCTTGCCCGCGCCGATTCTGCGTGCCTGGGAAAAATTGAACGGGTCCGATGGGGCAGAGAAGGCTAACCAGTCGCCGGTAGAAGGTTCGGGAGCAAGTAGTCCTATAGCCACGGGCTGGGCACTTTTTAGCCCTTGGGGGCTGGAGCTTTATGTGGGGCGACTGGACGAAGAGCTTTGTGAGGCTATTTTTTCTTCCCCCGCAAGGCGACGTTTGGGCGAGCTTTTTCAGTTGGGTCATGGTGCCGTAGCAATCTTTGTGCCGGGAAGTCAGCCGGAAGCGAATAAACAGGCCGAACAAGCCTTAACCGAGCTGCAAGACCGCAGCCGCCAGCTCAACTCGGCAAATCTGGGGATAGTTCCCCCGGATCCGAGCACGCCCAATTCCGGATTCCCAGGAGGAAATTGGGACGGAAGTTCGGGAGGGTCCTCCACGCCGCAATCCTCGGCTTCTAGCGCGGGCCCCATTTCGAATGAAGTGTCGCCGGGGTTGCCGGCTGGAGTTGGGCGAGGCGAAGGGGCGCTGCCCGGGAGGGGTTCAACAGATTCTGCTTCTGGCGGAATTGGTGGAAGTACTGCGGACCCCGCTTCGCTTCTCATGCCAGCGGAGGCGGTTGCCAACCGAAATATCGATTTGGCAATCTTGCGGGTGGAACGTTCGGACCCGGCCGAAGAGTGGCTCATAAGATTCCTTATGAAAGTTCAGCCCGATCTGGAGGAATTAGCCGATAAACCGATGGTTTTCTTTTGCTTCGGTCGTGGTCGAGTTACCCCTCCGTACGTGGGTGCCGGAATCACCACGGAAAACCTGTTCAACGAATTGATGTTTTTGGCCGGCGACTGCTCTTGCTTGATCAAGGAGGCCAACCCAGGGGTTGACCTTTTGATGTGTTGGGACTGGGACAGCACGGCATTGGCGATGGCTACAAAATATGGTGCGGCATCCCCTGCTTTACCGATTCCTTTGCATTATGAAGAGGTTTCGCCGGCAGACTCAGTCGGAACTTGGACGCCGGACGAATCATCCGAAACCTCGGAGAGTTTTACCACCACGTTTGACCCCGCAGCGATTTCCCCGATGGCCGCCCAAGGGGTCGCCCGGGAAGATGGCTCGGGTTCCCGCTCTCGAGATCTTTTACCCGCGAATCCCTCCTCGGCGGATGCCCCGGCTTTGGGTGTTATACCTTTCCCGGCAAGGGATTCAGAAGCCGATTCGAGTGATCCCAGGGCCCGCCGCTCGGGAGAAGCTCCGAGCTCAAACCTTGGTGAAGGCCCCACCGCTAACGAGGGGAGTTCCGGTCCCAATTCCACTGTTGGCCAGAGCGAGGATAATGCAGCGTCCCGACCGGCAAGCTTTGCCCAACGGCAGATCGTTGTTTGGATGATGGCACTGGCGGCTGCGGTGGTATTGGTCTTAGGGATCGGCTTGCTAACCTCTCGTCGCGGCAAGTACACTAAAGACTAAATTTTTGGGCGCTAGAGACGCCGACCTTTCCGGGGCAAAGATCCGGCTCGTAAAAGCGGGATCTTATGGGTAAAAAACAAGGTTTTGCAAAAAATCAGTCTCGGAACAAACTTCGTTGGGATACGCAGTCGACACGCCTTTTTCTTACGCGACTTTCAAGCTCATTACCCCTTTAGCTCGCTTGAGTATCTGATAACAAAGGTGCCGGCTTTGGATCGCTCACTCGGCCCCGAGTCAAACGAGGGGCAAAGAGCGCTTCCCGGCCGGCGGGGGGTATTGGCTACGAATCGATGAGGTTGCCCATGATCCGGCTTGAAGAAGTTAGCAAAGTTTATTGGACCAAACAGGGGCCGGTTCGTGCTTTAAGCTCGATAAGTCTGGAGATCAAGCAGGGGGAATACGTCGTCGTGTCCGGACCGAGTGGGGCGGGCAAATCAACCCTTTTGGCCCTTATTAGCGGTCTGGCCAAGCCGAGTGCCGGGCGAATTGTTGTGGGAGATCAGGACCTGGGAGCGCTACCGCCGGCCGCGAAGGCAAAATGGCGCGCCGAAAAGATCGGCTTTATTTTTCAGCTTTTTCATTTGCTCCCCTACCTGACGGTTATCGAGAATGTTCTGGCCGCCGTCCCACCAAGCCAACGGGTCCCGGCACAGGAGCGCGCTGAAAAGATGCTCGAGCAATTTCACCTCGCACATCGGGCCCATCACTGGGCAAGCCAACTGAGTGCCGGCGAATGCCAGCGGGTAGCCATTATCCGTGCCTTGGTAAAGAAGCCGGAAATCATTCTGGCCGACGAGCCGACCGGCAATCTCGATGGTGCTAATGCAGCGGTGGTTTTCGAAGCCCTCGAGGACTTTAACCGCAAGGGGGGCACGGTCATCGTGGCCACCCACCTTGAATCAGCGATCAAAGGGTCCGGCCGGGTTATCGCTCTAAAGAACGGTTTGCTCCAAAGCCTCGCCACTGCACAATAAAGCTCGAAAGTGCTTGGATCGCAGCCGAAATCTCTCGCGGATCTTTGCCGGCAATGTGGAGCAAGCTAACGGCGCGATGTTCCCTCGGTAAATCGTGGAAAGTGACTACCCGCCAATTTCGGTGCAGAGACGACTTGACAGGATTTCGTTCAAACGGCTGAAACGGGTGAACTATGGGGGATGAAACCTTCGAATCATACCCCACGGATTTTCAGAGTTGGTTGGCCCGAACCCCGTCCCAGGACCACCTGGATCAAGCGTTGGAGCGTGCGTACGAGAACCTGCAAGAGCAATCCGAAGAGCAGCTTGTCTTCTTGGGAGCAGTGCCGATTCCTTCGGGCTGGCAATTGCCCGTGCTGAACGACGGGTTCGAACTTTTTCCGGAATCACGGCGAATTTTTACCGTAGCCGGGCAGCCGGTCTCGCCGATTTGGCAGTTGCTCGCCTTGCACTATTTGACGATTCGAGAAAGGCCGAAGAAATTGCCGCCGGAGGTCACTTTTGCGGACTTACCTGGGGCTCGAACCTACGCCGGCGTTTATCAGCAGCGGACCGTTGGTCGTCTTTGCGCCAGTGTAGGCCAAAGTAAGGCGACCCTCTTCGGGGCCGCACTTTCCTTGGGTGGACAAGTTGTCTTGGGCGGGGATTTGGCGTTTGAATTCGAGGTCTTTCCCCGGATTACCATCCGCCTAATCTGGTACGCCTCCGATGAGGAATTCAGTCCGCATGCCACGCTGCTTTTGCCCCCCAATATCGAGCAGTATTTTTGCAGCGAAGATATTGTCGTGCTTTCGGAACGGCTGGTAGCGCGGTTATGCGGTCGTCCCTTCTAAGAACCTTCCATGCGTGACGACTCAACTGGGTTATCCCCAAACATCGAGCCACCGGCACGGGAGAGCGCCTCAATCGTAGCATCATTCGGCGGCATCCGCCTCACTTGGGGCGACCGGTGGCCGAGGCCCAGGAGAGGTTAATCCCCCGCACGTGGGGCCACCGGTGCTTGTTGATCGTGCGTTGCACGTACTGGTCCGTTAATCCCCCACACGCGGGGCCACCGGAGGGACAATCCAGCACTGCGCCCCCATTAAAGGGTGCCGTCGGGCAGCTTTTCTATTCGCACGGCGCAAACTTTCGTCTCGGGGGTTTTAGCCACGGGATCGATGGCACAGTGCGTCAGACGGTTCGTCGGGCTTTCTGGAAAATGAAAAGTAGCAGAGATTACCCCGGGCAGGCACTCTTTGCTCAAATAGGCGTAAGCCATCATTTCCCCACGGCGAGAGACGAGCCGAATACATTCCCCGTGTTTGACTCCAATCTTCGAGGCATCTCGAGGATGAATGCGTATCCATTCGCGATCGTGGAGAAGTTTGAGTCCTTCAACCCGCCCGGTCATCGTGCTGGTGTGATAGTGGAAAAGGCTGCGATCGGTGGTCAGAACCCACGGATATTGTTCGTCCGACCATTCAGCAGGGGGGGCGTAATCGACGGGAACAAAACGCGCCTTTCCCGTGGCGGTGGCAAATCGCTCGCGATGGAGAATCGGCGTACCTGGGTGTTGGACCTCCGGACAGGGCCATTGAAGGCCGCCATTTTCCAGCCGCTCGTACCGCACCCCTCCGTAAATCGGCACCAAGGAGGCAATCTCCTCCATGAGCTTGCTCGGTTGGGTTTCGGCAAAGCCTGGATATCCGAGCCGCTGGGCAATCTGGCTGATGATCCAACCATCCGGCTGGGCCTCGCCGGGGGGTAAAACCGCTTTTCTGATTCGCTGAATTCGCCGCTCTGTGTTAGTGACCGTTCCATCTTTTTCGAAGACGCACGCCGCCGGGAGCACCACATCGGCCAATTCAGCAGTTTCTGTTAGAAAGATGTCTTGAACGACAAGAAACTCTAACTTCTGAAGTGCTTCCTGTAAATGATTAGCATCGGCCTCGCTGATCAATGGGTTTTCGCCGACGATATACATGGCCCGAAGATCACCCCGATGTGCAGCGGCCGTCATTTCCGTATGCGTCAATCCGGGCCGCGACGACAGCTCGCATCCCCATGCTTTTTGGAATTTTTCCAAGGCAGCAGGTTGATCCACGCGCTGGTAGCCTGGCAATACATTCGGCAGCGCTCCCATGTCGCAAGCCCCCTGCACGTTGTTCTGCCCACGCAGGGGATTAACCCCAGAAGAACTTTTGCCGAAATTGCCCGTCAAGAGGGCCAGATTGCTAATCGCGAGCACATTATCCGTTCCGTGACTATGTTGAGTTATTCCCATGGCATAAAGAATCATGCCGGGTTTTCGCATGGCATAAGTGCGCGCCGCTAGAACGATTTTTTCCCAGGGGACCCCGGTCCAACTGACCACTTTTTCCGGCGTGAACTTGCTTAAAGCCTGGCGGAAAGCGTCGAAGTTTTCGCAGCGGCTTTCGATGAAGCCGGTATCCATGAGATTCTCTTCGACAATGACTCGGGTCATCCCCGTCAAGAGCGCAACGTCGCTACCCGGTCGATGCTGCAGAAATTGAGTAGCGTAACGACACAATTCAATCTCTTTCGGATTAGCCACGATGAGCTCCGCCCCCGACCGTACCGCATAGATCACTTCCTGAGCCAGAACCGGATGAGCCACCGTGGTATTCGTGCCAATGGCGAAGATACATGCGGCATGACGAATTTCGGCGATCGAGTTGGTCATCGCCCCGCTACCGAGGGTCTGGGCCAACCCCGCCACCGAGGGCGCATGGCACAGCCGCGCACAATGGTCGATGTTGTTCGTTCCTAGGCAAACGCGGGCAAATTTCTGCAAAAGGTAATTTTCTTCATTCGTCAGTTTCGCGGAGGCGAGTACCGCTATTTGGTCGCCCCGGTAGCGACGAAAACCCTCGGCGACCCGCTCCAAAGCTTCCTCCCAAGAGTACTCGACGAATCTTTCACCCTGGCGCACCAGGGGTTTTTTTAATCGGTCGGGATGATTGACGAACTGGTAGCCGAATCGCCCTTTCACGCAAAGGCGTCCGTGATTGACCGGGCTTTCGCGATCCGCGCGGCAGGAGGCGATCCGGTTCCCCCGAACCCCCATATACACCGTGCAACCGACACCGCAGTAAGGACATACCGTCTTTACCTCGCGAGCCGGGACCTCAAAGTGCTTGGGAACTAAAGCTCCCACGGGGCATCGTACCACGCATTCGCCGCAAGAAACACACGCGGATTGCGCGATCGGTCTTCCTTCGAATGGCACCACCACCGTCGCAAAACCACGGAAAGCATAATCAAGGGCGTGCACCCCCACGATTTCATCGCAAGTTCGCACACAGATTCCGCAAAGAATGCATTGGTTAGGGTCATAATCGAAAAAAGGATTGGAGCGATCGACGGCAAAGCGTCTTTCGGGGCGGCGGAGGCGGGCCAGTCGCTGTGTATCAATCCCCACATAAGATGCCACTTGCTGAAGCTGGCACAACTGGTTCTTAGAGCACGCCAAGCAGTCCGGATAATGGTTTGCAATAAGAAGTTCCACCACCATTTGACGGACGAGGCGGATTTCCGGGCTTTCCGTCCGGATCCGCATTCCGTCCGCTACCGGCGTCATACATGCGAGGGTCAACCCGCGGCCTTCGATTTCCACCATGCATAGCCGGCAGACGCCCACGGGTTTGAGGTCGGGATGATGGCACAAATGCGGAATATAAATCCCCTGGGCCAATGCTGCCTCTAGGACGGTGGTGCCATCGGTCGCGGAAATTTCCGTGCCATCTATGTGCAAACGCACCGGTGGCGCAAAAGTGTCTGCCTGTTCCGCCGAAACTGCGATGCCCATCGAGGAGTTCTCCCCGCCACAGATACTAACTCGCATAGCTGCCTAATGGCGTCCTCTGAACGTGATCACGCCCGTTCAATTCAAAGCATCAAGGTGTGGCTAATAGCAGGTTGCACCGCAAATCTCAAGTTCGTGACGCATGTTTAATGCCACTTTCCGGAATTGCGCTACAGTACACCTTTCCCAAGACGTTTCAATCCCGCGCGGTTGTCGGCGATTACAGCCCCAGTGCTTCGCTGACCTACTTTCCATTACTTATGGAGTCGATTCGCTCTTGCCCTCTGCAACTTTCCAGATTTCTGTTACTTTCAAGGATTTGAACGCTCCGCGATTTTCTGAAAATCATCTGATTTTGTTAAAATCATCCGATTTTCTCAAAATCATTCGACGACTATGGCGCCCTGTGGGCACACGTCGATGCACGTGCCGCAACGGGTGCATTGCGATGGATCAATCTGCGGTCGATCCTCTCCAACGATCACCCCGTTTGCCGTGCATGAATCCGCGCAGATCATACAGCCCACGCAGATCTCACTGATCCGGAAGCGGATGAGCGCCTTGCAACTTCGCGCTGGGCACACTTTTTCGAGGTGTGCCTGATATTCCGGGCGAAAGTACCGCAAGGTTGAAAGCACAGGATTAGGTGTCGTCTTACCCAACCCACAAAGGGAACCCAAACGCACCACTTCCGACAATTGCTCGAGTAGGGCGAGATCTTCATCACTGCCCCGCCCCTGAGTCAAATCCGTCAAGATATCCAAAAGTTGACGATTCCCTAAGCGACACGGGGGACATTCGCCGCAGGATTCTTTCTGTGCGAAATCGAGAAAATACCGGGCGAAATCGACCATGCACGTCCTCTCATCCATCACAACCACACCCCCGGAGCCCATGATCGTACCGGCGGCTTGCAGCGAATCGTAATCGATCGGCGTATCGAGCAGCTCGGCCGGGATACATCCGCCGGAGGGACCACCGATTTGCACGGCTTTAAAAGACCGATCGTTGAGAATTCCCCCGCCGATATCATAAACCAGTCGTCGCAAGGTGGTACCCAAGGGCACTTCGACCAAACCGGTGCGTTTTACTTTACCCACCAGCGAAAAGGTCTTCGTCCCCTTACTGGCTGGAGTTCCATATTGAGCGAACCATTCGGCACCCCGTTGGAGGATCTGGGTGACACAAGCCAGGGTTTCTACATTGTTGATGACCGTGGGTTTCCCCCAAAGTCCATAGGTGGCAGGATATGGGGGGCGGGGCCGTGGCATGCCGCGGCGGCCCTCAATCGAGGCGATTAACGCGGTTTCTTCTCCGCAGACAAAGGCGCCGGCACCTTCTTTTATCCGCACGCGGAAACTGAAGCCGCTATCCAAAATGTTCTCGCCGAGAAACCCGTACGCTTCTGCCTGAGCAATCGCCGTACGCAACCGCTCCAGGGCCAAAGGATATTCGGCCCGGCAATAGATATAGGCTTCCGAGGCTCCGATCGCATAGCCGGCAATGATCAGCCCCTCTAAAACTAAATGGGGATCTCCCTCGATGAGGGAGCGATTCATGAAGGCACCCGGGTCACCTTCATCGGCATTGCAGACCACATAACGGCGATCGGCGGAAGTCTCGCGGCAAAGCTGCCATTTTTTCCAGGTGGGAAAGCCTGCCCCGCCACGACCCCGGAGCCCCGCCTCCCGAATTCGTTCGATCACGTTCTCCGAGCCTATCGTCAGGCCTCTCGCCAGCCCCGAATACCCCCCGTGCGCCAGATAATGATCGATGTTTGTCGGATCAATCTCGCCGCAATGGCACAAAGTGCGTCGGACCTGGAAGCGGAAAAAATCGTGTTTTTCCAGCGGCCGAACCCCATCGAGGCTTTGACTGTTTAACGTTCCGAGTGCGATCTCGGGAGTCACTTTTTCTTCGGCAAACCATCGTCGAACAAGTTCGGGAACGCGCTCCGGCCGAACCGGCCCGTAGCAAATCCCCGGCAGATCGGGCCGCATTACACTCACCAAAGGCTCGGCATAGCAGGCCCCCGAGCATCCCACTTCCAAGAAATCGCAGTCTAAACCCAGACGCTTCGTTTCCTGGCGAAGCGCGGCCAAAACCTGCATTGCGCCGGCGGCCCGACCGCAGGTTGCCGTCCCCACCGCGATCCACGGCTTTTGTTGATCCTGCCACTGAGCCCACTTTTCGCCAGCACGCCGCTGGAGTGTTTCGAACTGCGGAGTCATCACCGCCCTCCACGTCCGAGAATTTCGCGGATCTTTTCGGGAGTGAGTTTTCCTGCGACTGCTTGATCGATCATGATGCAAGGTGCAAGACCGCAGGCTCCGATGCAGGCGACCGTCTCGAGGGAGTATTCAAAGTCCGGCGTCGTTTGCCCTTCTTCAATTCCCAAATGTTGCTGAATCGCGCGCAAGATCTCGGTCGCCCCCTGCACGTAGCACGAAGTTCCCCGGCACACCATAATGTGCTTCCGCCCACGGGGTTGAAACCGGAACTGGGCATAGAACGTGGCCACGCCGTACACAGCGCTTTCCGGTACTCGAAGGTATTCCGCCACGCGCTTCATGGCCGGCTCGGGCAAATACCCCAGTTGAGCCTGCACCGCCTGCAAAACCGGTATCAATTCCTGCTGCTCCGGCGGAAAATTACTCAAGAGCTCTTCAAGCTGCATTTCTGTGATCTCGGTTGCTTGGTTCATCGCCCTTCTCCGCCGCGGGAAATTGTTGATGTACCCATGTGCCGCTGCCTTGTGGCCCGCTTGTAAAATTCGGCTCTACTCGACGCCCGTCGCCATCGCTTCAACCACTCCCGCTTCTTGGCACACTTTCAACGCGAATTGCTCCCGAAATTCGACGATTGGTATCGCTTCACTCGGCGGTGCGGAGGATATCCGGAACCCGCTCCTCCTTGCCGATCGCCATAATGTGGACCCCGTCGCAGAGTTTTTCGTCGCGAATTTTGCGGATCATTTCCCCGGCGATTTGGATCCCCATTTCAATGGCTTTGCCCTTCGGGGCGGACGCCAAGCGATCGATGAGATGGTCCGGCACCATGATGCCCGGAACGTTCTTGTTCATATAGCGGGCCATTCCGGCCGATACCAAAAGGACAATTCCCGCCAAAAGCTTTACGCCATTCGGCTGAGCCCGATCCAAAAACCGCTTGAAGTTGTCAAGATCGTAGATCGCCTGGGTTTGAAAGAATTGGGCCCCCGCCGCGATCTTTTTGTGAAACTTGATGATCTGGGGTTCGATCGGATCGGCTTCCGGCGTGACTACCGCACCGGCAAAGAAGTCCGTTTTCCCCTGAAGGTCATTGCCGGCCAAATCCTTCCCCTCATTCATCCCGCTGACTGTTACAAGCAATTGGACGCTATCAAGGTCGAAGACGGGCTTCGCCTGTGGATGATCGCCTACGGTTACATAATCGCCGGTAAGGCACAACACGTTGCGAATCCCCAGCACCCATGCGGAAAGAAGCTCAGATTGTAGGGCCAAACGATTCCGATCGCGGCAGGTCAGTTGCAAAATGGGCTCGCCGCCATGGTCGAGAATCAGCCGGCAGACCGCCATCGAACTGACCCGCATCACCGAGCTCTGATTGTCGGTGACATTTAAACCGTCCACTTTGTCTTTCAAGAGCTCAATGTGATGAATCAGAGGCTCGATGTCGGTACCTTTTGGGGGGCCGATTTCCGCAGTGATCACAAATTTCTTTTCTTGGCATGCCTGGCGAAACGGAACTCCCATGGCTTTAGGGCTCCTGGTTTTCCGCTTTCTGGAAGGCTTCGTGAGTGAATCGAGCTGGCTTGGTCGCCACGCTGTAATCCTTCGGCAGCTGAATCTTCTTCAATAAATCCAAGCGACCCAATTTTTCCAAACGACGATAGATGAGGGTCCACGCACAATCCTTGGTGCCGTCAACCTCGCATTTTCCGTGGTTGGTGCCGCCACACGGTCCGTTCAGCAGGTTTTTGGCACACATCGTCATGGGGCAGATCCCGCCGGTTTGATCGAGGATGCAGTCCGCGCAAGCTGTGCACCGCTGCGACCAAACCCCGGGCCCTTCCGCTACACCGATAAAAAGTGTATTCAACGCCGGGAGAACTGGCTTATGGTCGAACCTTTCGGCCAAAAACTGAACGCCCGCCCCGCACGCTGTGGACAAAAGCAAATCATATTGATCCACACAAGCGGCTAGAGGCGCAAAATACTCGCGATCGCATTGACGGGTCACGGTAACCTCGTCGATCTGCTGACGCCGCCCTGCCAGTTTGGCCCGCATCCGCAACTGCTCGGCCAGAATCTCTACTTCCTTCTCGCCGCCGGCCATGCACACAGCCACGCACGTGCCACATCCGACGACAAGAACCCGCTCCGCTCCCTCGAGAAATCCCTCGATTTGTTCGAGCGGTTTGCGTTTGGCCACAATCATGGTTTATGCTCCCGGAATCGTGCCCTCTGGTGTGCGAACTGGTGTTGCCCCTTTCTCGCGCTCCGCCTCAGTAACAAGCCGACCAAACCGGGCGGGTGGCAACGCCGGATGACTATCCGGCTCCCGTTGCAGCTTTTTACCGTACTTTTCATGGGCGGAAAATCGAAGTGGATTAGGCCCTAGAGCCATGGCCCGCTCCACCATCTGATTCGCTCGCTGCGCAAAAAGCGGCCCGGCCGACGCCGGGATATGGAAAAACTCTAATCGCTCCGGTTCCAGCCCAATTTCGGCCAGCAAATGTTTGGCATGAGCGACAACCTGGATCGCACGCAAGTTCCCCTCCAGAAAATGGCAATCACCGATGTTGCAACCGGCGACAAACACTGCATCGGCCCCTTCTTCGAAGGCTTTTAGAAGTAATAGAGCGTCGATTTTGCCCGTGCAAAGAGTCTTAATGATCCGCACCTGCGGCGAGTAGCTCAACCGCATGGAGCCCGCCAAATCCGCGGCCGTGTAAGCACAGTACGTACAGCAATAAGCAACGACCTTCGGCTCGTACGCCTTTCCAGTCTCAAGTTCGTGACCTGCCCCGTGCGCCGCATGGCTCGCCTGAGTGTCGTTCACCGGTCGCCCTTCCTCCAGTTCATCGGTCGTGCGATTGAAGATCGAAAACGCAGGCTGCGAATATTCCTCTGCTTTTGAATATTCTCTTTCGCGTTTGAGCGCTACCGTTTTATTCCGAAGGGGATTTTGATCCTCTCGCTGCGACGATCGAGTTTTCGGCGCATCACAACCTTGGGCGGCGGAGCAAGGTCCTCCTAGCGGGCCGAGCAAAGCACCGTTAATCCCCGCGGATCGTAAAGGGCCTCCACCTTCGCCAAGAGCTGCTCGTCATCATAATGTCGAGTGACGATGGCTTTGCGCGGGCAAGCCGAAGCACACACCCCACAACCCTGACAGCTAGCCGGCTCAATGTACGCCACGCCGAATTCGTTAATCTGTGGCACATCGTACGGACAAAGCCGCACACACGTTAGGCAGGCGGCGCAGCGCGACGAATCCACTTCCGAAACCACGCCCGAGCGATATAGCACCGACTTCGAGAGCAGGGTGGCAGCCCGCGCTGCTGCCCCCTTTGCCTGCGCCACCGCTTCGCTTAGGGTTTTCGGCCCATGAGCCAATCCTGCCAAATAGATCCCTTCAGTTGCGAAATCCAGAGGGCGCAGCTTCATGTGGGCCTCGAGGAAAAACCCATCCGCCCCCAGGGGTACTTTCAACAATTGCGAAATCCGCGACGCATCCGCCGCCGGCTCGATCCCTGCCGAGAGAACCACGCAATCCGCGGACAATACCAACTCTCTTCGGAGATTTGTTTCCCAAACACTAATCCGGAGTTTTTCGCCCAGTTGAACCTCGGGTAATCGTGGCGGTTCAAAACGGAGGAACGTCACGCCCTTTTCCCGTGCTTCGCTGTAGGCAAGCTCCTGAAAACCGTAGGTCCGCATATCCCGATGCAGCACGACCACGGACACGTCTGGATTGATCGCCTTGATCGCCAAGGCATTCTTGACTGCCTGCTGGCAGCAAACCCGCGAACAATAGGGATGTTGTGGGTCGCGTGATCCCACACATTGAATCATCACTACGCTCTTTAACTTGCTGACGAAATCCGCGTCGGCTAGGCGATCTTCGAGTTCCATTTGCGTGATAACGCGCGGATCGCTCCCGTAGCCGAATTGCGTCGGACGGTGAGGCTGGGCACCGGTGGCGACGATGATCGCCCCTGCGGTGAACTCAACCGCTCGCCCGTTGCCCAGGGCCTTCACACGGAATTGGCCCACGTGTCCTGAGAGTTCGTTTAGCTCTACACCGGTGAATAGCTTGATTTTTTCATGCGTTGAAATCTTGTCGATGAGTTGGGCCAAAAACCGCTGAGGATCCATTCCATCCAAAAGCCGCCGCAACGATCGTGCCTGCCCGCCAAGCGCGGGTTCCCGTTCCAATAGGGCGACCGGAAAACCCTGCCGGGCCAGACTCAGGGCTGCGGTCATTCCCGCCACACCGCCCCCCAAGACCAAAGCCCGCTGCTCGATCGGCACCGCGATGTCTGGCCAAGGCCGCAGTCGGCTGGCCCGCGCCACCGCCATTCGCACTAAATCCTTCGCCTTTTGCGTGGCTTTTTCCGGCTGATCGTAATGCACCCAAGAGCACTGATCACGAATATTGGCCATCTCAAACAGATGTTTGTTCAGCCCGGCTTCCCGCAAGGTCTCTTGGAACAAGGGTTCATGAGTCCGGGGTGTACAACTGGCCACCACCACCCGGTTTAAGCAATGCTCCTCAATAATTCGACAAATTCGCGCCTGGGTATCGGTGGAACAAGTGTAGAGATTCTCCTCCGCGTACACCACATTGGGGAGTATTCGAGCATACTCCACTAGATCCGAAACCCCAACCGTCCGCGCAATATTGGTCCCGCAACGACACACAAATACGCCAATCCGCGGTGGTTCCTTACTCACATCTCGCTCAGGCGGAAAGACTCGCTCGCTGACGCGGGTTCCTCGTACTTCAGCCAAAAGTTCTGCGGCAGCGGCCGCTGCACCGCTAGCCGTCATGACCGTTTCCGGAATATCCATCGGGGCCGCGAAACTACCGGCCACAAAAATGCCGGGCCGCCCTGTGGAGACCGGGAGTAATCCATCGCTTTTACAGAAGCCATGCTCGGTCAAATCGATACCCAGCGCCTCCGCCAGCCGAGCTGCGCTTGGCGAAGGTCGTAAGCCCACGCTCAATACGACTAAATCGAATTCTTCCTCGGCGATTCTGCCTTGCGGATCCATGAAACTGATTAGTAGATTTTTCGTCCGCTGCTGCTCCTTTACCGTGGAGATGATTCCGCGGCAAAAACGAATGCTACCGGAAGCCTTCGCCCGTTCGTAATACGCTTCGAAGCCCTTCCCGAATGCCCGAATGTCGTTGTAGAAAATCGTCGCCTCCAAGCCCGGGACATGATCTACCGCCATGATCGCTTCTTTGATGGCATACATGCAACAAACGCTGCTACAGTAAGGGTTACCGCATGCAGCGTCCCGGGAACCCACGCACTGGAGCCATGCCATTCGTTTTGGGGGCTGATGATCGGAGGGGCGGACGACATGCCCTTGGAATGGGCCCGAAGCACTCAGGATTCGTTCAAATTCTAAGCTGGTGATTACGTTCTTACATCGGCCGTACCCGTACTCCGGGCGCAAAGCGGGATCAAAGGGTTCAAAGCCCGGGGCCAAGATCACTGCCCCGACTTCGACGGTCACCTCCTCCGGCACCATTTGGTGGACTACCGCGCCAGCGGAACATGCCTTCACGCACTGCATGCATTCGCTGCAAAGACCGCAGGCTAAGCAGCGGGCGGCCTCGCGCCGCGCCTCTTCTGGGCTGAAGGTGCCTTCAATTTCCTGGAAATCGGTGCGTTCGCCTACTGGCAACCGCGCTGCGCGAATCCTACTTCTAACCTCGAAACGCCTTTCAGGGATGCTTGCCGCCTTTTGCGGCGCTACAACCCGTCCCAAACGCAAGTCTTCCCCCCGAAGATAGCGATCGATTGATTCGGCCGCCTCGTGCCCCTGAGCTACCGCCTCCACCACCGAGCGCGGCCCGGTTGCTAAATCCCCAGCAGCAAAAACCCCGGGTAGTGGTGTTTCCAACGTGATAGGGTCAATCGCTAGGTTGCGGTGGTCCCGGTCCCAAAGCGGACTATCGGAATCAAGGAAAGAAAGATCTGGCCGCTGGCCAATCGCCACAATGACCCAGTCCGCCTCCGTACTGCTTAGCTGCGAGCCGAATCGCGGCGCAAACCGCCCCGAATCATCGTAAACCCTAACGCACTGCTGCAATTCGATCCGGTGCACTCGACCGTTTTTACCGACAAAGCGCTTGGGCCCCCAGCCGCACGTTAACTTCACCCCCTCTTCGATCGCATCTTCGATTTCCCACGGGTATGCCGGCATTTCCTCGCGCTGCTCGAGGCACACCAGCTGCACCTCTCCAGCGCCGAGTCGCCGTGCCGTCATCGCCACGTCGATCGCCACATTCCCCCCGCCGATCACCACCACTTTGCCGAAAAGCCTCGGCGGAGTTGGCGATTTGGCCTCCCGCAGAAAGTCCAATCCCAGCAAGACTCCGTCCAGATCTAGCCCTTGCATCGGCGAACCGTCTGTGCTCCGAGTGAGTACGGCCGGCTTTGTGCAACCAACCGCTAGGAGCACCGCCCGATAACCCTCCTTTTGCAAGCTTTCCAAAGTAAAATCCTGTCCGAAACGTACCCCGGTCTTTACCTCGAAGCCTGCCGCCAGGATGTCGGCCAAATCTTGCTGCAAACAATCCTCCGGCAGTCGGTAGCCCGGTATTCCCAGCAGCATGGTTCCGCCGAGCTTCTCGTTTGCTTCAAAAAGCGTCACAGGATAACCGAGAAGAGCAAGGTCGCGAGCGGCCGTCAGGCCGGCGGCTCCTCCGCCGATCACAGCCACCTTCGGCCTACGTGGGTCGATTTCTCCGCGGGGGGGTGAGGCCGGGTCATGACCTTCAGCACGACGGGTGGCCACCCAATCGGCTACGGCACGCTTCAGCGGCATTATTCCCACCGATTCGTCCAACTGCCGCCGGTTGCACTGTGCCTCGCAGGGATGATGACAGATACGCCCGCAGGCCGAAACGAATGGGTTTCGCTGCCGAATTAAATCGTAAGCTTCCGCGAACCGCCCCTGAGCGACGAGCGCCACGTAGCCCTGGCAATTCACCCCCGCCGGGCAAGCCAAAACGCAAGGGGGCCGCTCGGTTTTACTGATGGCCATGGCCCCCGGGATCGCCTGCGGATACGGCTTGAAGATCGCCTTACGAGTTCCCAGATCTTCGTCGAACTCGCTCGGTAATTCCACCGGACATGCCTGGACGCAATCCCCGCAGGCATTGCACTTGGAAAGTTCAACGTATCTCGGCCTTTTCCGAACCTTTAATCGGAATCGCCTCGGTTCGCCCTCAATTCCCGTGACTTCCGCAAGGGTCATCAATTCGATGTTGCGATGCTTGCCCACCTCGATCAACTTGGGCGAGATCGTGCACATGGAACAGTCGTTCGTGGGAAACGTCTTATCGAGCTGAGCCATTCGGCCGCCGATAGCCGGAGACTCTTCGATAAGGACTACGCGAAAGCCTGCCTCGGCAAGGTCCAAGGCCGCCTGCATGCCGCCGATGCCCCCACCAACGACCGCCACTGCCCCGACCTTCTCAAATGCTTGCCCCGAAGCGAAGCTGCTCATAGCCGATCCTTTGAGCTCGTTTTTTATCACGATCGCTTCTGACCTGATCAAGCCCCGGAGTCAACGGCTGCATACGCTAAAAACGATGCACAACCACCGTAAACTGCGGATTTTTATGAGTAGCCTAGTCCATCCATAATTTGAGCCCGATGGATCCGGTTCGTCCGCTTAAGGCGCTCGGGCAAAGGAAAATCATCTCCCGCTTTGAAAGGCGAAGACCCTCAGGATTAACATAAACCTGCAAGGCCGAGGTGATGCAGCCTTCCTTTTGATGCCTCAGCGCCATGACACGTCGTCGTTCGTTCGAAAGAAAAAACATGATTCGGAAAGTTAGCATGATTCGGAAAGTTAAGAGGTCTGGAATATTCGCGTCGAATTGAAAACAAGGTACGGCGGAAACCTCCGAAAGTTACCGCCTTCTCTCCCGCAGACCTTTTCCCGCAAACCCTCCTCTGAATCGCATAAAAATCTCTGAATGCCATAAAGCCATCCGATGGAAAGATCGATGGGCCCGACGTCAATTGGGTCGCGGCACAAACCCCTTCTGAGTAAGCAACGGTCGCGGATCAATCAAATGCCGTCTCCACAGGCGGTTCAAATCCGGCAAATCGAACGCAAGGGCCATCAATTCCGAGATATAAAATACCGGAAGCCTAGCAGCTCCTTTGCCTTCTCCGGATTCGTCGGCTTGGCGGCTATCCAAGTTCGATTGGCACAGGGGGCAATCCGTGACGATACACTCCGCTCCGGCCTCTCGCGCCGCACCCACCAATCGATCAATGAGCCGCTTGGCCACATCGGTTCTCGTGAGAACCAAGCTCCCTCCGCAACAGTCGGTTTTGTAAGACCATGGCCGCACTTCCACCCCGAGCAGGGCCAAGAGTCGATCCATGCATTGCGGATCTTCTGCCGCCGGGGCATCAGTCACTTTCGGCGGCCGTTGCGAGAGGCATCCGTAATAAGCAACGGCCTTTAAGCCGGTTAGTTGTCGGCGAACCCGAGCGCGAATCTCCCCCAGAAGAGGCGGCCGATCAAAAAACTCGTTGACATGCCAGACCGAAATCTGCGCGCTTTTCTGCCCGCCAGTTCCTTCCCCCTCCTCGCCGCTAGAATGCGCGGTACCCCCCACGGCGATTCCTGCCGAAACGGCGTGAGCCGCTTCCCCGTGTTTTTGGGCGTATTTCAATCGCTGAAAGCACGCAGCACACGGCACCAAAAGTTCCAGTCCGGCCCGCTCGGCAATTCGCAAGTTACGCTCCGCCAGGCCGAGGGCTAACTGATCGTTGACGAAATGCGCGCTTGACGCCCCGCAGCAATTCCAATCCTCCAACTCGCGGAGCTCGATTCCCAATGCCCGGCAAACCGCCTGCAAACTGGCATCATACTCGGCAGCCGTTCCGTGGAGTGAACAGCCGGGATAGTAGGAAACTTGAATGGCCACGACATTAACCCCCGGGCGAATCAACTAGCGCTTTCGGGCACCTTCTTCGTCTTATCTTGCTGCCCAGACCCGTGCGCTATAGCTGGCGGCTCAGTGCCTTCCGAGTTTTAATGCTCTCGCCGACTGCTGAGTCGTCAATACCTCGTCAAAATCCGCAATGACAAACATTCTTGCCGCATCTCCTGCGACAACCTTTGTTACCACTTCTCTAACTTTCTTGCCGCATTCCACGGCGATAGTTCAGCTCCTTGCCTCTGAAAACGCGCGGCAACCATACATCGCAGGATCAACCCTTAAATGGCCGCCCTGATCCCCGCCTTGCCTGTTTGCGTACTCCTCGCTATGAGCCTCCTTACAAGAGCCAAGATTCCTTTGCGCAGGGGCCATATCGCAAAAGTCAGTCTGTCGTTTGGTAAGACTTTCGACCGGCCGGCCATGCCCCAAAAAACCGGCGCAAGAACTTGCGGCCTCTGATTCGGTGGGGCCAGAGGGGCAACTTTCCCCGCCAAAACATCTTCCAGGCCAATCCAACATCATCAAGGAACTTGCGACTCATCAGCTTGTACCGAGCCACTGCCTCCAGTTCGAAAGCCCGGCCGTGGTGGCGAATCGAATCCAAAAAGGCCCGATGAAATTCGGCTACCTCCTTTTGTTTCGGTGTCAAACCACGCAGGAGGCTCCGTTGACGAAGGGTGTCCATGACCCGCGCAATATCGATTCCATTTGGACACCGCGTACTACAAGTCTGACAAGCCGCACATAACCAAATTGTTTCAGCCCGAAGTACCTCCTCTTCCAGTCCCAATTGCGTCATGAGCATGACTTGGTGGGGCAAAAGATCCATGGCGAAAGCCACCGGACACCCCGTAGAGCACTTCCCACATTGAACGCACAAAGACACCTTCTCACCACTTGCGGCAGCCACGAGCTTGGCTAAGTGATGGGGACTCGGCGCCGAGGGAATAGACAGCCATGAGGAGACATCAATAGACATCGGCTGCCTCCACGCCAAAAAGAATCAAAGGTTTTCGCCAGAATTGTCAGTCTCTTACGACATTATATAGCTTAAGCGTATCTCCGCAACGCGTTTGTGTTACTGACTCTCGGACCAAGGGGGAGAGCATGCCGGGAATCCGGTTCATATCCGGGCATCACTGCAATTCAACTCCAAGTCCGCAGTGACATCAGTCAACCAAATCAAACTCACCTGGATATTGACACTTCACAATCTTTCCTGTTTTTATAGCGTTAATAAACTCGCCCATGAATTTTCTTAAATGTGACAATAATTGGTCAGCTCGCAGATAAAAAAGCCTTTTTTCTGTCGGAAGAAGGTATATCCAGCAGAAAAGGAGAGCACGGTCTCCTCCTCTTGTCATCAAACTCCCTATATCTACTTACCGATTCATCCCTCTTTCTATCCATGGTCAGCTCGCGTTCCCTTCTTCGGGACACCATAGACTCTCCCCGAAGCCTCCCCCGGTCGACGCAAAGAAGCCCCAACGCGTCCGAGGAACCATCCCCCAACTCATCAGCATCGGCCGTCGACGGCAAGTTTGGCGGCTTTTAACGTATTTTTCATCAACATAGTAATAGTCATCGGACCAACACCGCCGGGAACCGGCGTGATCTTACCAGCTACCTCTTTGACGGCATCAAAATCCACGTCGCCCACCAATTTCGGCTTTCCACTACTGGTGATCCCCACCCGGTTGACCCCTACGTCAATGACCGTTGCGCCCGGGCGAACCATATCTGCGGTGATCGCTTTAGCGCGACCGGCCGCGACGATCAAGATCTCGGCCCGGCGGGTGTGCGCGGCAATATCCCGGGTTTTCGTATGGCAGACGGTTACCGTGGCGTTGGCCCCTGGCTTCTTCTGAAGCAGCATCACCGCGATTGGTTTCCCCACGATATTGCTCCGACCTACCACCACAATTTCCGCACCCTCCGTGGGCGTTCCAGACCGGAGAATCAGTTCCTGAATTCCTGCCGGGGTACACGGTGGAAAAATCTCCTCCCCAATCATTAGCCGACCCACGTTCACCGGATGGAACCCGTCTACATCCTTGTTCGCGTCAATAGCAAAAAGTACTTTGCTTTCGTCCATTTGGTCCGGCAAAGGTAATTGCACTAAAATGCCGTGAACCTCGGGATTGCGGTTCAACTCGTCGATCAGCTTCAGCAGGTTTGCCTCCGAGGTTTCCGCTGGTAAGGCATGATGAATGGATCGCATCCCGAGCTCTTCGCAGGCACGTCCTTTCGCGGTCACGTAAGACACAGAGGCCGGATTCTCGCCGACAAGAACGGTGCAAAGCCCCGGCGTGATCCCCGATCGCGCCTTAAAATCGGCAATCTCCTGCGCGAGCTCGCGGCGGATTTGCTCGGCTACCTGTTTGCCATCAATGATCTCTGCTGCCATGGCTATACTCCCGGCTGACTTCAATCATCTTCATCCTGCCCAACGGGGTTTGAGCAAACCCCTGTTCAGGATCCCAACTCCCATTCGATTATGTCCCCCCTGAAGCGATCCTTCTAACTTTCAGAAAGGGAGGCTATCCAGCTTCCAAAGGCGAAGCGCCCTACGCGTATTTTCCTGTTTCGAGGCCACAGCGAGCTTGTTTTCGGTTCATCTGGACCTCTCCGAAGCCGAAAGCGCCGCCTGAGGATGTCCATAGATCGCGATTGGGCATTGGTCTGCCAGGTGTGCCTTTGCCTCATTGCCCGAAAGATCCCGGCAGACCTCTTTTCTAACGCAACTAAATTTTTTTCTGATACCTAGTGGGCGCGATAATGCGCGAGAGTCCCGAGTCTCCGCCCACTGAACGACCCTCGCCATAGCGCTAAAACAGACCGCGGACTTGTCCGGTTTCGACATCCACATCGATCCGCCTAAATGCCGGGTCGGAGCTGGTTCCGGGCATCAGGGAAATGGTTCCGGCCACAGGGCAAATGAAGCGCGCCCCGCCGTATACCAGGAAATCGCGTACGGGAAGGACCCATCCCTTCGGCACCCCCTTGCGATTGGGGTCGTGACTGAGACTCAAATGCGTCTTCACCATCATCGTGGCAAACTGGCGGTAGTGCGGATCGCTTTCTAACCGCTTTGCCTTCTCTTCAGCCTCCGGCGTGTACGAGACCCCATCGGCCCCATAGACTTCCCGCGCGATCCGCTCGATCCGCTGACGCAGCGGAAGTTCCAAGTCGTAAAGAAAGCGAAATTCGTTTTTTTCCTCGCAGGCATCGATCACGGCATCAGCCAGCTCCAAGGCACCTTCGCCTCCCTTGAGCCAGTGATTGGAGACCGCCACCCGGGCACCGACCTCCTCGACCATTCGCCGGACGAGTCGGATTTCCGCCTCCGTGTCGGTGTGGAAGCGGTTGATGCATACCACCGGTTTGATCCCCGATTTCTTCACCGTGGCGATGTGATGGAGAAGGTTGCCCATACCATCCTCGAGCCAAGCCAGGTTTTCTTCGAAGTATTCCTTCGGGATCGGCTTTCCCGGCGGGCAGGGTGGCGCCCCCGCATTCACACCGTGATGCTTCAATCCTCGAACAGTTGTGGTGATCACCGCCACGTTCGGAATTTTACCTGAATTACGGCACTTCACATTCCAGAATTTTTCGAAACCGATATCCGCACCGAATCCAGATTCGGTGATGTGGTAATCGGCCAGCTTTAAGCACAACATGTCGCCGACCACCGAGGATTGCCCGATTGCAATATTGGCAAACGGCCCCGCATGCACAAAACACGGTTGCCCCTCCAAGGATTGCAGCAAATTGGGATAAATGGCATGGCGTAGCCAGGCGGTCATCGCCCCGGCCACCTCCAGATCTTCGGTCGTAATCGGCCCGCCTTGCTTGTCGTAAGCTACGATGATTTGTCCGATCCGCTGGCGGAGGTCCTTTAAGTCGCTGAAAATCGACAAGATCGCCATGACCTCGGACGAGACGGCGATATTGAATTTGCTCTGCATCATGTAGCCGTCCATTCGGCCGCCGATCCCAATGATGATGTTCCGCAAGGCCTGGGCACAAAAATCGATAACCCAACCCATCTCCACGTTTGTCGGGTCGATATCCAACCGTCGCAGGCCGATCTTTTCCAGATAAGCATCGCTGTAGTTTCTCTCGTGCTGGAGCCTCGCAGTCAGCGCAACCATTGCCAAATTATGGGCATTCATCACGGCATTGATGTCCCCGGTAAGCCCAAGGGAGAAATCGGTCAGCGGAATGACCTGCGACAGTCCGCCCCCGGCAGCCGAACCTTTGATATTCATCGTCGGGCCACCCGAGGGTTGCCGGATACAAGCCACGACCTTTTTGCCTCGTTTGCCCAGCCCTTGCAACAACCCGATGGTGGTCGTCGATTTGCCCTCGCCCAGCGGAGTGGGATTGATAGCCGTCACATCGATGAACTTACCATCGGGCTTATCCTTCAGCCGGTCCAAAGTCCGCCGGTAATCCACCTTGGCCACATAATGCCCGTAGGGGATCAGCTCGTCACGGCAGATGCCCAGCTCATCCGCCAATTGGTAACAGGTCTTCATCCGCGACTCGGCCTCAGCGGCAATTTCCCAATCCTTATGCTCCCTCGGATCGAGCACCACAGGACACCTCCTTTCCAGGCTCGGGGGTTAACTGGAATTGCAGACCACAACCGACAGTCGAACGGAATACGAGCGCAAAAGGCAACGAAAGATGGGCCCTGGAAGACGTGTTGACCGATACCTTCCTACCAGCTTGATGGACCGCTGTCAATCCCCTCGACGAGCTTATTTCTCCGGCATCACTTTTTGGGGATGAGTTCGCGATCTTTGGCGAGCCGGGTTTTGCGGTGGGAGGTGGTGCCTGAGGCGTTGCGCTTGCGGTAGTATTCCACTAATGTACATGCTTCCTCCAGGCTCAACCGCGGGCGGGGTAGCGCAGCCCGCAGCAGCCGCATGGCCATGTCCAGGGTCAACTCGGGGACTTCGCGCCCCAGAGCCTGCCGTTGAGCACCAAGTACAGATGCGCCAACGCCACCAGGCCCATGTGATGATGCCAGTTTGTCCACGAGCGGGCTTCACCGTCCGCTGTCCCCGCCAATGTAACCCCCAAAAGAAACACACCCATCTGGCAGTTTTCCTTCTTCCCCAATCGTCGGCACCATTGCCGTGCCACCCCAACCCTTTCGCTTCCCCGCTTCACAAACCCCGAGCTATCCATCACCCCCACCGTGCCCAGCGGCCACTGCCGGGCCGCAGGCACGAACTCCTCGGTAAAGACCGCCTGGATTTCTTGCTGCACCGCCTCGGCCCCAAGGACAAACCGTCAAAAACCGCTGCCAGGCCAACACCACCGCTTGCGAGAGCTTCCTTTCGGCCCCCCACAGCCCTCCGAACTCCAAGGCCATCGGCTCCACGCTCTCGCGGCCATCAGCCTGAAGCAGAGCAAGAATGTAACTAAAAGAATGCTCTCGAGATTTCCGTCGCCCAAACAGCCGCGCAAAACGCTTGTGCAAATCCGCCAGCCGCTCCGCTGCTGCGCGTAGTTCGCCCGCACCCATGAGCCAGTCCTCCTGGAAACTTCCATGAACCCTCCACCCCCCCAGCTAACCCCACCGCGCTTCCAATACGCCACAAGTCCCCCAAAATCTCCA
>CAKZMM010000152.1 GCA_937128505.1 uncultured Thermogutta sp.
TTTTTTTAACGCATCGAGTTTTTTTAACGCATCGAGTTTTTTTAACGCATCGAGGAATTCTCAGCCATGAAAATGAGCGGAGTAAGCGGCTTAACGCGGCGGGAATTTTTGGCCAAGACGGCCTTTTTAGCCGGAGGATCGATTTCCGGGTTCCTGTGCGGACATATCGGTTTGGGAGCTGCCCCAGGAGGTTGTTGCGGCGATACCGCGGGTCCTGATATGCGGCTTGGCCTTTGCACCTACCTTTGGGGTAAGGATTGGGATTTGCCAACCTTGATCGCTAACTGTGAAAAAGCCGGCCTCATGGGAGTGGAGTTGCGCACCGAGCATGCCCACGGCGTGGAACCGGAAATCGGCACGGCAGCCCGGCAAGAAGTACGCCGTCGTTTTATGGATAGCCCGGTCGAACTAGTTGGCTTAGGAAGCAACGAGCGATTTGACCACCCGGATCCGGAATCCCTGAAACGGGCAATCGATCGCACCAAAGCTTTCGTGATTCTTTCTCACGATTGCGGCGGCAGCGGAGTCAAGGTTAAACCGGACCGTTTTTATCCGAATATTCCGCGGGAAAAAACCATCGAGCAGATCGGGCACACCTTGAACGAACTCGGTGCTTTTGGGGCCGACTACGGTCAACAAATCCGCCTAGAAGTACACGGGCAATGCGCCCCATTACCGATTATCAAGCAGATCATGGATATTGCCCAGCATCCGAATGTGGCAGTTTGTTGGAATTCAAATTCGGAAGACTTGCAGGGCCAAGGATTGGATTTCAACTTCGGTTTGGTCAAGGATCGGCTGGGTGCGACCGTGCATGTTCGCGAATTAAACCTTGGCGATTACCCCTACCCGCGACTTGTCGAGCTTTTGGCGGAGGCTCGCTACCGCGGGTGGGTTCTGCTTGAATGTCGGACGAGTCCTCCAGACCTTGTGGCAGCCTTGATTGAGCAGCGGAAAGTTTGGGAGGAGCTAGTAGCTAGAGCCTTAGCGAAGCTTTCTGCCGCTGGCTAGCCCACCAAACGAAATCGAAGACCGCAGCCTTGATTGCGGCAGCAGTCGCGATTGTGGCGAAATCCCGCAGATCCATCTCCCCGTGTGGATCGTTTGCCACGACAGCAAGAAGGGGGGCTCTCGGCGCGTCGGATCCTGAAAAAGCGGCTTTTTCGGAGATTAGCTACCCTCGCCTAGCCCCGACATTTTTCGGGTGCAAGCTCCACGGAGAGCTTTTTCGCCATCGTTTTTTGAGGATTTGAACTTACAGTTTTTATTTTCGGCGGTTACTTGTATGTTAACTTTAGCGGTTGCTTATCCATGGCTTCGAGTGCTTCGGAAGCATGGCATATGCGATGCCTACGTCGGTGGGCTGAATTTTAAAGGTTGGTTCCGGACAAAGGGCGCGGCCGGCGTAGCTTTGTGCGTAAGTGGTGTTGAAGCACGTAAGCAGTTGGTGTAAATGTCCGATTGTTGCAGCAGGAGCGAACGACATGTGTAGGCTCAGTACATGGTGCGGCGTATTAATCGGTTTGGCGACGGTAATGCTCCCGGTGGGAATGCTCGGACAAGAGGGAGCCTCACCTGCCGGGCTCTGCCAAGAAGAGGCTAACGAGGGATTTGTTTCGCTATTTGACGGCAAATCCCTCGCGGGTTGGCAAGGGGATACCACCGGGTATGTGGTCGAAAATGGTGTACTCGTGTGCACAGAAAAAGGCCGTAATCTCTTCTCCGAAAAGGAATACTCGGATTTCATCCTTCGGTTGGAGTACAAACTACCTCCCGGTGGCAATAATGGCGTTTTTATTCGAACGCCGATGGAGCCCGGTACCCCCGCCTACATTGGCATGGAGATACAGATCCTCGATGATTATGCGGCAAAATGGGGGAACCTGAAGCCTGAGCAGTATAACGGATCTATCTACGGCGCGGTGCCTGCGAAACGCGGATTCTTAAAACAGCCCGGCGAGTGGAATTCCATGGAAATCATGGCAAAAGGGCACCAAGTTCGGATAACGCTTAACGGTACGCTGATCGTCGATGCAGACGTAAGTCAAGAGGGACCGAAAAGTATCCATGGGTCGGAATTAAAGGGGTTGTTGCGAACTCAAGGGCATGTGGGCTTCACCGGGCACGGAGACCGCGTTGAATTTCGCAATATCCGGATCAAGGAGCTCACGCAGTAATGGGCGACGAAGCCGCCGAAGGATCCCCCTTTTTCGATTCGGAGACGGCGGCCTCGACGACGGCACGGAGGGTTTTAGAGCAGGGTTGCGTAGTGGAGCCGTCTCGGAAGAGGATTCGGCGTGGAAAGTGCGAATAAGTTTTATTGAGACGCGTAAATGAGTTAAAGGGCTGAGCTCAAACCGTCCGGCGTTTTAACGGCGGTAATTTATCGAGAAGCTTTCTTGCGTTAGCTACCGGCTCCGGCGGAAACGACTTGCTTCCGCCGGAGTTTTTTCTCGCGATCAATGTTTTTTACAGTTTTTACACCTCAACCCTGTATATTTAGGCGGTATTTCAAACACACTTGGCGAAATATCGGAAGACTTCCGCTACCGCTTTCGCGTGCAGCAATTCCAGATAGTACAGATGCTCAATCCCCAAATTTAAAAACCTGGCAGTAATATCTGCCCGGGGAATTCTTATGCGAACCGGTAATCGCCTCGGTGAGTCTTTAAAATTGCAAAATCTCAGCTGCTAAAATTCGTCTTAGTCAAATAACGATCTAGCAGAGTTTGGGAGTTATGAGTGATATGAGTGATTAGGTGAAAACGCGACGTCTAAATGGCCTAAATAACACGCGTAAGAAAGAAAAAACTCTGCTCAGTCTTCAAATACAATGTGTTTTCTAATCGAGCTTAAAAAAAGCAGTTTAAACTAAGAATCGTCTCTAAAATGATTGGACAAAACAGCACTTAAAAGCTTTTAAAGCCTGCGGTAGACTAAAACATTGAATGGTAGGACTTTGTTTGATGCGACTGACAACCGCGGAAAATGCGGAAAATAATGACTAACCATATGTCATATCCGCAAAAATGACAAATCGTTTGGTGAGCAAAAACGCGTGGAAGTTTCCACGAGCGACAGTTTCGCGGACAATATGCCTGTACTCAGAAAAATACACTACTTCATTAACGATCATTTAATTTTACGGTTAACCACGGAGTCGGAGTCATATTATTGCCGCCGAATACGCGTCTTCGGGATTGCCGCCGAATACGTTTTCTGGTGTTTCCCGCGATGCGGGTATCTTGCAACGGATAGTACAGATCTTGCAACGGATAGTACCGTCTTGCTTCGAAACGTAATAATTATGATTGACGAAAAGCTTTTTCCGCAGCTTAGTACACCGCTAAATAGCCGAACCAAGTAACCTAAACTGATTGCTTTAATAGACAATTTGGTAGGAAGTGCAGAAAAGTAGGGATCAAACAAAGCAAGCGTCGCAAACCATAGAGATCTTGATACGGAGAGACGACAGGTGGCAGTGAGCATGGCCAGGATCCACGCCGGAGCTGTTGAGCCCCAAAAACAACCCCCGGCTACGATTAGTGGAGCCGAAGTAGTGGTGCAATCGCTGATTCGTCACGGCGTGGACACTGTCTTCGCTTATCCGGGTGGGGCCAGTATGCCGTTACACCAGGCTCTCACTCGGTATCGTGACAAAATCAGGGTGGTCCTTCCGCGGCACGAGCAAGGGGGCGGATTCGCCGCTCAGGGTTACGCCCGGAGCACCGGAAAAGTCGGTGTTTGCTGCGCGACCAGTGGCCCGGGGGCAACAAATCTGGTAACACCCCTTGCCGATGCGAAGTTAGACAGCGTGCCGATCATTGCCATCACGGGTCAAGTCGGGACGGCAGTGATCGGAACAGACGCCTTCCAAGAGACGCCCATTGTGGAAGTTTGTCGCAGCATCACCAAACATCATTATTTGGTGACCGATCCGAACAGCTTGGCTCGGATCATGAAAGAGGCGTTTTACGTAGCGACCACAGGTCGGCCGGGGCCGGTGCTGATTGACTTGCCGAAAAATGTTCAACTGGCTCAAGTTGTTCCCGACTTCGATCAGCCGATGGATTTACCGGGTTATCGGGGTGAAATGCCGCGGGCCAATCCTCAACAAATTATTCGAGTGGCGGAGGCTATTCGACGCTCGAAGCGTCCCGTGATCTGCTGCGGCGGGGGTGTCATCGCGTCAGGGGCATCGCCCGAATTGCTGGAGCTTGTCGAGCGTACAGGAATTCCAGTGACCAGCACCTCGATGGGTCTTGGGGGATTCCCCGGGGATCACCCACTTTTCCTGGATATGCTGGGGATGCACGGAAGCGTTTACGCCAATTATGCGGTGGCAGAGTGCGACCTTTTCTTAGCTTTGGGGATGCGCTTTGACGACCGCGTCACGGGCAAAGTCTCAGAGTTTCTCAAGCACGCCACAATCGTCCATATTGATATTGATGCCTCGGAGATCAACAAAATTAAGCCGGCCCATATCCCGATTGTCAGCGACGTGAAATATGCGCTAGCCGAACTTAATAAGATCGTCGAGCCGCCGGAGGATCTTTCGGATTGGCTCAAGCAAATCGAGGCTTGGCGGCGTAGCGATCCTTTGACGTACGACAACACTCGCCCGGAGATTTTGCCGCAACATGCTATCGAACAACTGTGGAAATTGACGAAGGATCGGGACACGATCATCACAACCGGTGTGGGCCAACACCAGATGTGGACGGCTCAATTCTACAAGTTCCGGAGCCCGCGCACGTGGCTTTCCAGCTCCGGTTTGGGAACTATGGGCTTCGGACTTCCCGCCGCCATTGGGGCAAAGATAGCTCATCCGGACAAGCTGGTGATCGATATCGACGGGGATGGTAGCCTGGTGATGAACATTCAGGAGATGGCCACTTGTTACTGCGAGAAGGTCCCCGTCAAAGTGCTCTTACTCAACAACCAGCATCTGGGAATGGTAGTCCAATGGGAGGATCGTTTCCACGCGTCGAATAGGGCGCACACGTACTTAGGACCGGTAGACCGGCCCGAGGCCATCGGCCGCGGCAAGGGATTAAACCTGGAGCATTGGTACCCGGATTTCGTGACCATAGCGCGGGGGTTCGGCTGGGAAGCCCGGTTCGTTCATCGTAAAGAGGAGCTTCTCGATGCGCTGAAGCAGATGATCGAGTCGCCGCGCCCATTCCTCCTCGATGTAGCCGTCCCTTACCAGGAGCATGTGCTCCCGATGATTCCCTCCGGCATGACGGTGAAAGAATTGATCAAAAGCTAAACGGCAGTCGGCCAGAGTCGTCAACGTTGCGATGCAGTCGCCGCAAGGGCAGGAACCGTTTGTAAGCGGGTAGCCCCACGCTGAACCCAAATTATGAAGTTGTTTATGCTTTCCCGTCAGAAAGTGTTCTTACGCGAGTAGCCCCTCTACACTGAACCGGAGGATTAAGCATTCGCACAAAAGCCGGACGAGAAGCCGCGGATCCTTGAGCGCCGAAGTGAGCTATCGTGCGAGGCTCATGGTGCGACAACTCACGGCGAAACACAAATCCTCTGTCCCCTGAGTTAGCCGGCATCAATCGCGAGGAGTTCTTGCACCGTCGCACGCTGGCTGGAGTTTGCCACGGAGATTTGTCCACCGGAGACGTTTTCTTCAACCGCATGCTGCCCCCTTGGATGGGTGGGCAATCCAACGGTCGATAACCGTTGCCCCCACCACATCCCCATACACATTGACCATCGTGCGGCAGCGATCGAGAAACCAATCTATCGCAAGCAACGTACCGATTCCGGAGGCGGGAAGTTTAACGGCGTTCAAAACCAAAAGTAATGTAACGAGTCCAGCGTTCGGAATTCCCGGCGCTCCCACCGCAGCTAAAGTAGCCAACACAAAAACAATCACCAGTTCTACCCCACCGAGCGGGACTCCTGCTGCTTGCGCTATAAAAAGCGCAGCTGCTGCCTCATAAAGTGCCGTGCCGTCCATGTTTATGGTGGCTCCCAACGGGAGGACAAAACCCGCCGTATCGCGCGAGATCCTGTGGCGTGCTGCACACTCCAGCGTTACCGGCAAAGTCACGGAGGAACTACTCGTTCCAAAGGCGGTCACCAACGCGGGAGCAAAAGTGGGGAGGGTCTTTCCGGGAGGGCTAGCCCCGAATATCCACCCGATCAAACTGAGCAGAACGAAGTGAATCGTTAGCCCACCGACGACAGTTCCCGCGAACCAACCGAGTTTCATCAGTTCCCCCGTCACAGCACGGTGACCACCGTTTTCCACTAATTGAGAGGCGATCAACCCGAACACCCCCACGGGTGCCAGCGCTACCAGCCCTCGAACTACTCTCATTAACACCTCATTCGCCGCTTCGACCACGCGTATCAACGGTTCGGCGGCGGAGCCGGCGGCCGTGGCGCCCAGTCCGATCAGAATGGAAAAGAAAATCACCCCCAGCACATTAGTATCGGCAGCCGCCGCCACGATATTAGCGGGCACCAAACCTCCGCCACTATTGCCGGGTATGCCCCGGATTGCTTCCAACATTGTTTGAAGGAGCGAACGTGAAGAAGCATCCGGGTGAACGGCGGGCATGCTCCATGCCATGAGATCACCAGCCGCACGACCAGGGACCAGCGTTTGGGTGAGAAAAAGCCCAATGCCCACCGCCACGCCTGTAGTGGTGGTATAGTATACCAATGTCCATATTCCTAGGTTTCCCAACTTCCTAATCGTTCCTAAGCTCCTTAATCCGCAGATTATGCTGGTAGCCACTAAGGGAAGCACAATCAGCATCAGAAGCCGGAGGTACAATTCCCCAACAAGCCGCAGGATTGCGGCGCCGATTTTCGCAAGGATCGCAGAGCTTGCGGTCGCGTCCGCCAGCTCTTGACGCAGCGACATAATGGCGTGGTCTAACTGCTTCAATTGACTTTGAAGTTCCTTTCCCGACCCAGCATCCGGGTTTGGCGGGTCCCTCTCCAGGAGAGAAGCGAGCTTTTCGCGCTGATCCTCTAATTTTTTTAAGCGACGCTCTGCCGACCCGGAGGCTTTCCACATGGTTTCCCCAAAGGTCACCCCCACCGCGATCGCCAGGACGATTCCGACTAAAAGAGCGCGTACGGAACGCCAACCGTGGCTATCGGCCGGCGGAACTTTGTTCTCATCCAATATGGTAGGGCTTGATGGTTGAGGAAGATTCACGCGGACTCCCCTAGAAGTAAAGCATGAAAGCAAGGCAGATTACGATTGGCTCGGAATTTAATTCCTTTGGCCATCCCATTCGTTGGATTTTCCACCTATTTTTCCGGCGAGGCAGGCACAGATGAGGTATCGGCTGAGTCGGACGGCGATTCCGTCCCATGATTCGGCTCAAGCCCCGGGATCGGGATTGGGCCCCCATCATCCATCTCGATCTCTTCGGCAGACCGGTGGCGGCGGTCGGCCGGTTCCCGCAACCCGGAAGATCGCGGCACAGTGGAGGCGTCGCCTGTCGCCGTCTGTCTATCCTCGGGCAACGACTCCCCGCCAACTTCCCTCACACGATGTTTCGGCCCTTCAACCATCGGCTTGCGTACCAGCATGGTCGGGGGAATAATGAAGCGGAAACTTCCCTCCCGTCCCAACGCGCTGGCGGGCAAAACCAATCGTAAAGTAGTCGGCACCGAGCTTGGGGGCTCAAAAACCAAGACATCTTGCACCGATCCGCCGCTTTCCAGGCTGGCCTCCCGTATTTGACCCTCCACCAGAAGATTCGGGAATCTCTTCGGCGAAAACAATCTTCCCTGTGCATCCTCAAGTTTCAGTCCTTCGGAGACCACATACGGGTCAGACCAACTTTTATAACTAACATGTGACAAGTCTCCCATCGGACGAAGTTCCAGCCGGACAATCAGAAACTGTGTGGTGGGGCGGGCGCGCCGGCCGGATTGCGTGAGCAACCGAGGTTGTTCCAAGGCCACCTCGACAAGTTGCACGGAGACGCCACCCCACTCCAGTGGCCCCGACGCAGCATTATGCCAATGCGAAGCTCCGACCTTCCCGGAAATCTTGTCGCCGGCGGTTGCTGCAGTGGCGGGCCTCGCCTCCGCGTTTTTTTCCTTTGATTCCTCCTCGGTTACCGATGCAGCCGACGCGGCCTTCCCCTCCTCGTCAAGCTCCGCCAACAAGCCCTCCAGGCCATCGACCTCGAGGGGGCCTGCGGAGCGAGCCGAGCTTCGCGCCGTTCGCTCCACTGCCTCATGCAAAATAGAGGATTGGGACCCCCGCGGTGCATGCGCCCCTTTTGCCGATGCAAGCTGGCTCCGCCACCACCGAACGGAAACCACCGCCAAAACTCCAAGGATTAAGACCGCCCCCAATGCCACGAGGAGAACCTTTGAGAGCCAAAGCTGTCGACTGAGCTTCGATTTTTTCGCTTGCTCGGCCAAGCCAACGTCCGGTTTTTTTTGAGAGGATAGCGTGGCGGTCTTGATTGAGGCCACAGGTGGAGCAGGTATCTCCGAGCCCTGGTCCTGATGAGAAGCCGAGGATTCTCCCGCGGATGGAATTTTTACGGAGCCCGGGTGATAGCCGGCAGAACTTCCTTCAGAGGAAGCTAGAGTACCAGTGGGGTGTGCATGAATCTCCCGTTCGCCCGAGCCCTGGGTAAAAAGCCCCAATACTTGAGAAGCTAAAACCCACCGATCTGAATCCTGCCGTCTAATCCGATGGAAAGGCTTCAATCGTCCTTGAGCGGCCCAGCTGCGAAGTTCCTGAACGGAAACCGGTCCGACGATTTTTTTTCCGTCGTTGACGAACCATTCGGTCTTCATTGCCGTAGCCCGTAGGAAAAGCCAGAACTTACCGACTGACCCCCGCCATTTTAGCATTGCCGGACAAGGAGAGGACTTCAAGGGATTGCCTTCGAATACCGGCATCGCAACGCATTCGAAAAACAAGTGTCGACGGAAAAAGATCCCATTGAGCACGAACTAAATCACGTATCTTTACGAACATGATCCTTTTAATTAGTGTCGATGTTACTTTGATCTCCCGTTCGACGGAAAGGCTTTTAAAATAACGATTTATTACAAGACCTTCCGGTCGCGGATTGGGGTGTAGTATTAAACTAGTCCCAATTTCTGAATTGTCTCGGGTGAATCAGCAAACATTTTTCCCGATGTGAAAGCAACTTGCTAATCATTCCTACTACCGTACAAGCCGACTGACTTTAATAAACTCTCATTATGTTGTCGGATTGTAGATATTTCAGAAATATTATCCCCAGTTTCCGTTCCTCAAGACGGAGGCCATTTTAGCAAGCGTTCAAGAACTGGCAGGACATAAAGTCGACGGTTTGTCATAATTTTCCGTATGTTGTTACTCCGCGGCGTATCCATTCGAAAACACTTTGGGGTTGACCCGGTCCTCAACGATTTGTCCTTCGAGGTTTACCGAGGAGAACGAATTGGACTGGTGGGGCCCAACGGATGTGGCAAAACGACATTACTGCGCATTCTGAGCGGCAAAGAATTGCCGGATTCTGGCGAAATTGAGAGGGCGGCCGGACTCTCCGTAGGGATGTTGGAACAAGAATCCGGTGTAAACTCCGATCGGACCGTTTGGGAGGAGGCCGAATCGGGACTGGCACACGTGATCGAGCTTCAGCAGGAGGCCGTTCGCGTGGCGGAGGCTCTGGGTGCTTGTACTGATCCGAACGAGCAGGCGCGACTGGCGGGCCGATACGAACGCCTTCAGGACCAACTCCATCATTTGAATGGCTACGACTTTCACTACCGCGTGGAACAAGTCTTGGAAGGGCTTGGATTCCGCCCCTCGGTCTTTGGCCAAGCGGTGCGATCTCTGAGCGGCGGTGAGCAGAACCGGCTTGCTCTGGCCAGGTTGCTTCTGTTTAACCCAGAATTACTTCTTTTGGACGAACCGTCGAATCATCTTGATTTGGAAGCGACCACGTGGCTGGAGGAGTTCCTGTGCTCAAGTGCGATGACCGTCATTGTGGTCAGTCACGACCGCTATTTCTTAGACAAAGTCACGACACGCACTTGGGAGCTCTACGCGGGAAGACTGGAAAGTTATCGAGGTAATTTTTCCGCATACCGGCGGCAAAAGGCCGAGCGAATTCTTGTTGAGCGTCGTGCCTACGAAAAACAGCAGCGTGAAATTGCGAAGGCGGAAGAGTTTATCCGGCGAAACTTTTACGGGCAAAAACACGCTCAGGCGGAAGATCGCAGAAAAAAGCTGGAAAGAATGCAGCGGTTGGAGCCACCGCGAGAGATCACCGGCCCGCCGATGAGTTTCCCGGATGCCCCCCCGTGCGGACAGGTTGTTTTGCGGGTGGAGGGGCTTACCAAAAGTTTTCAAGAGAACCTTTTTGCGGACTTAACGTTCGATATCCTTCGGGGGCAGCGTTGGGCCATATTGGGTCCGAATGGTTCGGGGAAAACGACGCTTCTTAAATGTTTGTTGGGACTGCTTGAACCCGATTCTGGTCGGGTCATCCTTGGCCATGGAGTCAAGCCGGCTTATTTCGATCAGCACCTCTTGACCCTTTCCGGGAATGAACGGGCGGTGGATGCCGTGTTGGACGCTGGGCCTTTCATGGAAGAGCCGGCACGGCGAGACCTCCTCGCTAAATTTGGCGTCTGTGGTGACGCGGCCCTTCAAATGGTCAGTACGCTAAGTGGGGGCCAGCGGTGCCGCGTAGCTTTGGCCAAGTTGGCTGCGGCCGGGGCCAATCTGCTCGTGTTGGATGAGCCGACGAACCATCTAGATCTTTGGGCTCGCGAAGCCTTACAGGAGGCTTTAAAGAGCTGCTCGGCGACGGTGATCTTCGTCAGCCATGACCGGCACTTCATCGATCAAGTGGTCGATCATTTGATCGTGCTGGGACTGCACGGTCGCGCCCGGGTTATTCCCGGCAACTATAGCACGTATCAATACCTAGTTCGCGGGCTGATTAAAGATGCGGGAGCGAGCGAGGCAGTTCTCGCTCCGGGGGGCAACGCGAAGCCGCGTTTTTCCGAAGGACTTCCTCCGGAAAATGAAGACGCGACTGCTTCTGAGAAACGCAGAGTTATTAAACCGACCCGCCGGCGGCGAAAATTCCCGTATCGTAAACTCGAGGATTTGGAGCGCGAAATTCTGGAACGAGAAACCAGAAGCGAGCAACTTCTTCAAATGCTCACCGATCCTGCTGTGCTACGAGACGGCGAACGAGTCCGGCAGGTGAAGGCCGAATTGGAGGAACAAAAAAATGCCCTCCAGACGCTTTATGCCCATTGGGAAGAGGCCGTGGAGCTAGATGGCTAAAAGGCTGAAGGCGATAGCACAGCGGTTGGATTGCTAGTCTTCGGACGACTCGTCTTCTTCGCCGGTTAAAGCACCGAGGATTGCCCGGCCAATGGATTGCAAAACTCCGCCCCTTTGCTGACCACCTGAAGTAGCCGCTCCTCCGGCTGCGGGAGCAGGTTCGGCTGGCCCCGCGGGCTCTTCTAGACTCGGAGGTTCCGGCAATTCCATCTCCGTGGATTCATCTTCCGCTTCCTCCTCCGCTTGAGATTCCGGTGGCATCACCACCGTTTCTTGCGCCCATGGCTGCGGGGTCAAATCGAACGTAGCTCCCGGAGTTAGGGGAGGTCGGAGGGGAGATTCAGCGGGCTGAGCGCCGCCGGGAGGAGGAGAGGGCGGAGGTAATGGCTCAGGTCCGCGGCCGGTTGTTGGGGTCGCTCCAAAGCCGGGCAGCATCGGCGGCTGCCCAGAAGGTCCGCCGGGGGCACCGGCCGCCGCGCCGGGCGAAGGCTGCGGCAGCATGCCTGCGGGAGGTGTGGGGGGAATCGCTTGCTGCTCAAGCAGGCGTTGTTGTGCTGCCCGGGCGGCCCCATATCTTTCTTCGGCTATCTTCGCATCAACTTTGGCCTTCTGGGTGCGCGCTTGCAGACGATGACGTTCAATCAGAAGCCGCGGGGGGCCTTGAATTCGCTCAAGCGCTCGGCTCACGTTAAAAAGAAGCGAACCATCGGCTACCTCGAGTTCAGCTCCCTTCTTAAAATCCTCTTCCGCTTCGAACGGCCTTCCCAATTTTTTGTTGCACAGCCCCCGGAAAAAGTAGCATCGCGGATCAATAGTTCCCAAATCGATCGCTGTGTTGAAAAGGTCGAAAGCAGTCCGATAATCGCCGCTAAAATAGTGGTGAACCCCCATCCCGAAGCTGCGCATCGAAACCGGGTCCTGCCCGAACGCCGGACCTACCAGGACCACCATAGAAACGATAAGCCAGCCGAGCCTCGCCATGATCCAAGCTCCTTTTATTTTTCGCGACGGCTTCAATGGATATTCCCTTCCCAATCCCGCAATTTTTTCGGATATTTGCAGCTCAATAAACCCCAGAGCTATTCTTCATAATAATGATAATGACAGATCGCCGGGACCGAATCGTAAAAAACTGTATCCTTTAGATTTAGCAGAGTTTCTTTAGGTTTTTGCTGACCCAAAAGCGCAAGCCAAGATGGTAATTATGGCCATGGTAATCTCGGTAAAATTAGTTTTCAAGGATCAGTAGTAGCCGGGACTAACCCTCCTATCGCACTGCGATCACAGGCCGAGCTGATATGGAGCCAGAGCCGCAAATCCGGTTCGCCGCGCTATCTAACCGAGGCTTTTTTTATCTGGTGATAGCCTCGGCGGTTTATCTAACGACTCCTTATTTTATCTACTTTGCATTCTGGCTACAGGCTAGGTGGGCCGTTCTTGCGATTCTGGTGCTACTTGGCGGCACTTTCGCCGGTTGTTTGCGACTTGGTCGCCGGAATCAGGCGCAGGTGAATTTGGCAACATTTAGCAGTGGCTCGGCACGCCCCATCATCCTCGACGCGATCGTATTCGCGCTCGTAATCGGGGCGATTGGATCCCTTTGGGGGGCCGGCGGTTACGGCCCGCAAGACTCAGATCATCCGAAACATAATGCTGTTTTTCTGACTCTTGTCGAGTCATCTTGGCCGGCGAAATTGACCAGCGACCGCGGCGACTTTCCATTAGTGTACTATTTGGCATACTATCTGCCCGCTGCCGTGGTCGGTAAACTCGCCGGATGGACCGCGGCAAACCACGCTCTTCAACTCTGGAGCTTGACAGGGTTAGTACTCGCTTGCCTATGGTTTTGCCAAATTGCCGCGGCCTTTCGTTGGCCCGTGCTCTTGCTATTTGCCGTCTTTTCCGGACTCGACCTACTCGGGGCCCTTCTGTTAAAGGTAGGCCACTCGCTTCAGGATCCGCCAGGTTTGTGGACGATTCTTGTGTCGGGTCAATTCGACTGGAGTAGTCTTAAGTGGTGGAATTGGCAAATACGCTGGTGGGATCTTGAATTGATGCGGAATTACCCCTCAAATGTGGAGCTTTTTTTCTTTGTCCCGCATCAGGGACTTTCGGGATGGATCACCACCGCGCTACTTGTGGAAAGCGTCCGGCAAGTCCCGGCAGAGGCCAAGAGAACATCCCTCCTGTGGTGGGGATTGAGTAGCCTCTGGTCACCATTTGTGACAGTCGGGCTTACCCCGATCGTCGGATGGATTTGGCTTAGTTCCGGTTCCCGGCAGGATGACGTTCGCGACTGGCTTCGCTCTTTCATATCGGTACCGAATATCGCGGGTATTGCCGTCGCAGGGATTATAGGCACCTACTACCTATCGCGGTGGGGGGCCTTGCCATTTGAAAGTGATCCGCAGTCAGGCTTCGGGATCGGCCAAGTGGGCTGGCCTCTCACGAGTTTTTTATTCCGCCTCGCTCTATTCTTTGTGCTCGAGATCGGTGTGCTTGCCTACCTCATTTGGAAAAGCAAATCCCTGCACCATTCAGCGGAAAGACCATTATTCTTCGTTAGCGTTGGTTGGCTCGCCCTACTACCTTTTTTCCGGTACGGCGGTTGCAACGACCTTGTGATGCGGGCTTCGATACCGGCGATTTTCTTGATCGCCGCTTGGACTGCCCGGGCAGTGTGGAGTCCCACTACAAGCTGGCGATTGCGGTTCCTATTGATTGTGGTCCTTGCGATCGGAGCATGCAATCCGTTTTCCGATGTTTACGCGCATGTTCGCGAGATTTTACGCCGCGGACAATGGCTGATGATCCCGATGCAAGAAGAGATACCCACACTCTGGCAGATGAGTCAAAAGGCCGGGAGAATTGCTCAGGAGACAGACCATCCATTAAGGCGCAATTTTTCGGGCGATACCTTCTTCCTCCAATATATTGGAAGCGAAGAAAGCTTATTTTTCCGGTGGATCGCTCGACAAGCTCCGCTTTGGTCCGGGGATGCATCCGCTGAAAAGCCGCTCGG
>CAKZMM010000153.1 GCA_937128505.1 uncultured Thermogutta sp.
GTACCTCCTTGCACGCCAGGACCTTACCATAAATACCCGTTTCCAACTAGGTCATTTTGTTAGAGGCTCTAAGTCTATTGCTCTGGTGTTCGTTAGTCCCCGCCAGAGGATCTTCGTTGGGCACTCCCAGAAAAGATTGAAAGCTTTCCCCTGCCGGAGAAGGCGAAAGGACTCGCCCCCTTCGATATGCTTAAAAGGTTTCTTTCATTGCCAGCCGTTGCGAAAACAACTTTTGACCGACAACTTTTGAACGAAATCCGAAAAAAACTTTTCCGCAAAACCGGATTAGCCCAAAATATTCGCAATCAATTTCAGGATCTTGAATCCCTTCTCATTTTTTAGTTTGAGGATCTTGTGTTAATTTGAGGATCTTGAACCCTTTATCGCCTCCGGTGATGGCCACCCGCCAAAGACCCCAAATTTTGCTCAGAAATTTGCATTTATGTCAAATTTTGGCTGCGTTGCGGAGCCAAATGCTCAAATCAATTTGTCCGATATTCGCCCCAGCACATTTGCCCTAGGCCGCATAACAACGTAGAGCGAAAGGGAATATTTTTCCGGCGGCGTGGGAAATGTCCTCACGAACAGGTCAGCCGGTAGAGACTGCTTCGCAGCGTTTGATCAGCGTCACTTCGTTTCCCACGTGATTATATTGCACTTCATCCATAAAGGTTCGCATGAGCGCAAGACCCCTCCCTCGCTCGGCGTCAAGCGCGCCCAGTTCGGTGGGCGGAGGGAATTCGTGCGGGTTAAAGCCCCGACCTTGATCCCGAATCACAAAACGCGCTTCTTCGCGGCTCATCCATGCCTGAACGAAAATACGGCGATCGCCATACGGCGCAGTTTGCTGCCGTGCCCGGAGAATGGGCGAGATATCGTTTCGGGCCATAGCCTCACGAACCTGCCGCAATTCTTCCTGCGAAAGTTCCAGGTTTCCATGGAACATGGCATTGAGAATCGCCTCCTTCAGGGCAATCCCAATCCGCAGACGCCCCGTAAAATCGCAAAATTCCATTCCCTGAACCATCTGCTGCACAAGATCCACGAGGGGGTCCACCAAATCAGGGTCGTTTTCCAATTGGAAGCGAAATTCGGTCAATTCGAGGCACTGGATTAGCCGTGTATAGGTTTGATCGGCTCTGGCCAAAGCCACAACGCTTTCCATCGTATCGAGGAGCTTCTCCGTCAAGCGTCCCTTCGGCACATAACCGGCTGCTCCCCGTTCGAGGGCCTCGACGGCCAAAGATTCGCTGCCAAAGGCCGTGATCAGGATCACGGGAATTTCCGGATAATGGGCCCGCATCGCGGTGACCAGTTGCAAGCCGTCCATTCCCGGCATGTTGAGATCGGTCACAACAAGATCGGGGTCCACCTCGGCGACACGGGCCAAAGCTTCGTTACCGTCCGCTGCATCGAATACCCGCCATTCCGAACGGCTCCGCAAAAACTCGGACAGTAACCGCCTTTCCACTGGTGAGTCATCGACAATCAGAACACTTGGCATAACTCCCCCACCTAGCTCTGAGGCCTCAAAAAGCTGTACCCAACGGTTAGCCAACTCTCAAGCGAACTCTCCCCAAGGCTACTCCGCGGTGCCCCGATTACGCGGATGCGCCTCCATGTATCCCAAGAGGATCTGCTGCAACCGCTGCACTTCACCGGCTACTTCTTCGAAAAGGGGATCCACCCCCTCGAAACGGCCCTCGCGGCCCATTTTCTCCAATTCGAAACACTGCTCGAATGCCCGCGTTGGTCCAAAGTAGCGGATCGCACCTTTGAGCGTGTGAGCATAAAGACGTAAGTTCTTCGCATCTTGCTCCTGAATTGCCCGCCGAATTTCCTTCAGAAGCCGGGGCGTATCCTCTACGACAGATTCGCAAATCACCCACAATAACTCCGGATCACCGCGTACGGTTCGCAGAGCCTCTTCGAGGCTGAAGTCGGGCCAATTTTTCGAGGAAGGCTCCATGGGTGCTGGGCCAGACATTGGTTTCGACTCACTGGTAACAGGGGTAGGCTCCGAAGTCTCCGCCGCAACCCCGGCACTGGGTTTGGCCGCTGAATCTCTTGCGACGGCTGTCGACACCCCTTCTGCCGGGGGACACTCCTGGGCTGATGCCGCCGGAAAGACCGAATTCGCTGCCGGGGAAGTAGCCGGCGCCGGATTGGCAGACACTGCAACCTCCGCCGGCACAATCCCCCGCGGTCCGGCCTCCGAGCCGTCATCCTCCCAAGCTGCCTTCTGCGGTGGGAAGCTATCGCTCATCCCTTTTTGTACCATCCCTTCAATCGTTGGGAAAGGCTTCGCAGTGGAGCCGGAAACACCCTCAATTGTTTCGGCTGTTTCGGTGGATATTTCGAAGGAGGGTTCGATCCCCGAGGCAGCCGTCTGGTCCGGGGAGGAGGGAGCCGAGGGTGCAACCTCCAAGTTGCTATCGATGGCGGAAGGGGGATGTTGAACCGGGTATTGTTGGGCCAAAGTTTCCAACTTCTCGAAAAGCGCGTCGATTTGAATAGGCTTGGGGAGGTATTCGTCCATTCCTGCCGCGAGGCATCGCTCCCGATCCCCCTTCATGGCGTGCGCCGTCATGGCAAGGATGGGGATGTGTCCCCCTTTCCTTTTTTCAATTTCCCGAATGGTCTGGGTGGCTTCAAAGCCATCCACTTCCGGCATTTGCACGTCCATGATCACCAAATCGATTCCACCGCGTTGAAAGGCGGAGATCGCTTCACGACCATTGCCCACCACAATCACCTCATGCCCCAAGGTTCGCAGCATACCCCGGGCAACCTTTTGATTGAGGGGACTATCTTCGGCCAGAAGGATTCGCAAAGGCCGCGCGGGCTTACGCCGTTTAATGTGCTCGGAGGCTTCTTCTAAGATCGAGCGGCCGGTGGACGTTCCCCCCAAAGCTAGGATGATCGCATCGAATAGCTCCGACTGTTTGACCGGCTTCAAGAGGAAAGCCGATACACCCAATTGCTCGCAGCGCTGCACATCCTCGGGCCGTTCGCCCGAAGTGAGCATCATGATAATCGTGCTGCCGATCGCCATTTGATTTTTGATCACTTCCGCCAAATTGAAGCCGTCGCGACCCGGCATGTGAACGTCGGTCAGCACCAGCGGAATCGCTTCGCCAGCCTGCTGAGCTTTTTTCAGGATTGCGAGGGCCTCGTCAGCACTGGCGGCCAGGACCGGGCACATTCCCCAATTGGAGAGGATCTCCTCCAAGATACGGCGGTTCGAGGCGTTGTCGTCCACCACCAATACCCGCAGCCCCGCCAAGAAGCTCGGTTGCGAAACGTAGTGGGGCGGCTTTTCCAACGGCGTCAATCCGAGGCGGACGGTGAAGTGGAATTCGCTCCCTTGCCCCAACTGGCTTTTGACCCAAATCTGCCCCCCCATCAACTCCGCCAGCTTTCGCGAGATCGCCAGCCCCAGCCCGGTGCCGGTATGGCGGCGGGTGCGTGAGGTATCCGCTTGTTCGAAAGCCTCGAAAATATCGGAAAGCTTCTCCGGCGGAATGCCGATTCCGGTATCGCGCACCGTGAAGCGGAGAATCACTTCGCCGTCTAAAAACTGCTCCGGCTCTACCGAAAGCACCACTTCCCCGTGATCGGTGAATTTGATCGCATTGCCGATCAGGTTGACGATCACCTGCCGCAACCGCGTACTGTCGCCCACCACACCCACCGGCACGTCCGAGCGGATCCGGCACACCAGTTCCAAACCTTTTTGGTGGGCCCGAACCGCCAGCCAGCGAACCGTGTCTTGCACCGTCTCGTGGAGATCGAATGACTCCTGTTCCAGTTCCAAGCGACCGGCTTCCACCTTGGAAAAGTCGAGAATATCGTTGATGAGCGCAAGGAGCGTTTCGCCGGCTTCTATGACCGCCATCAGATACTCGCGCTGCGCGCCGGTCAGCGGACCCTCCAACAGAAGTTCCGTCATGTTGATGATGACGTTCATGGGGGTGCGGATCTCGTGGCTCATATTCGCTAGGAAAGTGCTCTTGGCCAGACTGGCCGCCTCGGCAGCTTCCTTGGCCGCCCGAAGGGCTTCCGCGGCCGCCTTTTGTTCCGTAATATCCCGCGAGATCCCGAACGTCCCCACAATCCGCCCTTGCTCGTCGTACAGGGGCAGTTTCGTGGTGCTGACCCAGGTCACACGCCCGTCGGGCCAAGTTTCCTTTTCTTCCTTGTCGATGATCGGCTGCCCGGTGCGCATCACCTGAAGTTCATCCTCGCGAGCCAGCCGAGCATGTTCCTCGGCGAAAAAGTCGAAGTCCGTTCTGCCGCAGGCTTCAGAGGCATCTTTCAGCCCGAAGCTCTTGGCCAAAGCCCGGTTGATCCGCAGAAAACGGCTTTCCGCGTCTTTGAAATAGATCGCGTGCGGCAAGTGATCCATCAACGCATGCAGCAGATAACGCTCATGCTCCAAAGCCGCCTGAGCACGCCTCTGCTCGGTAACATCCCAGAAAACCACCTGGGTGCCGACGACTTTTCCCGAGGCATCGCGCACCGGCGATTTCATCACATGCACATACCGCCGCTCGCCGTCCTGCTCATTTTCCTCTTCGCACTCGAAAAGTTCGCCGATTTCCGCCACGCGGCGATCATCTTCGCGGTATTTGCGGGCCAGGTCCGCCGGGTAAAGGTCGAAGTCCGTCTTTCCGACAATCTCCTCCAGCCTCAGTCCCACCAAGCGGCAGAACGACTGATTGGCGAAAGTAAATCGCCCCTCCAGGTCTTTTCGCAGCACGTGGACCGGAAGGTTTTCCACCAGCGAAGAGTAAAGCGCCTGCGAATTGCGCAGGATTTCTTCGATCTTTTCCCGTTGGGCGATTTCTTCTTCGAGGCTTTCTTTGGCGCGTTGCAGATCCGCCGCTCGTTCGGCCACCAGGCGCTCCACCCGGGTCGCCCGACCCAGTAGCGACGCCAAATAAGCGCTGATCAAGAAAGTAAGCGAGATGCCGCCGGCCATCACGACCCACGGGGGGAAAGTAAATTCCCTCAGCTCGTAAACATCTGTGGGGGTACAGACGATTGTCCACGGCATTCCCGGCCAAGAAAGCCGCCGGGCCAGATGCATCGTTCCCGCCGTGGCCGCCGCGGAATTCGGCTGCGGAATGAAGCGGCCAATCCTCATGGCCGAAGGACACGTCGCCAAAAGGTGCTCCGGCTGACCGGGGCTGCTGTAAAACAAATGAAGGTCCACGGGAACCGGCGGCAGCGGCCGGACGGAATGCTCCAAAAGTTCCTCAATGCCCACCACCACGCCAACCAGCCCCATCAGCCGCAGGCGGCGTGCCCCGGAAGATCGCGGAGCTTCGCCCCGAGGGAATACCGGCGCAAGGACCAAAACCCGATCATCGACCGGCCGGTTCATGAGGTCCACCCCACGCACGGCCCACAGGTTGCCGCTGACGGTCGCCGATTCGATGGCCTGCTGTCCGGCGGGAGAACTGGCCAAATCCCATCCCAGTGAAATCATCGGCTGAGCCGACTCACTGGCACTCCCCAGAGAGGTGAAAGAATAAGCCGCCGGAAAGTACTCCGCCCGCTGATCGACCGGTATAAGCCGCCCCTGGTGGTCGAACTGGCAAATTTCGTAGGCCTGTTGCAGCTCGGCCTGCGCCGCCCTTTCGTGTGCGGAACGCTCGGGGGCTTTGACCCGTGGAAACCACAGGATTGCCTCCACCCGGGGAAAATAATCGGTAAATGCGCGACAAAATGCCTCGAATTCGTCCCGGGTCACGCGTTCAGAGGCGGCGAATAGCCCGGAGGCCACCTCGCCGATTTTCAGGCACCGCCAGAGGCGATCTTGAATCGCGGAAATCCGCAATTCCGCATCGGCGGCAAACTGCTTTTCTAATAGGTGCTTTTGGTTGATCGAAAGTAGCCACCCTGTCGCCCCACTGACAAAAACCCCCAGCAGAGCCACCCCTGCCACCAGCCACATTCGCAGGGATTCGCTGCGCCATAGGCCGCTCAAAAATCGCGCTTTTGACCAATAAGACCAAACACCCATTCGCTGACGCACCGTTTCCCGGGGATTCTGGGCCCTTTCGATGCCCAATGCGCGACCAGACCAGACTCCTAGAAAAATTGGCAGTACCGTCCTGGAAATTGCCGGCACCGTCTTTCACAAGGATACCCGCATTCCAAGGGCCCGGCAAGCAATTGTCGCTCAGAGTTGCCAAAAAGATACACGCCAATGAGCGGTTTTCGCCCCCTGGTTTTTGCCTTAACCGACCCGAAAAGCCCGTCCCAAAAGCCCTCAAAAACTGCCCGTTTTTCGGGGAATCTGCGGGCGAAGGGTGCGGGGGGAATTCCCGCCGGAATTGCCGGTTGTTTTGAGGGGCCTTTGCGGCCACTTCCCAGGCGGAATGGGTAGGGATAATGCATCCACTATTCTGCATTCTGCCACCTACGATAACCGCAACCAACCTCCGGCCGCTTCCCCGGGGAAGAATTCGGAGGGTAGACCCGGTTAGAAAGAAAGCACGCGAGATATGACCCGGGGGAAAAGCGCGGAGAACCTGCCGAGCGGGAAATTAGATCACACAGGGTCTCGGCAGTAGGAAAGATAAGCCCGCGAGGAAACCCCGGGAGAAAGGAAAAGCACGGCAGCGAAGAAAAACCTTAGAGGGAAAGATAAGCACCAAAGGTTTCAGCTAAGCCCGGAGGCGGAAAACCATTCTCGCGTTTATATTCCGCTATATTCCGCTTAAATGTTGGCACCGCGGGTAGTTAGGTTCCGGCACCGAGGGTGGCGCAAATTTCTCGATTGAATTCGCGCCAATCCTTGGCAAAGTTGCCGAGTTTAGGGGTTACAGGATCGAACATCCAAAGCTCGCAAAACCGAACGTTTAAAGACTACGAAAGCCACGGGCAGGGAGGCGGCAAATCCTCGGCACGATCCTTAAACACGATCCTGAATACCTTATTTTTGTATACGATCTTTAAACGTTGAGGGCGGGTTTACGCGGAACAAGCCGGGCAGCCAGAGGAGCAAGCTTTTCCAACTCCGGATAGTCTCCTTCCGGGAGGATTTTTCGCAGCGCAAGCCCCACTTGCCAGAAACCGCCGCCGATATTCGAGCTTTGTATGACGTCCGCCAGGACATAAACCGGACCTTCGAGCCAAAAACCGAGGAGCATCGCCCCCTCCCGCAGCGGCAGATTGAGCAGGATGGAGACCGAGAGGTCCGAAAAATCCTTCGTTACCGCATAAGCGACTTCCTCGATAATGGCTCGATCCTTCTCCCACGGTGAAATCAGCACGGGTAGGCAGCGAAAGGTGCGATCCGCGGCCCGTTGCTCACCCTCTAATGGCGGCAAGGTGGGGGTGGTTATGTCCAACAAATGTCGAATAAAGCGACGTACCTGGGACTGCCGTCGAAAAGCGTCGAAGTTGATCATGGTGCTACCCGTTCATGGGGGGCAAATTGAGCCGCCTTGCGGGGTGTGCAGCCACCGGTCGGCCGAACCGATCCTCCACTGAAACTCAGTTTTCTGCAAAACGTAAGTTTCAATAAATTTTTTGCTTAAGTATTTGCTTAAGAGCCTCTAACAAAATGAGCCGCACAGGCATTTATAGCAGATCAGGATGCAGCCGAGGGTAAGGAGTGCTTGA
>CAKZMM010000154.1 GCA_937128505.1 uncultured Thermogutta sp.
AAACTTACACCGGGCTTAAACAAGCTTACAAATCGCTTAAATAGGCTTACAAAAGAACTACTTAAAGTTGCTCCCATACTTAAAGTTGCTCCCATGAGCGAACTGGCGGAAGAATTCCAGGAACCACTCCCCGGCCGAAGGGCCCGCGCTCGCGAGGCGGCCTTTCAGCTCTTATTTCAAGAAGATTTCAACCGTCCGCTCATGCGATCGGAGGCCGAGGCTTTCCTCTTGGCCCAATTGCGCGAAGGAGAGCTTATGCTTTTCGCCGGCTCACTGGTCGATGGTGTGCGGCGATATCGGCGAGAAATCGACCGCGAGATCAACCGCCACGCCGAGCATTGGTCGGTTGACCGAATGGCCGCAACCGACCGAAATGTCTTACGCCTCGCTGCATATGAACTTCTGTACACAGATACTCCGGGCGAAGTTGTGATCGATCAAGCCGTAGAATTGGCCAAGCGTTACGGCACTAGCCAATCCGGAGCATTTGTGAACGGAATTCTCGACAAATTGCTTCGCGACCGATGGGGAGCCTTTGAATCCGAGGATGTTCCGCGCCGTGCCGATCGCCCGGGAGGATCGCCGCTGAAGCCCCCGACATCCTCCGGTAACCCCTGATCATTCCGCAGGTTGCTGGGGGCGAAAACCGCATCACCCAATCCGGCAGCTTAACCGGTGGATGCGCCCGCCTAGCTTCCGGCGATCTTACCCGTGCCGATACGGTAACATATGAAGTTTACGGATTTACTCGGCCACGCATCGGATCCTTGGAGGTTTCCGGGCATCAAGACGTCCCGGCGCTTCTTATCAGGTTGGAGGTTTCCAAGGCACTGAGACTTCCCGTCGAGTCTTATCAGATGAGAGGTTTGTAGGCCTATCAACGTAGAGATTCATAGGCCTATCAAATTAGAGATTTCCAATCTTTTCAGATTAGAGATTTTCAGATTAGAGATTTCTAGTCTTATCAAATTAGAGATTTTCAGGCATCAGGGCTTCCAGCACCCGTTCGTCAGAAATGCAGCCACGGCCGAAGGACCGAATCGTAGCTACCTGCACGAAAAAGCCGGAAGCGGCGAACGCCCGCCCAAGAAAAATCGCATGCAAAATCGCATGCCGGGCACCGTATCCCGAGGCAATCCGAATTTGGGGCACGGGAGATTTAACCATCAAATCCACTTGATCGCGACCAACCCCTATGACAAATGCGAGCACTCCCGGAGGGCTCCCCTTCCCTCGCAATTGCAGTCGGGGACTATAAAATACGAAAGTACTCGTGAAAATACGAAAGTACTCGTGGCAAAGACATAGATCGAAGAAGCTAAGATTCCAGGGGAGGCGATCGGCCGCCTCCGTGGAGAAAAGTACCTGCTTGAATCCTTTACCAACGGCGGTTTGACCTATGGGTTTCTGGGAAAAACTCCGAGAAGGTCTGCGAAAAACCAGTCAACTCCTCCGGACCGACATTCGGGATCTTTTTAAGCGCGAAGGCGAACTGGTCGATGACTCGCTCCTGGAGCGGATCTTCGAAATGCTGGTCAAGACAGATATGGGGGTACAAGCCTCGCGGGCCATTACCGATCAAATCGGCCAGCAGTACCGCAGTCGTGTCATCCCCATGAGCCAAATCCTCGATGAAATCAAGAAACAGCTCAAAGCGATTCTGGCTCAGCCAGAAATTCCCATCTGCATGGCGGAAAATGGCCCCACGGTAATCATGGTTTGCGGCGTCAACGGTTGCGGAAAGACGACCTCCATCGCCAAATTAGCCCATTTACTCATGGCCCAGGGGAAGAAAGTAGTGCTGGGGGCTGCGGATACCTTCCGCGCAGCCGCCGTGGAACAACTAACCGCTTGGGCCAAACGGGTGGGGGCGGAAATCGTCACCGGTCCGCCGGGCAGCGACCCCGGCAGCGTGGCCCACCAAACCGTTGCCCGAACGTTGCAAACCCAAGCAGATGTGTGTATTGTCGATACGGCAGGCCGATTGCAAACGCAGCAACACTTGATGCGCGAATTGGCCAAAATCCACCGGGTCTTAGGGAAACAAACCCCTGGTGCTCCGCACGAGGTTTTCTTGGTGTTGGATGCCACCACCGGCCAAAACGGCATCAGTCAGGCCAAACACTTCACCGAAGCCGTACAATGCACGGGGATTATCTTGGCGAAACTCGACGGCACGGCTAAGGGCGGCGTGGTTGTCGCGATTCGGCAGCAAGTGGGGCTGCCCGTAAAATTCGTCGGAGTTGGGGAAAAGCCCGAGGATTTGGCCCCCTTCGACTCCGAACGTTTCGTCGAAGCCCTCTTCGAAGGGCTCGACTCACCGGCACTGGCTTAAGAACTTGGCCGCAAGCTCTGCGACTGGATCAAACCCCCAGCATCTTTGCACGAAAGTCACCCAGCGATGCTCACACCCGATCGAACTTGCCGAGAAATGTTTGAGCCAAAATTGCGCGCCGATTTCTCAGGTTCATTCCGCTGTTGGGATCATGTCCTTTGCATCGCGTCTTGTTTAGCTTTTTACTCGGCTTTTTGCTTCGGCGTGCTTGGAGAGAAAGTCGTATCACCCGCGATGGGAGGGCTTTGGGAGGAGGTCATTTTGCAACTACCGAAGCTTGCTGCTGCTGTCGATCCCATGGTTAAGGCAGATCAGGAGCCCGAGTCTTTAGCCGGGACTGGCCCCGCAGCTCAACCGGCCCTCGTAGCTTTAGCCCAATCTGCTAGCTATGCCGCCACAGAAGGCGTCTTGGGGTCGAAGCTTGACCCGGCGATCTTAAGCCGCGTTGATGCGCTCGTCCGAAAAATTACCGACTTAGTAATCGAAGTGCGCCGCGACATTCACGCGAATCCCGAGTTGGCCAACCGCGAGGTCCGCACTTCCCGCGTCGTTGCGGAGCACCTCCGCCGTTTCGGCATCGCCGAAATACAAACCGGGGTGGCTCATCATGGTGTCGTCGCGCTCATCCGGGGGAGAAAACCCGGGCCGGTGATCGCCTTGCGTGCCGACATGGATGCCCTGCCCATCGTGGAAGAAACCGGCCTACCGTTCGCCTCGAAAAACCCCGGCGTCATGCACGCTTGTGGCCACGATGCTCACACGGCCATGCTGCTCGGTGCGGCGGCGGTTTTTGCCGAGCTTCGTGATGAACTTCCCGGAACCGTCAAACTCATCTTCCAGCCGGCCGAAGAGGGAGTTCCCCCCGGTGAAGAGGGTGGCGCGCGACTCATGATTGCCCAGGGGGTACTCGAAAATCCGCGACCCCAAGCGATCTTCGCCCAGCACGTGCACCTCGAATTGCCCACGGGCCAAATCGGCTATCGCGCCGGCGGTTTGATGGCAGCCGTCGACCGTTTTCAATTGACGGTCATCGGTAAGCAGTCTCATGCAGCGATGCCTTGGGCCGGATTTGACCCAATCGTCGCCAGCGCTCATATCATCGCGGCCATGCAAACCATCGTCAGTCGGCGAATCGACACGCGGAAACCCGTCGTCGTCTCCTTCGGGAAGATTCGCGCCGGCGAAGCCTGGAATATCATCCCCGAAAAAGTCGAGCTTGAAGGAACCATCCGTACCCACGATCCTCATGTAAGAGAGCTAGCGCGCACGGAACTCCAGCGGATTGCCGAACAGGTTGCCGCAGGCCTCGGCACCACGGCACAACTGAGCTTGTACGATTATGGGCCAGTAGTGTGGAACGATCCTCGACTTTTGGCCCGGGTAATGCCGGCCTTGCAACTGGCTGTAGGAGCGGACAATGTCGTCGAGGTCGAGCCGGTCATGGGAGGCGAAGATTTCGCCCATTATGCCCAGGAGGTGCCGGGCCTATACATTTTCTTGGGGGCGCGGAACGAATCCATCGGGGCCATTCACCCCGTGCATACCCCCAAGATGATCATCGACGAAGCTGTCCTCCCGATTGGGGTGCGAACGATGTGCTTGGTTGCCCTCCAGTTTATGGCGTCCCACTCCACCGGTTCGCCATAGCCGGCGACATCGCCCCGCGTTTTCCTCCAATCCCCAAGTGGCGTTTTGTGCCGGATTCTCGACCATTTTTGAAGCCAATGTTATTCGATCAATTTGGAGGTCGCTGTCGTTCGATCAAATTCGGAGGCCACTGCTGCCCGATCAATAACTCTTTTCTAGACAAGTGCAGGGCAAAAGAACTGACGAAACCAAAGCTCGGCAAGCGACGGCTCTTTCCTGCGCAAGCTCGCGGCAAAAGCCGCGCGTTGGCATTTCTCCGCTGAAGTCGATCTTGGTCACAGGGAGCTCTTGAGCTACCTTGGGTCGCAGGGAAGTCTTCAGTGACTCCCGGCCATCGCGAAGTCTTCGGTTACTTTTGATCACGGAAAGCTTTTAGTCGCTTTTAGTGACCGCGAACTGTACCTGCGTCAAACCGACCTCACGGCACAGATCCACCGTGTCGATGGCCCACTCGATCGGCACTTCCCCGGCAACCTCCAGGATAACCGGCAGGTCCGCTCGCAGTCGAACGACCTCGGCCAAAAGGCCGCGAAGCTCTGCCCGGCCCCCACACGGTTGAAAAGCCCCGGTTTGCCCGGCAAATCCCACGGACCACCGCGGTAATCCCTCCGCATATTCCACCCGCACCACCAGCTCATCCAGTTCGCTCAACTCCACGTCCATGGGCAGATTCACCGCGGAGCTTCCCGCGACCGAAACATCACTCGGCAAAGTCGCTTCGGGCGGCTGAAAACTTGCCGTGCAAATGAAGAAGATCAAAAGCTGAAATATGACGTCGATCATCGGCGTCATATTCGCCTGAAAACGAAGCGACCCAGTGGGAGCAACTCTGCTGACTCGTATCACCACTGCGATTCGGCTGCCATTCGGCCCACACGAGTTCTTGCTTTTTTAGACTGGACACCCGATTCTTTAAACTGGATACCCGATTTCAAACCGTGGCTTTTCGTCGGCACTAATCGGGATGATTCTGCCGGTGCCTCGGCACCGCCCATCTCAACCAATCGCGCGGCACCACCCCGGATTTTCAACTCCTGCCGATCCTATTACCCGTAGCGAAATCCGAACTACCTGTGCCGAAATTCGCAATCCTCCTCTTTCTCTCGTCACTACCGATACTGCAAGCCTGCCAAGCATCGTTGTCAACGTGGACCAATCACAGCGAAGGTAACGTCTTTGATGCCCAATTCGGCACAAGCCAGAAGAATCGGCTCAATCACCCGATAAGGGACGCGACGATCGGTTCTGATCCGCACTTCGCATGGGCCTCCCTCTTGCCGGCTTTCGGCCGCCAAGATCGCCTTCAATCGCTCCAGGCCAACCCGTTCGCCCGCCACTGCCCAAACGACCTCTGCCCCTTCCGGCAGCACGTTGACCACCACCCGCCGCGGAGGTGTATCCTGAGGATAGGTCGCGGTAAGTGCTTCGGGAAGTTCGACCTCCGGTGCGGTCTCTTGCCGCGCTAAATGGCTCGAGACCAAGAAAAAAACGATGAGGAGGAAAACCACGTCGATCATCGGCGTCATGTTAAACGCCAGAGGAGCGCTTTGCCCGGATCGCGGCACTCGCATGATCGCGCCTCTGATGTTCACCGCAGCTTCTTGGATGAAGGCACAGCTCGATCGGCCTCAAGAGGGGTTTCGCCCCGCTTTCGGCGCCCCGGCCACCACCCGCGGAGGCGTGGCTGCCCCCGGGGACTGGCTGGAGGCCATCATCAGATGGCGTTTCAAGGGGCCGAGGGCACGCTCAGCAGCCCCGCCGACTTCCGCAATCAGTTGATCAACCCGATTCCGGAAAAAGGCAAAGGCCGCTAGCGCCGGAATGGCCACCAACAACCCCTCCACGGTGGTCACCAAAGCCAGATAGATTCCCTGGGCAAGATCCGCGGCCCGGGCCGCCCCCTGTGTTTCAGCCACTCGCCGGAAAGCCAGGATCATCCCAATCACCGTCCCCAATAAACCCAGCATCGGGGCCAAATTGCCGATCACGGCCAAATACTCAATCTTGCGATAAAGCCGGGCTGAATGCTCCGCAAGGGCTTCCTCCATGGCTTTTTCGGCAGCCGGCCAGCCGAGGTCCACTTCGTTCACCCCCGCCCGCAAGACCTGCCCCAAAACACTTCCTTCTTCTTGGAGTCGCTCGGCCACCCCCCGAAGATTCCCTGCCCCCAGCAGTGCCCGAACCTCCTCGCCCACGGCGGAGGGAAGGAGCACCGATCGGCGAATCGTCCACGCATGTTCGATCACAAGCGCAAGACCCGCTATAGAAAGAGCCAAAATGCAAAGCCCAATCAAGCCACCGGCTTGCAGAATCTCCCAAAAAGAGACACTCGCCCCTTCCGGATTTCCCCCGGAGTTGGGTCGCCCCGCACCCAATGAGCCGGTCGCCCCGCTTTCCGCGCCGGAGAGATTTCCCCCCGAATCGCCGCCGGATACAACACCCGATTCCGCCCCGCCTAAGACCGCCTCCTCGGGTGCGCGCCGCTCTTGGGCCCCCAAAAAGCTTCCTACCTCGGCGCCCACCAGCGCCAGGCACACTGAAAACATAAAGCCGACTAAAATGGCGCGCACCGCACGGCGCCCCATCGAAAGCCGGCCGAACGGACGCATTTCAATATGTGCGCACGGCCACCCCAAATTCACCAAACTCCTGAAAGACGTCAAACGCCTTGTGTCCCGCAGCTTTCCAAGCGGCTTTAAGGAAATGTAGATTCCTTCTTCCGGCGCGATTGGAAGATTCCGTCCCCCGGGTGAACACACCGCCGAGCCGACGTGGTTTTCCGCCCGAAACACCCGCCGCTTTGGCCGGCTTCCCGGTGATCTTTTAACGCCCTTTTTAACTTTTAACCCGCTTGCACGGCATCACTAATTTCCGGAAGAGGTGGGGGCGGTCCCGAAACCGGCTTTTTCTCCCATCCGATAATTTCACATCAATCCAAATAATCTCACCTCAATTAATCTCGCATCAATTCCGCAAAGTTTCCCGCACCAGCAGGCAGTTTGCTTAGGTGGGCCAACAATTTTTCAGCCAGCTAATGCCTGAGCAAGCCGAGCCTTGAAATCATCGATATCCTGCGTCGTTTCGAAGCCGACGATCATCACGTCCACCACGCCCGAGTTTACCACGAATCGGATGGAAGCCTCCAATTTGTCGGGCTGATTCGAGAATTCGCCCTCGCCCACGATTTTCATGCCGATGACGCCCTTGCCGGCGGCATGAATTTTCTGCAAAACCGGCAAAACTTGATCTGCCGGCCCATCCATCTTCACACCGTAGGGATTAATGCGGGCATGGACCACATCCACCCACGGCTCCTCGATCACCCCGGACAAAGCCCCCAGACTGTGGCACGAGACACCGTGGGCCCGAATCAAACCCTGTTCCTTCAACCGCTCGAGAATGTCCATTTGTCGCCGCATTTCTCGGGTCCAATCGGGCCGCATCATGCAGTGGATTTGCACCAAATCGATGTATTCGCTTTGGCACTCCCTTAAAAACCGCTTTACCGCTACGTCCGCGTCCGGCCGCTCTCCCTCCGGCAAACCCTGCGGATGAAACCAGATTTTGGTAGTCACAAAATACGAATCTCGCGGCTTTCCCCGCATGGCCCGGGCAAAATACTCGTGGCTTCCGTAAAGATCGGCATGATCGAAGAAGCGAATCCCCTGATCATATGCGTGCGCGATCACCCGCTCTGCATGATCCAAACCGCGGCGCGAAAGGTTCGACTGCCGGTTCCACCCCCGCATACCGAATCCCATCCCCAGCCGCGTGGCCCGCAGTGACCGCCCCAGCGAAACCTCCGCTACAGGGTCGGTCGAGCGCCGCTCCGGCGCATCCAAAGCGGCTTGCAACGGGCTTGTCCATGCAGCCGTCAAAGAGGCGGCCGCGGTTCCCAAAAATTCTCGCCGTTTAACGTGCATCAGCATCCTCCTGTCGAAAGAAATGACGGTAAGATCAAAACCAAAATGGCCTCAGCCGGCTCCGAGTTCTTTGTGAAACAGCCCCTGGCGTTGACGGCCTCGGGGGTGATACCGCTCGACTGAAGGCGAGGGGAATTATCCGCGGAAAATCCCCGGCACCCGGTCCGACCGATAATCCGCGCCCTTGGGCTGCAAAGCCGAAGCCCTCTTAGCCGCATGCCGCGAGCTACCATCCAATTATAAGGCAAATTTCGGCCCGGTTGACCCCGCCGCCGCAGAATCGCACTTCGGCTCGAGCACTGGCGGCAGTTCCCGCGGAGAGGGCTGCTCTTTGGGGGATTTGGATCCGCTGCCGTTTAAACCCTCGAAAGCTCCCCTCTAATTGGTGCCAACCCCGAAGCCGGTGATTGACCATCCCCTTTCGCCGTGCGGCTCATCCCGAATGTTGATCCCGAGTAATGATCAAATGTTGATCCCGAACCATGATCATTAGCTAGCGACTGACAGTACCCATCGACCAATACGGATCGGCTGTTGGCACTTGGAACAAACCGATTGATTATTCAGGCAGGGGTTTGTCCTTCGTTTCAGGGGCCCAGCGCAAAACGACGATGCCCAAAATATAAATCAGGGCAACACTCATGGCCGCCCAGCGGAACGGTTCCCCAACCCCAAGGTAAGCAAAAACCACCGTCAAACTGCCCATGGAAAACACCCCAACCGCCGTGAGATACCGGGCCACGTTGTAGCAAAACCCGGTACCAGTACTACGCAAACGGGTGGGATAAAGCTCCGGTAAATAAATGGCATATCCGCCGAAAGGAGCCAGTGTTGCAAACCCCAGAATCGGTGTGGCGAAGTAGATCTGCCATTCGCGATTCACGAAACCGAAGACCCCCGCGGTCACCGCAAAGGCGAGCAAGAACGAAGCCGCAAAGGCCGAACGTCGACCAAAGTAGGCCGTCATCCAGGTGTAGGCCAAAATGCCAAAAAACGCCCCCACATCCTGAAGGGCGGTCGCAATCGAGCTTACTCGGTCCTGATGTTCCTTCGTCGCACCGGCCAAAACATTGTCCCGAATCAACTCCGGGCTCCAAAAACCGATCCCCCACAATCCGATTGCCCCGGCGAGGACTAACGTCACGCCAATGATGGTGTTGTGCCGCCATCGGGGATCGCCCCAAAGTTCCCGCCAACTGCCGAGCTTGACCGCCGGCTCACCCCTTTCCCGAGCTTCCCGCGCTGCCCTGCGGGCGGCTACCCATGCTTCCGGCTCGCGGACGGTTGCGAGAATGAAAACGCACAGAATCGCCGGGATGATCCCCATGCAAAACATTAGCCTCCAGCCGTGAAACATACCCTCGGGCAAGAATGTCCAACCTAAGTTCAGCGATATCGGCAAAAATACGAAGCCGATCAACGATCCCAAAATATTCCCGATGGCCGACATCGCCTGAAGGATGCCTAGCGCGTGGGGCCGGGCTCTATCGGGCATCACTTCCGCCACTAACGTGACCGCCGCGGCGAATGCCCCTCCCACGCCTAAACCTGTAAGAAAGCGGTACAGCGTGAAATCCCACCAACTCACCGACAGAGCCGAAATCCCGGTGAAAAAAGAATAGGTGGCAACCGTAATCATCAAAGTCTTGGCTCGACCCAATCGATCGCCCAACGTGCCGAAAATCAGCCCGCCGGTTGCCCAGCCAATGAGCAAGAAAGCTGTGGCGATGCTGCCGTAGAATTTCACACTTTCCGGCGAGCTCTGCGGGCCAAGCACCTCGGCCAATGCCCGGCTGCGTGCCAACACGAATATCCGTTGATCCATCGTGTCGAATAACCAACCCAATGTGGCAATGATGAGAATCCACCACTGATAGCCACTCAGTTCCCGATACCACGGATACCGCTCGCTGCTCATTTGCAAATCTCCCAGAAGCAGATCGGCTTTGCGCGCTCCGACTTGTTTCGCCGCCTCAAAAACCCGAAATAGCTCTCATAGCTTCCAGAGTCACCGCACTGGGGATCGAACCGCCCAAGGCTACCCGGAATTGCGGGCCGTTTCAAGGGTCAATCGATCCGGAACTTAACACAAGTTTTGGGCTAGGCTCCGAAAAATACGAGAAAGGACTGCAAGAAAAAAACAAGAACGCCGCGGAAGCCGATGCCAATAACTTCGGAACTCAACCTGGCCACGACTTCCTTGAGCCTGGACAATAGCTCCCCTGAAATCATGCCGGGGCTCCGCGGAAGATTGGATACCGAGCAATGGCCTTAAGATCGCCAATTAGGCAATTACCCGAAGAGTTTGGATCGAAAGACCGGCTACCCAAGAATGCGTAGAACGATCGGTACTAACGAAAGGCTTTCAGCTTAAGCTCGCGAGTAACTGGTCTGTAATTGCGCAGTTATGAAAATCCGAATATGGGACCTACCACCGCATCCACGTAGCGTAATGCCCTGAAGAAAGCCTCCATACTGGCATAAGCCCTCGGTGTTCAGCGGTATCAAGCCTTAGTGTTAAGCCTTTGAAGCCAAATAGAAATCCGATTCGCGGCGGCGTACTGCGGAACGGCCTCGAGAAAAGGGGGCGGATAAAAGTCCGAAACAGTCCAAAATCACGGAGCGAATAACGGCGTTGAAGCGAAGGGTTTCGGTCCGAGGCTCAATCGTTGCGAACCGGTCTGAGCCTGCATCGTAAAAACAGCCCTAAACCGGCATGCGTAGAATCGCTTCATCCCCGAAGGGTGCGGAATCGGCATCAGGCCACAAACCTTAAAAGACCTTTGTCTTATTTTGTATCTTGCTATCTTGTATCTTGCGATTTTCTTACCTTGTATCTTGCCGTTGGTAATGAATGTTTCTCATCTTTACGGTGTCTTATCTTTCCGGTCATCATGAATGCTTCTTAGCTTGTCTTACCTTGCCGTTGACTATGAATCCCGTCGGTTGACGATGAACGCCGTTGATCATGAACGTTGACGATGAACCCCGTTGATCATGAACGTTGATGATGAACGCCGTTGATCATGAAATCATGAATGCTGTTGATCAAGAATTAAGGATGACGGAATCATTCGGCGGATGATGTGCCGGCTTATCCGGCGGATTACTCGGCAGATGATCCGCAGCAATCAGCGATGACTCCCCCCATATATCGGATGATTCGCCAAATCAGACGATTCGCCTCACAATTATCCGGAATTCACAGATTGCTTGTCAAAAAACTCAGAAAAAGGACCTTCCGAAATTTTCCAAAAGGATCTTATGCAATTCTCCTGTCGCCCTATCCGCGAATCGAAAAACAAATTAAAGCCGATGAAAAACGGCAGAATCTCCCCAATCAGCTCTTACGGGTTGACACCGGCGGATTCCTATGTTAGTTTGACGTTACTTAAAGGGCCCATTTGCGAGACTTCCTAGAATTCAAGCCGGGTTTGAGGAGCCGGTGGTGCGAATGTGCGCAGATGGGCAAGCTTCCGGGGATGGTCCGAAGGTCGCTCCGGTTTCCAGTTCTTCTGACGCGGAACTTTTGGCTTCCGGAAAGTCTTGGGGTTTTTCCGGCAGCTCTCGCCCCTTGTTCAGCGTTCTTTCCGATTCGCACTCCGCATTTTCGGCATTCGATTTTTCTAAGTATTGTTCCTTTTGTGCCGGAAATTCCGTCTGCGATCGAAATTCTACTTGCGATTGGAATTCTCCTTGCGATTGGAACTCTAGTAGCGATTGCAACTTTGATTGCGATCGGAATTCGACCGGCGCTCGCAATCCGATTTACGCTCGAGGTTCCGTTTATACTCGAAATCCTATTCCTGGCGGCAAGCCCGCGTACCGGCGAAAGTCCTTTTCCTGCCACAGATTCCTCCAACCTCGGGGGCAATACCCCAAGCCTCCCCTCTCTTATCCCGCGTGCCTTTTGGATATCCCAAAATTGGAAGGGGACCATAAAAAACCTCGAATGGTATTGATCTACCCTCACATCATTTTCACCGAGGAATACAGCCGATGAGTACCACGGTTACCAGCAACATCGGGCATCAGCTTCTGGAGGCCGTTTACCGATTGCCACACGGCAAGCGGATTCTGGAGTGCCTCCAATGCGGCACTTGCTCGGCTTCCTGCCCATCGGCGGGAGCCATGGAATACGGTCCGCGGGAGGTGATTGCCGCCTTGAGAGCGGGAATCCTCGACCGCGTCCTCAATACCCGCACGGTTTGGTTGTGTGTTTCCTGCTATGCCTGCACGGTTCGTTGCCCGGCGGGCATCCCCTTTACCGACGTGATGTACGAACTAAAGCGATTGGAAGCAGAAAAGGGATTGGTGCGGCACAACCCCGGGGCAGCGATGGCGCACGCTTTCGCCGAGGTGGTCGACCGCCACGGTCGCAATGCCGAGCCGAAGCTTTTGATGAAGTTTTATCTGCGAACCAATCCGCTGCGAGCTCTCGCTCAGCTCCCGCTGGCGCTTCGGCTACTGTGGCGGGGCCGAATGAAGCCGCAGGCGGAAACGATCCGAGATATCGAGGCACTCCGCAAAATGTTGGCCACCATTCCGGAGAATAACCATTCATGATTACCGAAGGTCTTCGACGTTACTCCTATTACCCCGGCTGCTCGCTCACCTCGACTAATCGGGCTTACGACCGCTCCACCCGGGCGGTAGCGGAACATTTGGGCTTGGAGCTGATCGAATTAGAAGATTGGAATTGCTGCGGGGCGACCGCTTATCTGCCCATCCGCGAAAAAAGGGCTTTCGTGCTTTCGGCGCGGAATCTTTCGCTAGCGGAAAAGTCGGAGTTGCCCCTGGCCACGGTGTGCAATGCCTGCTATGTGGTCCTGCGGAAAACGAATAAGTATTTTGCGGAGGATCCGCAACTACGCCGCGAGCTGGTCAGTGCCTTGGCTGCCGGGGGATACAGCTACGGGGGCGGCGTGCCCGTGCGGCACTTCATGGAGATTGTGGTGCGGGAGGTTGGGGAAGTGCGGGTCCGCCAAGCCGTCCGCCGGCCGCTGACGGGATTGAAGGTCGCCTGCTATAGCGGCTGCCAGCTAAGCCGCCCCTTTGTCGATACGGATGATCCCGACTACCCGCGTCTGATGGAAACTTTGATCGGCTGGCTAGGCGCGGAAGTGCTTCCTTATCCCTTGGCCGCCAAGTGCTGCGGGGGGATGGCCATGACCACCGATCCGCCCACGGGCCGCCAGTTGAGCGGGCTTTTACTTCGAGAGGCCAAATGTCGCGGGGCGGATTGCGTGGCAACGGCCTGCCCGTTATGTCAGATCAACCTCGAGGCTTATCAAGGGCCCATCAGCCGCGCGCTGAAAGCCGACTGCCGGATCCCGGTGCTTTACTTCACTCAATTGATGGGGGTTGCTTTCGATTTGCCCGCAAAACAATTGGCCATTCATGATAGTCTGACTCCGGTTCGAAAACTTCTCGCCGAAAAGGTAGGCTTGCGATGAACGACGGAAACGGAAGACGTATCGGCGTATACATCTGCCACTGTGGTTCGAACATCGCGGCAACCGTCGATGTGGAAGCCGTCGCGCAGTTTGCCGCCCAGTTGTTGGGAGTGGTTGTTACCCGCACTTACAAGTACATGTGCTCCGATCCGGGGCAGGAGATCATCAAGCAAGATATCCGCGAGCTGGGTCTCAACCGGGTTGTGGTCGCTTCCTGTTCGCCGCTGATGCACGAAGCGACCTTCCGCATTGCCTGCGAAGAAGCCGGCCTCAACCGCTTCCTTTTTCAGATGGCCAATATCCGGGAGCATTGCTCGTGGGTTCATAAGGACCGGTGGCAAGCCACGGAAAAGGCCAAAGACCTTGTCGCCGGTGCCGTTCGCCGAGTGTGGCACCACCGACCGATGGTGGAACGCCGCGTTCCGGTTCGGCCCGAAGCACTCGTGGTAGGCGGCGGAATTGCCGGCATTGAAGCAGCGCTGCGTCTGGCTGATGCCGGGAAGAAGGTATATCTCGTGGAGAGGGAGCCGACGATCGGCGGTCACATGGCCAAATTCGATAAGACCTTCCCCACTCTCGATTGTGCCGCCTGCATTCTGACGCCCAAGATGGTCAGCGTGGCCCGCCATCCGAATATCGAGCTCCTCTCCTATAGCGAGGTGGAGGAAGTCTCCGGGGTGGTGGGCGATTTTCGCGTCAAAGTGCGGCGAAAGGCACGCTATATCGACGAGGAAAAATGCACGGGCTGCGGTCAGTGTGCGCAGGTTTGTCCCCTCGAAGTTCCCAACGAGTTCGAAGAAAGCCTGGGGTCGCGTCGGGCCATCTATCGCCCCTTCCCGCAAGCAGTGCCGGGAGCTTATGTGATCGATAAGCGCGGCATGGCCCCGTGCCGTTCGGGGTGCCCGGCGGGGGTTCACACCCAGGGATATATCACGCTGATTGCCCAGCGACGTTTCGCGGAAGCGGCGGCTTTGTTGCGGCGGGATTTGCCGCTGCCGAGCGCCTGTGGCCGCGTCTGCTATCATCCGTGCGAGGAACATTGCGAGCGCAGCCAGCTCGATGAGCCCGTGGCCATCTGCGCTTTGAAGCGATTTGTCTCCGATTGGGCACTGGAGCATTTGGCCGAAGTGGAGCCATTGCCGGTGCGCTCCTCGGAGCCGGTGGCGGTGATCGGCTCCGGACCTGCCGGCTTGGCTTGCGCCAACGAGCTTGCCCACCGCGGCTACCGGGTCACCGTCTTCGAGCGGGCCCCGAAAGCCGGCGGAATGCTCCGCTATGGAATCCCGGCCTATCGCCTGCCGGAATCGATCCTCGATAAGGAATTGGCCTATTTAGAAAAACTCGGCATCGAAATCCGCACGAATCAATCGATTCATTCCGCCGTGGCGCTGCGCCGCGAAGGATACCGGGCCGTCTTCATCAGCACCGGCGCTCCGTTGGGCCGCCGATTGGGAATCCCCGGCGAAGAACTCGTCGGGGTGGTTGATGCCCTGGAGTTCCTCAGAAATGTAAAATCAGGTTCCGTATCTCAGTTGCAAGGAACGGTCGCCGTGATTGGGGGCGGCAATTCCGCTATGGACGCTGCACGAACCGCCCGACGTTTGGGCGCCGATCAAGTCGTGGTAGTCTACCGCCGCAGCCGAGCGGAAATGCCTGCCCACGATTGGGAAGTGGCCGAAGCCGAGGCTGAAGGAGTCCGCTTCGAATTCCTTTCGGCTCCCTTGCGAATCGAAGGGACCGATGGCAAGGTGGAGCAGCTCGTCTGCCAGCGGATGAAACTGGGAGATCCGGATGCCAGTGGCCGGCGGCGACCGGTGGCGATCCCCGGCTCGGAATATGCGCTCCCAGTCTCCACGGTTATTCCAGCCATTGGTCAGCAGACGGATCTCGGCCATTTGGCGAGCGAATTGGAACTCACCTCCGACGGGCAAATTCAAGTCGATCCTCTCACCCTGGCTACCAGCATGGCTGGCGTCTTTGCCGGGGGTGATGTGGTAACGGGCCCCGCCACCGTGGTCGATGCCTTCGCCGCCGGAAAGCAGGCCGCCGAATCGATCGATCGATTTTTGCAGGGGAAAGACCTCCGGGCGGGCCGGGAGCGAAAACCCCCGATTGCCCATCCGCCTCATTTGACCGATCATGCCCCGCGCCCCCGGGTTAAACCGGAGGAGTTGCCCCCAGAAAAACGCGTCACTTCTTTCACCGAAATTGTAGGCACCTTGACGGAAGACCAAGCCGTGGCCGAGGCCGCGCGGTGTCTAAGGTGCGGCGTCTGTGCTGAATGCCTCGAATGTGTTCAGCAGTGCGAAGCCGGGGCTATCGACCACAATCAGCAGGATGAAATCCGCGAAATCGCGGTGGGCACGATCATCATTGCCACCGGTTTCAAACTCTTCGACCCCAGCAAAATTGTGCGGTACGGGTACGGTCGGCTAAAGAATGTGATCCATGCCCTGCAATTCGAACGCCTCACCCATGCCAGTGGCCCGACGGCCGGACAATTGCTGACTACCGAGGGCAAGCCGCCGCAAGCGGTGGCCATCATCCACTGCGTCGGCAGCCGTGATGTGAATTATCACGAGTACTGCTCGCGCGTCTGCTGCATGTATTCTTTGAAGTTTGCCCACTTGGTGAAGGAAAAAACCGGAGCGGAGGTCTACAACCTCTATATCGACGTCCGCGCTCCCGGCAAAGGTTATGAGGAATTCTACAAGCGGCTCCTCCACGAAGGCGTCCATTTTGTGCGCGGCAAAGCGGCCGAAGTCACCGACGTAGCCCAGTCGCCGCAAGAGGAGGGCAAATTGGTCGTCGTTTGCGAGGACACACTGCTGGGAATCACGCGGCGAATCCCCGTGGATATGGTGATCCTTTCGCCGGCCTTGGAACCGGCGGAAGGAGCCGCAGAGGTCGCTCGCAAGTTCTCACTCAGTTGCGCCCAGGGCGAATTTTTCCTGGAACGCCATCCCAAGCTGGCGCCGGTGGAGACGGCTTCGGACGGGATTTTCATCGCCGGCGCTTGCTGCGGCCCGAAAGATATCCCCGATAGCGTCGCTCAAGGGGCGGCTGCAGCCGCATGTGCCTTGGCCCTGATGGACCGCGGCGTTGTGGTGCTGGAGCCGATTACCGCCGAAATTGACGCAGAGCGCTGCAGCGGATGCAAGGTCTGCATTGCTTCCTGCCCGTTTAGCGCGATTACCTTCGACACCACGCGCGAGGTGTCCGTTGTGCAAGAAGAGCTATGCAAAGGCTGCGGGACCTGCGTGGCGGCTTGTCCTTCCGGTGTGACCAAGCAAAAAGGCTTCGAAGACATCCAGATTTTTGCCGAACTCGAAGGTATCCTTCAGTAATCAGCAGGCGCCTTGGCGGCAGTTATCGACTCAAGGGCCGAAAACGAAACGTAATGAATATTGACGATCGCAAAAAGCCGGCCCACCCCGGAATCGGCAAGCATCGTCCGCACTCGCGACAAAAGCAGGTAGCTAATCGAGTTTCGGCGGGTTTCACCCCCCATTTGCCGGACCGCTCCAGCATAAAAAAGATGTGCTTAAGATGCCTTCGTATCTATGCACCTTCCGGAAGCTCGGCGGGCTCACTCGGCCGAGGTGCCCGATTTGTCGTTGGAAAAACCGACCAGTACAATCCCGCCTACCGTAAGCAGAATCCCCGTGGCCAACCAACCGTCCAAAGGCTCGTGGAAAAGCAAAATCCCGGCAAGGCTCCCCAAGGCGACCTGGGAGGCATTCATCAAATTGGCGTACACCACTTTCGTCAGGTGAAGTCCCCGGGTTAGCGACGCGAAACCAAGCAGATTCAACAGGCCCGAGGCTATCATCCATAGCCATGCATCCGAGGGCACGGGCGACGGTTCCTCCGGCGATTTGCCCAGAAAAATCATCGGACCAAGCCACGCAACCCCCATGAAAGTGATCATGAAAATCGTGGCGGAAACGCTGGTTTTTCGGCTACTGACCCAGCGGATCACTACCCCTAAAACGGCATACACCAAACCGGCCAAACAACTGGCGGCGATCCCCAGCACTGCCAGCCCCGAAATGCCGAACCACTCCCCTAGGGCTGTTTGCCCCGGTGTGGTTTCTGTCATCGGCCGGGAGCGGTTCCCAGCTATTTCGATAACTGGCTCCGCTCGAAGCATGTTCGGGGTGATCACCGTAGGGAGCCTCAAATCGTCAGAGGAAGCTTCTGGCCCGGGCCAAGCGCTCCCGTCGGCCAAAAGGTGCGAAGCTTCAGCCGGGATCGACGCGGTAGGTGCCCGCTCGGCGATCCTGCCTGCCTCCTCTTCCTTTGGGGTCGGGCCTGGCGACCGCCGACCCACACTAGAGCTCAGAAACACAATGGCCACCACAAGGATCCCCACCGCGCACGCTGCCCGCCAAGTGATCCTTTCCCCAAGCAGCAGATAGCCCAGCAGCGCACTGGCCATCAACATGGAGGCGAACACAGCCGGCATCACCACCGCCAAGCCAACCACTCCGTAGGACCACTGAACATTCACATTTCCCAAAAGCTGGGTAGCGGTGCCGGTGCAAGCCAGCATCAAAAGGATTCCCAAACTCGGAAACACCGACTGACCCCGGAGTTGTTGCCACACAAGCCACGGCCCGATCACGACGACTGTGACCAATTCCTTCACAAAAATGACCAAAAGCGGGTCCACGTCTGCCCCGGCAAGTCGTCGCAAGCAGATATTCGATGCCGTGTAGAAAACCGCTGCCAAGCTACACAGAAAATTACCTATCCATTGAGGCTGGTTTTGCGCCATCGTCGGAGGGCTCACTCAAATTAATCCTCCTTGCTTTCTATTCCGGAGGGTTTACCGACAGATCGCCGTTACCTGTTGCCATGCGTTGCAAGGCTATCTGAGATTATCGTCTGAAACTACTGTCGCAAACTCTTATCCCGAAGCACTCTCGCGGAAGCCCGATTTACTCCCGCGAAAAAATCCGGCCAGCCATGCCGCGACCTACGGCGGGCTTTTGCCGTGCCTCCCCATTGTCGGCAAAGCATTCATAATACCCCAAGTTTTCCCGTGTGCGTAGGCTAGCACGCTGAGGGCCGAGGGCCTATTTTATGGGCTTAAAGCCTTCGGCGATCTCAAGAAGCGCCCAAAGTTTACCTCAGTTTCTACTAATTGGATTGCGGGGAAAACGGCACAGTCGGTACCCGCTGTAATCGACGCCATGATTGTGATCGACGGCTCCCAAGGTGAAGGCGGCGGACAAATCCTCCGCACCTCGCTCGCCCTGTCCGCGGTCAGCGGAAAAGCCTTTCGGATCGAAAATATCCGGGCCAATCGGACCCCCCCGGGTCTTGCGCGGCAACATTTGGTGGCGGTACAGGCTGCCGCGAGAGTCTGTGGGGCAGAGGTCCTCGGGGCCGAGCTGGGCTCACAAACCCTGGTTTTCCGGCCGACTCGGCCTCAAGCGGGTCGATATTTCCTGGATATCGGCTCGGCGGGAAGCACCACGCTTGTGCTACAGACGATCTTGCCCGCACTCCTTCAGGCCGAAACACCATCGGAATTCCAGTTAATCGGTGGAACGCACAATCCGTGGGCACCGCCGGCCGATTTCCTCGATCGCGTCTTCCTCCCCCTCTTGCGACAAATGGGCACCCGCGTAGACTTTACGGTTCGGAGGCCGGGTTTCTATCCGCGGGGTGGGGGGCTGGTGGAAGGTGCGATCTGGCCATGCCAGAAATTCAAGCCGCTCCAACTGCTCGAAAGAGGACCGATTGTACGAAAACATGCCTGGGCAGCAGTAGCGAACTTACCGATCGATATTGCCCGCCGCGAGATTGCCACACTCAAAAAGCGGCTTCATCTCGACGAACCGGAGCTGGCCATATACCAATGGGACTGCCGGGGACCCGGGAACTTCGTGGCGGTGGAGATCGAATGCGCCGGGTGCAGGGAACTGTTTGCTGGCTTCGGCCGCCGCGGTGTGCCCGCCGAGGAGGTCGCCGACGAAGTAGCCGCCGAAACCCTGCGGTGGCTTGAGGCGGATGTCCCCGTGGGCGAACATTTGGCCGATCAACTTTTGCTGCCCTTGGCCTTGGCCCCTGGAGGCCGCTTCAGAACGCTGACCTTATCCAGTCACGCGGTCACCAACATGGAAATCATCCGGAAATTTCTCGATGTTGATTTTCACATTCAGCCGATGGGTGCCAACACCTGCGAGGTCAAGGTCGTGGCTGCGTAGAAGTTGCACGAAGTGCGAGGCGAAAGGATCACGAGGCGAAAGCACGGCTGATTTTCGAGACATAGTTCGCAGGAACGCCGGCAGATTCATTCTTGATACTCTGATTGATACTCTGATTGGCAAAAAATCAATTAAACTTCGAGACAGAGTCGCGGAACACTTGCCGCCTGAAGGAAGCAACTCCGAAGACTTCATGACAGTGCCTCAGAATTAATAGTGCCTCGAGGTTAAATGCGGCGAAAAGTCTGCAGAAAGTCGACACCTTTCGATCGGAAAATTATCTGTATAGACTATCAGCGGAACGCTCAGGTTATCTGCGGAACGAATGCGGCACGTGACCCTTAGGCGACCAAAACTTTGAGTTTGACTGGTGTCCAACCTGCCGGATTCCGACGGTGATCAACCCACGAAATCTCGACCTTCTTTCGAGGAAACCGTAGGCCATGGAACTGGAGCGAAAAGTAGCATTGGTCACGGGAGGAACACGGGGAATCGGTGCGGCTACCGCTTGGCTGCTCGCATGCCGGGGGGCCGAGATCGCTATTGTCGGACGTAATGCCGACGAGGAAGCCCGCCGCACCCAGTCCCAAATCGAAGATCGCGGTCGCAGTTGCCTCCTACTGACCGGCGACATGGGCCGAGCCGACGATTGCACACGCGTCGTTCGGCAGACGATTTCCCATTTCGGCCATGTGGACATACTGGTGCACTGTGCCGGCGGTTTGGTGCCGGGAGGACTTTTCGATTTGACGCCCGAGCTGTGGCATCAAGCCTTCGATGTTCATGTGCATGCCCTCTTCTATCTTTGCCGCGAGGCCATCCCCTGCATGCAGCAGCGGAAAGAGGGGGCGGTCGTGCTGATTTCCTCCGTAGCCGGCATCCGCGGCTTGCCGATCAACTTGGCTTATCAGGTCGTCAAAGGCGCCTTACCGCAGTTTGCCCGTGCCTTGGCCCGACAATTCGCCGACGATAATATCCGCGTCAACTGCGTGGCACCGGGAATCATCCGTACGCGATTTCACGATGGGATGACACCCGAGCAAAAGCGGCACAATCTGGAGAATCGTATCCCGCTTCACCGCGAAGGCACCCCCGATCAAGTGGCTGAATTGATCGTGCAATTGATCACCAACAACTATATCACGGGAGAAACATTCGTCATCGACGGCGGGCTAACCATGCGAATCGCCTAAAAGCATCTCTTCAAAGTTCCGCCAAGGCTTTCCCGGTCCAGTGTGATGCCCAGCCATGGGTAAAAGAACCGAAGCGGCCTGTCGTCTGTCCTTCGTGCCGGCCACTACCGCCACACCCTTCGACATGATCTTTGCAGGATTGGATTTTCGGAGAAACCGAGGGTTGGCATAAACCATGCTTATTACCGTGGGCAACGGAGGCACAAGTTCCCTCGTCAGATCGACCCATCGGCTGAGGACGCGATGAGCCCTTGGTTGCCGGGTAACCGAAGGACAGGTGCGGCTAGCGGAAGAAGATCTTCGCTGATGCGGCGCACGCTCGCGAGGCCTCGTCGGCATAGGTGAAGACGAGCTACCGTGAAGCTATGGCTAATCTTACGCCGCCGCAGTGCCGACTTGTCTTACGCGCGTGGGTGAAGAGGCCCTGCTCCCGGAATGGGAAAAACACCGAAATTCACGCAACCCCTACGAGCGTATTTCGACCATGTAATTGGACACGCCTCCGTTCGGGGGAGCCTCAGGGGCCAAGATCCTACAAAAGCGTCTCGCCCACGCGGGCGTCGAAGACCTTCGATCGATTCGTAAGATGACCTTCCATTGAATCGCTAAAAGCGTGCTACCTCCCAAAGTTATCAAGGGATTTGCTCTTCTCGCAAATCGTAAGACTCTCCATCCAGCTTTCGCCTGCCCCACTCGTGAGCCAAGACACGGCAAGGGCTCCGAACGACACGTGCAAGCCGCACTCCGGCACTGCGATGATCTCCCCCGGCATGAACCGCCCAATCCCAAGCCCCTTTGCTGCGCCTCGATCCGAGTAGTAAAGGCAGCACCTCACGGGGTTTCTTGACCCCAGCGATTATGCCATAAGACAACGCGTTCCATCCGATCAAACGGGCCGTAGGTGTGCAGGCCCCCCGTCACCAAATCCAGATCTCCATCCCCGTCAAAATCGCCGAGGTCCAAGCCCTGAATGTGTGTAGGTCGGTTAGCGAGATCTCGCGGGCGGAACCGCATCTGGCCATCATTTTCAAGCCAAATCAGACTTTGTGCACCCGGGTCCTCCCACATGTTGTACGCACTGGCCACATACAGGTCGAGATCTCCATCGCGGTCGATATCATCAGGCCGGACGTTCACCGCGCCGGGGAAGTCCGCCAGGCGGTGAAATACAAATTCCAGCCCCCCACGGTTTTCCAACCATTGAAGGCCGTGCCAAGGGCGAGGCCGCGGGGGCAGATAGTCGAACGCATCGCCGTTGGTGTAGAGGATATCGAGCAGCCCATCGCTGTTCAAATCCGCCAGAAAGATTCCGCTTGAACCAAAGTCTTCATTCTCCGATCCCCAGACCCGCACGGTTCGAAACTGACCATTCCCCCGATTCTGGTACACATAAATCTCTTCCCACTCCTGACTTACCAGGACCACGATGTCCGCTTGGCCGTCGCCATCCATGTCGGCAATCGGGGCGTGAATCGGGCCCGAAAGCGATTGGAGCACATGGCTACGAAACTGCCAATTCCCCAGATTCTCTAACCACCGGGTTTCGCCATCATCGTAGCCGAAATGAGCCACGGAAAGATCCGGGAGTTCGTCGCCCGTGAGGTCCCCTGCCCGAACATCGGCCACCCGCGGTACATTTTTGAGGACGATGTGTTTCCGAAATCTTTGTCGGCCATCATTTTCCAAAATGACGACCGAGCCAATCGGATCGTTATTCGGGAAGAGCATCCCCAGGTCTGCCACGAGCAAGTCCAAGTGACCATCACCATTCATATCCACCGCGTCCACATGCGCCGGAGCACCCACCTCGGTACAAAGCGGATATTCCGTGAACTGTCCCCGTGGGTCCTGCCGAATCCAACTGACCCAACGATTCGTGCAATCGCAGACCAATACATCAAGGAGCGAGTCGCGGTCCAAATCGATGGCTAACACATGAGAAATCATCGGCGGCTGTTGAAAACCTTCCCCAATCGGCTGGGGGACCAAGAAACTGATTTTCTCTCCTTTCGGCAATTCGCTGGAGGGATAATGCTCCAAACCGGTGACAGGCGTTGTCACCCGGCGAAAACCCCAACCAAGCATGTCTTGCCAACGCAATCCCATTCGCCAACTTTGGAATCCCAAAACCATCAAGGGGATCATCACGGCGACCGCCACGACCACGGCAAGAAGGCAAAGATGTCGCCGTAACCCCGGGGTTTTCGCCCCGGAGACACCCCGCTTGGGCCGAACTTCATTCAAACCTCGCGACATACCCGGTTACGACCTTGGAAAATAGAATCCATCGGGACTTATGCGGTCTTCGATAGCCTCGCGGTTCGCCGAGAAACTTCGACCCCTCCCTCAACAGGCGAAAAACCATACGGCAGCTCCTGCAAGCAGAAGCACTCCCCCATACAGGGGGAGGAGTCCCCAACGAGCAAGGCCCGGCTCGCCCGTCAAATCAAGCCACGCCGCGGCCCCACTTCGCAAGCTGAAATAAGCGCCGGCAAGCACGCAGACCACTTGAACCCACGGAATGCCTTCCGGCCAAAGTTGCCGCCACGGGGTGCCGGCCATCCCCAAAAGATTCCAACCCCAACCCAAGGGGTCTGAAAGCGATTGAAGCACAAACGTGAAATTTACCATTAGCATTTGCACGACGAATGCCACCCAAAGTGCAAAACCAAGCGGCAGCAGGGTCGAGGCACATGCCAAGAATACCTCTCGGAACGGCGGATTCGATTCCGATTGCTTTTTAACAACCCCCCAACCCAGCCAAGCTACAAGTGCCACCAGCGCCGGCAATCCCAATAAAGCAAAGCCCCAAACCACGGCGGCAAAAACGGCGAATAAGTGCCAGTTCTCCTTGTCCAGAATGTTAACGTAATCTCGCAGCGAGGACCAAGGCCCCAGGTGCACCACACAATACACGGCCGCAAGGGCAAACATAACGATCACCTGCCAAGCCTCCGGAAAGTTGCGGAGGCCTACTTCCGAAGCGAAAGGCCGCCACCGTAATGTGACGTTATCAAACGGGCAGCTTTTGAAGCATTCCAGACACATTCCGCAGTCGGCGTTCTCCTGAATGTTCTGAACACAAAGTCCATAGGGGCATGCCCAACCCCGCGAGTTGCCCCGATAACAGGGATGCGTTGGGCAGCGACTACAGACCTCAGGCCAAGCGGCCCGCACGGCCAAACTCCCCAGCTTGCCATAACTCGCGAGGAACGCCCCCACCGGGCAAAGGTAAACACAAAAGCTCCGCAGCCGCCATACTGCGGCCATCACCGTCGCCAGGATCACCAGCAGCAAGATGGCCCACGCCGTCAGTCGGGGCACCGCGACGATCGCCGTCGAAAACGTGCCCAAGCTCAGCATCATCAGGGTGCGGGACCACTCGGGCGAAACCCCCTGAGGCCACGGCCAATTCAGTCCAAAAAAACGGTTGCCTAACCCGCCGGAATTCCCGCGTTCTACTCGGAATACGGAACCACGCTGAAAAATCTCGCCCATGGCCGGCAGCGGGCAAATCAAACACCATATTCGTCCCGCAAGGGGAGTGAGGATCGCCACCAAAAGGAAAAGCCACACCACCCAGGTCAGCATGACCGCGGCGTTTCGACCCGCCACCTTGGTCCCCAAAAGTCCGCAGACGATCACACCATAAAGCAGCACGCCGGATAGCACGATCAAAGTGTATTGAAGCCCCCGCCAACGAACGATCCTTTGCAGCACGGGGAATCGTTGTAGGAGGTCAATCTCGGTACCGGCAGCATTGCTCAAAAGAACATTTCTTCCCGGGTTGGAAATAACGGGAAGCAGATCTTGCTGCGAGCCGATTACCCCGTGTCTTGACGCCTGCCGGTCCCAAAGCGTCCAAAACCCGATTCCGACCATGCCGATCAGCAACCCCCACCCACTCCAGAGCAACCAGTTGGGATGAATGATCAGATTGCCGTGCTCAAAGGCGTGCATGGGGCCGCACCACACATGGCATCGATACTGACATTTGGAAACAAGCCATCCGAACCATCCCGGGCATTCGGCCTGCAGAGTCAGCTCCTTCACATACCGGGGTGCCTCCGTGGGGTCGCTGACCCGGTATACGGCCACTTCCTGCTGGAAGGGGGTAATCTTGGCATCTACATCGAACTCTTCAAGGAAAAACGAATGCGCGGTGTCGCGGGAAGAAAAGCTTAGATGCAGCCGATCGCCCCGGTTGCAGTGGATGACTTCCGGATCCTTTCCATACCGAAAAGCCTCGATGTGGATATAGCGGTCGCAAGGCGGAGGAGTCTGCCACCAGGCTATAAGAGCGGGCAACACCGCACTGGCTAAAACAATGAAAGCTCGCCTAAACCGGCGGGTCCACACGACAGTTTTCATCACCGGAAGGTACACCCAACGGATTCGAGGTAGCCGGAAAGATATTCAAGCGACTCTGACTCGGAATCATGCAAAAATACAGCGATACGAGTTGTCGAAATCAATTCTACGTCGAGGGTCTGGCAAAGGCGCCGAAGAAGTTATCAATCGCCCAAGTTCACGCCCACATGAAAGCTTCCCGTGGTATACGCTGTAAGCACCCTGTATGCTTAATTGATATTTTGGCGAAATACTGCCGATTGGGCGACAAGCCTCGCTGACAATCGCCACAGGATCAACGGATGCTTGAAGCGAATCTCTCGATCCCGAAGACTAATAGCCCGGGTTGCTCAAGACGATTCTCCCAGTGATGAATCCCTGGGAGAGGCTTTCTGCCCGCCAGTCCGTAAGCACACGCATTTTGCGGTGGGAGGTATTACCATGCAGTCTGCCGCTGACCGGCCCAAGTCGAAAGAGACCTCTCACTTCGCGAAAAAGCCGCCGAGCTATCGGCCCTCCTTGCGGTGGCTAGTGGCGGCAGTTGTTCTAGCCACCGCGATCATCGGCGGAACGACGTTTATTTGGTACCGGCAAAAGGCTGCGCGGCAGGCGACTGCGGTCCGGGAGGTTATCCGTCGTGGGGGCTGGGTCTTTTACAATTGCCAATATAACGATCAGGGCGAGCTTATCGCTGCACGACCGCCGGGTCCCCCCTGGCTTCATCATCTTTTGGGGGTCGATTTTTTGGGAACCGTGCAAGGTTTAATCCTCGGCACGGCTCGCCCGGACGATAGCTTCCCCGATTTCGGCCTCTTCGATCATCAAATTCCCGTCACCGATGAAGCCCTCAAACCGCTGAGCGCACTTCCGCAGCTTCAGTGGCTTTCCCTCAGGGGAACGCAAATCACAGACGCCGGCTTGGAATATCTCCGGCCCCTCAGAAACCTGCGCTGGCTCTGGCTCAGCGACACCGCCGTCACGGACCGAGGTTTAACCGTGCTCGGCGAGTTGACGAAGCTCGAAAAACTTTGGCTCGACCGAACGAAGATCACCTCTTCCGGCCTTCAGGCCCTTAGCCGGCTGAAGAAACTTCGCCTGGTTTCCTTGAACGGAACACCGGTCGATGATTGCGGGATCGAAAGCCTTTCTACTCTCCCCCGATTAGAAAGGCTTCAGCTGCACCACACGCAGTGCACTTTTCAAGGAGTGATCGACGCCTTAACCAAAGCACGCGGCATCGATCTTGAGCTTGCCGCCACTATCGGCGGATTTTCCCGTCAAGATGCCGCCCAACGCACAAGCGTTTTGGACCTTTCACATACCGCCTCTGGAGATGGCGACCTAGCTCTGGTGGCCCGTTTCGACGACCTAAGGTGGCTTTATCTTCAGGAAACCCGGGTCACCGACGCCGGGCTCCAACACCTTGAACCGTTGAGAAATCTTTCACTTCTTCATCTGGGCAACACGGCGATCACTGATGCCGGACTGACTTACCTTCAAAGTCTCCCGAATTTGGAAACACTCCACCTGCAAGGCACCCGCGTGACCCTAAGAGCGATTGAAGCATGGGGGAAAATTTCGCAGGGAAAAATCCGAATCTATGTAACTCCCGGCGCACCGAACGACGCATCCCCCGAAGCACCGAAGAACGCATCCGCTGATTAGCCGCAAGAAAAATAGAAAAATTATGATAGGAGCTGCCAATCGCCAGCTAGAAACCCGTCGCAAGAATTATAAGGCCATCGAAAAATCAACCCGCCCCGCGCCTTTCAAAAAACACAGCCCAAACGCTTTGCCCGATCGAAAGCCTCCTCAACCTCATGTACTGATTTCGCGATTCAGGGCGTCAGGTCTCAGCGATTAGAGCGCCAAATTGAAAACCCCGGATTCGTAGCGGTGCACGGAAAGCCCGGAGGAAATCCTTCGAGTTGAAATGCGCGGCCTTGGCTGCCGGAACTCACCCCGCCTCATGCGGCGGCAGCAACTCCGCAACCAGATTGCTGCACCTGGACTTCGTGCCCTCACCACACAAAAGGAACCTAGGTCCTCAGGGTTGGAAGACCCTGTGCTCCTGAGTCCCAGCCGCCAAATGCAGCAAGCTCGTCGGCCGGCAAAAAATTTTGACCGGCAACCGATTACGGCACACTATGAGATTCGCTGCCCTGGACGGTCGACGTTCCCCGCCACACCGCGATATCGATGGTTTCACTGATGAAACGAACGGAGCCGTCCGCCAAAGCCACCATCACACCGCCGGGGTGTCGGCTCCGTGCGGCATGGACATTCCGAGTGGAGCTACTCATGCAGTCGTGGTTCCGCGTCAGCCGGTCGTTCGGCGCCATCAAAGTGCTGTAAGAAGATTCATAACCGGCATACCCCCGGAACCAACTGTAGCCGCGATAAGCCTCTTCATTACTGGTTAGCGTGACGCCATCGGTCCCCGAGACGCACGCCGGCATATTCCCCGAACAACTTGCCCGGCAAACCCACGGCTCGTTGATCATACATTCAGAAACAGCCTGGGTGTTGGACGTTCCGTCGATGACATCCGCAAAGGTCGGAGACCAATTCTCTGCAAAAAGACCGCGGGTGAGCGCCCCGTTTGTTGTAAAACTGCTGCTGGTGCACAAATCCGTGCAATCATGGGCTCCTTGATTAGCCACATAATTGGTGGGGGCCCAACTGGTGCTGGTTCCCGGCGGGCGACCACTGCGATCGCTCGGACAGCGAAAAACAGCCAGATCGATATTTCGGATCGTCAGGCCCGGTTGAACATTCCACACCTGCCGGCTGATCCAGTCCACCTGAGCATAAATCGCTTGCTGTTCCAGATACGGTAACAGCCGGGTCCGCCAAGCTAGATGCTGCGTTTCCCAACTGTTGGTATACCAGGTGAAGCGGACCGACAGCGGTGGTAATCCTTTGTTCACATCAGCATAGGTGTGAAGCGCCAATCCGATCTGCTTCAGATTGTTCGTACACTGACTGCGCCGAGCTGCCTCGCGGGCTGCCTGCACGGCCGGCAAAAGTAGCGCAATCAAAATGCCAATGATCGCGATGAGCACCAAAAGTTCAACAAGAGTAAAGGCTTGACGAATACGGCTGATGATTTCTTCTCCTTGAATGACGAACCCGGCTGATGATCTCTTCTCTTTGAAAAAGAGTTCCGGGGGTTTGAATAAAAAGCACTATCGAGCTTGGCGAAAGATAATATCCGCCCCCAAACGGATTGATTGAGATTGTTAGCCGGTCGAAATCGACTGCAAGGTAGGTCAAGGAGCGTGTCAAGCCAACCGCCGCCGCAACCCGGAAAGGTATCAATTCTCGATTGTCCAAGATTACCAGACAAAAAAGACGATCAAAGACCGACAAACGTGCCCTGCTTGAACAAATGCTTCGCCGTGCTTTTGCCCGTGTTATTTGCCTGAACCCACGCGAACGGAGCACAAGAGGCACATGTACAGTTGATCGATACATGTACATCTGTATGATCACGATCGCTTTTCATCCGGAAGAGGCTCGCACCGACGAGGTTTAACCTTGGGCCAACGAGCGATCGAATCGCTCATCCATCTTCTCCGCCGGGAAAACCGGGGTGTTTGGCATGATCCGCTTTCGCTAGATCATGCAAGGTCATGATAGGCTCGGTACCTTCGTCTGAGCCGTTCGTACCCGGCATGCTGCGAATACAGGGCACGAGAATTCGGCACGGATCTCACCTGGCTAAGGACGTTGCACGTACCCTCCCTGCCGACGGGGCAAGTGCGTGTGAGTTTCAAGCT
>CAKZMM010000155.1 GCA_937128505.1 uncultured Thermogutta sp.
GTCGTACCTCCTTGCACGCCAGGACCTTACCATAAATACCCGTTTCCAACTAGGTCATTTTGTTAGAGGCTCTAAGTGTGGATTGATCGCCCGAGATTAAGCTCGGCGTGATTTGCTTGGGTGAATTCGACATAAGCAAGCGGCTTGTCGCCATGAAGCCAGCCTGTTGCGTGATCGATGAGGGTAGTGCGCAGTATGGAGCAGGTATCGACGCCTAAGGTACGGGTTTTTAAGTTCCCTTCGGTCCACCGACTCATTGTTTTGGGGGGTTCGGCGGGACTACTGCTCGCGTTTGTGCTCTTTGCTGTGTGGGGAGGAAGATTATCAGGATTTGTTGTAAGCCATGGTGATTTTAGCCGTGCTGCGACGGCGCCTTCCGGGTCCATCGCCGAAGAAGATTTGAAGGGCGTTTCGGGCTCGGCATTTCCGCTGCAAACCGAAACTTCAGATTTGGCGGAAACACTCCCTGAAACTGGGGCCGGCATGTTCGGTACGACCGCGGCACCTCCGCAGGCAGTTCTCGAAACACTGGAACACGACTTCGGCTCGGTCAATTGGGGAGAGGTTCGCGTTCACGAATTTGTTGTGAGAAACGAAGGCGGATCCCCCCTAACCCTTAAACCCGGGCCGACTACCTGTCGCTGCACTTTGCTCGACTTAGACGAAAATCCGATTCCACCGGGCGGGACGGGCAAGGTAGCGATCCAATTTTCGGAGGAAAAAGATTTCGGACCTTTCGTTCAGGAAGCTACGGTGTTGACCAATGACCCGGAAAGGCCCCGGTTAACCCTCCGGATCCGCGGCGTCGTGGGGGCCCGGTTAGCCATGTCACCGGATGCAGTAGTTTTTGCGAATGTCTCGTGGGATGAGCCCGTGACACAATCGGTGACGCTCTATTCGCAACATTGGCCTAGCTTTCAGCTCGAATTGGAGAAAGCGGTGCCTGAGTCTCTCACTTGTTTTTGGGAACCTGCGGCTCCTCAGATCCTCGAACCGTTCAAGGCCCTCAGCGGTTATCGAATCTTCATCACGGTGCCGCCCGGGGGAGTCGAGAGTTCCGAGAAAGCAGAACTCGTGTGGAAAGTGACGCCGAAAGGTGAAGCCTCTCAAACACTCGTTGTGCCGATCAATGCGCCGGCTCCTGCCCGAATGGAACTACATGGCGCCCATTTGGCGGCAGGGCATCTGCTGTACATGGGGCGGATTGTGCGCGGTCAAGAGCGCTCGCGAGAGTTTTTCCTCAAGATTCGAGATCGCTTTAAGGATATTCAGTTAAACGAGGTGACCTGCGAGCCGGAGTGGCTTCGCGTTTCGATGCAGCCGGAGGGCGATAAAGCCGGTCTTTATCGAATCCGCGTGACGGTCCCTGCGAACGCCCCGCAGACGGTGCGCTTACAGTCAAACCCCGGAAACGTGCTATTAAAAATTAGTCATCCGATCTGTGAGACCATCCAGTTTCAGGTGGTGTTTGCCGTGCTCGACCGTGATCTGGTGGTCAGCCGATGAGCTCTGGCAATCGCTCTATAGACCCCATGCAGCAATTTTCTCCGGGCTCTGGGGAAGAGCCCCTGCGAGAGCAACTTCAGGATTTTTATCGCCTTTGGAGCGAGCTCCGGGATGTAGGGCTTCCCTTCGACGGCAAGATGCTTCGACGTCAGATGCAGCACCTACAGCAGCTTGAGCTCATCAACTCGGCTGAGCAATCCCGACTGCTCTCCCAGATCGAACGCCCCGCTTCTATCCCCCCAGAAGATTGGTCAACCTTTCAACGCGATCTTTTACGGGCTCTCAAAGAGCTGAAAGACAGTCGCGAAAGTCGTTTACGTCAGGGGCCGCATGGGCCCAGTCCGGTGTCACGCGTGGCGACTCCTCTCCCGGCAAAGCCGGCTGATACCTCAGGTAACGGTGCCGCGACGAAGAATGCTACGGTACCGTGCCGCGAGTGCGAGACACCCAATCCCCTTTCGCGAAACTACTGCGCTCAGTGTGGTGCAGGCTTATGGTGTATTTGCCCAAGTTGTCGTCATAGGGTACCGAGCAACGAAACCTTCTGCGGATACTGTGGTTTTGGGATCGGCGAGCAATTACTGAAAGATCTAGAAAACGTCCGCTTTCGATTAAGCAAGATTGAAAGCCAGCTCGAGGCGTCTGAACCCTATGAGGCCTTCGCCGCCCTCGAAGAGCTTTTGGAGAATTTGCCGACCTGGTTCAGTCATGCAGCAATTCGTCAGAAGATCGACCAGCTCCGTGAGCGGACGGAATCCGTAATCAACGAATCTCGCGCGCAGAACGAACAAGCGGTGCGGGAGGCGGCTCAGTTAGCGAATGCCGGAGATTTTCTTGCCGCCATCCGTCGCTTGGAAACAATCCCGGAAGGTTTACGGGATCAAACCGTTCGCGAATTGCTTGAGCGGTATCGTCAAGTAACCACGGATTTGGGAACCCTTGAGGCGGAGTTACAAACAAATCTTGCGCGGCAAAATGTGTTGGGTATTCTCGCGGTTGTCCAGAAGATCTTATCCCTGAAACCGGATCACCCTCCGGCTTTGGAAGCAGCCAGAAAGCTAACGGGGGCAATTCGGCAAGCGGTCCAAGCCCGTTTGGCGAAACAGCAGTATCGCGAAGCCCATTCAGTGCTGACTCGTCTACCGCGGAATCTGTGGGACGAACAACTTCTCGCCCTCGAACGAAAACTGGGGGAAATTCTCGGCATTCAGCGGCTTTTGCAGCGGGCGACCTATTCTTATCCATACCTACCGAAATTGGTGGAACGTCTCGAGCAGCTCGTTCCTGCCGAGTCACCTTTGGCGGTTAGCGCGCGTAACCTGCTTGAATGTTTTCGTCTCGAACAATTACCGCCTCGGGCATGGATCAAACGGGTTCGACGGTTAGCCCGTTCCGTGTTCGGGCCTCCGATCGTGTTGGCCGATCGATTTTTTCGGATCGAGATCGCTCCCTCCTGCGATCGGAAAGTCTTGTTGGAATCTCCCGGAATCTTCCTCGCGGCAACGGGAGCTGCGTTGCATGGTCTCCAGGCGGCACCGGTGAATATGGGCCTGATTCCCGAGCAACTAGCAGGACTCGCCCAACGGATGTTACGGCTCATTCGCGCGCGGCCACGATCTGCTTGGGGTCTTGACATCGGCATCTCCTCGGTGAAGGCCGTGCGATTGGAAATGGACCCCGTACGGGAGGTCATCCAAGCCACTCAGGTGAGCTGCTGGGATTATTCCAAACCCTTACACCATGCGGCTAATGTAGCCCAAGCTTTTGAAACGATGGCGGATGCGATTCAGGCCTTTTTAGCCTCTGAGCCAACTGAGGCTGATCAAGTGATCTTGGCACTTCCCCCACAATTTGCAACCTTGCATTGTGTGAGCTTGCGGCAGGCTAATGTTTCCAAGCTTGATCTCATCGTGCGAATGGAATTGAAACGCCTGTTACCTGAGCCGATAGAGAATCTGGTATTCGCCCATGCAATTTGGCCTTCGGCTAAGGAGGGAGCGAACGATCGCGAGATGACGCTTCTACTGGCAGCAAGCCGCCGGCTCTATCTCAGCGATCTCACACAGCGGTTACGGGGGTTCGGGCTTCAAGTCGATGGCTTCGTGCCCGATATGCTAGCCTTGTTGAATTGGTTCTTATTCGATTGCTGGGCGGGGCCCGATCAGGAGGCTGCCGCACCGGACGAATCACCCGACACTGGTATTCAGAATGCCGACCTTCTAAAAAACGCTCCCGGGCTAATCGTGGATATGGGGGCGAACCATTCGAATACCGTGTATATTGGGGAGAGTCGTATTCGCTCCCGCTCCATCGGCTCGGGCACCAGCATACTATGCCGAACGTTTGCCCAACGATTCAATTTGACGTATTCGCAGGCGGAAAAGGCGATTCGAAACTGGTCTTTTGGCCCAACGGGTAACGAGAAAATTCAATGCTTTCAGGAGTTTGCTTCCCAAGCGGCACGGGATATCGAATCGGTTTTTCAGCAACTGCATAGCCAGGGACTTCCGCCACCGAAGTGGATCCTTGCCTGCGGCGGAGGGTTCGTCGTGCCGGAGTTGCTGGATGCTTGGGCAGCGCCTGATTTTGGCCGGTCTCAATAAGCCCTTCCAGGCTTTAGCAAACCGCTTACCGTAATCCCCCGCTTTGAAGCGATGCTGAGCTCTTCGAAATATCGCATTTTCGCCCCTAAAACCCATAAACGGATTTGTCCTAAGCAGGTTCAGCAAAAGGGCGGAGACCGTACCTCAAGTGTTGGCTAATTGGCTTAACTGAAAAGCAAGCCTTCTCCGGGCCACGTGAAGCCGACGTTTGAGCGTTCCTACCGGCCGATCGAGCCGCGAACTTAATTCGCTCAGAGTGAGGCCGTGAAAATAAAATGCAACTAGTGCCTCGCGATCATCCTCGGCGAGCTTCTGCAAGCCATGTCGGATTTGAGACTGACACTCCTTCGCCAACAGTTGTTGAAGTGGCGTGGTGGCCATGCCATCGGGCTGAAAAAAATAGGAAAGCCTCTCCCCATGCTTGATTCCCCAAACGTTGCGCGAAAAAGCGGTAGCGGTCATACGGCGGACAATCTTCTTGACCCACGCCGCGAATAAGGTTGGCTCTTTGAGCTGGTAGAGCCGGCGAATGATGCGAATGAAGATCTCCTGGCAGAGATCCTGAGCGCAGGACTCATTCTTCAAACTACGCTGCACGCGGCGTAGCACGACCGGATAAAAACGGCGAATCAATTCATTTAAGGCAGCCTTATCGCCGGTCTGGGCCCGCATGACAATCAAAGCCAATCTATCATAGCTGGGACATCCGGATCGAGCGGAGCCATTTTGCGTGCCCCGCGCGGCCTTTCCGATCTTTTCGATTTGCTCATCGAACCCTATCTTTTTTCGTGACAGCTTGGGCTTGTCTCCTGACTGGGAAGCGAAGTTCAGCCTCTGTGAAAAAGAGCGGCAGCAACCGATGGAATCACTCTCAATGGGACTCTCATTACTTTCACTCAGAACAGAACGATCGCCCTTCCGGCTTTCGGTTTGGCAACATGCCCCGCAGGAACCCGATGATTCGTATTCCCAATGACTATGCGATGCACACATGGATGCTATCCTTCCTTATTTTCCTTATTTTTCGATTGATCGCTATTTCAACTTGATCGCTGAGACCGATTCTTATTTGAACGCAAGGAGACCTTTTGAGATCTGTGTAAACGAAGTTTGAAAACTGTGTTCAGACGAAACCAAATCCCGCCGTGGCACGACGTCTACACCATTGAGTTCGCACGATGCTTAAAGCTCCTCTGGCGGATGTGTCCCTCAGATGCCGTATTAAACTTCTTGCCCCCCCGTTATGACCCTGGATTGCGCGGAGGCTAAATCACGCGTCTTTTCACGGTATCGCGCGTGGACACGCATCTTAGTTGCATGACACAGCGTACCCCCGAGGGGAGAATGTGCCGGAGCGAGGAAGCCCTTTCGGCTTTCAGGCAGGGGGGCACCCGCCGCCAGGACGCCGCGAGAACCTGACTTCTGATCGTGCGACGCAACTGTCGCACGCAAGGATGACTAACGCCGGTGCCGAAGCGGCCTTGGATCAAATTTGGTCGGAACGCTGGCCAATGATTGATCCGAGCTTCGTTCAGGAGTCAGGCTACCGCCGGCAGGAGGCTTTAGAGGCGGAGCAACAATCCGGGGGCCGACTCGCGCCCTGGCCAACAAGCCATGACGCCGTGGCCCGTGGTCCACCGCTCGATCCCTCGATTAGAAGGGGAAGCGATTTCGGTGCACCACTGGGCCATGCCCCGCAGTCCTCCGCACACAAAAAGGCTGGGATGGCAAGAACAGGAGATCGTCACGAAACACCGAATGAGTTGAAACAGATCGCTCCAGCGAATTTCGTCTAAAACAGTCCGCACAAGCCGATGGAAGGGCGTTCGCCCTCTTGCACTGCTACACAATTTGCGAAGAGTTGGCGGTAAAAAGCCGGTACCTTCGAGGGATGCAACCCTCGAAACATCTCCACTTCGAATTCCCTTGAACCGCCAACTTCCGGCATCCATGTGGTCAATACTTTGCTCTACTTAAAGGAATCTTATTCCGTGTCGACTCGGGAATTATCAGGAATTATCACCCAAATTCTACTCGTGCTGGGATGCAATCGACGAATTTTCGTCTGCCACGATTCGGGCTGAACCCTGTGCCAGGGGATTGTACGGCTCCGCCAACGCCGTGTCAAATCGCGGCAATGAGTCAGGCTTCTTAGCCTTTTTGTCAAACCCACACAAAACTAAGACTTGTCAAACCGCGTTGTGGTTCGCTTTTTTCGAACGTACCCGAGGCTCAAGCGCATTGGATCCTAGTCGAACAAAGATTGTATGCATCTGCTGCGAACAAGAATGCAATGTGCTTTCTCACAGTCGAGCTTCGAAACTCCCTCAGCACTTCTCGCCAGGATACAGATGAATCCTAAGATGGTAATTCGGATCTCGAGCGGAACACTCTATAGATCATGATTAAGATCATAGATTAAAGTGCCAGCAAGGTCGCGAAGCATGAGTATACCAAATAGTGGGGCGATTGAACGTACAATTTTGATTCAAAGTTGATTCAAATCGACAATATTGTTGTCAATTTTTGTCACCTTGATGATCTATTCGGGAATAAGGCATATTGCTCGCACCGGTTCCACACTCGGGTCCCTGCGGTAAAAGACGTCAACAAGCGGGCAAGCGGCCGGATGTTTTTTAACTCGCGTATCCATCGGGCTTGGAACCCTTGAGAAGTAAGATTGAGGCCGCCACGGGCTCCTCCTTCGACTAAATAGAGCCCATCTGGTATACTTCGTTGGTGTTGAAATCGTCGCACCAACTCACGGAGTGACGTATCATGACCCCCTTCCTCATCTTGGCCATCTTTTGTGGCCATACTAGCTACTTATCTTACCGTTGTGATGCCATCTGGATGAGCTTTTGCAAAGGCAACCCAACAACTACCGGTATAGGTCATTTTAATAACATACTTAGTAATCGTTACCAATTTTCCATTGAAAATCAGCAATCTCCGAGTTGGCTCGCTCAACCACAATCGGCATCGTTTGACTCACGTGCGTGTCGGAGGGATCTCTATCCCAACAATGATTTGCAGAATGACCGGAATGGAAGCACAGGAGTTTGCTTACCATTGACGGCTGTGGGGGACTTTGAGGGGAGCCGACCGAAAAAATTGGCAAAAGAAACCTCAAGTGGTGCTCCGCTTAATTCTCATATTGGCGAAGACCTCCTCGCGGTATCGTTCGGCGATGCCGGAAGGGGAGTGGTTTTGGTGGCTTGGACGCAAGAGTTGCCCGGGCAAGAAACCGCCCTCGGAAGTGTTTCGGCTCAGGGGGCCTCAAACCCGGCTTCGACCGTTGATGGTTATGGTGCGGGTGCCAGTACGGTTGACGATGCCCCCAAAATTTGGACCGCTTGGTACGGGCTGGCCCAATCCGTCGAAAGCGAGAAGACGGCGATTAGTCTGCGAGAAGCGCTGTCAGCAACCAGGAATACTAATCGGATCGATGTAGTGCGAGCCTACTGGCGGCTTTCGGCCACTTGGGCTCGGTTTGCAGTGCACCTGGAAGTTCTGCACCAACTCCGGACTATCCCAATCCGCACAGAGGATACGGCAAGAAGCCAAGCGTTCCAAGCATATGTCATGCTGAAGCTGCGCCGGTTAGAGGCCGATTTGGAGCAGCACTCTCAACAGTTGGGAGAGCTAACCGGCATCCAATTCCGCGGACTGGCACTACCTATCGATCAACCGTTGACCGGTGATTATCGCACATATTTTGCAGAGATATTCGCCAAGAAAAATCCGCCCCCGCGTATTCGAACCATTGCTTACAGCTTGCCGGTTCAATGCGGCTATCTTCGGGCTCAAGCTCGGGCCATTCGATCGGCTCAAGATGTCACCTTGGCTCTGAGCGACGCATACACAGCTGGGCGGGCAAATTACGTCGATCTTCTCAAAGCCGTATTTTTGTTGCGGGATGCGCAGGAAGAATTTGTAGCGGAAACCGTTCGGTATAATGAGTGGGTTGCGGAGTATGCCCTGGGGGTAACCGAACCGGGCCTCCCGACTGAATTAGTCGCAAAAATGCTCATCGGCCCAGGCGAGCGGAGAGAGCGAGAAGCTCCTGAAAAGAACCAGGCCTCCGGGACAGCTCGCCTTGGATCCTCCGACACCCCGGGTTTACCTCAACAGATTGGTTCGCCAATCAATCCGGGGTCATCAGGCAATCCCGCGGCTCACGAGGAACGGGCCGACTCTTTTCCACCCGCAGCCGCGGCGGGCAAATCTTCCCAAGCGCAAAAGGTGGTGCCGAATCCAAGTCGCGGACAATGGCCGCGCGGTTCAGATTCTCGGCCAGCTTCAGGCGCAAGCGGCGCACATGCCCCCGGCCGAGCCGGGTGGTCACCGATTCCCGATTCGCGTGCAAGCGGTTCGATTGCCGGTGCCGACGAGGGCAATGGGGCCGAATGTGAAAATACCGGTATCCCGCCGGTTTGGGATCAACACCGTGCTAGCTCCCCGCAGCTTGAGTCATGGACTCCCGAGGGCTCATTGCCCGGGGTTCATCCTCGAAACCGGGGAGCGATTTCTGAGCTCGAGAGGACGGCTCGGCCATTGGAAATTTCCGCACCCCCGAATCTGGAACCGGATTTGGTTGGCCAAGGATTTGGAGAGGGGAATGCCTCGCGGTATTCGGGCCCAAACCCGCCAGCCGGCGCTGGAATTGAAAATAGGGAGCTTCGAGCTTTTCGACCTTTTTCTTCGCGGACATCCACCGCATTTACCGTCGGTTCGGAAGCCGCAGACGGGAGCCCTCGGACACAGGAAGAGGGCGACACAGCACCGCTGGTCGCCGTGGAATCACCGCAGATCGCTTCAACGGGAGAGAGCGAGAACAAAGACGATAGATCAACCGGCAGGGGCGAATTCTCCGCGGATGTAACTGATGATGCCAATGCTCCGGCGAGTATCCCCGCCCCAAATCAACCCACTTTGCCCGAATCATTGCGCGATGCAACGAGAAACTCAACTTCTGATTCGGCAACTCCTTGGTATGTCGAGAAATTGACCGGGGATGCAGAATGGAGACGTTATCAACACTACCCGGGACTTCTCGTGTTGCCACCGGCTCGGCAAGCGGGGGAGCTTGCCCGATTGGTGTTTTCGCCATCAGAAGCTCCGCCGAAAGCGACAGAATCGCCGCTTCAAGGTCGAAGCAAAGCCATGACACTTCTTGATTGTTTGGCAGCAGCGAAAGGTGGTGATCGCTTGGCAAATGTTGAAGCATACTGGCAATTGACAAAATGCTTGGCGACGATTTCGGTGGTTCAGCAGGAGATCAACACGCTGGACCAAATGGCGTCCGAGCTACTGGCAAGGAGGGAAACTCCAACCGGGGCGCAGGAGATGGTCAAATTAAGAACTCGGAGGTTACTTGCCGAGGCAATGCTCATGAAACTCAACCGCGAGCGGATCGAATTACAGGACGCGCTTGCTATTCAAATGGGGATCCTCCCGGAAAGTGAGCCTTGGAAGTTGGTCACGCTACCCCATACTGGCAAATATGATTTGGATTGGGAGAGGCTGCCCGAGGGTCTACGGCAGTCCCCTGCGGTGCAACGGGCAGCCAGCACCGTCAGACTAGCGCACGATGGGGTGCTTTGCGCAGTAGAGGTCGTTATTCAAGCCGATGAGCTCCGGGCTTGGGAAACGAAGCGGTGGGAACAAGAAGGAGGATCCATTGATCAGTGGTTGGCAGGGGTAGAACTGGAAACTCGCGGCCTTCGGGAATTCATTGATAGTGTTATCCAATACAATCTTGCTATTGCTCGATACGCAAATGCGGTAATTCCCAGGAACCGATCAGCGGAAGAGTTCACAGCGGCTCTTGTGATTTCTGCAAGCCGGTAAAGCCGTGAAAAATTCTACACCTGCAAAAAGTTGCTCGAGTCTCTCCTAACTTTCTCACTGCAAGAGCACGCAGGAAACGCAGAGAACTCTGGCAAAGTACTCGAAGCGGTCGATGCAAGCTTAAAGGAAAACTGATACCGAAAAAGTCGCACATCGAATATTTCGATGGGATCATTTAGAGTTAACGCGTGAATGGGTGCATGTCGTCCCGAATGAGGCGAAACTTCCTTTTAAGGAGGGAAGCAATGAACGGCGAGATTTTCCGCGGGGTTGCACCGTGATCTTCGCCTAAGTGATTTTGCGGCGTGTTATTGCGATGAAAATCAACCTGCCGTACCGCGGCTGCGCGGCGCCAATTTGATTCGGGACGGTTCGCGCTTCCAGGCGACCTGAACGATTCCTCCCTTGAGCCTTTTTACTGAAAAATCGATTGAAGCGCATCACCGAACATCGAAGTAAACACATCGTCTCTACTACGGAAGGATCAGTGGTGCTGAACGAAAGTCGGGTTTCACAGTTGGTGCGCACAGGTTCAGAAAATTACCTCCGTAATGCCGTGCTAAAGGATGAGGCCCGGGGCGGTGTTTGTGCCAGTGCACCTTTGCGGATTGGCATTTTGGAAATCAGCCCGCCGGTGTTTCAAGCGCCGATGGCCGGCTATACGAACTTCGCCTTCCGAGAGCTTATTAGAAGCTTCGGCGGGGTGGGGCTTGTGTGCACCGAAATGGTTCATGCACGCGGACTCTTGGAGCAAGTGGATCGCGGCCGTGGGGTCCCCGAAAGGCTTTGGGGAATTCCCCAGGAACCTCGTCCCCTTGCAGTGCAGCTTTGGGATTCCGACTCGGGGGCCTTGGCCTCCGCCGCTAAGTGGCTCATCGAGAAACTGAACGTCAGTTTAATCGACTTGAATTTTGGTTGTCCGTCGAGGCAGGTGACGCTGCGATCGGGGGGAGGTGCCATTCTCCTGCGGGAGCCACGTCGGATCGAGCAAATGGTCCGTCGCGTCGTGGAGGCATGTCGTCCGACACCCGTGAGCGCTAAAATTCGCTTGGGATGGAACCGGCAACAAATCACGGCTCCCGAGGTCGCTCAGGCTTGCGAGGCTGGCGGAGCCGCCGCGGTAACCGTGCACGGACGCACCGCTGACCAGGGGATGGGCGGACGCGCGGACTGGTCTCGAATTGCCGCGATTAGACGCTCCGTTCGGAATATTGTCCTGATCGGAAACGGGGATTTGCTCACCGCCTTCGACGCGGTGGCCGCTTTAGAGAAGTACCCGGTCGATGCAGTCATGATTGGCCGCGCGGCGCTCACGCGTCCCTGGATTTTCCGTCAAATAGGGGCCCTGTTATCGGGTCAAGCCTTGGAACCGGACCCACCGGCAAGCAAGCAAAGGGAGATTTTACTTCAGTACTTTCAGAAGCTTTTACAAGTCATGGAGCTCGGCAGTGCGTTGGTGACCATGCAGCGCGCAACGTGCCGTTTCGTGCTTGGGCGGCCAGGCGCAAGGGCGTTTCGTTTAGCAGTTTCGCTCGCACGTTCGGTGGAAGAATTAGTGGAAATCATCGAGACTCAATTCCCCAAAGACGAATAGCCTCAAAAAAACACTCCTCCGAGGGAAGCCAGCCCGGAGATGTGACCCACTGGTGGGCACACGAAAGCAACTCGGGTGAACAAAAGGAAAAGGAAAATTTTGCGGAGACAGTTCCGGAAGCCGCAAGGGAGGTTGGTTTAACAACTCCGTGCCGAAGGCGCGGCCCCAAATACGTTATCAGTTTAGCGCTACGGATCAGTTTTTTCATTTCCTGCCATGCAAACGAATTAGAGCGAATGAATCTATTTGACCCTCTTCAGTCGAGCCAATCGCGCTCCGCAATCCGCTGCGGCGTATACACCTCGGTTACATAACTGATATCTTTGCTAATCAGAGCTTCGACCTCAAGCTTAAACCCATTATCCAGAAGCTGCTGAATCTCTCGCTGCCAAGCCTTTTTGTTAGCGAACCAGGGGTACTTTGCTATTTGAGCGGCGCGGCGTCGGTCGATCTGATTGAGTTCGATTTTCACGCTATCGGATAGTTCACACCGCTCGAAGTCGCAGCTCCGCAGCCCGAGAAACTTGGCCTCCGGTACTGCCATCCGCCGCGATTCAAACGCCAGATTGATTGATCCTTGCTTAATGACACTGTAGATGTAGTATCCCCACGGATCGTTATCCAGCAGGCAATAAATCGGTAATCCGAGCTCATGATGCAAACGATAAAGTAGCCGCCGAACACCCCGCGGCGGTTGTCCTGCGCCATGGGTTAAAATGCAGTTGTGCTTTCGCCAGAATTTGTCTTCATTGAAACGGGTCCAGACCGTTCCTTTTTCCACATGGAGGACAAATTTCGCCGTGCATTTTTTAAACTGAATCACCTCCGGTTCAACAATGGACGGGATGGCATAGCCTCCGGAGCCCATGCGACTACAGTCGATCTCATCCCCGCTGTCGATCAAAACGATATTGCCCACCATGTCCCCGCGTTTATCCGCATAAAGATGAAGTTGCTCCCGAAGGCTATCCAGCAGAACTTCCAAATCTTCGATGATGGGATCGCATTCTGCTTGATCTTCGAAGGTATTTTCAGTGGTCCCCTTAATGCGATGCTTCAGCCGGTAGTACAGTCCACGGATGCTCAACGTTTTGCCGGCATGAATCAGCTCGGCAGCTCCTTTGGCCACAAGCAACGTCTGCATGAATGTCTTCGCTTGGTGCAGGTTGAACAGATGCCGGCGGTTCTTGCTGCGCCCCATTTCAATGATTCGCCTTTTGGGGCAATACCTTACATTGGATAAGGTGCGCGAAGGGATATCCAAATACGGATCGCGTCTGGCTTGCGTCGCGTGAATCACATCGTCAGCCAGGCTTTCTAGTTGCTCGAACGTTCGCCGGTCTGTGGCTGTAAACACCCTTGAAGCTTGCGTGCTGGGGGTTTCACCCTTCGCTTTTTTCTTTCCCATCGCTCGATCCTTCGTTCGCCATCGGTACTGAATCTGAGGTCGTAAAAAGCCACCCCCTCAAAATCCGCGGACCGATGCCAAGCTGATTTTGTGGCCGAGTATCCCGTCGCTGGCTGCAATTTTTCCACGGTGATTATGGAAGAAATCATCACCTCGGCTACCGCGAAAGAACCTCTTCCGAAGCGATTGCTCCTCAGTCCACCACCTCCGCGGGCCGATCTTCATTCGATTCTACGACAAGCACACTGCCGCCGAATTCATCTCCATCGAAACTGACGGGCCGACCGTGTTCGTCAAGCCGCATGTCTGCTTCCACGGTTTTCTTTTTGGCAATCTCGACCAGCTTTTCGTAAAGCTCTTCGCGGGAGATCGGCCGAATGCTTGCCACGGCGTCGGCTACTTCCCCGAGGTAACGCAAGAAGATGCTTCGCCGCTGTCCCTCATGGTGGACCCGTTGCCGTCGAAGCAGGTACATTTTGAGCTTTCGACCTACAGCTTGAAGGGCGAGCCGGAGTTCGCGCTGGATTTCCGGATAAGCAGCGATGGCTTCCTTCGATTCACTGGTAAACGGCACCCAGACGCTGGCCATGTGCACCATCACCGTCACAGGTCCCTGGGGCAGGGAACCGCGAGGTTGGCTTAGCCCGTAGGCCCGCCAATTCATTTGGGCAATGGTTTGAGTGATCACACAGGCACCCGCCTGAAAAAGCAAAGGCACACGATTTGCGTACCGGAGGATGCTCATCGTCTGGCCCTCTTGAAGATTCACGGTGCTTAAGGCATGGTGCAACCGCTCGAATTCGGAAGCCGAAAGCTTTGCCGGTGACATCCGCCGACGCAAATGCGCATGCTGAATGATTCTATCGGCCCCGGCAGGTCCCAAACCGTCAAACTGGGTGATTAAGAATTGGCGAAGAGTGCGGGCATCGCTTTCGGCCAACATCTCTGCGAGGGTTTCTCGCGAAACTCGGTGGATGGATGGTCCCCCGCCGTAAGCTAGCCCCACCTCGATGACAAACGGATTGCCGCGGTACACAGCCGGAGGACGCGTGGCCGCCGCGTAGAACTCTGCCTGCACGACCTGCCGCAAGCCCTTCAAGATTAGTTCTTCCCCGATGGGCACTACGCAATCGACTGAAGGTGCCGGTATTCTTGACTGCTGAATAGCCTGGTAGAGCGCGTCGGCTTCTTGCCGGCCGATACGCTTCGGGCTGGAACGCGGACTTAATTGAGCCGCTTCGCAAATTCGTCGGGCAATCGCGGGGCTGACCCGGGAAAAAGAATGGGTCAGAAATTGACGCAAGCTACCATGGGTCGATTGCTTAAGCATTCCTACGAGGGTCCCCAGCTCGACCCCATACGGATGCGGTTTGATTTCTCTTGGTTCAGGAGGCAGTTGATCGGCCGCGCGAAGGAAAGTCCTTTCTTGACCTTCCGGATCGCGATAATGAATCGTTACATGGGGATTGGCGATCGCGGTTTGTTCCAGATATTCCTCCACGCTCCCGCGACCGCGGTGAAAACGCCCCTCCAATTCAATGGTTACCCGTGTGCCGTGATCTACATCGATCCATTCGATTCCATATTTCTCCATCCACCTTTGGCCGGCCTCCCCCGGAGGAATATCTACACCTTCGCCTCGACCGTTTAGAATCTCCGGGAGATTCCGCTTCGTGTCGATTTGAATCTCGTAGTAATGGGCAGGATGCTGTCGGCCGGTTTTGGAGACGATTCGGACGGGCTTTCCCGTCGTGAGTAACCCATACATCCCCGCAGCGCTGATGCCGATGCCCTGCTGCCCTCGGCTCATTCGCAATCGGTGGAATTTGGACCCGTAAAGTAGCTTTCCAAAAATCAAAGGGATTTGTTTCCGCAAAATTCCGGGCCCATTGTCTTGAACCGCCACTTTGAAGCGGTTTTCCCCCATACACTCAATTCGTACCCATATTTCGGGCAAAATCCCGGCCTCCTCACAGGCATCTAAGGCATTGTCCACAGCCTCTTTGACCGTGGTGAGGAGAGCTTTCCGAGGGTTATCGAATCCCAATAAATGCCGGTTCTTAGCAAAGAATTCGCTAATTGAAATATCCCGCTGGGCTGCCGCCATGGAATGGGCAGTTGCCCGCTGCCTCGGGCTGGCGGGCGTTTTGGCTGCCGCTTGGCTGAGTTGCCCGTTGCCCGACGATGATTTCCGAGGTCTCTGGGAAGATACCGTGCTCACCGAGCTGGAATCCTTAACCGGATGGCCATCTGCCGTATTCACCCCCTTCGACTCCGTAAGTCGCCTTGCCATAGCTTGTTCCGATGAACCTTGATGCGCGTAATACGCAGGGTGATTCCTGCCTTATGGTTTATGTGGGTCAGCCGTCCGCTTCTTGAAGGCTTATGTTACTTAGTTGCTTATGTTAGGTTTCTTGTATTTGAAGCCTCTACTAAGTATATGCATTTACTGATGAAACCCCGATCTTTCGCGGGAGTATCGCAGCCGCCAAAAGCGGAAGTATCTTCGTGAAAAAATTTTAAGGAATTGACCCTACGACTTTGCACGAATGAGCACCTTTGCAGGAATGAGCACAATTTACCCTCAAGTTAGCAAACTTTAGTACAACATGTAACGAAAAAACAACATCAAGATTGCGCCGATAATAAGCTTTCCATCAGCTCATTTCAAATTGTATCGGTTTTGCTGAGCTTTTCCGAGCCCGATTGCGGTCAAGTGAGAATTAAATCGTCTTTTCGGCTCCCTCCTGGCTTTTATTGTGTAGGGTTTCTACAGCATAAGCCGAATTTTCGTAAAAGGGGCGACCCTTTGAACTTTGTGGAGGTGGTTTTTCCGCGTGCGAGTTTTGAGTCAACTAGCGAACGGATTGGAGAATATCGAGAATATTTTCGAACCGTTGGGAATCTAGCTATCAGCGGGACATGGAGGAAACGCAAGTATGACAAAGTTTACAACACTGAGGATTTTAACATTTTTGTTCGCTCTGGTGATTGTGGGGATTTGGACCGAGAATGCTTCGGCCCAATATCGGCAGCGTGTGGCACCTGACCTTTTCTACAACTACTACGTGGCGCCGAACCCGGGTGGTATTGGGGCTGAACTTTATCCAGCACCACGTCCAACGCCACCGTGGGTGGGCCATACATTCATAACCTATGAGCCGCTTATGCCTCATGAGTTCCTGTACCAACATAAACGGGTTTATTGGCGCTGGCACCCGGACGCAGGGTGGACCAAAACCTGGGTTTGCTGGCGGTAGGAATTGTCAAAGGTCGGTAACCAAAGATTACAAATGACCATGAGCGCAGAAGTAAACATCTTCTGGCGGACCTGCACGACCTTTGACGAGTTTAGGGGCACGAGAGCCCCAAAGCCCGTGGGGGGAAGAAGATCAAGGATCTAAGTCAGTAAGGTTGCGAGTATTAGATGTATGCACGTCCTTGGCATTCGATAAGCCCACGCGGCTTTTGATAATCATTCGTACCATTGTCTTCAAACCAACACCCCGTTATCTACAAACCGACAACTATTTCGAACCGACGACAAGTTCGCACCGTTCCATTACCGCTCAGGAGTGGCGATGAAATGAGAAACATGAACAAAAAAACGTTATTGAGGCTATTTGCCTGTAGCCTGGCAATTACATTGGCTCAATTCGCCGGGCCCGCCATGGCTCAGTGTTGTTTACCGGCGGGGCTAGCTGCCGTGTGGCCGCCGGGAAGCGGTTTAGCTAATGGCCTCGGAGGACAGTACATCGAGTACCGGACCGTCCCGCCGGATTATCCATGGCATGCTGGTTATTACCATCCTGCATGGGGCTTGCCGGTCGCTTTGGTGGTTCCCCCGAGGGCGACCAACCAAGCGCATTACAGTTGGGGCGTTGGGGGAACGCGGACCACAGCTATCTGGCATCAGTTCTCGCGCGATTACCCCGGACCGGGAACGATTGACCGCAGAGGGCTTCTCGCTCCACCTCGGTGGCCGAGCAGTACGGATCAATTAGGGGTCTACTACGTGCGGGGCCCCTGGTAATTAAAAAGCTCAAAGCGGTTCGCGGCTCTAGCGGGCATTATCAAGCACGTGGATTCTCGGCGAGATTGTAATCCTTGGGACCCCGGCGTGCGTTCAAGTTGTTAAAAATGCAGGTTCAACTTACTAGACTTGAGCCCGTATGGCTGCAAATGAATTGAACCTGAGCACTATCCGACATAATGGGTCCGCTACGCGGGAGGCCTCTTCGCAAACTCAAGACAGATAATT
>CAKZMM010000156.1 GCA_937128505.1 uncultured Thermogutta sp.
CTCTCCTTGAGGGCGATCAACAAATATTCAGCGATCAACAGATATTCCAAGAAGTATTCCACCCGTAAAAACACTTAAAAGATTTTGGCGATAACGCCAGACAACCTCCCTCAGGCCATGATTTACGAGTGCCGGCAATTAAAGCCGGAGTTGCCATTATATTAAAAAGAACCAACTTACAGACTGAAACGCCGAATAGATGGTTACCAATCCCTCGCCGCACAAGGGTACTCGATAACCAAGTAAGAAGCTTTAAGTCTGCAAAAGACCAGAAGTGAATCATCGTGACCTCGCTGCCATCGAAGTATACATAGGTACACATCATCAGTTGCGCAGGGGCGAATTGTGATTTTTTTGACCGGCTTCATTCACTTTTCACCCGCTTCTTTCCTTACAGATTTCTAACACTCTCCTAACACTTTTCTAATCTTACCGCTCTAGACTTACGCCGGATGTTCGTTAGGCCGGTGGGTGAGCGAATTGAAAACCCGGGTCGCACCACCGGAAGATCTTTCCGGGTAATTACGAGATGAACTCTGTGGAGGTATCGATGCACGTGCGAATGTGTTCCGATCGTTTGTCTAACGCAAGACTGATGCATCAAAAGGTAAGCCCAAGGCATCAAAAGGGATTCACCCTGGTCGAGCTTTTGGTGGTGATTGCTATCATCGGCGTGCTCATTGGCCTGCTACTTCCCGCGGTTCAAGCCGCTCGTGAGGCGGCACGTCGCTCGCAATGCTCAAACAACTTAAAACAAATCGGGCTGGCCATACACAATTTCCAGGATACCTTCGGCCGCTTGCCGCCGGGTGCTCGCGATGGCGACCATCGTGTACCGGATGCCCTAACGGCCTGTTGCAACTCGCGCACCCGTTATGGCTGGAGCTGGCTGTACCACATCCTTCCATTCATGGAACAAAAACCGGTTTACGACATGGCCACCGACCAGCATGACCCGCCCACCCCCGGTTCAGGTCAGAATAGCCGCGAAGACGACGTGGCCCGGCAAGCCATCATCACCTATTACTGTCCATCGCGGCGATTTCCAGAGCCGCACGGTAGTGGGCGATTTTATCGCGCGGATTATGCCGGCAACGCCGGTGAGAGAGGTCCAGGGGGCATCCGAGAGACCGCAAGCGGCGGACTTCGCGGTGTCATTGTGCAAACCGATCGCGCAAAACGGCGCCTAGAGCTTATTACCGACGGTACAAGCAACACCTTGATGGTGGCCGAAAAGGCCCTCAATCCGAAAGCATTCGGCAGCGAAGGTGGGGACAACGAGCGATGGAATAATGCAGGTTGGGACGAGGACATTATCCGTTATGGTGCGGGTCGGCTCAGTAACGGAACCGAATACGGACTTCCGCCAATTCCCGACATCAAGGCGCCGCACGATCCCGGATCTGGATGGACCACGATTACCGATCTCGGTGGACGTACATGGGGACAGTGGCATCCATTTTTTGGAGCCGCTCATCCTGCGGGGATGAACGCATGCTTGGCAGATGGTAGCGTGCGGTTGATTCCTTTCACGATCGATGCGGAGGTGTTCCGCCGGTTGAGCCTGATCGATGATGGCCAATCAATTTCCGGATTCTGAGAATCTCGCTTGTGAGAAGCCCTGCCCAATCCGGAAAACCACCTTCTACACCGCTGGTTAATACCGGCGGCGGGACTCACCTGTGCCAAAGAATGAGTGTCGGGAGTGGGCATCATCCGAATATGCCGGGAATCGCATCCAGACCGTATGTCTAAACCCTGTGTCTGATTCGTCAATCGCAAGAACTTGAGAATTGTGATGAGAATTGTGAATGGTTAACCTTGGTTAACAGAAAGTAGTCTAAAGGGCCTAAAGAATGATGACATGGAAAGCGATCTTCATGAATCGGATCTTGACCGCGTGTTTGCTCGCTTCGTCCCTTTGTGTTTTGTTGAGCGGTTGTGGTTGTTCGAGCGGTGTGTCGGCTCCGCCGCCGAGTGATCCGGCAACTCAGGCCGCCATTCAGGCCGAGGACGCCGCCATCACCCAGCAGGAAAAGCAGCAGTGAATCTCGTGAAGTCTTGATCTGTGTTTCGTCAGATTTGCCCCAGGGGTAAGCCGATTTAACTTTTGACGTTGGAGCCAACTTAAGTTTTCGGAACCTAGGCTAAATAAGTCTTCGGTGCGATCGAATCTGCTGGGGAAAAGTAAAGTTCGGCAAGCGCAAATCGAAGATAATCGTTCCGAAGCCTATGGCAATAAGCCGGAGGTTTCGAGGCAAAGGCGCTTTCGGACTTCTTCGATCGCCTTGGGGATCCTGACAAGTAACGAAGCTCGAGAATGAACTCTCATAAGCAACTAGGTTACGCAACATAGTCCCCGGGGCGGATCAGTTTCGATCCGCCCCTTTCTTATCCCTCAGCCCTCCGCGCAACACTTGGTTAGTTAAGCTTTGTCACCGGCTTTAGCGGCTCCCACGGCCTGCGAGTCGGTAACCACCGCTTCTTTCAAGACTTTGCTCAATCCCTTTGGTAAACTTTTCGGCCGAAACTTGCCCCCGCCGCTATTTTCTGCCATCATCTTCGCAGGTATGCTGGCTACCTGCTGAATTCTTTTAAGTCGGTTTTCCCGGGGGCTGGAGCGATGTTCATGTTATTGCGGCGGGTTTGTCGGTCCGGATCGTGCGGTCGTGCAGCCGGGGGATTTACCCTGGTGGAGCTCCTTACTGTGCTTTCGATCATCGGCGTGCTTGTTGCGTTACTTGTGCCTGCCGTCCAGATCGCCCGGGAAGCGGCACGACGAACCCACTGTGGAAATCATCTCCGACAACTTGGGCTCGCCATGCATCTTTATCATGGAGCACGAGGGTGCTTCCCGTTTGGTTTCAGCGACCTTGAGCAATCTTGGCAGGCCATGCTCCTTCCCTACTTGGAGCAAAATAACTTGTACTTTACTCTCATTTTTCAGGAGGACGGTCCGGGGAATTGGGACTCGGGATCGCCCAATACCACGGCCTGTCAAACCGTGATTGCGGTGTTCCGCTGCCCGAGTATGGCGGCTCCCACCCACGTCGATTTCAACAACATTTCCCAACGTGTTCCGTCGAGCTATAACGGTGTAGCCTCGTCTTTGGCGGCCTCGGACGATCGAAGCACCATCCCCGCTGGAGGATACCCGCAGGTGGCCCTAGAAGATTACCCCCTCGATGGCATGCTTTTCGGCAATAGTTGCGTCCGATTTGAGGACGTCAAAGATGGGACAAGCCACACGGCACTTTTTGGGGAGATGCACACGGATCCTTTCATGATCAAAGACAATCAAGCTATGGACTATTGGTACATCGGTTTGCCGCAAACAGCCGGCTGGATACAAGGGGGGCGAGGGGGGACAGAGTATTCCGAGGCGATAGCCTCCACCTATCCGAAACTGAACGCATGGCGGGATTCAGCGGTCCCCGGTGTGCTTGCGGAGATTAGCTTCGGGAGTTATCACCCGGGGGGAGCTCAATTTTGCTTTGTCGATGGTTCCGTGAGATTGGTTGGCGAGGCGATCACGCCGGAGGGGTACCGCGCCTTAGGCTCACGAGACGCCGAGGCAGCCGGAGTCGGCTTTTAGAATTTGCGGCATTCGCTGTCGGAGGGAAGGGATTCGAGAAGGGACAAGTCTGCGGGCCATTTCTTCGAGAGGATGGGCAGATCCCGTTAGCCCTCGACTCTTTACCTGAGAAGAAAAACTCTTTACCTGAGAAGAAAAACTCTTATACGATCGATCGACCTAAAACTTCGCTCGGTAACAGTCGGCAGGAGGGG
>CAKZMM010000157.1 GCA_937128505.1 uncultured Thermogutta sp.
CGACTCCGCGTCCTCAGTCGATACCTCATTGCCGTGATATTTCTGCCGGAATCCCTGCGCTTACCCCGGGGCAACTACCCGCGATAGAGCGATCCGCAACGGTTAGCCCGACTGTGCCGAGCAACCTTCGGGCCGAAAAATTTCGGAAGGTATCACCGCGGGTCCCGAAACGCTCTTTGCGGACCAAAGTGCCGCAGACTCAAGTGCCGGGCATCTTCCCGCTAAAAAAAGATTCGTTGAAGATTTCCGCGAATCTGTTGAGGATATCCACGAATCCGAGGAGGATTTCCACCAATGCGTGGAGCAATCGTCAGTTCGAAAAGCGGAAGCTTGCAGTCACCGGCTTACTCGGAGGTTAAGACAGATCGCTTAAAAACTAGAACCGCTCGCTCGGTGGCTAGGACAGAAAGCTGCGGACGTGCGAAGATCGAAACCATCGGACGCTACGAGCGCGCAATCCATTACACATCATTCATCAACCCACGGGCCCACGTCATCCAGAATAAACGCCAGAAGTTCCCGGTGGTACACCGCTCGAGTGTCCGTTCCTCCTAAAGCCGACTCGGCTCTCACATACCGGAAGTCCCAAAGTTCGATCACTTGATCAACGCTTCGCACGGTAGCCAGTATTTGGTTGACCGCGCCATTTGCGGCCAAGTGATCGTTTCCGCTGGAATCGGTCACATAAGCAGAATCTTCACCTTCCAGGGGATCCCCGTATGCGTAAATGGCATCAAAGGCTTGAGCGCGATCGTATCGGCTGCTATTGGAAATTAGGGCAGTACGGGTTTGAAGATTGGCTGTAAAGGTATCGCGGACACCAAACGTGCCGTAAAAGTAAGCCCGATCATGACCGCCCGAGCCGTAAGCCGTCGAATAACGGAAGCCACTCACGCGGACCCTGAACGCCGGATTACCGCCGTACATGATCTGAGAATAAGTTGCTCGTGCCTCGAAAACGTCGCCATCCGCGGAATCATAAAGCCGGGCCGAATTCGTGAAGCCATCATTGCCGGCATATCCATAGACTTGCTCGAATCCCCAAGCCCGCGAGTAATGCCCTGGCCCACTCATCACGGCGTAATTCGGCGTTGCCGTGAAAACGTCGCTCCCGGTGCTGGCATCGTAAAGATAGGCGACATCGAAGCCACCCGTGGTGCTGTATGAATAGACTCTTCCAAAGCCCTCCACCGAGTTGGCAAAGGAAAAACCATCCAACCCCGTTCCGCGGAGGACCGTTTTCTGCTCCGAACCGGTCGGGGTAGGATAGTATTCGAACGTGTCGTTGCCCGTCGAATCGATCAGGTATGCGATGTCTGCCTCGCCCGGCTGAGCCACCGTGTGAATCTGTTCGAGTTCTACCAGCCAGATTCTGTATCCGGTTCCGAAAAGTGTCGTCTGCCGAGGGCGTGCGTTGAGAGTGTCCACCACACCCGTAAGACCGGTGAGTTGGGCCCGATCAACCCCGCCATTTGCCGTGGTCGCATACGCCGTGATTTGACCGAATCCCCGCACCTCCGTGAAGATGTTGGCATCGCCGTCATACACCATGCGAGCTGTGGTGCCGCTGGCCTGGAACAAATCCGCAGCCGGTCCATCATAAAGCCGGGCATGATCGATCGATTCGCCCTGCACGGTCACTTGGCGGATCGAGGCAGCCCGCAGATAGAAGCCCCTCCCGGTAAGCGTCGTATAGTGGCGGGTCGCTGTGAGGGTGTCCGCCACCCCGGCAGTCCCTTCGATCGTAGCTTGGTCATTTTCGTAAGAATTTCCGAAGCCTTCGATTCGATCGAATCCACGAACCAATTTGGTTAATCCGCCGCCGACGAGACTTCCTTCACGCGGCCGAGCTACAAATTGATCAATGACACCCCCTTTCCCGTAGAGTTTTGCCGAATTATTCTCGCCCGGGGTAGCGGTGGCATCCACATATTGAAAATTCGCGGCCGAGATGTTCACATTCGGACCCAAGAAGGTGACCGAATCGGCCCGAACTTCCAGCACGTCCGCCCCGGGCCCATCGAAAAGCGTCAGTTGATTAAAGCCGATCCCTGCGTCTGCCGAAAACGATTCGGCATTCGTGACTTCGATCAAGAAAGTTCCGCCGGAATCGGTGAAAATGCCCTGGCTGGGACCGAGGGTAACGAGATCATCCCCATTGGTTCCGGTGAATTGCACTGTGTCGGTGCCGCTGGCTGCATTGAGTTGGATGGTCTTTACAGCGCTAACGTTCAGTGAGGTCCGGAAGCCGGTGAGCGTCGCCTCGCGAAAGCGCAGCACTACGGAATCGTTACCGCCGGAACCGGTAAGAATCGCGGTATCCAGCCCCCCGCCACCGGCGAAGCTCATATGGGCCACACCTGTGGCCTGAACGACATAGCGATCCGGCGACCGCACCTCGCCGGTGCCGTTCAAAAGGTTCAAGGTCGCCGTTTCGTTGTAAGCCGTGCCGGAAAAAGTCGCCCGGTCATTTCCCACCAATCCATCGAAGTTAACCTGCACAAGCTGACGCGAATCGAATTCACGCAAATATACTACCCCATTGATGGTCATCTCATAGACCGACCCGGGGCGAATCGAGAATTGATCGTCTTGATTGGTTCCGTAGATCAGTGCCCCATTGCCCACAAATCGGACCAGATTCGCCAACCGCAGGTCGATTGTCGCGGAAGCATCGTCAATCTGGATGTAGTAAACGCTCCCTGCCGATGGGACCGTGTGGTCCGCGCGGGGACCCGTCTTGAAAAGTCTCCGCATGGACCCGTCGCCCAGTAGTTCCCAGTAAGCTACATCCGTGCCTGAGCGGGTCCGATACACGTCCGTGGTTAGGAGGCCCTCCCGTGTTGCCTCCACGCGATACCAGCGCTGACCGAGGACGGTTGCCTCGAGCGTCAAGTTGGCAAAATCCAGGGTGCCCAAATTCGTGGGGGCGGGAAAGACGATAGCTGCCCCATAAACAAAGGCTAAATCCGAATGGCTGAGAGTGGTGATATAAGTGATCTGACCATTGCTCCGGTTGATCCGGTAAACATCTCCCGTTTGGCGGTAAGCATAGAGCACTGGGCCCGGCCCATAACTCAATCCGTAGAAGTCCGAATAAATGATCGACCCGACAACTTGATAACTTTCGCCCGCCACGTCGATCCGGATAAGCTGGGCACCCTCGGTGGTCAAGAACAGATTGCCGAACTCGTCGAACTCTAAATCGCCCGCCGATCGGTGGATCCCCAACCGCACCAATCGCTCCGCGCCGGCGGTGGAAGGATTGATGCGAAACAGGGCGTTGCCCCCCGAACTATCGTATCCGGCGGCCAAGAGCGAACCGTCCGGAGCGAACTCCAACGAGTTGACGTAAATCCCCGCCCCGCCCAGCGTTATGGTGCCAATCAAGCGCGTACTGACGGAGTTGTTACTGAAATTGACGATAATTTCGTAAAGTCGGCTCGGGCCGCCGATCGATCCCCCCACGCCGAAAAGCTGACCGGAGGCCGAGAAGGCCATATCGAAAAATGGAACCGAGGTCGTGCCGACGCGCTGCACCGCCCAGTTGTTGTTCATATCGACGGTGAACAGGTCGCCGCTTGCATCGTGGACCAAAAGGCCCGGCCAATTGGCGCTGAGCAGGTGCCGCTCCTCTAGCGGTTCGACGCGGAGCTTGCGGTGCGACAACGGCACTTTACGACCGTGCGAAAAGTGCCCTTTTTTAAACATGCTCTCAGCCCTCACCTCCTCCGAAAGCAACATCGCCCATTGGCCCGCAGGCAACCCCGGCAGAGACGTAAGCCCAATGTCTCCGCCAAAAGGCCTAATTCCATTGTACCGCGACTGTGCACGAACCTGTCAAACGCGGTACGCCGGCGTCGGAAGCCGCTGCCGCCTCCATCAAACTTTCGGAGCGCAACCCCTCAAAACTTTCAAACTTGCGGAGCACAATCCAGGAAAGCTTTGAAAACTTTCAAACTAAAGCTTTGAAAACTTTCAAACTCGGGGAGCATAATCCCGCTAAAAACTGAGATGGTATTGGCATTACTCCGGCAAGTCGGATCCAAAAAGCCGGCAGGTGTCCAAGCGGCTCACCCGCCTGCTTGAGGCGGTCCCCGGCGTTTAAACAGCACTTTGCAGCAACCCGCGTGCCGATGCCCTACCGGCGAGAAGCCGTCACCCGAAATGTACCGAGTTCCGGCATGGAACCCTCATTTGATTGGGTTCCCGTAGCCGTGTGGCCACCGGTCTGCTTTTAGTCATTTATGACCGACATGACCGACAGTTTGACTGACCCAATCCCGCATTTACCAGATTCCTCGGGTGATCAGGAAGTCCACCGCGCCGGTCACTTCGTTGACATCTTCCGAGTTGCTCGAATGAGCCTCCACATACTCGAAGTCGAACACCCAGTTCTCGTAATTCAGCCCTTGGTTGAACATCCGGACCCAATTGCTCCCCGCACGCAGCCGATCGGGATACTCCGTGAGTGCCGTATCATAGAGCCAAGCCCGATCATATCCGCTGCTGCCGTAAGCCCGGACCGATTGGAAATTGAAAACCTCCAACGAGTAGCTTGAGTTATAGAGCCGAGCGGAATCGGGCCGACCTACGAAAGTATCAGCCCCGGCTGTGCCGTAGAGTTTCGCCGCGTCATTGCCGCCACCTGAATAGGCGTAGGCATAACGGAAACCATGGGCCCGGGCATAGTAATTGGTACCCGTCAATAGGGCGTAGGTGCTGGTACCGGTGAAGGAGTCGTTGCCGGCCGTACCGTACAGCCTCGCCGTATCACTGCCGCCGGTAGATACCGCCTCCACCCGCCGGAAGCCCTCCGCTCGATTCGTGTAACTGGAGGCGTACATCGTGGCATAAGTCGGGGTGACGATGAACGTTTCCCTAAGCCAACTTCCATCATAAAAGATGCTCGAATCCGCACCCGTGGAGGCATAAGCCGTGACGGATCGGAACCGGCTGGCATAAATGCGGTAGTTCGTCCCGGAAAGCGTAGCATAGGTCGGCGAGGCCACGAAGCGGTCATCCCCTGCCGAATCGTACAGCCTTGCCGTATCGCTACCGGCCGTGGAGAAGGCCGAAACGCCCCAGAATCCGTTCACCTGGTACCAGAAGTTGCTACCGGAGAAGGTTGTTTGCTCCGGCCGAGCGGTCAGGGTGTCATTTCCGGACGAATCGTAGAGTTTGCCTTCATCTTTGCCACCGGATGAATAAGCGTACACCTGCTTATAGCCGTTGGCTGCGATGGTAGCACGCGAGGTGGTCAGCTTCGCATAAGCGGGCGTGGCGACCAGCACATCGTCGCCGGAAGGATCGTCGTAAAGCCGAGCCACGTCGTTGCCGCCGCCCGGATAAGCACTCACCGTCCTGAAGCCTTCCGCCCGGCGTTCATAACCCGAGCCGGTCAAGGCAGCATAGGCAGGACTGCCGCTGAATTGCTCGGTCGCACTCGAGCCGTAGAATCGCGCCGTGTCGGTCCCGCCCGTGGAGTAGGCGATGATCGTCGTGAAACTCATCGCCCGGCTGTAGAAGTTCCTACCGCTGAGGATGCCATAGCCGGCGGTTGCCGTAAAGCTATCGGAGCCGGAACTATCATACAGGTGAGCGACATCGGTACCGCCCTGACCGTACGCCGAGAGCGATTCCACATTGCTCACCGTCACCACGAAACCCGTTCCTTCGAATACCGCCCGATCCGTCCAGCGGTAGAGCGTCTCGTTTCCGGCAGTTCCTTTGAAGATCACCGTATCATAGCCGCCCAGCCCGTCGAAGCTCACCGTCGTGGTGCCGGAAGTAGCATAATGCCGGACACCGTTGACCTTGATCACCCAACTGCCCGGGGTGCCACCGCCGGTAAACTCGAACGTATCGTTGCCCGATGTCCCGGTGAGCACCAAGGAGCTTGATGCCGGAGCACTACTGCTGAGCGATTGATACACGTTACCTAAGGTGTAGACCGAAAGCGGCGCCGAACTGGTCCGATTGAGCTGACCGCCCAAGACCCGGTAATAGACGCCAGTTTGATCGGCATCCGGGCCCACCCAAGCGAATGCTAGCGTGCCGTTGTCGCTGAGAGTGACCACCGGCGAATTCTGATCACCCAGCCGCAAGGCGTTCACATTGAATTCGCCTAAGGCGCGGGTGCGGGCGGGATCGGTTGGGTCGATGAAGTCGGAACCATCGGCATAGTAAATCCGGGCAAATACGCCGGCATCGATGACGTCCGGCAAATCCTGACCAATACTCGTCCAAGTGACCACGAAGTTGCCGAACCGATCCATCGCCACATCCGGCTCATATTGCCAGTGCAACGTCCGCTGGTTAATCCGGAATTCGCTCCCGATGGCCGTTCCGGCTGCATTGAAGCGTTTCCCGAAGATTCCGTAGCCGCTTCCATCCTGATTGAAGCTGCTCCATACGACCACGAAGTTGCCGTTGGCATCCATGGCCACATGGGCATCGAGCTGATCATCCGTGGTGTACGTGTTGATCCGGAATTCGCCTCCCAGCCGGTTGCCGGCCGCATCGTAACGCTGTCCGAACACACCCCACTGGCTACCATCGGAGGAGTGTCCATAGGCGGACCAAACGATGACGAAATTGCCCACCGCATCCATGGCCACATCCGGGTTATCTTGCCGATTTCTGACCGTGGTATTGACCAGGAATTCCGGTCCTTTGGCTACCCCTTGCAGAGTATAGCGCCGGGCAAAAACGCCATCCTTATCCGAATCCTGCCCGTAACTGGTCCAAGCAACCACGAAATCCCCGTCGGAGTCCATGGCCACTGCGGGTCGATCCTGAACATTGACCCGGAATTGATTGACCTGGAATTGATCGGTAATTGGCTGCCCAAGCGCGTCGAAGACCCGCGCGAACACACCGGCCGGCTCGACCACATTGATTTCACCCGCTGCGAGTCCCGCTCCGGCCCACACCACGACGAAGTTGCCGTAGTCGTCCATGGCGACATCGGGCTGGTATTGATTGCCGATGCGGTAATTATTGACCGCAATTCGGTTGCCCACCGCTCGCCCGACGTTGTTGAACCGTTGGGCGTAAATATCCCCTTCGTTGGTGGTGGGGTCATAATCCACCCATACGATCACAAAGTCGCCACTGGCGTTGGAAGCGATCGCAGGGCTGTTTTGGACCCCTGTCTGTACCCGATGCACCAAGGGATCCTCTTCGCCGAAAGCCGGTGGCCCAGGAGGCGGTACAATCACTTCCTCTATCGCCCCGACGATGAATCCCCGGGTGAAACCACCGGTTGCCACCCCGTCAAAGTCCCCATCCAGCCGATTGAGGAAAAGATCCTCGACACGGTCGGAGAGGACCAGCTCGTAAATCCCCGGTCCAAGCGGCTGAATACCCGGCTTCGTCGGATCACCATCCACCACTAGGACCGCTTCGTATTTATTGGTTGGCCGAGGAGCCACCGGGTTCGGTCCTGCCGAGCTTTGATTCAGCCCGAAGCTGACCGACACCACCGCGCCGGAAATCGGGGCACCGTTGCGATAGAGCGTCCAGTTGTTCGGGTTGGTGATGCTCTTCAGCGAGGTGGTACGGTCGGCAACGAGATTTTCGCTGAAGCTGACGATCAATCGCTCGATATTTTCCTGCACAACGGAATCGTCCAGAAGCTGCTGGATTACCCGATTTCCGTCGCGGGTAACAACGGCCAGTACATCGGCCACAATGGGCGGAGCATCGTCCCTGGTTTGGAACAGCCGCACATGATAAATACCTTGGCTATCGGCTTGGTCGGCCGTAGGCAAAGCGCCGCGACCGCTCCAAACCACGACCGCATCCCCCGTGTGGCTTAAGGCCACGGCCGGCGAGCGCTGATCGCCGAGCTTCGTGCTACTGATGGCCACCTCGCCCCCTAGCTCCCCATTAGGACCGTAGTAAGGGCTGGTGCCCAGCTTCCAAGTGGCCACATAACGGCGCCCATAGATGCCGAAATCGTCCGTCGGCGAGCTACCCCCGCCGGTTGTCGCACCGCGGTCCGGTCGGCTCTCCCAAACGATCATAAAGTCGCCATCGGCATCCATGGCGATTTGGGACCGTTGCTGATCACCGGGGGCGAAAGTGTTGACCTGGAATTCGTTGCTCACCGGCAACATATTCCGGTCGAATCGCCGCGCGAAGATGCCATTTTGGCCATTGAAACCGGCCCCATACCCGCTGCCGGCCCCGTCCTGACCGTAGCTCGTCCAACTGATCACAAAGTCGCCGTCGGCATCCAGCGCCACCACGGACCACTTTTGATTCCCCACGATCGTCTGGTTGACCAGCAACTCACCGGTGGCGACTCGGCCTTGGGCCACAACCGCATCGATCCAGGAGGCATAGTAGGACACACGGGTATCGATGCCGATCTCGCCGAAGCTCGAGTTAATTACGGCGTCGGAATCAGCGACAGGCGCTCGAAGTACCCCTGCCGTAACGCCGGCGATAAGTCCGTTAATGAAATGCGGACCACCGGAATCACCCGGCGCTGTCATGGCCTCGGCTGCCCCCAGTCCCAAGTTCCGAATGTTGAACAGAATGTTGAAAGCATCGTTAGCGGCCAGTCCGCTATCGAAATCGAAGGCAAGGAGCGTACCTGGGGCCCACCTCGGCCCACCCGGCAGCGGATATCCCAAATCCACATACCGCAATCCGTTGAATCGCTCACCGAAGACTTCATACCGGTTCATGCCGAAGTATTTCAGGGGGTAACCGGCAGCTATGGCCCCTGTCGTTCCCTGGCCGATATCCCCGAAACCCGCGAATTCGTGAATCTTTCCGATCTCATCCGATTCGCGATAAATCCGGTAGCGTTCCGCCCCCGCCGGTGCTTGTTGCGGCAAGACGATAATCGCCAGATCGTTAACGAAAAGGGCGTTCGGATCATACCCCGGATGCACGATGATTTGTGTCGAAGTTATCGTGACCGGCCCGGTCGGTGCCGGTAAGGCGAAACCGATCTCCACCGCCGGATAAACATTCCCCAACGCATCGGTAACCACGTGCGCTGCTGTAAGGATGTGATATCCGGTCCACAGAAGCGCCCCGCTACCTATTTCAACAGTTGCACCTGCGGGATCACGTGCCACCACACTGACGACGCCGTCGTAGCCGGTGCCCGGCAAGATCTCGTGAGTAGCGATGTTGTCGGTGCTGACGACAAACCGGGCTTGCTCCAGCCACGATGCTCTTGGATTCGTGGCCCCGTAAACCGGATCCCCGCGGAATGGCCCATACACATCGTTGCTCGGGAACTGACGGGCATAGACGTTGGTCTGGTACGGGGCATCACCATTTTGGCCTGTGCCGGTCCACGTGACCACGAATTGCCCGCGTTGATCCATCGCCACCGCGGGGAACATCTGGTCGCCGGCGGTGGTGACATTAACCTGGAATTCTCCGGTCAAGCCTTCCACCAGCGTTTGGATGAACACCCCTGCCCCCGGTCCGCCGGTCAAATTCGTATGACCCGGATCAACTCGCAGTTGCTCTTGATCCTTTCCACCACCGGGCCCGACGAACTCCACCAGCAACTGCATCAAACCGACTGCCTGGACACGAACCTGATTGACCTGCACTCCATGCCGGTTCCTTCCCAAGACATTCAGGCGGCTTTCCACCGTCGAGGCGATCTCGAAAGCATTTCCGTTGAACGAAATCGCCCCAGTGCTATTCGCCGTGCTCGGATCGCCGTCACCGTCCCAAATCAGCCCGAAGGTCCCCCGCGGGTTGCCCGTGAAGGTGATCAACTGCACTTCATTCGTGCCACCCAAGGCATAACCGGCCGGGCTATACCGCTGGCCGAAGATTCCCCAGCCCTCGCCATCCTGTCCGAAGCTTTGCCAAACCACGACGAAATCGCCGTCGACATCCATGGCCACCGCCGGATACCGCTGGGCACCTTCGGTCTCCGAATTGACCCGGAACGGATCCCCAAACGGCACGCCGGTGGCGTCGAAACGTCGGGCCCAAACGTTCCAATCCTCCCCGGTCGTGGTTGGATCGTCATCCTGCTCCCAAACCACAACGAAATCGCCGTCGGCATCCCGAGCCACCGAAGCAAATTGTGCCGTGGGGTTGTTGGTGACCAAAATCGCCGGGCCAGGATTCGGTCCCGTACCTACCCGACCACTGGGTGTCGACATCCAGCGGAGGTCGTTGTAAACACGGGCGTAAATTCCCTGACTACCCGGCAACAAATCGCGCCAAACAATCACATATTCACCATCTCCGTCGCTAGCCACCGAACGCGGGCTACCCGGCGTGTAATTGGGCCCAGCCAAAACTTGGTCGCCGCTAGTTCGCGGGTTGACGATTAGATCCTGCCCGGAGAGCACGAAGATATCGAACGATGTCCGGAATTCCGCCCCATTAGGATTGCTACCCGTGGCGTTCAAGGGGTTCCCCACGACATCGCGCAGGGTATTGCGGAGGACCAGTTCATAGCGCCCCGAACCCAGGGGCACCACCCCTGGCAGCGGGCCATTGCCATCCACGGTCAAAACCGCCTCCCATTTGTTCGTGGCCGGATTCAGCCCATAGGTGATCGAGATGATCCCGCCACTGATGGGGACCCCGTCCTTGATCAGGGCGTAATTGGCCGGATTGGTCACACTATTGGGGCCGATTTTCATCATGTCTTCACTGAAGACGACCACGATTTGACTGAGCGGGGTGGTGACCATCTGACCACCGAGCAACCGCTGCCCGTCTGTGGTCAGCACATCGGTCACTCGCGGCCCTGCGGTGTCCGTGGGTTCGTCAAACCGCCGGCCAAAGATTCCATGAACATCCCCCACACCGGAGCCCGCCCAAACCACCAGCACATCGCCCTCACGGGTCATCGCAATCGAGGGGGAGTGCTGCATGCCGGACTCCGTGCGGTTTACCCGCACTTGAACCCCGGTCGGAGCCCCCGCCGCATGATATTTCCGCATGAAAATCCCGGAGCTATCCACATCTGCCCAGAAGTTCGGGTTGCCGGGAGCCAGCGGATTGGGCTCGGCCCCATTACCGTTCCAAGCCACGACAAAATCACCGTCGGCATCCACCCCCACCGTCGCGTTGACCTGGGAGAGCGTAAACTGCGGCATGTTCACCTGCCCGGCCCCAATGGCATTCCCCAGCGCGTCGAAGCGTTGATAGAAGACTTCGTAATCATCGACCGGGTTGCCGCTATAGCCTTCCCAAACGACGATGAACCCGCCCTGCTCGTCCATGACCACCTTGGCATTGCGAGCGGTGCGCTGGGTCTCCGCGCCCCCTGTTCCCGCCCCGGAATCGGCCCGAAATTCGCCCGTCAGCGCTGTCCCTGCGGCGTTGTAAAGCCGACCGACCAACTGAGTATCGGTGACCACGCCGTTGGCCGTCGCTGTGATCTGCTCCCAGATAACGACGAAATTCCCGTTGCTGCTCCGCCCGACGGTGGGGTTGTACTCCACGGGTAATCCCGGCAAATTAGCCACGTTGACCCGGAATTCCGAGCCCACCCTCTCGCCGCGATAATTGAACAATTGTGCCCGGATGTCGTTGTAATAGCTCTGAGGTTGACCCGCACTGACCCATACCACCACGAAATTGCCGAACTCGTCGATCGCCACCGCTGGATTGAGCTGATCGTTTTGCGTGGTCGTATTGACTAAAAACTCCGGTCCCAACGGTGCGCCCACGCTGTTGTAACGTCGGGCCCAAATGCCCCAACTTCCGTCGACGTTATCGCCGGCAGCTTCCCAGACCACCACAAAGTCGCCATCGGCATCCATCGCCACCGCGGCATTGCGCTGATGGCCGACGACGGTCTGGTTGACCAGAGTTTCCGGCGTCAGCGGGTTGTTGTTGCGGTCAAATAACCGCATGTACACTCCGGCGCCGAGCGGCTCCCCGGGATTGTCCTGGCCATAACTGGTCCAGACAACGACGAAGTCGCCATCGGCATCCATCCCCATGGCTTGGGTGGTGTTATCGTATCCCAGCCCGATTCCAAATGACTGAGTAAACAGTTGGATATAGCCCACCGAATCGTTGATGCGGAATTCGCCCGCGAACTGTGCCGCCGCCCCACTGACCCCGAAGTTGAACAAATAACCGGTCGCCCCCGGCGGGACGGCGGTGTTGGTTCCCGCCGTGCCATTCCAATCGCCATCCAGTCGGTTACCGCTGAAAAACGGCGTCGTCAGTAGCGGAGCAAAGTACCAATCGTTGATCGTATCTTGCACCAGAAGCGCGTAGCTTCCTTCACTCAACGGCACCACGCCCGAAGCCGTGCCATTGCCGTCCAGGACTACCCTGGCCTCATATTTGCGGGTCAAAGGATTCCGCTGGAAGGTAATCGAGCTTACCCCGGCGGTGATCGGCGTCCCTCGACTGAGGAGCAACCAATTATCCGGATTGAGCACGCTATCCGGCCCGGCACTATCCGGCACACCGTCCTGATCGCTATCGGTCAGCCGCACCGAAAGATTCTCGCTGAATTCCACCACCAGTTCGTGCACCGGTCCGGGAATTACCCCGCCATTTCGCAGCCGTTCGCCGGTCGTTGTCCGCAAACCGGTGACGATCGGGCCCACGGTATCCGCCCAATTCCGGCGGCTGAGTGCGTGGTAAACCGTCATATCCGGCCCGCCACCAAGCACGCCGGTCCAAACAATCACATAATTTCCGTTGGCATCGCAGGCCACCGAGGGCATCCATTGGTTGCCCGGAATCTGATTATTCGCCCGCGTCTCCCCAATGAGCGGATTTGCGGCCGCATCATAAGCCCGACTAAAGACTCCCTGACCCGAGACGTCCACTTGCCCCGGCTGATCGCCGCGACCGCTCCAAGCCACCACAAAGTTGCCCGTATAACCCATCGACACCGACGGGAACGTTTGTTCACCCCCGGCCGTGACGTTCACTTGGAACTCATTGCCAATCGGCGCAATCGAGCCGACCGTGCTCCGATCGATATTCCGCGAGAACCGGCGGGCAAAAACGCCGTTTTGGTTTCCATCCGGGCCCGTCCACGCCACCACGAGCTGATCGCCCGCCAACCGCATGGCTACATCCGGATAAGTCTGATTGCCCGCGGTCGTGCTATTGACCAAGATTTCGCCGAAATAATACGCCGTACCGGCCACCGCCGCCTGCGGAGAGCCATCCGACCAGAAACTGCGGGCAAAGATATCGGTCCCGGCACCGCTGTGGTCACTGACCCAAACGATCACAAACCCGCCCGCGGCATCCATGGCCACCTTCGAAAACTGTTGGTTGCCTGCGGTGGTGACATTAACACGGAACTCCGGCCCTTGCGGTTGGCCAAACACATCGTAACGCCGCGCGTAAACACCGAATCCCGTCCCCGACAGGCCACCGCTTTCTTGAGCATAGCTGGACCAGGTGATCACAAAATTGCCCTCGACATCCATGGCCACGTCGGACCACTTCTGGGCATTAGCGGCGAACTCATTGACCCGGAAAGCGGTGGGGGCGTTGGGGTTAAAGACCGGGCTTCCCGACGCGAAGCTAATCCCACGCAGCCCTCCCATCGAGTCGAACCGTCGGGCATAAATGTCCGCATCACCTCCGCGATAATTCGTCCAGGTGACGACGATATCGCCGTCTGGATCCATCGCCACCGAACCGAACTTCTGCGTGTCGCCGGCAAATCCCGGATGCGATGCGATGGGTGTCACCGGCAACGCCGGGAAGGCATCCCGCGCAATCCTAATGTTTCCCGACCCATCCAAAAGCGGTTGACCAGAAACGTCCAAATACGGCAGATCGGCCGGCGTGCCATCCGCATCAAACAACCGATAATACAGCCGATCCACTCCCAGCACCGGGTCGAAGGCGGTCCAAACCACCACGTAATCCCCATCGGCATCCCGGGCTACGGCACTGGCCGTTTCGGCAAATGTACGACCCGCTACGCTCACCGGGGCATCCACGCGAATATCGGGGCTGACCACGGTTACACTGAACGTGAAGGACATATCCCGTCCCGCGGGGAAATAGCCGCTGTAACCGAGCGGATTTCCCGCCAGATCCCGCAACCCGGAAATATTCTGCGCCGGCCGAGGCGCCCGGATGACCACGCGATAATCCCCCGCCTCCAAGGCCGGCGTCCCGAGGCCCACCACGCCGTTCCCATCCAGGGTTAACACCGCTTCCCATTTGTTCGAGGGAATCGGATTGAGCTGATACACGCCATCGGCCACCCCATCGCCATCGTGGTCGACCCCGTCAGGCCTCCCATTCAACTGGGCCGCCATATTCATCCCGAACTCGACCTTGGCGATCCCTACCGGAATTTCCACATCTCCTCGATAAAGCACGTAATTCTGCGGGTTCAAAACGCTATCGCGAACCTGCCTCGGATCGCCCGCAAGGAGCCGATCGTCAAAACTCAGCACGATGTACTGCACTGGGCCAGCAATCACCCCACCCGCGGGGACGGAACTGCCGTAGTGGTCAATCAAGTCGGTCACGAGCGGACCGGCCGTATCCGTGGACTCGTCAAACCGCCGGTAATAGATGTTGGAATTCGAGAACTGTCCATCGGTGTATTCCTCGTGTTGCACAAAGACTGCCGTGAAATCACCATCCGGCTCCATCCCGCCCGAGGTGCTTTCCTGAATCGTTCCCGAAGCACCGAATTGATTGTGTCGCAATCGCGGTGGCGGTGCGGTTGTCGAACCACCCTGAACGATGGTTGACCCGATGATGAAACCCGGCAGGGGCGGATCCGGGAAAGGCGGACCCTGCAAAGCAACTTGGACCACCTGGGGATGATTGGTGCCGGCACTCGCACCGACGAAATTCAACTCGAATTCGTACGGATTGGTCGTGCCCGGTCGGTAGGTCACCACGACCCCTTGATACGGCATAATCGGATTGCCGTTCGCATCCACTCCCGTGACGATTCCCCGCAATTGGCTCTGGATCAAGGCGGCAACCGCCTGCGGATTACCCGGATCGAAGTACATATTGGCCGTCGCTTGGCCGCCGATACCCAGCCGGAACCAGCCCGGCCCAGTCGCAAAAATCTGGAGAAGCTGAAGCTCGTTGGTAGCCTGCGTCTGCCCCTGCCAGGCGGAAGGACCGCTCAAGAAAATCGGTGAATCGTGTACCGAACCTTGGAACGTAATTTCGAAGACAATATCCGTCGAGAATACCCCCGGAATTTCCCACGGTGTGCCGAACCGGAGCAGAACCTCCGTAGAGGGTACCAACCGCACCGAGACCGCCTGACCGAAAGGCGAAGGCCAAGCACTGCCCGTCCGCGCCAGTCCCCGCAAAGCACTCTCGATATTCGCGCGGGAAGCCGCCAAGTTGGTTCGCTGATACTGGATGTTGGCAGCATCCTCGCTGCCACTGAACGGCCCGCTGATGGTCAGGGTGAAGGTCCCCTGATCGACCGACGGATCGAAAGCTATATAGTATCGGGAATTGTGCCCGTCCCTGAAACTGTTGATGACCGCATCCCGGGCCAAAATGTTCATCGGGCCCAACAAGGGATCCGCATCAAACCGGCTGTAAAGCGAACCATTCCCTTCCCCACGCAGGTAACGGTAAGCATTTTCCAGCTGGGCACGAAGCTGCCCCACCTCCTCCGGCGTTTGACCGGCTTGAATCGCTGCCACGACGGCGTTTTCGATAAGCCGATCGACCTCGATCTCCGAAACATCGGGCCCAAACCCGTCGAATACGACCACCAAATCGCCATCGGCATCCAGCAGAGCGAGCCCCCCATATTGGGCGAAAGGCCAATACCGGGTGGTTGCCGGGTCGAAATCCGCCGTATTGATGCGGAAAGTCGAACGCACCGTCTGGAGCGAATAATTCCCCTCGTTATCGAAGAGTCGATACTGAATGGCCCGAACACCCAAGCTGGTGTCCGCACCCCCTAAATCGCTCTCCGAAACGTTGAAAGTGATGACCCAATCGCCGCCATAACCGAAACTGACGTTCGGGTTAACTCCCCCGGCAATCCCGAACTGATTCTGCCGCACGGTACCTCGAGGATCGTAAATTTCAGCCAACACCGTGTTGGCAACCCGATTCGGCGTCATCGACCAGGCGATCACCGCCCAGCCATCCTCGGACATCCCCACGACCGGCTGGCGGTGTTCATTGGTGTCTTCGGTGTTGACCATCCACTCGTCGCCTAAAGCGGCACCGAAGCGATCGTAGCGGCGTGCTTTGATACTGTTGAAGAAGCTAATATCCTGCGCACCTGAACCCCAAACGACCGTGAAATTCCCGTACTGATCCATCGCCACGGCCGGCTGGGCTTGCGCACCGTTGACCACCTGATTCACGCGGAAGGTGTAGACGTCTAAAGCCGGATCCATCCAGCTCAAAACCGTCGCCAAGCTACCCAAGGCCGTACCGGTGGTGGGATCCGCATATTGCAGGATTGCATCCGAACGGCCGTTCGGCCCGGTAAATGTCGCCGTAAAGCTGATTTCGAATTCATACGGATCGGTGGCGCGAATGACTCGCACCGACACATTCCGGAATCCTGCGGCGGTCATGGCCGCTTGAATGGCGCTCGCCGTACCGGAAAGGTTCGTGCTATCGAACTGAATATTCCGGGTGATTTGATTGGCGAATCGCAGCCGGAAATTACCCGCCAGTGGTCCGGCCCCCGTAGCATCTACGATCAACCGTTGGACAATCGATGCCTCCGGAGAGACAAGCGCGATCACCCCCTGCACGGGAAACTCGGCCACGCCGTCCAAGTTCATATCGACCAAAAAGTCGATACTTGCCGGATCGCGGAGCCCGGCTGGACGAAACCGCCGTGCATAAATGTCGCTGACCGTCGTCGGATGGGCCCAACTGGGCACCTCGCTTTGCCAGACGATCACAAAATCTCCGTCCGCATCCATCGCCACGACGGCATGCGTCTGGTTGAAACGATCGGGAAGAAGGGTGAAAGGATCGTCCGGCTCCTCGGGGTTTACCCGGAACTCAGGGCTCGGTTCCTTCAGCGTGGTCACTGAACTGCCCGTGAGGACCGCTCCGTTTTCATCCAGCACCTCGGAGACCACCAACAGCGGGTGGTCCTTCTTTCCCGAAGCACCCGTAAACGTAATATCGAACACCGTTCCGTCCGGCCGACCGGGAACGTTATAAACCGGTGTGACGGAAACCGTCGGCACGGCGACCCGCATCGTCGGCACCACACTGACCGGCCCCTCGGATCCCGAGGGCGGTTGCGGCGGTTGACCCAATTCCGTAGGCCCGATCGGAAGGCTGGTTGACGTCACCCAGAATGCCTGCTCGATGGCGATCGCCGTTCGGGCCGGATCGGTCGGGGAAATCGCGATATTGGACAGAACGACCGGCTCGCGGACCGTCACCACCTCGGCAAACGGATAGAAGCCGGAAGTAAACTGCGTCCCTACCGACGGAGGCTGCACGCCCGGGGCAGTCGGATTCAGATCGCTGAATCTATACAGTACTTGAATAGGGGGCACATTCCGCGGCACTCCGGTCGGCCCCAGCGAAGCCCCTCTAAACTCGATCAAATATTCATGCGGATTAATCGGGGAAACCACCACATCGGTCAAATCCCCCCCTAAACCCCGGAGTTGAGTCTGGAGATTTCGCGCATTGACGGTGAGCGCCTGAGACTCGTCGAAAACAAAGGACGTGGTCTCCCCCGGCTCTTCGATGATGCCGTTGCGGTTTAAGTCATAGCCAAAGACAATCATCCCGGCGATCCGCTCCTGAGCCTCCTCCGAGGTATACGGCTCGTAAGTCGCCGACAGAACCAGCTTTTGCACTTCTGTGCCATTGGCGACCAAGGTTACCCGGGCAAAATTGGCGTTTGCGTCGTTCAGAACCCCGGGGGGCAGGACGAGTCGCTGAACTTCGTCCGTGAAATACCGTGCATAAATATTGGCATCCACCATGGCCTCGCCGGTGGTCGGATTAATCACCGGGTTGCCTGCACTATCGAGCACCCGGTCATATCGCGTCCAGACCACCACAAAATCGCCGTCTTTGTCCACCGCCACGGACCGGCCGGCGATCATCTCCTGATTTTCAATCACCCGCTGATTGACCAGGATTTGCTCCCAATCAGCCGGGGAAACGCTGAGCAATTGCCGCTGCTCTAGGGGATCGACCATCAAACGCCGCGGCCGATGACGCCGAACTCCCCTCGCGGCCGAATTCCGCTTTGGGCCACCAGCATTTGCCCGCTTTTGAGCGGTCTGCTTTTTCCCACGCCAATAGCTCAGCTTTGGTAGTCCGAAAAACGACATAGCAGCCATCCCTTAAATGTTTGCTCCGGACTTCGGAACCATGGTGCTTGCGTCGAAACTCTTAGGTATTTCGCGAAATGCACCGTCGGCACACATGCCCGCCATCGGTGCCGTATTCGATTCGCGGCCGCTGCCATCGGGCAACTGGCCCTCGGATCGCGGCCGAATCCAAAACGAAGATTCGGGACTGGTGAACGCCTGACGCGCTGCCGGCCTGTCGAGGTTCAGGATCATGGGACGGCGAATTCCCGGCAAAAATTGCACGTCATAAAGCTCTTCACAGCCCCCGGTGAACTCGAAGACCCCACAAACCCCACCGCCCAACGTGTCTACAACCACCACCGCACACAGGAGTTGCGGGAAGAGCTTCTGGATGGGCAATCCGCCGAATATATGCTTCTCCCGGATCTTACTCAACCCCACCAGGGCATACCGACCCACCAGGCACAAACCCCGCAAATACCCCGGAAGCCGGCAGACCGTTTCTGCTTGCGATTGTCCGGGGCTCCATACCAAAAGCTCCCCCGTACCGGAATTGAGCAGCCACAACCGCCCTTGATGCCATCGCGGGGAATGGGGCATACAAAGCCCCGCCAAAACCACCTCTCCCGATTCCACGTCCACGACCACCCCGCCAACGACTTTCTGCGGCCGCCACCCACCCGCAGTATCCGTGCGCGCAAGCGCCGTGACGTACTTCAATCGGCCGTCAACCACAGCCACACCGTTAAGGTGACAGCGGTCTTCAGGAACCAAATCCGTCACAAAGGGTGGTTTCCAAATCGGTTCGAAGTTGTATTCGGCACTGACTCTCGCCAAACACGAAAATTGCGTGTTGACGATAATGACTTCCCCGCGGTGAAATACGACATCGTGCGCATGCAGGTCGCCTGTGTGATAAGTGACCCGGGGCAAGTACAGAGCGCCGTATCTCCCTGGAGCCGTTTCCAGGTAATCCGGTGCCAATAAGGGGGCATTGGCAAATACCGTGACTTCGTTTCGCGTGGCCAACGCGAGCCTAACCCCCTCGACCGCCAAGCCGAGCGGTTTGTCGAACTGCCGCATGAGTAGCCCCACCCGGCTTCCATCCCAAGACAGCATCCCCACCTTGCCCGCTTGATAGGTGGTTAGGGCGATCGATCCGCCGCTGGAAGCCAACCAAGCCTCGAAGCCCGCATCGGCCCGGCAAGCGACCGTTAGCGCGGCAGAGGTTTGGTTCTGTCCCTGGATGGTGCTACCAAAATCAGGCACCGCTAATTACCTCTGTGTGTCTGATTCTCAATTTCTCAATATCCCAATAAACAAACGTTGCTAAATCCCACGACCAACCGCCGCAAATTCCAGTGAAACTAATCAACACCCCCATGTCAAAAGACTTGCGCAAATGGCACGGATCCCCCCACCCTGGCTGGCGAGAAGTGAGATAAGTATTCACCTAAACCATGCATTTTGACCATGTTATCAACGTTATCATGATTGCCGGCTCAAAAACCGTCAAGCGCCAACTGTTTTCTGCCACTCCGGTGTCTACCGATCGTGATCGCGCAATATTTTTCGGGCTCACCGCCGATGTTTTTCGGGACTAAAGCCTTTCTTCGGGACTAATGCCCTTGCAAGCGCGCAACATAGGACGCGTCCATGAGTCCGCTCTTCCCGGAAACCCCATCGGAGCGCAACCTCTCTGCCACCCCCGCTCCCAGCATGGCCTCGATGGGTCTCAGACCGATAACCACCGAAAAGCCGTCCCCCGAGGGACCGCACCCGCATAATAAGTGCCAAAAAAGACAAATCTTCGCCTTTTTCCCTAATTGACCTAAGTCTTACTGAAGTGGTCACTTACAAAGTCTCGCAGCCAATCTTCCCCCCACCGACAGGGCGAAAGAACTTGTGCGTCTTGCACAAATTGTTCAACTTTGCATCGGCTTGTTCCTGGATTTGCTCGCCATTCGAACACCCCGCGGGGCCAACCACTTGCTGGCGAAGCTACAAAATGCCGATCTTCGAAGAACGCCAAGCTTCGAAAGCTCTTGAAGTTAGTTTTTCGCTGAACCAATCACCGAAAAGATGGAGCGCTGACATAAAAAAATAAAAAGTCGGCAGCGGTCCACCGCGTCGAATGGATAGCCGCGAAAGATCGTCCGCCCCGGCGGGATAAGCCCCCGTCTTCACCGGGTCCCCAGGGCATTGAGAAGTATCATCTGTTGCGCGCGGGCATGAGCCTCGACTACGCAATCCACGCACAACAAAACCGCAGAACAAAACCAGGGTATCATCCGCTCAGGAGGGATGAACCCCCTATCATCACGGGGTCCTTGGGGCATTGAGTATCATCGGTTGCGCGGATATGGGCCGCAACGATCCACCTCCCTTCCCGGGCGCCAAAGTCTTCAACCGTTAGCCGACCAGAGGGGACGTCAAGCTTATCCGCCTTTACCGGGGTGAAACCGGCTTTTTCACCCTCCCGTCGCAAGACTCGAACACTCGGCCCCTTTGAAGCAGGTCGAACCGGAACGGGGCAATACGGGAGGCAGCATGCTCTAAGCGACCCGGTAAAGCTGCTTGCCACCGGGCACCTCGGCCGCAAAAGCGAACCCCAATTAATGCATGAAAAAAGCCTACCCAAGGCATGGCGAATACCTCAGAGTTCCGCCATTAAGTTTCGCTGAATTTTCGGACTTATCGTCCGGACTTATCGCCCCATCCCAGGTAAAATCCGGGATGATCGATCGAACGCCCACCGCCCTCTCGGGATCTTGGGAGTATCCTGAACTTAAGCTATACTTCCGAAGACCGTGGGTCGGCCCGGTTTTAGGAAAAGCTATGAATCTTTACCCTGCTGAAGGTCTTCCTAAGATTCAGCAAGAACTGCGATCATTGCGAATGAAAGTCTTGTTGAAAGTCTTCTTAAGAATTGAGAATGAAAAGCCTCTTAAGATTTTTAGAATCAGAGTCTTTTAAAGTCTTTTAAAGGTTGAGGGAGAACTCCATTTTCTGAGAAAGTGCCGTAAAATTCTGGGCGCACCGCGGGCAAAATGTCCCATCGTATTCTCCGGAAGATCCCATCATAAAGCGAAAAAAAAGATGCGGAAGTTTTATCTCAGATCTCCTCACGTGAGTAATTGCCCGTTACCGCTTACCGGAAAAAATGCGAAGAAGGCTCCGACCGGCTGTCCCGGTGCTTGTCTCGCAAGCTTTCCGACCGCAGCCTCGGCGAGCCCGCCTCTATCGCCGCCGCGAAAGAAGATTTTGCTCTGGCTTATGACGGGGGCTTTAGCAATCGCGCTAAACGGCGCAGCATTCCCCCTTCCTGCGACAGCCGGTGCCCCGCAGGAACCAAAGAAGCTTGCGCCGGAGGATTTCCTGCGGTTGCGTCGGGATTCGAAAAGGCAACCCATTGCCCTGGAAACGGCCATCGTTAGTTTCGCCCCTTCCGGCGGGCGGAAATTGACCGGCCAATTCCCCCGCTTCGGTGGTCAGCGTGCGGCCGATCTTTCCCAAGTCACCGTGGATTTGGTTGCCGTCATCCATGTGGCCGACCCGCAGTATTTTAAAGAGTTGAATCGACGCCTCGCCGGCTACGATGCCGTCCTTTACGAACTGGTAGCCCCCCCAAACACCCGTTTTGCGCCCGGCGAAGCTCCTCCCGATGGCAGCATGGTCGGCTTTGCGCAACGGCTTGTAACGTTTGCCCTGGGACTGCAATATCAGCTTGATGGGATCGATTACACCCGCCCGAATTTCGTTCATGCCGATATGACGCCCGAGCAATTTCAGGAGTCGATGCGGCGCCGCGGCGAGAGCACCATGCAGATCATTATGCGCTTGGCTTTACAGGGGTTTTCGCGACAAGAATCCAACGCCGAGTATACGACAAATTTTTGGGAGATTTTCAGGCAGCAAGGTGCCGCTCGAAACCTGACGTTGAAACGCTGGGTAGCCGAGCAATTTCAGGAAATGGGGGCGGTGATCGAAATCGTAGAGGGCAAAGATGGCTCCACGATCCTCGCCGAGCGAAATAAGGTGGCCTTAAGAGTGCTGCGAGAGCAGATCGCCGCGGGCAAAAAGAAGTTGGCGATCTTCTACGGGGCCGCGCACATGCCCGATTTTGCGGAGCGGCTGTCTTCTCAGTTTCAAATGCAGCCGACAAAATCCGAATGGATAGTCGCGTGGGATCTTCGCGAACCAGGCAAGTAGCCGGCAAACCGTCGTCGGCATACTGCCGCGAAGGCCACCGCGAAAACGCTTTACCGGTTGCAGCCCGGCGGAAGGGTTCAGCGTGAATGACGGCGGAAAGGTCGAACCCAGGTGGGGTATCCCGGCTACACAGATGAGCGAAACGGAACTTCTCCGCCGGCTAAGCGAAGGGTGATTTTCCGCCTTCGGTTTTTAAGGGAGTTCGGCCGGCAAAAAGCCGAATCAGCACAACCTTCTTGGTACTCGCTTTGAGAGGAGGACTTGCATGAGAATCCTCATGCTGGTTGGCGACTACGTTGAAGATTACGAAGTAATGGTCCCCTTTCAGGCCCTTCAGATGGTGGGCCACCAAGTCGACGCGGTTTGCCCGGGCAAGAAAAAAGGCGATCAGGTCCGCACCGCCGTGCACGACTTCGATGGGGCTCAAACTTACTGTGAAGTGCGCGGACACAACTTCACGCTGAATGCCGATTTCGACTCCGTGGTGCCGGCAAATTACGATGCCTTGGTCATCCCAGGGGGAAGGGCACCGGAATACCTCCGCCTAAACAAACGGGTAATCGAAATCGTGCGACACTTCGCCGAGGCCGGCAAACCCATAGCGGCCATCTGTCACGGACCACAACTACTGGCCGCTGCCGGCGTTTTGCGCGGCCGAATCTGCACGGCGTATCCGGCAGTCGGTCCGGAAATAATAAATGCTGGAGCCACCTACGTCGAGGTCCCCTTGGATCAAGCTTATGTGGAAGGGAATCTGGTCACTGCACCTGCTTGGCCCGCCCATCCGGATTGGTTGGCGAAGTTCCTGGCGCTGCTGGGAACTCGAATCGTCCAATCGTAGACGTCATCCCGCGGAATTTTCGCTCCGAGCACAATCAGCAAAGTACCAGTCAAGCAACCATCCGGCAGACTCCGGGCCGCCCGAGCCGCTCAGCCTGCGGAAACCACGACTGAAGCCTTGCCGAGGAGCGATCGAATCAGAAGACGCTCAGCTTGAACAAAAAGCATCCAAGAGGGATCGGAGCATCCCCACGAATCACCACGCCGGCGGATCACTTATCGGGCGGATTCGGCACGAACAGGAACTCCGATCCGCGCAGTAATCTTAAGCCGCATATTCCCGCTGGCGTTCAACTCATGTCGCTACCCACTCAAGGCCGGTGCGGAGCGAGGAGATCTTCTCCCCTAGGAAGAAACGAATCTCGACCGAAAAAAACGATCAGCTGAAAGTGCGAGAGGGGGGAGTCGAACCCCCACGGCGTTAAGCCACTGGATCCTAAGTCCAGCGCGTCTGCCAATTCCGCCACTCTCGCGACGTAGGCCGAAATCGCCTCTAAAACTGAGCTTTTAAATTTGAGCTTACGCCTCAGTTTAAGCTTTAACCGGCTTTTGCGGATTTTGCCTTACCAATTGCCCAAAATCTGCCCGATTTTCGCCGCTAGTGCTGACGGCCGTTTTGAGGAAAGCTCACCACTCCCTCGGCCGAAAGCCGCCTCCTTAGCTTACTAAAACTAAAAGCAGCCTTCTTAACTTTCTAAGAACAGCAATAAACTCTACGGCCCGCTGCCTCCCTCGGCGACAACCCGTCCTGTAGGGCAACCGAAGCCATTTTCTTGCGCGAGGCCGGGTTTTTTGCGGGCAGGATTGAATTTATCTCTTTTGAATCACTTGAGGATAAGCGTACCGCCAGGAGGCCGACTACGGCAAGAGGAACCCGGCCTATCCGTGCTCCGATTTTGAGCCGGGTTTTTCCCTCAACCGGCTGGCCCGCGCCCGCGGTCGCGCCGCCAAGCAAATCGCCGGCAACGTTAACAGGCGATATTACCCCATTTTGTTTTATGCATACCCGCAACGGGCGGAGAGGCCATACGGATCGGAAAATACCGGAAAATTCTCGCGGATCGCAGCAGTGCGCCTGACCGACGGGCCGCTTCCGCATCCGAGGAGGTTAATGCCGCCTCTAAACCCGAATCTTTCCTCACTCAACCGGCGGCTGACGGTGGGGTCATATCGGCGGGGAGATTGTCCTCCAAAAACCGTGTCGGCAAGAAACGACCGGGCGGCGACGAAAAGCAAACAGTTCGATGAAAAACAAACAGTTCAAAGAGTTCACCGTTGAGTCCTTCCGGAACATAACGTCGCCGAAAACCCCGTAAAGCAGATGGTTGGCCACCGCGATCGCCGCTCCATTCTGGGAGTGAAATTGAGTTAGCGATGTCCCGGCCCTGTTTCGGTGCTCCGACAACCTAAACCGTACCGATGCCGTCTTGCCGCGATCGTCAGTGCATTGCTTCATGGCTTTCACTCCCCAGAGCGTTGAGCCGGAAGCCTAAGCGATTGCGTTGCCCCCTATCGCGGTGCAAGTTCGAAAACAAAAAAATAAGTCTGAGTAAGTCTGAACACTTACTCGGCGGATCCTTTCTCAACCTAACCAATTGCATAAACATTAATAGGTTTGCCGCCCCTGGTGGCAGCCGCAAAGCCTCTATAATAATTTGGAGGCTTTTGAGCCATTATGGTGCCAAACCTTTGGGGCCTGGCCGCAGGGGTCTTGTTGCCGCTGGGATCATTCCCGAGCCAGACCGCCACGCTTCCTTGAGTGAATGCCGAATTTTCCCGGCAAGATTGCGCCGAGTTGTCGTGTCAACCTCGAATTCCGGGATTCATGGCAAAGTTTAGTTTCAATCGCGAAGTTTAGCCTCAATAGTTCATAACAAAAGAATTTCGAAAATTGGGCGATATAGGAAAACAAGAGAAAATCCCGGCGATCGTGTCTGATTGGCGGATTCCACCACGCCCCCAACCAGAAGCGCTCGCATAATCCCCTTTCAAAAAGCCAAAACCCGAGAGGTTCTCGCTGCTGTGTTAATCGGTGCGATTCATGAATCGCAGGGCTCTCTGCGTCTTTGACCTCGATTGCTGGTAAAACTATAAGGAGAGTCTATATCGAAAGTTGGAGAGCCTATATCAAAAGTTAATGAATCAAAACTCAACAAAGTTCCTTAAAGGAAGATCTCATAAATGACGGCATTTCTCGAAGAACGTTTGACACAGTTTGCGGAGTGGTTGGCTGCCGAGGACACCCACGCCAAGCACCACCTCCGCCTCCTCGAAGAAGCCGACGCGGCGCTCCTGGGTCTGCGCTCTTTCAGCCCGGAGGAGCGGATGGAGCTTGCCGCTCGTCTGGAGCGCTGGCGGTACCAGCATCTGAAAGAACGAGGCGAGAGCGTGCGAAATATCGACTGGCGGCTAGCGGATGCGTTGGATTTGGCGGCCAATGAACTGGCGGGACGGCCGACACGCGCTCCTCGGCAAACCAACCGATATATTCAACGCCACGGTACGACGGAGCCGGTAGGCGAGCCCTGGTGGGAAGCATTAAACCGGGATGTACCGCTGGAAAGTGTGTGCGAGCAAGCGGCCCATGTTACGGCGGAGAATTTTTCGCCCGGACGAAACGCGGTTTGCGCTAGCGGAGCGTCCCCCGGTTTGGCTCCCGGAAAAGGGGAGAACGCTTCGGCGCAAGCTCCGAAAAACGATAGGCCGGAATTCACTCACCCGGACCAGGGGGTTGTGCGGCGCTGGCGGATCTTCATGTACACCCCTTTGTATCTTTCCAGCTACTGCGTGAACTACTGTACATACTGCGGATTTCGGTATAACGAGCCGATTGAGCGGAAACATCTGACGGTAGCAGAAGCCGTTCGCGAAGCGGAGGTGCTCTTGTCCCGGGGGTTCCGACATATCTTATTGGTTGCCGGAGATTTTCCGCAGTTGACCAGCCCGCAGTATTTCCTCGAGGTGGTCGAAGCCCTGGTGAAACTGGGGGTTGACCCCGGTATTGAAATCGCCCCACAACCTACGGAGGTATACGAGGAACTAGCGAGAGCGGGAGTACGGAGTATCACGCTTTATCAGGAAACTTATATACCGGAGGTTTATCGCCAGTACCATCCGCGTGGACCTAAAGCCGCCTATCATTGGCGATTGGAGGGGTTAGACCGTGCAGGAGAGGCCGGCATCGGGCGGCTTGGGCTCGGGCTCCTTCTGGGTCTGGGAGATCCCCGTACCGAATTTCCGCGTTTAGTGCGGCACGGTCAGTACCTCAAGGAGCGGTTCCCGAAAAAGCGGTTGGCTTTCAGTTTGCCGCGGATCCACGAGGCCCCGGCCGATTTCAAGATCCCTTACCCCGTGGATGACGAAACGTTCATTCGTTTGTACTGCGGCTTACGTCTAGCATTTCCGGATGCGGAGTTGGTACTTTCCACGCGCGAATCGCCCGAATTGCGAAATCGACTGGCTAAAATCTGCATCACGCAGATGAGTGCGGGAAGTTCTACCGTACCCGGGGGCTATGCGGATCTGACCGTACTAGGCCAACTAGGGAAGCAATTCCCGGTGCACGACGATCGAAGTCCGGCCGAGGTCTGCCGCTGGCTCGAAGAAAACGGCTTCGAACTGGTTTGGCGGATTGATTGAAGTAGTTTTGCCCGAGGTGAGAAGGCCCCACTGCCTCCGCATCCTGGGTGAAAACGATTTTCCGCCCGAAGGCTCCCGACAGGTTTCACACAAAGTTATCCGATATTACGCCCATCGGCCCAAAAGCTTTTGATAGGCCGCGACGGCCAATTGATCGCAGCGCTCGTTTTCGGGATGCCCCGAGTGTCCCGCAACGAATTGGAAGGTCACAACGTGGCGGGAAAGCAGGGCATCCAACTGCCGCCACAAATCTTCGTTTTTCACCGGGGCCCAGGATTTTCCTTCTTTCCGCCTCCATCCTTGAGCCTTCCAACAAGGTAGCCACTCCGTGATCCCCTTTCCCACATACTGACTGTCGGTGGAAAGGAGGACATTTGCCGGACGCTTCAGTGCTTCCAAGCCGCGAATGACGGCCATCAGTTCCATGCGATTATTTGTGGTCTCCGCCTCGGCCCCGCTCCGAACCAACTCTTTCCCACTTTGGGGATGCTTCAAGATGAAAGCCCAGCCGCCCGGGCCAGGATTACCGCTGCACGCACCGTCGGTGTAGAGGATCACCTCCGGCAAGTTACGCCGGTCGGATTTGGAGCTGTTCGCTATTTTTCGCGGCATTCCGATAAAGTAGAAACTATTCGCAAAAAACCACCATGCGCAAAAAACTATCCTGGAAATCGCTCGTGGGCCGAAGCTGCGGGGAAGGCCCCCGCTCCCGAACGCCTCGCATCTCCCTAGCCTCAACGAATCCTTAATCGCGGTCTAATTTCGATGCACTCAACCGGCAGCACTCACCTTTGGCTTTTCCAGGGAGCTACGGATGAATGCTTCGAACCCCGATTGAGCGGGCGACTCCAGCGGCGGTTCCTTTTCCAAACGCCAGGGCAAGCGCACGGTGAAGGTGCTTCCCACCCCCAATTGACTTTCCACGGAAACACTCCCCCCCAAGAGGCGACAAAATTCCTTAACGATGGACAGTCCCAACCCGCTGCCGGAATGTTCTCGGGTAATGGCATCGCCGTCGGGCATCGCCGTGCTTCCCTGGCGAAATTTTTCGAAAATGATTTGTTGATCCTCTTTGGAAATGCCCACGCCGGTATCGCTCACCTGGAGCACTAAATAACCTTGGCCATCCCGTCGGACGATAACTTTAATTCGGCCGCCTTCAGGCGTGAATTTGATGGCGTTGGACAGCAGGTTATTCAAGATTTGTCGCACGCGGTATTGGTCCTGATACATCGGCGGTAGGCCCGTTTCGATTTCCGCCGATAATTCCAACCGCTTTTTTTCGCTCAATGGACGGGCCAACTCGCATTCGGCGGCAACCGTCTGGGCTACGTCGAACTCAACCGGCCGCACCTCCATCTTTCCGCTTTCGATTTTGGCCAGATCGAGGATGTTGTTGATCATCTCGAGCAACATCCGGCCCGCCTTCTGAATGTTACCCACATACCGCCGCTGCCTTTCGTCCAGCCCTGGAAAAGATGCTAAGACGTCGCTGAAGCCCAAGATACTATTGAGCGGGGTCCGCAACTCATGACTCATGCTGGCCATGAAGTCGCTTTTGATCCGGTTGGTTTCGTAAAGCTGGAGATTGAGCTGCGCCAACTGATCGACTTTAGCATCCAGGTCGGCATTGACTTGTCGAAGCTCCTCCTGCACGGTGACCAAGTGCTGGAGCATGCGGTTAAAGGCGCTGGCTAAGGACTCGAATTCGTCGCCGGTCCGCAACTCCGCCCGGAGCGAGACATTCCCGCAACTAATCGCATCGCTTACATTGCGCAAGTGCCGTAGGGGGCGAATGATGACATAACGAATGACGATATAGAAAGCCACCAGCGCCAAAAACGCCGTCACAATGGAGACGGCTACCAACCAATTCCACGTCTCGGTAACGGCCTCCTGGGTGGGACCGTTTGGGATCGTCACTTGAACGACCGCCATCAGATCGCCTTCTTCCAGGCGGGAACCCGCCAAAACCACCCCACCCAGTGGTGTGTCGAATCCGCCCCCGGTCGACAACGACTTGTGGCACAACGTCAAACAAGAAGCCTGCGCTCGGACCGCTTGAAAGTACTCGTAATCCCTCCCGTTGTTGGTGTACCGCTCGGCATAAAGAGGAGTATCTGCCCCCTCTTGTTCCCCCAATTCTTGCTGCATAAATCGGGCCAAAAGCTCTTCTTCGAATGAATCGCGGGCCTTACCCAGCATACCGGGATCGGCTGCCCGGCTATCCGGCCGGTGGATGACCCGCCAGGAGTATTGCTGGTTGCTCAGGTTCCTCGTGAGATGCTCAATATATGGTAAAAAACTTTCATTGGTTTCGAGTTTTTCCCAGTGCTTAATCAGCATCACTTGGTCGACAAGCAACCGCGCTTTTATGGGATTTTGCCCATAGACCACGCTCTCCGTCACCACCCAATACAGAAAAAAGCTTACTGAAATTACCACCAATAAGGCGATTCCGAAGAACGCCAGGCATTTGACCTCGAGGCTGGTTTCGCCGAAAGCGCGGGGAAATGAACGAGAAGACATCGATTAATTGCACCCGTTAACGGCGGCCTAATCACCCAAACACAGAGGAATACCCGTACGTTTGAAAATTTTAGGGTTGTGCGGCCCCTCATGCTAGGCCGTTCGTGACCGCCCGCAAGCATCCCACGTGACTTTCGGCTTTTTCCTGCACTATGAACCGCCTTTTCTTAAACCACATCTGCTTAACCCGCATTTATACAAACCGCCTCTCCTTAAACCGCTTTTGCACAAACCGCTTTTCCGCAGATCGCTTTTCCGCAGATCGCTTTTGGCCAAACCGCCGTTGCGCAAATCGCCTCCGCACAAAACGTTTTTGCACAAATCGCTTTTGGGCAAATCGCTTTTGGGCAAATCGGGTATGACGAAACGCAGTCGGTTTTCAAAGCCTCCCCCAGGTAAGGACCTAAAGGAACCTGAATTCGCGCAAGGAGCAAAGGAAAAGGGCCCCCAAAAGCGAAAGAACAAAGAAAATGAGGATACGCAAAAATAAAGAGGGGCACGACCGCCTGCCCCCGGTCGGTTGGCTTCTCCGCCGAAGGAACTGGTTTCCGCCGATTTTTTCCATGCTTTTTCCAATTTAAGTGGGCTTCAATGCGCCCTCCGGGCACTTGCAATTTCGGGTTTTTGGTATGCTTTCATCTTTAAGTTCACGCACCAATGTGTTCTGAAATGTCTTTAATGTCTTTACGTCGGGTTCTTTCGGGGCGGCTGGGCGACTCCGACTGGCGCAAGTCACCAGGGGATCCGTTCGATATGACTCGGCATTCATGCGCGCAACTGTCAACTTTTGGTTTTCGCAAAAATCTTCCGGCGAAAAACCTCGGGGGGGACGATGCCGCCAGCCCCTAGAGATGCAACATGCCTTGGAGTTGGAAGGCCCCGAGGCCCGGTCGAAATGCACACCGAAAGAGGAAAGAAGAGGAAACTGAAAAAATTTCCGCCTGCTTGAAAAACAGTCGCGGCAAACCGGCCGACTCAGCGAAACAAATTCATTTCCTTTGGTGTTTGTGTTTAAGAGCAGATGAATAACTACTTTGGGGGGTATATGTTGAGTCGTGGGCCTCCGCCGAGTATACTGCGAGGGAGGCCGAACGCCGAATCGCTGGCGTGAAGACCTTCCTTTGGATCTGCTGTATCCGCTTCCTTGCCAAGTATCCGCACCTGAAGACAAATTCCCTTTCTCTACAATCATTAATCAGTTTAATCAGTCGGCAAAAGCGTCCTGATTCGGTCACGACGGCCTTCCACGATCAAAAATCCAACCTTTCACGATCAAGAATCGAAAAGGTTTAACGTCGTAGCGGGTCGATGGGTTGGGTAACTCTCAGCAAAGGAGGTCAAAATTATGCGGTATTTCCGAAGTGTGTTGGTGGCGGTATTGCTGGCGTTCATTGCGGTTCCCGCAGTGGCTCAGGACAAACCTAAGAAGGAACAGCGACCCCAGAAAGTCGCGCAAAAACAGCAGGATGTGGCCCAGCGGACCCCGCGCATCCCGTTCCTCCAGGAATGGTTGGCCGACATTGAGCTAAGCGAAGATCAAAAGACCAAATTGGGAGAAATCACGAAGGAATTCGCCCCGAAATTCGCCGAATTACAAAAGAAAACAGATGCCGTCTTCACGGAAGAGCAACGAAGGGCACGCCAGGAAGCGATGCAGAAAGCTCGTCAAGAGGGAAAGACCGGCGCAGAGTTGCGCGAACAAGTTGCTAAGGTCGTGACGCCGACTCCGGAGCAGAGAGAACAACTGGAAAAAATTCAAGGTCAGCGGAAGGAGTTGACGCAAAAACTGCGGGAAGCCGTCATGTCCATTTTGACCGACGAACAGAAGCAAGCCGTTCAAGCGAAGATGAAACCGGCTCAGGCGCCGCGTAAGAAAGCCCAGCAATAGCAGCCCAGACCGCGGCGGCATAGATCGCAAGTTCTCTAGTTCTCGCCGTTCAAGCGATTTCGATTGTCAATTGCGCTTTTAATGCCCCAAGCTGATTCCTGCTCGGCGCAGGCAACTGGGGGCATTTTTTTCGCGCTCGGGCCGAGCACTCCGGGGGTGCAACCCTGATTGCGATTGTCGTTAACCCAACTCTTTAATCACTTCCCGATGCGCCCGTTAGAACCGGATTGTGCCACACCATCTTCACACGAGGTAAAAACCCGAATTGCTTCGGCGTGCGGATTAGCTCAGCGGTGGAACAAGTTGCGTCGTTGGGATCCCGGCGTTATGCTTGACACCGTCCGTGGGATGTAGGCAAGTGGGAGATCGCCTTTCCCGAAAGGCTTCGGAGATGATTTTTAGGCCGGATCCTCGGGCGGCTAATTCACATTCGGTGCTGGCCAAATTCTCTTCCTATTGATTTTGATGGCGATCTTGCAAGGAGACGACATGATGACTTTCGGAGCGACGCAACTTCGGCAAACCGGCAAAGGCCGCTCGAGGCGGCAGTTTTTGGTCACCGTGGGCAAAGTGGCGGGCTTGTCGGCCTTGGCAGGAGTGGCTGTCCCCGCGGTGCACGCCGGACAGGAGTCACCCACTTGCCTAGCCCTCATCGGTTGCGGAGGACGCGGCACCGGCGCGGTCAGCGACGCGTTTCATACCACCGGTGGGCCCGTGAAACTAGTGGCTTTGGCCGATCTTTTTGCCGATCGCGTGGAGGCCAGCTTCAACCATTTATCGCGGGCTTTTCCCCAACAAGTGGATGTGCCGGCTGAGCGGAGATTCGTTGGCTTTGACGCCTATCGGAAAGCGATCGATTCTCTGACGCCAGGCCGCGATGTGGCCATTCTCGCCACGTATGCAGCCTTTCGACCCGCGCACTTCGAATACGCCGTCCAAAAGGGCGTGAATGTTTTCATGGAAAAGTCTTTCGCCGTGGATTCCCCGGCTACTCGCCGCATGCTCAAATCGGCGGAGCTTGCCGAACAAAAGAACCTCAAAATCGGTGTGGGACTGATGTGGCGGCATTCGCACGCTCGCCAGGAGGTGATTAAGCGGATTCACGATGGAGCGATCGGCGAAGTCCACACCTTGCGGATTTATCGCGTTCATAACGCGGTCCATTGCCCGCAAAAGCCGCCGCAAATGACCGAGCTTGAATTCCAGCTTCGCCTGGCGTCGCGCTTCAATTGGGCATCGGGGGGCTTTTTTGTGGATTGGCATATCCACAATGTCGATGTGGCCTGCTGGGCCAAGGGCGCTTGGCCGGTCTCGGCGCAGGCCATGGGCGGCCGATGCTACGAGGAAGCCGGCAATCTCTTCGACCACTACACGGTGGAATATACGTTCACAGACGGGACCAAGCTTTTCGCGTTCGCCCGACACATGAATAACTGCTGGGCCACCTATTCGGATTACGCCCACGGGACGAAAGGCTCCGCCGTCATCATGAGTAACCTCAGCGACCCACAGCCGAGAATCTACCGAAGCCAAAATATGATCCCCGACGAAGTGGTTTGGGATTACGGCAAACCGGATCCCAACCCCTATCATGCCGAGTGGCAAATCCTCCTGGATGCAATCCGCCAGGACAAACCGCACAACGAGGCGCGGCGGGCTTTGGATGCCAATATCGCTTCGCTCATGGGCCGCATGGCAGCGCATAGTGGGGCACTGGTCACCTGGGAAGAGGCGTGGAACTCCAACTTCCAATACGTGGCCAATATCGACGAGATGACTTTCGAAACCCCGGCCCCCATCCAACCCGACGAGCGAGGCATTTACCCTATCCCATTGCCCGGCTTGACCAAAGAACATTGACGGCGCGATTCCAGAATCGGCACAAGCTTCCAGAATCTGCGATTTACCGGTGGATTTATTCTCGATCTAGAGCCTATCCCAAATTGCCGGCGGCGCGGAACGTGACCCAGGTGCCGGCGAACTGGGGGAAGGCTACTTGGGGGTCCATTTTCTTTTCCCAACGGATCAGTAGGCGTCGGAAGCGATTCAACCAGCAATCCGTGCGTTCCAACACCGACCCCCAAGCGCTATAGCCCGGAAGCTGCTTCCCTTCGGATGGCTTCTTACCGCGCGAGTGGATGTGGGCCGTGTAAGCCCAGTCTCGTAGCAGCGGTCGTACATCCGGGTAGTCATATCCCTTGTCGGCACACAGGTTCTGTTGGTTCCGGCGAGTGGGTTTCGGCCGTTTCACGGGAATACTCTGCAAGGTCTGCTCAACGAGGCGTTTGTCGTGGGTATCGGCGCCACTGACCGCCACCCGTCGCGGGAAGCCGGCAAGATCGCGTAAAGGTGGCCAGATAAATGACGAGGCACAGCCTCCTCATGCGGCGAGCTCGGGTAGCTGGCTGCGGAAATTCGAACGCCATTCGGAGCGGAGGGAGAGAATTTCGGAGGCAAGCGGCAAAATTCAGAAAATTTCACGACCTGGGGGCTTGACCTTTCCAATCGCCTAATTTAAAATCCGAAATGTTGGCTGAAATGTCACGTGATATTTCTGTTAAAGTTTTAGCAGGCGTTTCAGAAGCCTCTTTTACTTGGCTAGGGTTCGCTTTTCATGGCACGACCGACAGCAACCAATCCCACTCAGTCGGCCCCTGCCGGCCGAGCAAATCTGACCGACACCGCTTACGAACTGATTCGGCGGCGTATCGCCGATGGAACCTTCGAGCCCGGGTCGTGCATTTCCGAGCGAATGCTTTCGGAACAATTGGGCCTGGGAATGGCTCCCATCAGAAGCGCTTTGCGGAGGTTGGCCGCCGAGGGCTTTGTGACCATCGCTTCCCGCCGCGGATGCTTTGTCGCCCATCGATCCATTCAGGACGTGGCCGATTTATTTGAGGTGCGCCTGGTGTTGGAGCGGCTAGTGGTTTCGCGGATCACAGGCCACTTGCAGGCCGACCAACTTCAAAGCCTTCAAGAGTGCCTCAAGGAGCATGAGAAACTCATTCGGCAAGGAGCCGATCCAAGTAAAACCCTGGTCCCGGATTTTGCGTTTCATCGCAAGCTGGCCGAGTATCAGGGGAATAAGTTTTTGCGGGTGGTTCTGACCAATATTTTGGACCTGGTCTTTCCCGAAATTTTCATTGCCCACCGAAAATGTCCGGATCGGGTTGAAAAGGCGCTGGAAGAGCACAAGCGATTGTTGGGGGCTATCGCGAACTCGGATGCGGCGGAAGCAGAACGCCTCCTGGTAAAACACCTGATGAGTTGCCGCGAGTTTGTCTTTTTCCGCAATATTTCGGGGCTGGAGAGGACGGGGCTGGCCTAAGTGGGTGTGTTTCGTGTTTTGAACAATCCCTTTTTGTGTCTTTTTTGTTGGAGGGTTCTGGAATGAGACTCGCGAAGCTTTCTCGTGGATTGAATCGGGTGGGCGGTTTTACACTAGTGGAATTGCTTGTCGTCATCGCGATTATCGGGATCCTCATTATGCTTTTATTGCCCGCGGTTCAAGCAGCTCGCGAAGCTGCGCGCCGGAGTCAATGTACCAACAATTTGAAGCAGTTAGGGCTTGCCTTCCATAATCATCACGACTCGTACAAGCATTTTCCCTCAGGCGGATGGGGTTATACGTGGCTGGGCGATCCGGACAAAGGCTATGACGATCGCCAGCCCGGCTGCTGGCCTTTCAATGTGCTGCCTTTTATCGAGCAGGTTTCCGTTCGGGATGTGGGCAAACAAGGAGCGGCTTACCCGAACTATCCGGCGGTGACTAACGCGGCGGTTTATGAGATCGGGCTTCCGATCTTTTATTGCCCATCACGCCGGGCCGCAGAGGCGTATCCTTTGCCTTCTGGGGCAACCACAACCTTTCGTAACGGGCCGGCAAGTCCGCCGGGTTCTATAACTCGATCGATACGCACGGATTACGCTGCCAATGGCGGCAACCGGGTGAATCCGGGTGCGAATCGTTTTATGCGCCAAACGGCTCACTTTGCTGCTGGCCCGGCTAATGACCCGACGGCGATCGCCAATTTTTTGAGAACGCCTGCTACTGCCTCCGGCCACTGCGGAAACCCCTCCACTGGTCTATGTGCCTCGGGCCACAATGGGATCGTCTATCAGGTCAGTCGGGTGCGGTTTGCCGATATCACAGATGGCACAAGCAACACCTACATGATTGCCGAAAAGCCGGTGAATCCGGATGCCTATAAGGGGGCTATCCGCGACCATAGCGATGATGGAGCACTGTACCGAGGCTTCGATGATGACTTGGTACGATGGACGGGCACGGATAACGAAAACTTCAACAATCCTCAGCCACTGCGAGTGACCCAGGATCGGCCCGGTGTCAATCATGATTCTACGACTTATAGCTTCGGCAGTGCCCATCCGGGGGCTTTCATGGCCTTGATGGCCGACGGCTCCGTTCGAGCCATATCGTATACGATCGATTTGCAGACCCACCGCGTCCTGGGAGGTTGCAACGATGGCGGAGTGGCGGGGGAATTCTGATCGCTGGAAAATGGCGGCATGATCCCTCGCTTGAAAGCGAGAAAAGTCGTGTCCTGAAATTGGCAACAATATCCGTGCCATCAGATTGCCAACATCCGCGGTTTGAGAGTTAAGACGAGTTTGTCACCCGGAATTGAATTGGAGAAAATCTGAAATGTCATGGTCCAGCAGGAAGATGCAGGTGGTCGCAGCGGTGGCGCTATGCGGATGGATGCTTCTGTGCTGGGGCTGTAGTCGTGGCCCTAGCCGGGTTGAAGTGCCGCAGCTTGACGCAACCAGTGCCGCCCGCGCCGCGATGCAGCAACTGGATGCCGACAGTAATGGAACGCTAACCGAGCCGGAGTTGGAGAAATCGCCCGGCCTGAGGCATGCTCTGCCGCGAATGGACCTGAACGCGGATAAAGCACTGACCACCGAGGAAATCGCCGGGCGTATCCAGGAGTATCTGCGCCAAAAGATCGGGGCGATTTCTTTTGTCGGAACCGTAGTCCTGGACGGCAAACCACTGGCGGGGGCGGAGGTAAACTTCGTTCCGGAAGAATTTCTCCGCTTGGCTCTTCAGCCCTGCAAAGTCACCACGGATGCAAGCGGGCAGTTCCGGCCACAGGCGCCGGGATTGGACGTTCCGGGTTTGCCGCCCGGAATTTACCGCATCGTGATTTCCAAGAAAGATGTTCAGGGAACAGAACTCGTTCCCGCGCGATACAATACGGAGACAACCCTTGGGGTAGAGGTGGCGATGGACAGCCCCGTGGTCGGTCAGGGGCTCGACCTCCAATTAAGCAGCCGGTAATCGTGCAGTTTGGATGGAATAGCCCGCTGTTGTTTGCAAAACCCCGCAGTTATGCAGCAGGGGCATTGGGGTAATCCTTCGGTTTCACTATTACGCCGGGCAACCTGTTGAATGGCTTAGCGTCTGTTGAATCGCTGAATGAAAAGCAAAAAAAGTGGTTCCCAAACCAGACTGAGCTGCGCTAACAAAGCGAACCTGAAAAAGGTGTGATGCCGGGCTTGGTAACATGCTGCGGGCGGAGTGCCGGTGACATTTCCCTTAGGGATCTGGATCCGTCCGCAGAGGGCGCCGGCGTGGCAATTCGGCAAGTGGGTCGACCTCCTTTGCCTGCCCGATAAAAAGGCACTCACCATATGCAGTTTTGCGGCTACCCAAGACCGTTTTCCGCTACCAACCGGTTGATTCAACAGATTTCAGCAGATACGAATCGGAGTCGGCGGAGCATGAACCATCGGCTTTGGATTCTAGTGATTTTAGTTCTTGCGGCGATTTCCGGGGCAATGGTGGGTGAGGACATCGAAGCTATTGCAGGCGGGGGCATTGAAACGGCGGTAAAAGGCACGACCGTTCTTCGCGTCGGTTTGGTACAAATGGCCATCGATTCTTCCGCCGACGGCAACTGTCAAAAGATGGAAGCCTTTATCCGGCAAGCGGCCGAGCAAGGTTGTCGCGTTGTCGTTTTTCCGGAATCGGCCCTTTGGTGCTTGCCCGAGGTGCCCAAGTCCAAGGTCGACGAACTTTTGGGGCGCATTCGGCAGTGTGTGGCCCAGCATCGGCTCTATTGCCTGATGAATATGCTGTATTACGAGCCCGGGGCACGCCGGGCGAGCATCCGCCTGCTTGTCCTCAACCCGAAAGGGCAAGTAATCCAGGATTATTACAAGCTGTGGTACGACGAGCGATATCCGAAGGCGCCGGGACTTTTCGAAATAGATGGAATCCCATGCGCTGCTGCCATCTGTGCAGATCGTTGGATTCGTAGTGTAGAGGAATTGCCGGCCTTTGCCGGAGCGCAGATCCTCTTCGAATGCTCGGCGAACTTTGCAGACGAATGGATCCCCGAGCTCGAGTGGTACTGGTACGTGCCTCGCGCGCTGCGCAATGGTGTCTGGGTAGTTTTCACCAACTCGGCACCGCGGCCACATCCGAACGGCAGCAGTGGGCATGGACACAGTGCCGTGATTTCGCCGCAAGGAAAACTCGTGGCCTCCGCCGGTGAGGAGATTGACAAGCTGGTCGTTGCGGATCTGGACCTAAGCCAGGTCACTTCGGAGCCTTTGCAGCGCCGGCAGGCCCATCCGCCGTTCCGCGATTTTTGGAGGCAAGGCGTGGAAATGCTTGCCGGTCGATCTTTTCCGATGCCTGCGAGGGAATCGGCACGCTCATCCGGGGGAAAACTCAAGATAGCAGCCGCGCAAATGGCGTGCTCCAACCAGCTGAAAGAGAACTTATCCAAGATGGCGGCAATGACTGCCGAGGCTGCCCGAAACGGGGCGCGATTGGTCGTATTTCCTGAACTTGCTTTAACAGGAACGGATGCAGACGCAATCCGCTCCGTCGGGGCCGGTGCACTGACCGAAGCGGTCGCCGATCTGCGGAAGCTGGCGGCGAAACACGGCATCTATCTCGTTTGCGGGTTGCCGTGGCTGGAGGCAGATCGCTCTTTCAATACAGCGATAGCCATCGACCCTGCCGGTTCGGTCCGCACCCATTACCGACAACTTTGGGTAAGCCGCCCCGATCTTTTCGTGCCGGGTTCGAGCTCCAAGGCGATGTGGTTCGAGGTGGAGGGAATTCCGAGCGTGATTACCATCGGTGCCGAAGACTCGCTGAACGAACTGGCGGAGATGGCGGCGTGGCGGGGCGCACTGCTTCATCTTCATCTTGCTAATCATTTGGATACCGATCCAGCGGAGCGACTCTTGCGGCGTCAATTGTGGGTGGTGATGGCCTCTTTTCGCACGCTTACGGTAACCGTCAATGCTGCCGCCTCGAATACCGCCGCGTCGGCCCCAAGCCGCGAAGGGGTTGCCGGTTCAGGCGGGGGGAGCGTCATTTGGGATGATCTAAACCGCAGCAGCAAGAGAAGTCCTACTAGTTTCGCCCCGTATTGCGCAGTGCCTTTGGCTCAAGCAGGAACGGAAGAAACCATCCTTTATGCAGAGGTGAATTTCCCGCGGGAAAACCCGCAATTTCGTATCCTGACCGAAAAAACCAACCCGGAAATGACCTCGTGGTATGCCCAGGGAACTCGTGTCATCTTCACCGAATGGAGCGAGCCGCTACAAAAAACGGCGAGCTTTTAGCACGTACCGATGCTGCTTTTTGAACGTACATGCTCCTTTTTTCGAATGCACATGCTCTTTTTTGATTGCACCATTCAAACCGGTTACCCAATGGGGAAATAAGCAGGATAACACTTGAATTGGCGCGAAGTCCGTCGGCTTCGGTGCCTTACCGAGCCAACCTTCCGCGGAAAGAAACTCAAAAATCAATGAGCTTGGACCCATGTTGAGGGGTCAAGGTTTCTCGACAAGAGTTTAAAGTGGGTAGTTTTTTCGCGGCATTTAACGGCTCAGCATGCTGGATTTTACCCGGTGTCATGAAGCGATAAATTCAGCTGGGTTTGCTGCCGTTGCGCCCATCATGAACCGGAAATCCGTGATGAGTCGGCTAATAGAATTTGCAAGACTTAAACCCGGCAGACAACCTTCCATTGAGTAGATGGCTTGAACCGGCTTTCAATGCAATGCTACTTCGACAAGGAGATGCTCCTATGAAGTTGACAGGATCACTCGTCCTTTCAATGTGTCTTTTTGTGGGACTTGCCGTCGGGGCGATGGCGGGCACAGGTCCGTTCGATGGCAAGCAATTTCGCGGTCGAATTGCCTATAGTGCCGATGGCAATTTCAATGACCCCGATGATTGGGCAGCCTCACCGATGGTGTTAGCCATCTTTCATGCCGCAGGGGTGAAAGATCGGCTGGTGCATTTTAGCTACAACTCCATCGTGCCCCGTACCGACCCCGCCTGGGAACTGATTCACGGCAACATCATCAAACAAGCCGCCGCCGTGTTTGGCTACGATCCGTCGATTTTCATCGACTGCCGGAAGGATCGCGAGCGGGCTGTCGCCGCTTTAATCCGTAGCGTGGATCAATCGTCGGAGGCAGATCCGCTTTACCTGATCGTCGCGGGGCCGATGGATATTCCGTGTTTTGCACTTCGCCAGTCCGCCCCGGAAAAGCGTCGCTTCGTGTACTGTATCTCGCACAGCGCCTGGAATGACGGTTATGCAGATTCTGAGTCGGGCAAAGGGTGCTTAACGGTCAGCAAACGGCAGGTCATTGAAACCGGGGTGAACTGGGTCCAGATCGCGGATCAAAATCCTCGTCTTCGCACCAATCGCTATTGGCAATTCGCGCGGGAAGCCGAATGGGCCCCGTTTTTCTGGCTTCGTGATTCACAGAAATCCAGTAACCAGTTTTTGTGGTATTGCCTTCAGATTTCCCATGCACCGGATGTCTCCGACGCGGGCATGGCGTACTTCCTGGTCACCGGCGACGAGAGGGCGGATCCGGAAAAGCTGCGGCACCTTCTTGACGATGGCGTGCTACCCCCGGTCGTGGGAGAAAGAAACACGATCCGCCTCGAGGCGGAAGCTTTCCACGTCGTAAGGGACGGCGCCGTGCTTTTCGAGCGGCGTGGCGAACTTTCTCACAACCTGGGCGTGGAATCGATACCCGGAAAATCGAGGTTCTACCTGGCCACCCGATTCGATCAACCCTACGCGGCCGTTCGTGACCGTTACGACGTGCTGGTACGGGGTTATACGCGGGAAGCATCACCTCAGACTTGGGTGCTCGAGGTGCGCCGTTCGGAGAAGCCTCTTCGCCGGGCTTTTCAAGTAGCAGACCAAAAGTGGGCAAACCATCTGCTTTCCGGATTTGAGATTGGCATCGGGGACCAAATAGCCTTGGAAATCGCAGGCCAAGGAGGAGTCGATTTCATCCAGCTGCAACGCCGGACGGGGGAGTCCTCGCCACCGGCCACATCCCCACCACGACTCGTGGCGACCGGGCCCCTGGATAATCCCGCCGTGCCCCCAGGACAGGTGATCGTGGTGGGTTCAAACCCCGGTTACCTGAAGTACAACGGCGGTGGCCCTGTTTTCTTGTGCGGCCCCGATAATCCTGAGGAATTCCTGTATCTGGGTTCGATTAATCCCGACGGTACACGCTCCGGCGGTGGGCAGGAGCAACTGATTGCGGCGATGGCGAAAGGGCAGGTAACGGCCTTTCATTGCCAGATGTTCCGCATGCGACGCTGCAACATCAAAGACGAAGGCGACGATACGCATTGTCCGTTTGTGGACTTTGACCCCGCCAAACCGCTGAATCCTGCGATCTTGGACCAGTGGGACAAATGGCTGGAAGCGATGGAAAAGCACGGCATTGTGGTCCACTTGGAGTTCTATAACGATGCGACCGACGTGGAAAAAATGGGCTGGACGCTCGACGCACAAGGCAATCTGCACCCCGATGAACATAAGTTCATTTCAGGGATTGTGCAGCGCTTCAAGCATCGAAAGAACATCATTTGGGGAATTGCAGAAAGCATCAACAAGCTCCCCCGGGCCAGAGTGCCCCATTTTATGAAGATCAGTCAGCTTATTGCCGAGTTGGATCCGCATCGGCCGATTGTGCACAGTTTCGTCACACCCGAAACAACGGAGCGCGATCTGCATCCCGATAATGTCACGCCTGCCGATTATGAGGGAGATCCGCGGATCCGGTTGATCACTTGGCTACACGTTTTGTCGCGGGGAAATGACTATGGAGCGCAACGGGCCGAATTCCTGAAATATGCCTTTGGGCATCGGGAACGTTTCATTTTGATGAAAAACGAAACGGAAATGCATCCGCGAACTCAGCCCGCCAGTCGAATCTATTTATGGTGCTGTGCCTTGGCGGGATTGCACACCCTGGAGGCGCTTCACGATGTTCGCCGCGTGCCGCAGTTGCTCCCCGATCATGGCCGGTTAGCACGGTTCATGGAGCAGACGGACTTCTACCGAATGCAGCCGAAGGATGATTTGGCAGCCGGCTCCGGCAAATGGGTCTTGGCATTCGAAGGCCAGTCGTACATCGTTTACACCTACGACTACACGGGCCGGATGGGGATCAAATCGCTTCCGGTAGGGGAGTACGATTTGCTGTGGTTCGACCCGGTCAGCGGGGAGCAGGTTTCACAAACCAGCACGGTTACCACCAGCGGCGAAAAGCTTTGGGAGAAGCCCGGTAATTTCGGCCGCGAAGTTGCCTTGTACATCAAACGCCGTTAGTCTGCCGAAGACTCCGCCCGAAATGCGTTCAGCTATTCCCTCTTGGGTACCCCCGCTAGATTTGTCCCGGGACACGCCGAGAGGGTTTCAGGAACTGGGAACGCCCGAGTCATGCCTCCTTTGACGGCAGACAGCGTCCGCTTGTGCGGGAGTTCCCGTGGTTCCGACTGTTCATGTAAGAGCTACGGTGCGTGGTCGGCTCGCGTAAGCGTCTGAGAATCCGCTTGCGTACCCATCTGAGAATTGGAAGCCGGCGGATTGCCGCTTGCTTCCGATTCCCGCTGTATCCGATAAACTACGTAGACCTTATTGCGGTAAAGCACAGGCAGCTCAAGCGGCGGCCAACTCACCGTCACGGCGAAGTGTGCCCCGTATCGCAAGGCTACCTCCCGCACATGCTCCGTGCCCGATTGAGCCAAACTGGTATACCAGCGCAGCTCTCCCGTGAGATCGCGATAAGCGTGCACTTCGCACAGGGCCTGCCACCATTGCACGATGGCCCGGGCATCCTGCGGAATATCTTTCCAGTTGACTACCTCGGGGCGTTTGGCATACCACTTGAAAGTCTGCGCCATCCGGGGCGTTAAGAAGCGACTATCGCGGGGAATGGCCGGGGAGGTTTCAATCCATCGGCACACGTCGCGCCATGCTTCATAGTCGGCTACCCGATCCTGATCACCCCGCGGTATTCCCGGCGAAAAACGCTGCCAAATACATCCGGCCAAGTGGAAGCTTGTCAGGAAGATTGCAAGGAATACGGGTACTTTCAGCCGCCAATTCTCCTTCACCGGGGAGCCGACGGCCAGCATCGTCCCGCCAACTGCAAAGGCGACGGGAACCATCACATCCGCAAGCCGAAACCAATAGTACCGCAATACACTCGCAGCCACCGGCATATTTATCCATTCCAAAAGGCTGAGCATCGCTCCCACGCATGCAAAACCGCAACTGGCGATGGTAAACCGACGCAGCGCCTGCCGTCTTTGCCGTTCCGGGGCAAGTTGTTCCACTAGCGCCCAGCAAATCACGAGGAGCACAAATCGGTAGAAATAATCCGGCGGAATTCGGATAAGCGATAAATGATGTCCGAGCCGGAAGAGATAAATTGTCCGTGCCCACCGAATCGTCTCCGCATCAGCTCCCCAATCCAGCGTCAAGGCCGGGATCAACCCCGGCAAAGCAAGGACGATCATGCCCACCAAAGGAAATCGCAATTTCGCGAGCAAAGGCCGCTCGCTGCCCAAGCTAACCCAGTAGCAAGCCGCGGCGATGACGGCCCAACCGCCCACCAAAACGTGGAAGGCCGTCGCCGCTCCCAGCAGGAGCAAAGCCCTGCCCCAGTGCCCCCGAATCATCGACGCCAGAGCGAACCAAAGAAAGGCAAACGCCAAACCTTTCGCCTCCAGGCCGCCGATGACCCATTCGCCTGCCATATGGAAGCGTTCTTGGACGCAGGCGAAAATGGCCGCCGCCAGAGCGGCCGCGCCCCACCGCGCCACCGTCGCCCGGCCGAGTTGTTGCCAGCCCCAAGCCAAAAGAAGCCAAGTGAAAAGGCGTCCCACCCAGACGAAAACCTCCGGTTCTAGCCACAGCGAGAGCCACCCGATCGTGTAATAAAAGGTCCAGTGAGCATCAGCCGATTGGAGAAACGGATCGTTCGGGACAACCTCTTTATTCCAGAAATGGATCGTTTTCAGCACATAATGCGCTTCGTTGGTGTCCGGAACCGGCCACGCCCCCTCCACGAAAAAAATCGCAAAAATCAAAAGAATCTCGAGGGCTGATTGGAACGCCGAATTTCTGAAAAGTGTCATCCTTTCCCTCCAGGGTCTTTCCAGTTTTAGATCCGACCCTGTTCGGCCGAGCTTCTCCCGCAAAACCGCGGACCCAATAGCGTCGTCACTCCGGCAGGAAAATGCCCGCGATGGTCGCCGTCATATACGCCGCCAAAGTCCCCCCGATCATTGACCGCAGTCCGTAGCGCGCAAAGTCGCGACGCCGGCTGGGTTCGAGGGCACCGATGCCGCCGATCATTATGGCAATCGACCCGAAATTGGCAAACCCACACAGGGCATAGGTCGCGATCACAAACGATCGCGGGGAAAGCTGCTCCTTCATTTCCACCAGATCCATGTATGCGAGGAATTCATTAAGGACCGTCTTCTTTCCCAGGAGCATCCCCACTTCTAGGCAGTCTTCCCACGCTACCCCCATGACCAAAGCCAGTGGGGCACACAACCAACCGAGGATCCGCTCCAAACTGATCGGTTCTCCCCCGATAGGCGGCAGCAAGGCAAGCAGCCAATTGATCATGGCCACCAGGGCTACAAACGAGACGAGCATTGCCGCCACATTCAACGCCAGCTTCAATCCTTCCGAAGCCCCGCGGCAGGCGGCATCCAGCAGATTGGCATCTGGTCGAGGAACCTCCACGCGAACGGTTCCCTTGGTGAGCGAGACTTCGGTCTCCGGAACCATGATTTTCGCAATCACCAGGGCTGCCGGGGCAGAAAGGATCGAAGCCGCCAGCAGGTGTCCCGGCTCCGCTCCTACCTTCGCCATCATGGCGGCATAAGCAGCCATCACGCTGCCGGCAATCGTGGCAAGGCCGGCGGTCATCATGGCCATCAGTTCCGAGCGCGTCATCGACGCCAAATACGGGCGAATGACCAGCGGTGCCTCCGTCATCCCTACGAATACATTGGCGGCCGCCGCCAAAGATTCGGCTCCCGAAGTATCCATGACCCACACCATGACCCGGGCCATTAGCTTCACCAGCCACTGGAGCACTCCCAGATGGAACAAGATGGCGGTTAACGCGGCCGTAAACACGATGACTGGGAGGACCGAAAAAGCCACCGGACTGCGCTTCACATTCTCGCCAAACACGAATTCCGCGCCGGCATCCGACCATTGATTGACGAGCGTCATAAATTGCCCGGCCGCAGCATAGCTTTCACGTCCGATCGGCGTCCAAAGGAAAAAAAGCCCGAGTAAAAGCTGAAGTGCCACGCCCGAAAAGATCAGCCGCCAATTCATCCGCCATCGGTTCTCCGAAATTGCCCAAGCCAGGAGCATCATCACAAAGAGGCCAAAAAAGCTCACGATGCGTTCCATAAGGAGCACTCCTCGAGAACGGTGCCATTTTTGCCGGTCTCAGAGCCGGTAAGCGAAATGCTGGTATTCACCGACTTATATTCGCTCGAATCTTCCCGCACATCTTCTCAGGACCGCCGCCTGGTGCCGGTCCAGCGCGATCTTCCCGTGAAATTGGCCGACTGCATGTCCCCCAGCATGCCGCGGCAATTTCCCATCATGGGCTCAAGCGTTTTCCGCTTTTCGCGTTTTTATACCCTCTATTCAATTCGAAATACCTCGATTTTATGAGTACGCCTGAGGCGGTAAGCCTTGCGTTTCCGTGCGACAAAGCATACTGTAAGACCCGGTGAGTGGCGGCGGCAATATCCGCCGAGCTCGGCCGCGATTGTCGGAGGCAAGCACCCCGCTCAGCCGGTACCCGCAGACGGCGTGCGAGGCGAGGAATAACGGTGTGCAAGACGAGCAGATAAGGCTGAAGTAGCGGATTCCGCGCGAGCTTGGGCGCCCTTTCGGCCGGGAGGCCAAAGCCACTCTTTTACCGCAGTGCTCCTAGTGGGTCTACGCGGAAGTGAACTTTCGGTAGATATCCTTGCCACAAAATGCCCCTTGAAGCAGATGGCTTGAGAACGCCTTTTGAAACCAATGGCTTACGTATCGGCACATGGCATGGCGTAGAATTCGGAGGAATAAACGCTAAATTGTTTAAAGGTCTGTATTCTTTTCAGGGTGCACATTGTCTTTGAGGTGTAACGACGATGAAAGCCGCTTATATCGAGCGAACGGGTCCGCCGGAGGTGATTATTTACGGAGATCTGCCCGAACCAAAGCCGCAAGGCTCGCAGGTCTTAGTGCGGGTAAAGGCCGTCTCGGTCAATCCCGTGGACACCTACATCCGCGCGGGCATGATTTCCGCATGGGAGCTACCGAAGCCATTTGTCGTGGGGTGCGATCTGGCGGGTGTGGTGGAAGAAGTCGGGCCGGAAGTCCGGCGCCTAAAGCCCGACGATCGAGTCTGGGGAAGCAATCAGGGACTGCTCGGACGGCAAGGTACCTTCGCGGAATTTGCCGCCGTTGACGAGTGTTGGCTTTATCCCACACCTCCAAATGTTTCCGACCGAGATGCTGCAGCGATCGCCCTGGTGGGAATCACAGCTCATCTAGGTTTAGTCGATAAAGCAAAGCTCCAGCCCGGCGAGACCATCTTCGTGTATGGCGGGGCAGGCGGCGTCGGCTCGTGTGTGGTGCAGATGGCCAAAGCCCTTGGGGCAAGGGTTATCACCACCGCCGGGAGCGAGGAGAAAGAGAATCTGTCCCGCCAATTGGGGGCGGATGTCGTCATCAATTACAAGCGGGACGACGTGGACGAGGTCCTCCGCCAAGTGGCCCCGCATGGAGTCAACGTTTGGTGGGAAACCTTGCGCGAGCAAAACCTGGAGCGCGCCGTAGCTCATCTTGCCCCCAGGGGAAGACTGATCCTGATGGCGGGCCGGGAAGCTCGCCCGGTTTTCCCCGTTGGACCATTCTACGTGCGGGACTGCTCGGCTTTCGGATTCGCCATGTTCAACTCCCCCCCGGAAACACAGCAGCAGTGCGCTGAGGATATCAACCGGTGGATGGCCGAGGGAAAACTCCGCGCCTTGATCGGTCGGGTAATGCCCCTTGCGGAGACCGCAGCCGCGCACCGGCTTCAGGAGGAAAACACGCTGCAAATGGCCGGGACACTCTCCGGAAAAATCGTCCTCGAACCGTAAGAAAGCACACGCTTCTCCGGAATACGGCGTATCCCCGAAAAATCCTCACCGAGCAAGATTCCGCTGGACAAAGCAAGATTCCGGTGGGCAAATGGCCGGAACGCCCCTTCCGTTTTTGCACGATCAGAACCAAACCTGTCGGCATGAACTAAAATTACGACAGGAAATAAAATTACGATAGCTCGTGGGTACTGGTCCTCGATACGTGTTATCCTTAAATGTACGTGTTATCCTTAAAGGTAAATAAATGTAATGTAGCGGAAAAAAGCTTGTCTGAGTCGGAGTCGCCAATCCATGCCCACGGATTTGCGCAAGCAACTTCAGGAAACCGTCCTTGTCTTCGACGGGGCCATGGGCACGGAGATTTACCGGCGTCATGTTTTTGTGAATCGTTCCTATGATGAATTGAACCTCTCGGATCCCGATCTTATCCGCCGGATTCACCTGGATTATCTCGATGCCGGCGTCGACGTGTTGACTACGAATACCTTCGGCGCGAATCGGGTAGCACTTTCCCGATTCGGATTCTCAGAAAAGACTACCGAAATCAATCGTGCTGGGGCTCTTCTAGCGCGCGAAGTAGCGGATTCGGCCGGCCGCCCGGTGCTGGTTGCCGGCTCTGTGGGGCCTTTGCCGCGTCAGTTGCAATATGTGGACGAGATCCCTGCAATGATTCGCCAGCAGGTGGAGGCCCTTCTGGAAGGGGGAGGTCACTTCATCCTTTTCGAAACTCAGTCCAACCGGTTAGCCCTGGAGCATGCGGCCCGTGTAATGCGAGATTTTCCCGAGGTGCCCTACGTTTTTTCCGTGGCCGTGGGCGACAACGGCGAGACCCCAAACGGCGAGCCTATCGAGGCGATCGTGGCACCGTTGCCGGCGGGACTCCCCTCACCCACGGCATGGGGCCTCAATTGCGGCACCGGTCCCAGCGGCTTGCTCGGTGTTTTGGAGCGTCTTCTCCAGGTTTCGGAACTCCCGATTATTGTCCAGCCGAATGCCGGGGTTCCCAAAGAAGTGGATAATCGGCTCATTTATTTCTGCTCCCCGGAGTATTTGACCAGTTACGCCAAGCGATATGTGGCGTTGGGAGCGCGAGGGGTGGGTGGCTGCTGCGGAATCACGCCGGAGCACATCCGGGAACTGGCGGAGGCCGTCAAGCCCTTAGCGCGAGCCGCACGTTCCACAGCGGTTCTGCGTGGGGCCTTAACAAGTGTCCAACTCAGGGAGCCCGTCCCCTTAGCCGCGCGATCCGCCTTGGGGAAGCGAATCGCCGATAGGCTATGGGTCACTAGTGTAGAGCTTCTCCCTCCGCGGGGATACGACTTAAGAGCGATCGTGGAAAAAAGCCGGCATCTGTTCGCAGCGGGGGTGACGGCGGTCAATATCCCGGATGGTCCCCGGGCAAGTGCCCGCATCTCGCCGCTGGTGACAGCAGCCGAAATCCAAAGACAGGTGGGAATCGAAGTCATTCTGCACTTTTGTTGCCGGGATCGCAATTTGATCGGTATGCAAGCGGATTTGCTGGGCTGTGCTGCATTAGGAGTGCGGAATATTCTTTTTGTCACCGGTGACCCCCCCAAATTGGGCAATTATCCCCATGCGACGGGGGTCTTCGATACGGACTCGATCGGAATGGTCGCCGTTCAGCGCCGGCTGAACCAAGGGGTGGATCTGGGAGGGCAGGCGATCGAGCCGCCGACGGCGGCAGTCATCGGTGTGGGCCTTGATCCGACCGCACTCGATCGGCAAAGAGAGTTGGATCGCTTCCGCCGAAAGATGGAGGCCGGGGCCGAATTCGCGATCACGCAACCAGTGTTTGATCCCGAGGCACTTCTCCGGTTTCTCGATCAATTGGGCCAGTGCCCGATTCCCATCATCGCGGGGATTTGGCCGCTGGCAAGCCTACGAAATGCCCTGTTTTTGAAAAACGAAGTACCGGGAGTCGAGATCCCCGACAAGATCCTCCAGCGAATGGAGGCGGCACAAACCCGCGAGGAGCAATTGGCGGTCGGTGTCCAAATCGCCCGTGAATCGATCGAAGCGATTCAGGACCTCGTCGCGGGAATCCAGGTCTCCGCCCCCCTGGGGAAAATTGAAATCGCCCTTCAAGTCCTGGAAGGATGGTTGGATCGGCCCGCGCGGTCGACCGCCCCTCAATCGGGCTTTGTTCCTTCGAGTTAGCGGACAAGCGAAGGAGTCGATTTTCTCCTGGGGTAATTGCTCCCACATCCGCGGAGAACAACTCGCCTACCGAAGAGAATGCAATCTCTCATGTCCTCGCTGAAATCTTTTGGTTTTTCTCGAGGCGATCTTTTTTGCTCGAAACGTTTTTTTTCTTGAAGCGATCGTTTTTTCTCGAAGCTGTACCTTTCCTCGAAGCAATCTTTTTTTCCCGAAGCAATCACTCCGGTTGCCGAAAACCTGAGCGGGTATTATCTTCCGTCTCCGCAACGACAGATTACGTGCACCTGTTATCCGCAAGTTGTATGAAAACGATCTCTCGGGCAGCAGAACAATCCGTTTGCGGCCGAATCGCTGGGATCCGGCCGCCATTGAGTTCGCGGCCCCGAATTTACAAGGGGCCAAATGCTCGGCTTGTGGCCGAAACGATGGGGCATGCCGCAATCAAAGTACACCCTTAGTGCTGGGAAGATCGCCGATACGCGGGTCCGGTTCTACTGCCTGCCTCAAGGCGCGTGCCACCGCTTTGAAAATCCCCTCTGCAATGTGGTGACTGTTACGACCATAAGGCACCAAAATGTGCAGATTGCACGGTAGATGCGCGGCTACCGCATACCAGAAATCGGCCACCAGTTCGGTGGGAAATTCGCCGATCTTTTCGCTTGGGAAATCCGCCTGAAGATAGAAGAACGGACGTCCGCTGAGGTCCACGGCCGCCGTGACCAACACTTCCTCCATCGGCAAAGTAAAATGTCCGTACCGCCGGATCCCCTCTTTGCTGCCCAAGGCCTCGCGGAGCGCTAAGCCCAGGCAAATCCCCACATCCTCGACGGTGTGGTGGTAGTCCACATGCAAGTCGCCGGTGGCCTCAACCGTAAGGTCCATCGCCCCGTGTTTGGCCAGTTGAGCCAGCATGTGCTCAAAAAAACCGATGCCCGTCTGAATTCGCGCGATTCCTCGCCCATCTAGATCGACACTCAGCTTAATGTCGGTTTCCGCCGTGACGCGGTGGATTGTCGCAGTTCGGGGCATGCGGACCAACCTCGTTTGTCAGTGCCGGCTCTTCGCTTAAACTCCGATGAGTCGATTCCGCCGGTATTGCTTCCGGCACACTCCTATCCCCTAAATAACTCCGCCCTGAACCATTTCCTTCATGGCCGCAAGGCAAAGCTCGATTTGATCGTCGGTGCCGACGGTGATTCTTAAGCCGTCCCCCCAACCGGGGTAGTCCATGTAGCGAACGAGAACCCCTCGCTCTTTGAGGCCCTGATACAGAGCTTTCGCCGAAAAATGCGAATGCACGTTCCACGTAAAATTTGCCTGTGAATCCACCACGTCGAAACCCAGTGAACGCATCCCCTCCGTAAGGCGACGACGGGTGGCGACGATCTTCGCCCGGGTCCTTGCAAGCCAATTCTGGTCGCCGATCGCCGCGGTAGCCACAGCAATCGAAAGTGCATCGCAATTATACGAGTCTTTCACCTTTGCCATCTGCTCGATCAAATGGGGCTGAGCCACGATGAAACCAAATCGAAGCCCTGCTAAAGCATACGACTTACTCAGCGAACGCGAAACCATCACTTTCTCCGAATGTCGCACCAATTCCAGGCAGTTTTCATCGGCAAAATCGGCGTAGGCCTCGTCGACAAGAATGGGGCACGGAAGTCGTTCGGCCCACTGGGCTACCACTTTTGGGGGAACGACTGTTCCCGATGGGCTATTCGGGTTGGCCAAAAAAACTAATCGCAATCCTTCCCTGGCGGCCGCAAATTGTTCGGGAAGACTCCAGTCCTTTTCAAAGAAGACCTCCTCCGCATATGCCCCTTGAATCGCCGCCAAAGTGTTGTAGAGAATGTAACTAGGATAGGGCAATCGCACCCCTTGCCCCGAGCCGACGAAGGTTCGGGTCGCGATCGTTAGGATATCGTCGCTTCCGTTGCCGCAGAGGATCCAACTGGGTTCAAACCCCAATAGCTCGCCCGCTCGATGGCGAAACGCTTCCGCCATCGGATCCGGATACCGTTGCAATCCCCGACGAAGCACCTCCTCGATAGCCCCCTGAATCGCCTCCGTTGGCGGATAGGGATTCTCGTTGGTATTGAGTTTGATGATCCGGGGATCTTTCGGCTGTTCCCCAGGGACATATCCCTGGAGGGCGAGAATCTCGGGCCGAACATATTGGCTCATGAGTCTTTTCGCGAGCCTTTCTTCAAAAAGAGCACCCTGTGTTTTTCCGCGATCTTAAGTGCGAATGCGATTTGCCCTGTCGAGGTACGATCGGTGCGAGGGAACTTGCAATTTCCTCCGAAGCTGTTTCCGTCGATTCCCGCTCGGCTTGGCCCTGTGCGCTACGCTTCGTTTATTGGTATGCAGCCGGCTATGCTGGTGTCTAACCGATCGGGTGGTCGAGGATTTGCCCGGCTTGCCCCTTACGGAATTCCCTCGTTTTTCCCGACAGGGGCTAACAGCCATTCCGTAAGATCTGCTTATTCTTCCAATCTTGCGAGAACACTGTCGCGGTGGGCCGTCAGGCCCTCGCTCTCGGCCAACTGCCGTACATCCTCCGCTAATGCGACCATCCCTTCACGATCGAAACAAAGCACGCTATGTCCCCGAAGGAAATCGTTGACGGTCAAGCCGCTTGCAAATCGCGCGGTGCCACTGGTGGGAAGCACGTGCGAAGGTCCAGCCGCATAATCTCCCAAAGCCACAGGGCTGTAATTGCCCAAGAAAACGGCACCTGCACAGAGGATGCGCTCCGCCAACTCCTCCGGTCTTTCGGTCGCAATGTGCAGGTGTTCCGGAGCGATTTGATCGGTCAATGCACACGCTTCCTCGCGGTTACGAACGAGGACCACCGCCCCGAATTCCTCCAGGCTTTGCCGCGCTAAATTTCCCCGATCCAAGTTTTCCAATAGCCGGTCTAATTCGAGCACGATCGCTTCGAGGATTTGCCGCTCCCAACCGACCACAATACTTGCCCCGGGGGCGTGTTCCGCTTGGGCAATCAGGTCCAATGCGGTGAACTTAGGCCGGGTAGTGCTATCGACGATAACTACGACCTCGCTCGGCCCGGCAATCGAATCAATCGATACAGCCCCAAATACATGCTTTTTCGCTAGCGCCACAAAAAGGTTACCGGGCCCAACGATTTTGTCCACTCGCGGAATCCCCTCAACCCCATACGCGAGGGCAGCCACCCCCTGCGCTCCTCCTATTCGCAGGATTTCGGTAACCCCTAATTCATAGCAAGTTGCCAAAACATGTGTATTTTCCGAACCAAACCGGGTTGGTGGGGCCATCAGGGCTATTTCTCGCACCCCCGCTACCTGAGCCGGAACGACCGTCATCAGGACGGTAGACGGGTACGCTGCTACCCCTCCGGGGACACAAATGCCCACGCGCCGCAGCGGCCGATAACGCTGTTCCAGGTAACCGCCTGGGACCGGAACCCGTACGTTTTCAAGCTTAATGCTTCGCTGGAAATGCTCGATTCGCTCGCGAATTCGCCTAACCGACTGCAAAAACGCCGGATCCACCTCCGCGTGAGCCGCACGTAAAGCCGCCTCGGGAACCCGCAGAGTTTCCGGCGTTAAATCGACCCCGTCGATTGCCCGTGTGTATCGCAAAAGCGAATCTAAACCAAACCGGGAAACATCGTTACATATACGTTTGACGACTTCAGACGGTGGGATAGCCTCGCCGAAAACCTGCATGGTTTTCTGACGGCCAGCCTCGCTTACCACCTCCCCCTCAGGACTGAGCCGCTGCCGGAGCCCGGAAAGTTCTGTGATCGCTGAATCCGTACCCGTTTCAATCCATTTAATGTTGATCGGCATTGTGCTGCACCTAATACCTCGCTCGCCCAAATGTTCGCAGTCTTGGGCGATGACATCAAAAACGAAAGTATCCTAGGATGCCTAGTATATCCTCAAAGTTGCTCGAAATTTTGGCACTAAAGCAATAAACTTCGGCACTATTTCGAAAAACATTACTTTTAAATGTTTGATTTCGAAACACGTGGAATACAGCGTTGAAAACGCTTAACCCCGGATCTTTTCCGCCCCCCAATGGGACACCGCGGAGGGCACCGATTCCCACACGGTCGGCTTTCGACCCTGCCGAGTACTCGTCGCGGGGGAGCGATCGATAACAGCGATCTATTACAAATCATGACCTTTCATAAGCCGCAAACTCTTCCAGCTCCCGACGAGATTTTCCGTCGGCAGAACTCCGAATACCCGGCTTGATATGATGCCGGCCAGCGACTGTTAGCAAAGTCTTCCGTCAAATGAACTTCCGATATAGTCGCCGCTTTGCACCCTCAGGCCAAAAGAGCCGGAAACCCCAAGACGCAAGAGTCCCGCGCGGAGTACCCACAATAACTCTAGAACTTGCCGGGCCATAAAAGCGCTCATTATAGCCCCCGGGCCTCCGAAGTGTAGTTTCCGGCCGTTTGCTCTCTCTTGTCCCGGCACGTCGTGAAACGAGTTGCGGCAGGTCGTGCAGCCAGTTCGACGAGTTGAATTTTTCGACAAGTTGAATTTGCCGGGCTATGCGCAACGCCCGCATCAGGGCCATCAGAAGGGGCCATCGCTTGGAAAAGCTTGACGTCAATTCAAGCTTTCGGTTGCCGCGGCATAGGGTCCGACGAATCGTGGGGAAAGCTGACCGGACAATGCTTGCCCGTCCAACGCCTCTAAAACTGCCTCGGAAATTCCCTCGGAGGATGGGATCCGCAAATCTTGACATCAGATACCGCCAAGGGACTCGCTTTTGCGGTCATCCCCGAGGGTGAAAACGCCGGTGGATCGCCTTCAATCGCCCCGAATCAACGTGCGTGTAAACTTGCGTGGTGGCGATACTAGCGTGGCCCAGCATCTCTTGCACCGCACGCAGATCGGCACCTCCGGCGAGCAGATGGGTCGCAAAGCTATGGCGGAGGGTATGCGGGCTAATAGTTTGTCGGATTCCCGCGCGGGCTGCATACTGTTTCACCAGCTCCCAGATGCGCTCCCGGCGGAGCCTCCTGCCGCGGTAGGAAAGCAACACCCAATCGGGCGGATGGGGGAGCCGACTTGCAAGACGTGGTCGCTCTTCTCGAAGGTAGCATTCGACGACCTCAACCGCCCGGTTTCCCAAGGGAACCAGCCGTTCCTTATTCCCTTTACCGCGGCAAATGCAGTAATGCTGGTCCAAATGAAGATCGGTCTGCTTAAGGTGAGCAAGTTCGCTTGCGCGACAACCGGTCGCATAGAGCAGTTCGAGCATTGCCCGGTCGCGACGCCACCAAGGATCCCGAGGACAAGGCGCCTGTAGGAGCCGGTCTACCTGCTCCGGGCTGAGAACCTCCGGGACCCGTTCCCAAAGCTTTTGACTGCCGAGAAGCTCCGCCAGATTCCGTTCCACCACCCCCTCGAGCTGAAGATAGCGGAAAAACACCTTCACCGATACCAGATGTCGTGCCAACGAAGCCGGGGCCAATCGCTGAGCGTGAAGCCAGGCGGTAAAATCTGCCAAATCACGGATCGTAAGCTGGCCAGGATCCCGCCCATCCAGCCATTGCAAAAAACGTCTCAAATCCCGGCGGTACGCCGCCACGGTATTGGCAGCCAGGTGACACTCCCGAGCGGCGTACTCGGTGAATGCCTCCAGCCAAGACTCCCCGCGGCCGGCGGAGGAGGTAATCGCTTCGAGAAATTTCTCGCGTTTATCCGGCATACGAGACGGCGCTCCGCGCGATTCTCGGCGCGATTCAACTTAAGGGAGGAAATTCATTCGGGCAAAACTCACATAAGGACCTCGATAGCGAGGTCGACTGAGTTGGCGGCAATCTTCGGACAGGGTCGTTCGCCAACGTTTAGGTCTATCACGTGCCTTTTTGCCGGCTGAATTCGTGCAGCAATCGGCGGACGTCAAACCCAGCATCGGCGATAGCGGCGACCGACTTAAGCCGGAAGCTCCCCGATTCTCAACAAAGAGAAGCTCCGCCGCCATTGCGGCCCGCAAACCGCCGCAAACCCTGGATGCCCACCGCGGCCTTTGAATCATCAGGCTATAAGTCGCCGGCAATTAGCTTTATCGGCCACTTTTCGCAACTTCAATCATTGCTTCTTGCTATCTTGCTTTTGATCCAGCGCACTTGCTTAAGAATCAGCGCAAAGTTTCCAAGCTTGGTCCCAGTTGGTACCCTGCGGAGTCGGCACCGCGTAAGAACTTCTCGCTATGCAATCGTTGATCTCCAATGCCTGCCGTCGGTACCCTGCACATTCTCGGTTGATTGATCGGGCGCCCATTAGGCGTTACCGAGTATTCAGGTCAGGGGGGGTTGAGGAGTTGGTTAAAACGTGCCGGATTTATCGAAATTCTTTGAGCGTGGAGTCGTTGACGGATTCCAAAGCCGTACAATTGTGTGACCGGTTATACCGGAGACAGAAACTTTGCACTTTCAGGAAGATTCTTGGGCCACATGGACGCCTGATGAAAAAAACTGTGCGGCGGTTCGGGTAAGGAATTCCTCCTCGTTCCATGCGGCCAACTTGGGGAGCCAAATAATTGCGGATTGAACCTTCCGTGGTTGGCAGGGGAGAGAAATCGATCGGCATAAACGGCTGCACACAAGCGAGCTGTTCTTGCGTTTCGCCGCACAAATCGGTTGCAATCAACAGGTTGTAATAAACACTCGTCGTAACAAACAAACGCTGTAACGAACAAACGGTGTAGCAAAAGAGCGTTGTAAGACACAAATAAAGAAATTTGTAAGACACAAATAAATTAATTTGTAAGACACAAATAAAGAAATAAAGAGTGGTGTGAAATTACCGGTTGGCAGGACGCCTCCCCGCCAGGCGGAGATGCTTACTGATAATCCGACGGTATTTGGGATGTGCTAACCCGGGTTTTTGGCTCCCATGAACTAAGGATCCGTTCGATGACTTCCCCTTTGAAAGTTGCCATTGTTGCGAGCGGAACCGGTCGAATGTACTGCGGCACATGTTTGCACACGGCGCTCTTTGTCCGCGCCCTGTGCGATCGCGGAGCGGACGCCGTTCTTGCACCCGTGTATATGCCGCTTTTAGTGGGGGAGGATCAGGTTCCATCCTTGCCTGTGCTGTTTGGAAGTTTGAACGTTTTTCTTCAGCAGTATGTGCCACTTTTTCGCTGGACCCCTTCGTGGGTCGACCGCTGGTTTGATCGCCCGGCTTTGCTTCGGTGGTTGGCGCGATATTCGGGCACGACAAGTCCGAGAGGATTAGGACCGCTGACGGTTTCGGTTCTCCGCGGCGAGCATGGCAACCAACGAAAGGAGTTGGCTAAATTAGCCGATTTTTTGGGAGAGCATTTTCGGCCGGATATTATTCACTTGTCGAATGCCCTCTTGATGGGGATGGCCGGCGAACTTCGGCGGCGTCTGCAAGTCCCTGTGGTTTGTACGCTCTCGGGCGAAGATATTTTCGTGGAGGGCTTAAGGGAACCTTATCGCAGCGAGACGAAACGGCTGGTAGCGGAACAGACACAGCACGTCGCGGCTTTGGCGGCAACCAGTCGCTACTATGGAGATTTTGCCCGGGAGTATTTCGGCCTGTCGGCGGAGAAAATCCGGGTCATCCCACCGGCCATCAATCCCCCGGTCGCTGAACCGGAAGCGGGGCTCTCCGGCACAGCGTTGGGTGAAACGGCCGGAGGTGCGGCAGACACCCTCTCGGCAGCAAAGGAGAGGGATGCGGAGCCGACCGCAACGGTTGCTCGCTCATCCGCGGAACCTATGCGAAAGGTTATTCAGACATCTGGGGAGCAGAAAGAACAAACGGTCGATCTGCGCCACAGTACCCCAAGGCGCGAATTCGCGGGAGAAAGTTTGTCCCAAGGTGGGGCATCCGGTAGCCATTCGATTCGCATCGGATTTCTCGGGCGGATTTGCCCGCAAAAAGGCCTGCACCTGTTGTTGGAGGCGATCGGCCTTCTTTTCCACGAAAACGGTTGGCGGAATCTTCGGTTGGTCGCCGCGGGGCAAGTGTTGGGGGAAAACCGCGATTATCTCCAGCAACTGCAGCTTACCGCTCAAACGCAAGGCTTAGCCGGGTGCTTCGAATACATCGGGGCGGTGTCGCAAGAAGAAAAATCCGGGCTCCTTCGATCCTTCGATCTGATGTGTTTGCCGTCGATTCACCCGGAGGCAAAGGGACTGGTTGCCATCGAGGCTTTAGCCCACGGTGTGCCTGTCCTCTTACCACGGCATGGAGCTTACTGCGAAATCGCGGAACGAATCGGCTGGCCACACCTGTATTGGCCGAACGAGCCGTCGACGATTGCCGCCGGTTTGCAAGCACTGCTCAAACACCTTGAAACGGCGAGAAAATTGGCCAATGACTCTCGGCAGATTGTGGCGAAGTACTATTCGGCGGAGCGAATGGCCGACGAAATCCTTGCTCTTTACCAAGAAATCTTGCCGGTAGGTCAGTCCCGGTTGTACACTAGCAAATGACGGATTGACCGTCTGCGTTTGGCACACGGGAGGGGGCTTTAACCATGAAACCTGATCTCTTTTCCCGCCGTAACTTTTTGAAACGTACCTCTTTTGCGACTCTTGGAGCTGCCGCAAGCACAGGTTTTCGGTTCCCGCAACCCGCGGAAGCCCGGCAATTAGCCGCCTTGGGGGGCGCGGCGGTCCGCCGGAAACCGTTTTCTTCGTGGCCGCCGGTTTCCCCGGAGCTGGAAAAATCGCTCATCGAGGCTTTCCGTTCGCGACGTTGGGGCCGCTCGCTCCAAGGTCCGATGGTGGGCGAGGGGCTGGTGTGCGAATTCGAACGGCGTTTTGCCCGACTTTTGGGCGTGCGTTATTGTTTGGCTACCGGTTCGTGTACCCAGGCTTTGCACACGGCGTTGCACGCGGTAGGGGTCGGCCCCGGCGATGAAGTCCTCGTGCCCCCGTGCACTTTTATTGCGACGGTGCAGGCGATTTTGCTTTGTGGGGCCTTGCCGGTTTTTGTGGATGTGGATCTTGAAACCTTCCAGATGGATCCGGCAAAGATCGAGCCTTTAATCACGCCGGAAACCCGGGCCATCGAGCCGGTGCATATCGCCGGTTTGCCCTGCGACATCGAGCGAATTGTGGCCATCGCTGAAAAACACCGTTTAGCGGTGGTGGAGGACGCCGCTCAGGCGCACTTGGCTTTATTTCGTGACAAGCCTTGTGGAACATTCGGCCAGATCGGCTGCTTCAGCTTCCAAAACAGTAAGCAGATCGCTTGCGGGGAAGGGGGGGCTCTTGTGACCAACGATGCACAACTGGCCGAAAGATCCTACGTGTTTCACAATTTGGGTCTTTCGCCCCGACAGCAGAGTGTAGGATTGGGAACCAAGTATCGGATGCATGAGTTGGAAGCAGCCCTCCTGCTGCCGCAATTGGAAACGTTGACCGCGGAAATTCAGCGGCGTCATGACAACGCAGCTTACCTGGCCAAACGTTTGAGCGAAATCCCCGGAATTATCCCCCAAAGACTTTACCCGGGGACGACCCGCGGAGCATACTACCTTTTTGGTTTTCGGTATCTTCGCGAAAATTTTGGCGGAGTAGCACGAGAGAAGTTCCTCCGGGCCCTTCGCGCGGAAGGGATACCCTTCACCACAATGTATTTTGACCAACTCAATAAGCAGCCTTTTTTGACGGCCGTGCTCTCATCGCCCGGTTTTCAGAAGGTTTTTTCCGCGGATCGCCTGCGTCGCTACCACGAGCGGAACCAATGTCCGAATAACGATCTGCTCGCCGAGCAAGGCGTTTGGCTGCCGCAGTATGTGCTGCTGGGTGAAAAGCAGGATATCGACGACATTGCGGATGCAATCGCGAAGATCAGCGAAAATAAAGACCATCTCAGCAAGTTGTAGGAAGAGCATTGCCGCCCCGTTTGCCCACTGGAAGAACAAGAATTTGTCAGTCGCTAACCCAGAATTGCGTAATTGCGGAACCTGGTTCGACTCAAAACCTCCGCTCCTCTGCCGGGCGGTGTTCCAGTGGACAGAAACGGCACATTCGCAGTGGTTCCGATCACGGCAGGTCCGAAGTAAATGTCACTTGCTTGCGCAACGGAGGAACCACGATGCTTTGTGGCAAATGCGCTAGCGAGAATATCCCCGATTTGGCCCGGGGTATCTTTCGGTTCTTTCTGCCGAGCTTTGTCCTATGTTTTTTGCTTTTAGGAAGTATCACACCAGAATTTTGCCTCTCACAAGCGGCAGAGGGCGCCGATAAGACACCCTCGGCACCGAATGTAACACCCAGTGCTTCCGGTATCGAAGGAAAGCCCAGTGGCCGAAGCTGTCAAGCCGTCTCATCGGACGAGGCTCGAAGGTGGCTGCGTTGGGTGATTCCCCTCCCCAAGCGGTTCGAGCTCACCGGGAAATTTTCTGTGCCGGTCCAGAACTTAGTGATCTGCGCATCGTCTGAGGGTGGAGCTATCCATCAACATGTGCTCGAGGAATTGGTTGAGACTGTGGCTTCGATCACCGGCAAAAAGCCGCGCGTGGGCACATCGCCAGCTAACGGGGAATTCCCGATTTTTGTCGGGAGAATTTCCGGCGAAGGTCAATTGCTGAATAGGGCGATTCCCTTGGCCGCGGAGCTAACCGGGCTGCCGAATGCCGATCAAGGGTACGTCATCGAGCCGTTGGAACCTGCGGGAATCGCGATCGCGGCCCTTTCCGAAGTAGGGGTTTTTTATGGGGTGAAAACCTTTGGTCAGCTTTTGGAGGGGGGAGAAGCCCTTTGGCCGGAGGTGTCAAAAAATTCTCTTCAAATTCCGGCAGTCAAGGTGCTCGATTGGCCCGACCTTCCGGAGCGGGGCCAATGGGGTGGAAGTTCGGTCCGCGATATTCAGTATCTTGCCGACCGTAAAATGAACCTGATTGAAGCTCATTGCCAGTTCTGGATCGACGACGCAGGGCGGGGGCGGGCAGCTATCGACACAGATTCCCAGCCACGAGCGCTGAAGCATGCCATTCGCTGGATTCCCATCATCACCCATTTGGATCATTTGAAGCAAACGGGCATCTTCGATCGCTTTCCGGAATGTCGTGGCCAAGGGCCCACGGCTCAATGGCGCAGTAGCGCCAATGTTATGGCCGCGTGTTTTTCCCAGCCCAAAACCGCCGAGTTACTGGCGGATTGGTTTGGGGACCTGGCGGCCTTTCCGGGCGTGGAGGTCATTAACGTTTGGCTTTCGGAAATTGAGGGGGTTTACTGTAGCTGCCCCTCCTGCAAGGAACAAAACCAATACGTGCTGGAGACCAAAGCGGCGGTTCGCGCATGGGAGTTGGCCCGGCAGCGTCTTCCGCACATTCGACTGCGAATCTTGCTGACTCAAGGAAGCTATCCGAGCAATGATCGCGTCCTAGCGAGCGTGCCGCCTGAAGTCGGAATCACCTACTACTGTGGTCGACGCACTTACGATTCTTCGCAACACGAAATGATCTATCCACTTTTGGCAGAATATGCAGCCCGAGGGGGATGGCTCGGGTGCTATCCGCAGCTAACGGCCTCGTGGCGAATTGTCTGCCCATGGAGCGGCCCACAGTTCATCAAATATCGCATGACGGAGTTTGTCGAGAAAAAGCTTCAGTGCTTATGTGGGTATGCCACCCCGGATAATCGTTACTACGACTTCAATGTCACGGCTGCCGCGGAATGGTCTTGGAACTCGCGTGGCCGGGACGAGCGGGAGTTTGCGGCTGCTTGGGCAACGCGGCGCCGGCTATCGGATCCGGAAAAGGCGGCCGATTGGGCAGTGATGCTCGGTCAGATCGGATGGGATGTGTACGCTTCGCGTGTGCCGTATCCCCAATTTTTTGGCGCTGCGGCTCGGTTAATTGCCCGACGCGAACCGCCGGAAACGTTGAAGCAAGACGGCATGTTCCGGCACTTCCCGGACCTTTCAACAATAGACGCCAAATTGGTAACCTCCCGCCGCGCGGCGGAATTAGCTCACGAACTGGGCGATCCGGCATTGCAGGCCGAGACCGAAGTGATCGAAGGCTACGTGCGGATGATTCGCTCGCTTTATGTGATTTCAGAAACGGTGGCGGGAAAAGAAACTCTCGAAGAACATGCCAAACAGACGGTGGCACAGGCGCTAGCGGAGTTGATGCTCGCCTCGAATAATACGGCACAAGCCCTGGAGCGCTGGCACGATATCGTGGCACCGGATGATCGAGCGCCGCGGTTTACCGACACGGTAAATGTCACGCGGCAAACGGCAATAGATGTCGCCAAGTCGTTGGCGACTTTGGGAATCGAAATTCCCCAGTAGTCAATAGATCGTCTCCTGCTGCGAGCTCTCTTTTCTAGTGGCAGATCTCTTCCAGCGGCAAATCTTTCCTAGCGGCAAACCCTTTCTAGGGGCAGATCTTTTCCTGCGGCAAATCTTTTGTACCGGCGAATGTTTTCTTTTCTAGGGGCAAATCTTCTCTAGGGGCAAA
>CAKZMM010000158.1 GCA_937128505.1 uncultured Thermogutta sp.
ATGGCAGCCACCTTAACATAAAGAAATGGCAGCCACCTTAACATAAAGAAGTAGTGGACATTAACAAAAGAAATATAGGACATTAACAAATAGTAGGTGTGTCCCCAAGCAAGACAATTCAGGCAAGATATGTCGCCAAGATCAACAAATACAGGAGTCAATGAGTTTTTCGTGCTTCGTCGTGAAGCTTTCCAACCACAAGCACCACAGGACTGCCTCGCCCAGTTCCGCAAGGCTCCCTTGCGGCAGAGCGGCGGTGACCGCACGAGCAATTCTCAGGTTTAGGTCAGCGTTCGGTGTAAAGACGCGCTGATGTTTTTGCCATCGCCCCTTCAGGATGGCGGTAAGAAGCTCATCTCTCAACGGATCCGATCGGTGCGCTGCCCACTCTGTGGCAAATTCCTCAGCTCGTGACGGATTCGCGGCATAATGGGCCACTTTCCCGCATAAACACACCCGAGCCACCACGAGATCTGCCCAGGATTGTATCCAGCGGTGAAATTCGATCAAAGCATGGCTACCCTGCCCGAGGAATCTCGAAGACGTTTGGAGGAGGCACAAAGCCCGCGCCGACGACTGAAGTTGGCCTGCAAGAACACTCTGCGCCAGCGTTTGGGCACAAGAGGGGCCAGCGGTCTGTTCATAAGCAGCACTTAATGCGGCCCAGACCCGGGCAAGTAACTCTCCTGCGATGATTTCCTGCAACACGATTTCCAACGCCCGTAGGGACTGCGGAGAACTGTGCCGCTGCGTGGCCACCCGGGTGTGACCGGAAACATGACCGTCTTTAGGATTTGAATTGTGCGTTTCCCCTTTTGCCTCGGAACCATCGTCGAAAGATCGCAGAAGCCGATTCCACCGCTCGATCCGCAATTTACTGGCAAGCCAGTATTCCTGGGAGACCTCATCGGTGAGAGTCCGCTCTTCAATCACTTCGCCGCCCTGGGCACCCAGCGCCCAGGCAAGCAAGATTAATTCTCGGAATGACATAAGTTTCTCTGCGTTTTTACCCGGAGGAGCTTCTTAACTTGCTCCAATTGTCAAACCCCTTGAGCGAGGCCGTTCACTGAGCGAGCTACTTTTGAATCGTAAAACAAGCTTCCACGACGTGTTGCCATGGGTGAGAGTTGACCTGCTAGTTTCCCAGAAGACACTTCGATTTTGAAGCTACCAAAATCGAAGAGATACAAATCCAAGGGAACTCGAATGACGAGCAAGGCATTGTTTCGGCTATGGATTTGTTGGAGTAAATCTCCTGTACCGGTTGCAACTTTTCCCCCTCACTTTTCCCCTTCAAATGAGTGAAATCACAGCCAGTTCCAACTGCAGTGCTCCGGGCGAAAATTCACCACAACCCTCTCCCTGCACAAGCTTCATGCCAAAGAATGTCAGCGGAAAAGATTTTTCAAACTCATTCCCATTTGCTGTAACTATCGGAGAGTTACAAGGTTAGGCACAGGCACCGACTTTTTATACCCGCCCATGTTAGGGCATAGCGGTAGCAAGGTGTCCCTGAGGCACAAATTGGCGGCTCTGTGCGTAAAAAAGACGGCGTCCTGAAAAGGAGGCCGGAGCTAATCGGCACTTAATTCCCGCTCCGGGCCGCCGACATATCCTCCGGTGCGGATGCATCCCCTGCCGCGGAAGATTGACCCTTGTGGAGTTCCTCCAGCCAGCCGGCACGCAGCAGATTGCCCCAGGCGCCGAGCGAGCTTTCATCTCGTTTATACGTTTCAACGGCCTTTTGCCAATCCCCGGAGGCTTCGAAAACACGAGCAAGATTGTAAATAGCGCCAGCCGAAAATGGGCTGTGGGGAAATGCCTCCAAAGTTCGCTTTTCAAAATAGTCAATCGCGGACACCCAATTCCCCTGCTCCGCGGCAATCAGCCCGAGCCAATAGCTTGCATGCAGCTTCACGGTTTTTAAGATCGCCGCTAGGTTGGGATCAGTCTGCTGATCGTCGAGCAGCCGGTCCGGCGCGCGGGCCTCCTGGTAATAAACATTCGCACTCGCGTCACCGGTAAATATTCCACGAAAGTGGTACTGCCGGCCTTTCCAAAGGGGCGAGCCAAAACTCCGCCCCATGGTAAACGGTGCCAAGTGAACAAGCAGCCATTGTTGTCGCGCTTCGCCAAGCGCCAGTGCATTAAGCACCGTGTGATAAGGTAGCGGCCAAAGGATTACCTGCTCAACGTGGGACAAGCCCTGGAGTCTTGCCTTGGTTTCGGAAGGCGAGGTAGTCAACACGATCGGAAATCTGCCCGCGATTCGTGCTTCGAGGAGACGCATTTTTTGGGACAGATAAGCCGGCGAGGCTTCAAGCATCAAAACCACCTTTTGCAACTCTGCTGCCCGAACCGGGTATTGAAGCTCGGGCAGATCGAGTTGACGCAGAAGCCCATCATTTTCGGCTAATTGCCGGAGAGTCGCCGGCCTAATGCGCAGACCACGGTTCGGATCCCACTGGGGTCCTTCCAAGCCGGGGATGGGCAAGCCCAAGGTGGGCTCGAACATATAAAGCTCATTATCCACCAGAACTCCGACGGCCCAAACATCGACCCGTTGCCCCCCGAGCGCTTCCCGCCGGCTTATCCCGACCATGACCCCATCGATTCCAAGTTGCCGCAGAAGCAAGATGTAAACCCAGGCCCGATCCGTAGGTGCCCCGCGTCCAAAAAGGAGTACCTCCCATGGCCAATGGAGAACCCGATGAACCCCACTTCCAGGCAAAACAGGCGGCGAAGGCTCCAACTGGATGTTTCGAACCACCCAATCAAACAGCGCTTCCGCCTGCCCCAAAGGATCAACCGCTTCACCCCGAGCCCAGTAAGCGATATTCCGAAGCCAAACGACCTCGCGCAGCCGTACTTGGTCACTATCGTCAAAGGACAATCGGTCTAGGGCTAAGGTCTCCAGGAGCTTTTTGCAGTCAGAGGGCAAAGTGTCGACAAGCGGATCGACTTTCCAATCCGGCAAGGGCTGCTGATCGTGAATCCATTGATCGAGCCGGTCGATGACCTGACCGAACATCTCCGGGGCGTCATATTCCTCTAAATCTTTAAGGGTATTCAGCGCATACTCGAGTGCCTCGTCGCGTCGGGCCCGTTCGATGTTCCGGTCAGCGGCGGCGGTGGCCTGCGCAGTTGCATCGTGTCGATTCACACAGCCGGCCTGAAATAAGGGGATAACTGCGATCAAGCACCCCAGAGTGATCAACGTCACGGTACAGGAAGAGGGCCCCCACCTACGGGCGGTACAACTCGGAACAACCCATTCATCTTGTCGGTGAAGCATTACTAATCCTCAAATTCCAAGTTTCAAATCTCTCCTTATTCCACAAGTTTCAAATCTCTCTTAATTTCAATGTAGAGAAAGGAATCCACGGATTAATGACCTCGGTGCAAAGCCAAATAACGATTTCGTTACAAGGCCTGAAGGGATGTTATCGTTATAAGACCTGGGGCCAAGTTGCCGGCGACAATCGCTGGACAATCAGCTGATTTGCAATTTCGCACTCTCACCCAAGTTGTTCCACCACGGCGCGAATTCGCAGCAAGCGCGAAAGGAGGCCTGCCAGCTCCCTCAACGGAACCATATTGGGACCATCGCTCAAACTCTTTTCCGGCTCGGGGTGCGTTTCAAAAAAAAGCCCATCAACACCCACTGCCAGAGCCGCACGAGCCAAGGGCTCGACCATCGCACGATTTCCCCCGCTCATCCCTCCAAGCCCCCCTGGCTGTTGGACGCTGTGGGTGGCGTCGAAAATTATAGGTATGCCGAAAGCTTTCATCTGGGGGACGGCTCGAAAGTCGTTGACCAATTGGCCATAGCCGAAAAAGGTCCCTCTCTCGCCCAGCAAAATGCGCCGACAACCGCCTACCAATAATTTTTCTACGACGTAGCGCATATCTTGGGGGCTGAGAAACTGACCTTTTTTCACATGGACGGCTCGCCCCGTCGCCGCAGCCGCTAATAGCAAGTCCGTTTGACGGCACAGAAATGCGGGGATTTGGAGTAACTCGCAAACCTCCGCGGCAGGTGCTGCTTGCTCCGGTAAATGAATATCCGTGGTCACCGGAAGTTGTGTCTCCCGAGCAACCCGTTCCAAAATCTGTAACCCTTTCTTCATTCCCAAGCCGCGGAAGGAACTCAAAGACGTGCGGTTAGCTTTGTCGAAGGATGCTTTGAAGACAACTTGCAACGACAGCCGTTCGCTCAACGAGCGCAGCTCAGCCGCGACTTCCAAACAAAGCGTTTCGCTTTCAATAACGCACGGCCCCGCGATCACCAATAAGGGGGCACCTCGCCCACAGTACCAGGGACCGATTTTCACCGGATTTTCGGGGACTTCCGATCCCGTTTGGCTCATGCAAGGCTTCCTACTAAAGCCTGGAACCTACTTCAGAAACAGATCGCAAGATCACAAACACATCGCTTAAGCGTTCTGGCTCAAGGTTTCCGGGGG
>CAKZMM010000159.1 GCA_937128505.1 uncultured Thermogutta sp.
GGCCACCGTGGGCGATTGCAGGGGCGGGAACGGGGGCGGCAAGCGGGGCGGTCGTTGGGGTGGTGGTGACGGGTGGGCCTGGGGTGTTGCCAGGTGCCGCGGCAGGAGCAGGAGGCGGCGCGGTATGGGGCGGGCTGAGCGGGCTTGCGCGTGCCGCCGTGGCTACGGATGCGAAGGATGCGGCGGTTGGAGGAGCCCAAGCCGGGGCGGTGGGGGGCGCTTTGGGTGGGGCATTTCGCGCCTACGGGGCCGTGCGGGCATTGGGCGCTTCGACGAAACTAGTCGCATCCGCAAAAGAACTCCAAGACGCGAATAAGCTTTATCACCTTTTTCGAAGCGACCACGCCTTGATGCAGCAACAAGTCAGACAATTCGGGTCAAAACGGGCGGCCTACAAGGTACTGCAGCAGGCTGTGGTCAAGGCGATTGAACAGCAGGGCAAGCTCGCTGGGGCATACGAGGTGGATGTCGTGGTCGGTGGAACGAAAGTCACAGTGCGTGGGGTTATCATAGAAGGTGTCGTTAGGATTGGTACGGCTTTTGTGCCGTAGGGAGGATCGTGCCCAGGTGGGTTTACGGGGAGATCGGGTCGTGCAAGAGCTAAGCACGTTGGAAAGAGCGGCAATGGATATGCTCCTGGCGGGCGACCGTCCTGTACTCCAATTGCTTCGGCATCAGTACGCTCGCTGTGGGGTGGCGCGTCGCGAGGAAACCGGCGTCGGAGTTTTTGTCCGTTTCTTGTTGCCTGGTGATATTCAACCTCTACCTGGCAACCCAAGTTTCGTGATCGATGACGTAAGTGCTGACGTTGACGGCCTCCAGTTCGGTGTGGGATTTGTCCTCTTCGTGCGTGATGGCTTCCTCAACTGCCTCGAGGCATACCTTTGGGGCGATGACCGGTGGCCGGACAGAATCGAATGCTATTCGCTGTACTACACCAAGAGGATGGGCGCATCCGTCGTCCGCACCATCGAGCGCGATTGGGAGGCAGTTGCGAAGGCGATTGAAGGGATCGCTCATTGACCATGTAAATAGACGCCCGCAGGGCCATTCTTGATGGGGTGGTTAGGTCCAGGGGATTGGCGGACTTCCCGATTCGTTTCCGCCGGGGGCATTATGGGTCGCTCTGTGGATGACGAGAAGTGGGATCTATGGCAGGCGAGGATGAAGCGTCTGCGAAGGCACGGTCGTCGGTCGGGAACTGTTTTCCGCCAAGTAGTCCTCTCGGACGCGGCGTTCGGCCAACGGCCAGGGCGGCTGGCTGAGATGTCCGCCCGCAGGAGCGGCAAAGCACCCTGCCCAGGAAAGGGCAAGCGATTCGTGCAGCGCAGGGCAATCCGACCGATCGGGGCTGGCCCTTCGGCTCGTGGAGCCTGTCTTACGACCAGAACATCACCCATCCCGGCTTCTACGAGGGGGCGTACTATGGGGTGGACTACGGCGGCGGCCGGGAGGAGTACTTCGCCTACCTCGGCGACGCCTTTACCGACGGCACCCCCGGCGCCAGGGGCGGCTTCCGGCTTTGACCTCCAGGCTGAGGTCGGTGGTGTTGCGATTCGTATACTTTTTTGCAAAAAGGAAAGGAGCGGGTTTTGGCAGTTCACCCCCCATCGGCGCCGGGCAAAGGGTTTCTGCTGCTCAAGCGGCCGCCTCATCCGCAACTCGGCGAGCGAGGTCCGTGCCGTAAACGGCGCGTTCGGCGCTTGGGCCGACGCGCGGCGAATAGCCTGTCCGTACCGCCCCGCTGAGTAGCCGATGCTCTCCCGCTTGTTCAAGGCGAACCCTCGGCAGGCCACAGCATAATGCGGTTCTCGCCCTTCTGCACGCGCACACCTTCGAGCGTAATCAAACCCAGCTCGTCGACGACTGTGCTTCGCTTGGCCTGCACGGCCTCATTGTTTTCCAGCGAGATGTTACTCCAGAACAACCTGGTTCCCGGCTTGGGCTTGAACCGTTGCAGGCGGCGCGGCGTGATGTTTACGGTGCACTCCGGCTTCAGCGCTTTATCGATCAGGTAAACGGTCATTTCCCATCGATCGGGTCGGTCGATAATGTCGGTTGTATCCCAGGCCAAATACAAGTTTGCCTGCCCTTGCGGGTCGCCATCGGCTGGGTCGCCGTTGCCGGGATTATCGTCCAGGCTACAGGCGGTAAATGCCGGCAAGCTCTGATCGGTACGCGGAACCAAAGCCAGATAGCGGTCGCTGAGGGTGACCGGCAAGACCGCCCGCTGGCCATGCCCCGACATCCCCCACACGAACACATGCGGGCGGCGTGTTTCCTGTAGCGCGCGGAAGAACTTCTGTGCTTGCGGCCAGCCGATGCCACCATCGTTCTTGCCGTTGGAAAAGCAGATCAGCCCGATCTCTTTCTGTGGGTATTTACGCAGATACCAGGCGTCGTCGAAGTAGTCCCAAACTAGCGTACCGTCCTCGAACTTGATTCCCCATTCGGGATCCCCGTAGCAATTCTGGTACGAGCTTTGGAACTGCGGCGAAAGCAATGGGCTGTGCACGCCCACCCAGGAAATGGCCATGGCAATGCGGTCCGAATGGCGGATGGCCATCATCGGCGCACCGGAGCCGCCCATAGAGCTGCCTGCCACATACGTGGCCGCCGGGTCGATATTCCACTTCGTAGCAACCCAATTTAGGAAACTGAGCAAACGGTTTTGGGTATACGGCCGCACGACGCCCTTTTGCCATTTTTCCTTTGACGGCGATCCCTCCCAAAACCGCTCGTGATAGCCGGTCCACCAGTCGTAGGGAATCTGGTTGGACGCGATCAAGATGTGTCCCAACTCGGCCCCGTACCACCAGCCGTAGCCCCCGTTGAGGCTTCCGCCCCAACAATGCAGATGGATGCCTACCGGGGCGGGATCCGCCAGCTTGGGCGGAATGCCTACCACATAGTCGAAGGGCTTGCCCATGACTGCGCAGTTGGGGGGCGATTCCCAACGCACATAGTAATACAAAGTGGGCGTGGCCACGTACTGCCACTCTTTTGGCCGCTCGATACGCTGCAACACTGGCATGCCCAGACCGACGGTCTCCTCCACCGGCTGTTGCAACACATTACCCGGCCCCAGGGCGGCGTTCTCCTTGCCCTCGATGACCACCGTGACTGCGTAATAAGCCCTGCCGGGCTTGTCGGGATTGTAAGCACAAATGCCAGTACCCGGCGGAGCGGGTGGCTTGCCCTCCTCTACCACGTAGCGCAGGGCTTTGTGTTCGGGACGCAGGTCGCCGTAGTAGTCGATGTTCCAGCACGTCAGCGCCGGCACTTCGGCCACGGGCGTCAGGCCGGAGAGCGAAACTATCGGATTGTTGCTGCGATAGACCCGATACATGATTCGATTGCTCCGGGCAAGCTCGCGGCGAAGATCGCGGACGACAGTGGCAGCAGGGCTTTCGTTTGTTAATGGCGGGTCTACTTCCGTCCACCACAACAGCGTCTGTCCTGCAACATGTCGCGCCCGCAGGCCGGTGACTTGCTCGGCTGCTAGCCCCGTGCTAGCCAGAATCGACCACAGCAACAGTAGACGGTACACGCGATGGATTCGCCACGTGCTCATCACGCTGGCTCCTTGCTGGATTGGGAAGCCGACCCAACGCTGAGAACACTCGGTCAACAGGCGATGCTGCTTTCCGGCGCCCGCCAGAAGCGATCCGACGCCGACACATCCGCTACGACCGCTCCTGCCAGCTTGTTGGCACCAAGCCGCAACGTAGGACGGCAGTTGTTTAGATGTTTTTCGGCGGCACCTCCGGCGCAATTCGGTATGAGGCAAAGCGGCCAGCAGCGCTTGACCACAGCCAGTGCATGCTAGATGGCTCGACAGTGGATGTCAAGCGTTGCTGCGCTGCTTGTGGTTGGGGTTTTGGGGTGATACCAACCTGAGACCAGGTACCGGTTTTCGAGGGACAGCCGTTTTTTTGTGCGCCCCGGCCCAACACTGGAACTGGGAATGCGGGAGAGGCGACAGGTGCTCGATGAAAAACGAGCCGCGGCGATCGGCCTCCAGCGGAGCGGGAACTACGTCTATTTCAAGGACTGCTCCGACGGGGTATTGCTCACCAGCCGCGCCGGCTCGACCGTGTAGAATCCGGGATAACTGACCGTTTCATCATATGAATTGCGCTAGCCTCCGGTTCAACTGGTGCTGGAGGAGGTCCGGCTGCCGGAACCGCTCCCACACCATCTGCCGCTGCCGCTATATGTGTAATCAAGCTGGCGGGTGGCGGTGGCATTTCCCGACTCTTCGATACGGGTGAACACCTGATGGCCCTGGACGCTACATAAGAGCCTCTGCGGCTAATTGCCTTGGAGGCGCCGTGTGTCTTCCGGATTCTGGGATTCGAGGCCATTACGGCCAAGAACCAAAACACCGCAAGCACCAAAAACGTTGCCTCGGCCGTAGATTACCGTATCGTGGAGGCCACTTGGGCTTGATGCGGACCAGAGACGCTGGTGCCCCCGATTATTTCCAGTGACACTTGCGGTCCTTCAGCCGATGATCTCCGTGGCAGTCAGTACATAATTTTTTCTGAGACAATCGCGGAAACTCGCAATGACATTCGGGATCTGACTTGGAAAGATCGTGGCACTTGAGACACGCCGGAATTACCTCGTCCGGACGATACATGATATCGGGTGCCGTACCATTTCCGCCCGAGGCCCAGGACTCATCGGCAATATGGGCATCACTTTCTCCGTGACAGTGTGCACAACCATAGCCTGCCTTGGCGTGGACAAGCGCGATATCTTCAAGCTGGTAATTGAGGTGACAAACCAGGCAACGGGCGTTGCGGCCCATGGACTCGTCACCCTCGTTGTCTTCCGGTTCGTCTAGCAGCAGCAATGGCTCGCCGCTCGAATGGTCGCAAGAATCCGTTTCTCCCTTTCCAACACGGGGATTCACCTCGTTGATTTGGGCATCCCGTGGCTCTTCCGCGACCGTGCAAGGGGATGGGTTGGGAAAGGCCTGCCATTGGCCAATCCCTGTCGGTACCACCGGCTGGACTGCGTCCCGTTTATCTTCCGTTGCCGTCGGGCGGCAACCTGCTGCCACGATCAATAACAACAATCCAAGAGTGCAACAGCCTCTCATCCGCAAGTATCCTGAACGGGAAAAGAAACCAAAGTCCCTTATCGCCACGGATCATACATACTCCCAGTTTTTCAGCCATTGATAACCGCGTGGCAGGTTCGCCCACATTTGACGATTCAACGCATTCAGCTCCGCCTGCTCCTTAACGTCCAGGGTTCGCCGTTCCTTGATGGCCAAGGCGAGATTGTCCAGTTCTTCCATGCTATTGGCGCCGGGGATGGGGATGACCGTGTTGGTGGCCAAGATATAGCGGATGGCCAAACGTGCACGCCGCATATTCTCGGCCTTGTTGTTGGAAAAGAGCGAACCGGCGCCGAAAGGCTTGATACCGAAGGTTCCCACATCGCATTGTTTGATGGCCGGAAACAGGCTGTCCTTCGGAGCCGCCCGGCTCATCGTGGTAAAAGGGAAAAGGATCACATCAATCTGTGGAAAATACTCGATCATGAATTTGAGCCACCGGCGATCGTGAGAGGAAATGCCGACGAACCGGGCCTTCCCTTGCTCTTTGGCTCTGGTCAAGGCTTCCACAATTTCGCACGAGGTATCAAAGCTATGACGCCCCCCTGGTTCCAAGCAGGTGATTCTCCAGAGGTCCGTGTAATCTTGTTCTGAAAGCTTCAGCAATTCATCAAGCGACTCGAGGAGTTTCTTGGCAGTGCGGTATTCCTCATTTCGGACCTCTTTGGCCCCGTGGGAAAGGGCCAGATACATCTTGTCGCGACGGCCCTTCAAGGCCTTCGCATCTCGGATGACCTCGTTGTCCCAGCAGGCGTCCACGTAGTTAATCCCCAGCTCGATGCAGCGACTGATGATGTCGTTTCGCAGATTTTGGTCGCTCCGAGAATGTCCCCCCAAACAGACGGCGGATACCATCAACTCGGTTTTTCCCAGGCGACGGTATTCCATATTCTCGTTGTAGTTGAGAATCTTGGATGGATCGACAGCGCGGGGTGGGCCCGCCGGCCCGGCAGCTTCGCCCGTTTGCGGGCTGAGGACACGTAATCCCCCACCCAATCCCGCTACCGCCCCTGTTGTAAGTTGCACAAATTCACGCCGCGTTTGTTTTTCCCTTTGCATAAGAGCCTCCCCGTGTACTTGCATGAAACCTTGTGTCATCGGGATGGTTCCGACGCCCCGGTCGTCTTAAATAGGATGCGGACTTCCTCCTCCGTCAGGGCACGCGCATAAATCCGAAGATCATCAATGAGACCATTAAAGCCTTGGCCGATGACCACATCCCGGGTATCGCCCGTCTCAATCGGCCACAAATCTAGCAGGCCAATATCATGGATCTCGGCCAATTCACCATCTACGAAGAGTTTGACGTGGTCATGCAGATTGGGCGGTGATCCCTCTTCCATGACCACAACCACATGGTGCCAGTTGCCATCATGAAGGGCGTCCTTGACATACAGATAACCTCCCTGCGGTGTCACACCGATCCGCGAACGGATAAACCCGAAGATCCACATCTTGCCGGGTTCTTCGCTCCCCCAAGAGACAATCTGCCCGGCCGACGTATTGGTCTTGATCCAAGCGGAGACGGTTCTCGGCGATGTTCCCGTGATGCCCTTAAAGCCCGTAACCCGGAGCCGACTCCCTTTGTCATCGAAGGCCACGGCATTACCGATCCGACCCGGAACGAACTTGGCCTGGCCCTCCAAGCTTGCCGGATGAGGCGACGGGCAAAGATCGGCCGCTGTGGTTCCTTCCCTTTCGTCAAAAGGCCACCAGCCGACCAAACCTGCTGTCAGTGGTTGGTCAGACTTTTCTTCTCCCAAACCTTGGCACCAGTTGGGTAAGAGGAAAACTCCTCCTAGGATGACTGAAATCAAAAGACTCAGGCTTCTCATATCGTGCCTCGCCAGTTGTGCAAAGACCGTACCTTACAGATTTTCAACACTGCGTTGTGTTAATGCAAGTTTCTTTGCCCGGCTTCGCAGGTCCGCGGAGGGTCTTTCTCCAGGCTGAAACGCTCTCCGCGCGCGGCGATGCTGCCAGCCGACGGTCGATCGGATAAGGCTGGCAAGATAGAGGACCCTCAGAGTCCATCAATACCCACACTGAAAAAAGACCAACAAAAGCCGCTAGCGGCAAATTGTTCAGTGGTTTTTTAACTCTCTTCGTGGCTGCAAATGACAACCCGCCCGTAGCCGGGGGATAGTCGCTTTACCGACCTGAAGGCTGCGGGATGAACCGGTCTGGTCATCGCCGCGGAAAATCGAGCCTCTTGAACATCGATGCTTAAACAGCGACGAGCCCGGTTTGCCTTCTGGCTGATGCTCGGCAAGAGGGGCTTTCAATGAACATTACCGTGCGGCAGTTTTTGCGAGGGCAGGGGTACGAGATCGGTGAGCGTCTGGGCCGGGGCGGGTTTGCCGCGGTCTATCGGGCCGCTACGCCCGGCGGAAATGGCCACGGGGTTAACAGATAGGGCACCAAAAGCAAAACGCCGCAAGCGGCGAGGGCTTGCGGCGTCTGAAGTTTCGGCAGTGCGAACGGAAGCGTCCCCGACAGGACTCGAACCTGTAACCTTCGGCTCCGGAGGCCGACGCTCTATCCAATTGAGCTACGGGGACCTGCAAAAAACCGACCAAGCCAAAAATGCTGCCGAAATACTCTTTTAAAGCAAGTTTGAGGCGTCCGGGAACTCAAAACATACCGACGATTGCCTCAGTTTCCCGATTCCTTTTTGAGCTTGGCGGTCAACCAACTAGGGATTTGACGCTTTCTTTCTTTCTTGCCCCAGGGCTAAAAACTGACGTTGTACTCCTTGAGAGACCAATCCTCGAGACCTCTGCTGTGATTCAACCGAGGCTGCGGGGCAGTTCTGTTTTTACCTGTGAAGCATAACCATTTATCTTAATTGAACTTACATCAATTGAATTCTCGGACACCCTCAACTTATTTCAGAATGTTAGAGCACGCTTCTGACGCCACTTTCATCGATTCGGCGACTCAACCTCGTCAACCGTACCGCTGAAGAAGATAATCGCTCAACGCATATTTTGCCACAATCTGACCGGATCATCAACCCAACCTGGCAGCATTTACCCTCATGCTACTGTTCGCTTTATACTTTCGAGAAGGCTCTCGGACGATTAAAAAAGACTTTCGGCGGGGAGGGTGCACGGCAACTTCATTGTGCGTAAGAGCTTTATTGTCCCCAAGAGCTCGCTTATGCCCAGCGGCGGGTCGATTTGGGGGATGCGCATAAAACCTCCCGGAGCCAATTCCATCATCTAGACGTGGCAAGTTTCTCCCATGGATCTGAGCGAAAAACCCACAATTCTCGCTGGCTCCTCCAACCGGCGAATGAAACTTGCCTAAAGCACGGCAGAACGGAACTTCCGGCGCTGGAGTCTATTGCCCTTTATCTGCCCACGCGAGGAATTTACCCTAATACTGCGTACGCAGCAGCGGCTTCCCAACCTCTTCCGGCCCATTCACGGTTTTTGAAGGTTGCCCTCGGGCACCCATTCGGCACGCTCGGATAACACTTTCAGCGAGAAGCGGACAGCGGAACGATCGCGACGAAGATCCCTGAGGAAGACTTAAACCGATCGAAATCCGCCAGAGGGCCGTAAGCGTAAGGTCGCGATCTTCCGCAGCTCAAAGGGGATCGTTTTTCTGCTAAATCCACTTGGTTCCTCGGCTTTGTAGAACCACTAGCTAACAATCACTCGCGATAGAGGTCTTTCACAAAACAAAGTCATCCTCAGGTGTCAAAGATTCGACGAACCGCGCCAAAAGGTCTGCGGCGTGGTCCAAATCATGGAGCGAGATCATTTCCACCGGACTATGCATGTACCGGTTCGGGATGCTGACTAGCCCCGTGGCTACACCCCCGCGAGAAACCTGAATGGAGTTCGCATCGGTGGGGGTGGCCCGCCCTGAGGCCCCCGCTTGGAACGGAATGTTGTTTGTTTCTGCGGCTTTTTGGAGCTTTTCGACCACTTTCGGGTTCATGTTAGGGCCGCGGTAAATGACCGGCCCTTTCCCCAACGCGATCTCCCCCTCTTCCTTTTTGTCCACGGTAGGACAATCGGTTGCATGAGTGACATCGACGGCGATTCCCACTTCGGGGTCAATGCGGAAGGCACTTGTTTTGGCCCCACGGAGCCCCAATTCCTCTTGCACAGTTGAGACCGAGTAAACCGCCCAAGTGAGTTTTCCGGGATCAACGCGCCGCAATGCCTCGATTACAACCCAAAGACCGCACTTATCGTCCATGGCCGGAGCCACCATGCGGTTGTTAGTTAGCGGCTGATAACGAAGTTCCAAAGTGACCGGATCACCGATCTGCACGAACTTCGCGGTTTCGTCTTTGTTAAGCGCCCCAATATCAACCCAAAGGTCCTTCAATTTGGGAACTTGTTTGCGTTCCTCTTCCGTCAGTAAATGAATCGGCTTGCGACCTAAAACACCGGGAACTGGTCCCTGAGCTGTCCAAACCGTCAATCGCTGTCCCACCAGCACGATAGGGTCCCAACCACCGATCGACTGAATGTATATATACCCTTGGTCATCGATATAGTTAACTATCAAGCCAATTTGGTCGCAATGACCGGCTAACATCACGCGCCGCGAAGCCCCTGGGTTGCGGACGACCATCAAGTTCCCGTGGACGTCAGATTCCACCTTCTCCGCGAAATCCCCCACGTAACGCCGCACTACCTGTTGCAAAGGGCCCTCGTAGCCCGCCGGACTTGGAGTTGAAAGCAAATCTTCGAGGAACTTGCGGGCACGCTCGTCCATCCGGGTTATCTCCTAAAATCTTCGCATTGTCAAAACTGATTTAGACTGCCTTTTTTCTGAAGTTTCCCCTGGATTAAGAGGATTAAGATCCGTTAACTTTGACTGACGCCAAAGTTTAGTCCATGCACTAAATCTCAGGTTCGATTACCACTAAAACCATAATCTTTTATAATTTTCTAACGAATAGGAGTGATTAACAACTCCTCGAGAAACCCACAATGTAGGTAACAAATATTCAATAACCATTCAATCTAGTAATCATCCCAGAAATTATCAATCAAGCAAACCATCTCGATAAATCAGGTTGACATTTGTTGGTTGGGGCTTCCGACGGCATCAACTGAGACCAAAGCGGACCTATCCAGGGCATGTTTTGGCATATCGCAACAAACTTGTGCCGCGGGTGAGCAATTTCCTCCAGTTTACAGAAGTTTACACAGAGTCAAAATCAACCTTGTCTCGATTTATCAGTTTTTCTGTGATGTATTCGGCTTACAGGTCGGCAGTTGGTAGGGACTAGAAGGGAGCAGATAGCAACTGAAGGCAGTAAAGGCTATGACCCACAAATTTAAATAAAGGCAATAACCGACAAATTTTTGGACCGTGCACTGTCAACCCGAGCTTTTCGACTCCCCCCAATGAGAAAAAAATCACGAAAAATTAGCGCGGTTCCCGTTCTCGGTGGATAAAGTCTACCCGCCGATTTGCCGTTGTTTTACCTTTTTTCCCTTGCCCCTGATCATTTTCCCTTACGCCCTATCAAGTTTCGTTATCTCCGAGGGGAGGTCCAAGAGCCGCCGACAACTCTCCCCCGACCTCACAAACTTGAGTGGATTTCGCGGCAAATTCTGCAAGGCTTGGCCGCGCGGCCAGCTTACTTGACGAAAAAAGAGAGCGGCAATTACGATAATTCGACTTTCCTCCAAGGTCCACCCCTCAAGGCCTTAGATAGCAATGAAACCGATCAGGATCGGCTTAATAGGATTTGGGACGGTTGGCTCCGGCGTGGCCAAGATCCTCCTTTCGGCTCGGGATCGGTTGGCACGTCGTGCCGGAAGGCCGCTCGAACTGGTGCGCGTGGTGGATAAAGATCCCCATCGGCCCCGAAATGTCGAACTTCCAAGCGGCCTACTGACCGATCACCTTTCGGCAGTGCTGGATGATCCAACTATCGAGATCGGCATCGAGCTGATCGGTGGTCTTGAGCCGGCACGAACTATTATTCTGGATTTGCTTCGGGCCGGGAAACACGTCGTAACGGCAAATAAAGCGCTTCTGGCAGAATGCGGCTCGGAACTTTTCGCCGAGGCCAAACGAGCGGGACGGTGCATCGCCTTCGAGGCATCGGTGGCCGGGGGAATTCCGATTATTGGGGCCATCTCACAGAGCTTAACTGCTAACGAGATCCGCTCCATTCGCGGGATCCTCAATGGGACAAGCAACTTTATCCTCACGCAAATGGAGCAGGCGGGGCTTTCCTACGCCGATGCCTTGGCCGAAGCCCAGCGCCTAGGCTACGCCGAAGCGGACCCGACTCTGGATGTAGATGGTTCCGACGCGGCTCAGAAACTTGCCATTTTGACACAACTAGCCTACGGAATCAGGGTTGGGTGGCGAAGTATTCCACGAACCGGAATTGATCGCGTTGATTTAGTCGATTTGCGTTATGCCGCGGAATTGGGCTACACCATTAAGCTTCTTGCGGTAGCGGAGCGACATCCTGCCGGGCTTGAGGTGCACGTTTGTCCGACGCTTGTCCGGCATGGTCGGCCGCTTGCCGAAGTCCGGGGGGCGTATAACGCGGTGGAAGTCGTCGGCGATGCCGTGGGGCGGGTATTCTTCCACGGCTTGGGGGCCGGTCAAATGCCCACCGCTTCGGCGGTTGTCGCCGATTTAATTGACATAGCCGTCGGGCGAGCCCCGCTGACGTTCGAACACCTGGCACTTTGGGCGGATGGCGGTCAAGACTTGCAGACTCTGCATCCCTTAAAAAGTGAAAGCAGGTATTACTTACGGTTGCATGTGGTTGACCGCCCGGGGGTACTGGCGGAAATTGCGGGCATTCTGGGGAGCTTGAAGATTTCCATTGCTTCCGTCATTCAACACGAAGCTGAAGAAAGCGCGGAAGATGGCGTTGTGCCTTTGGTCATCATGACCCATGGGGCTGTGGAGGGCGCCCTTCAGGAAGCCATTCGGCAAATTGAACGGTTGCCCGTGGTTCGCCCAGGGGTTGTACGACTGCGTGTCCAGGATTAATGGTCCGTGGGCGATTACGATTATTTGTGCGTCCAATATTTGTGCGTCCCATTGTGCGTCGGGATTCGATTTTGGCTCTGGGGGAGAATCCTGGATTTTCGGGGAATGACGTCGGATATAATGGAATGAGCGAGGGTTTTTAAGGGAATGAAATCGGCTCGCGTTCCTGAAAGACAGCGAGCGATTCAAGAATAGCGATTCGAGACTTATGAAGTTTGCGATTGTGATCCCGGATGGGGCAGCCGATGAGCCTCAAGCATCGCTGGGAGGGATGACACCCCTGGAAGCGGCCACCACCCCAGCCATGGACAAGGTGGCACAAATGGGTGTGGTCGGCCGGGCAAATCACGTTCCCAGTTCTTTGCCGTCTGGTTCCGATGTAGCCAATTTGAGCCTGCTCGGGTTTGACCCTAAAAAATTTTACACGGGTCGCGCTTTCATCGAGGCGGCAGCTATGGGAATTCAATTGGGGCCTCACGATTGGGCGGCCCGCTGCAATCTGGTGACCATAGAAAATCAGATTATGCGGGATTTCACGGCAGGTCACATCTCCAGCCCGGAGGCGGCCGCTTTAGTGGAAACGCTCCGGACCAACTTGGGAAGCCAAGAAGTCGAATTTTATGCCGGGGTTAGCTATCGTCATTTGGCTGTGTTTCGGGCCAAGCCGGGGGAAAGTATCTTCACCGAAAATACGCGGACCACGCCACCGCACGATTTAATGGACAAATCGGTTCAAGATGATTATCCCCGCGGTCCAGGGAGCGATATACTCAACCGCTTGATGGCTGCTAGTTGGCAACTTTTTGCCGAGCATCCGATCAATCAAGCCCGTCGGGCAGCGGGGAAACGACCGGCGACGAATGTTTGGCTATGGGGGCTCGGGCAAGCGACGGCGTTGCCGTCATTTTTCGAGCAATACGGCAAGACTGCTGCGATGATCACGGCTGTGGATTTGTTGCGCGGATTGGCTTGCCTGTTAGGTTGGAAAAGAATCGAAGTGCCCGGTGCCACCGGTTATCTCGATACCAATTACCAGGGTAAAGGAACTTACGCGATAGCGGCCTTGGATGAGGTGGATATCGTCTGCGTGCACATTGAAGCGCCCGACGAGGCCTCGCACCAAGGGGATGCCCATTCGAAGGTGGAGGCTTTGGAGCAAATTGATCGGCACATCGTCGGTCCGCTCTTCGAGAGCCTACAGAAGTTCCCGGAATACCGGATTCTGATTTGCCCAGACCACCCCACGTTTCTCCGGCTGAAGACTCACTGTCATGGGTATGTCCCCTGGGCGATGGCCGGCACGGGTATTGAGCCGGACGGCTTCCAAAAGTTTGACGATCGCACGGCGGAAAGATCGCCGCGGCTGTTCGAGGAGGGCTGGCAGCTGATGAGCTATTTCCTTCAACCGGGCCGGATCGCGTAAGTTACCCGGTGGTGAGGACTGTGGTGGCCGCCGTCAGCATGCCGGCGGAAGGATCTGGTCCCTAGGATTGACGGATCGGTCTTTGTGAAAGGATGGGCATCCGGCCTTCTAGAAATGAACGGTTATGGATGAGAAAAAATGGATCGGAAAGCAGATGGGGAATCAAATGTGGGGTTGAGCACCTGAGCTTTGCGAATCCGAACTCCGCGATATTACTTCGACGATCAGTGTGGTTGGGGAAATGGTGCGCGAATTCTCGTATAAAAAGAGAGTCGTTAGCTCACGAGGAATTTAGTAATAACATCTGAGACGGAGAGGGTTTTTCATGGCGGTTTTGGTTCAGAAATTCGGTGGCACCAGTGTTGCCGATGCGGAGAAAATCCTGGCGGCGGCCCGTAAAGCGATACGTGCTAAAAACGACGGGCATCAGGTGGTCATGGTGGTAAGTGCCATGGGCCATACCACCGATGAGCTGATCCAACTTGCACGGCAGATTACGGATCAGCCCCCTGCTCGGGAATTGGACATGCTCTTGGCCACAGGGGAGCAGGTGAGTGTGGCTTTGATGGCCATGGCGATCAACTCGCTCGGGCATGAGGCGATTAGTTTTGCCGGGCCGCAACTGGGAATTGTCACCGATAGCACGCATACGAAGGCAAGAATCCGATCGATCTCCACCGATCGAATTCGCGAAGCCCTAAATAATGGCAAGATTGTGATTGCGGCGGGTTTTCAGGGTGTTGATCCGGCTTTCAATATCACGACTTTAGGTCGCGGGGGTAGCGACACTACCGCGGTTGCCTTGGCTGCGGCCTTGGGTGCCGAAACCTGCGAGATTTACACGGATGTGGACGGCGTTTACACGACGGATCCTCGAATTGTTCCCGAGGCCCGACAGATGAAACAAATCAGCTACGATGAAATGCTGGAGCTGGCAAGCGCGGGTGCCGCCGTAATGCACAATCGCTCGATCGAATTTGCCAAGCGATTTGGTGTGCCGGTGCACGTCCGCAGCAGCTTTAGCGACAAACCGGGCACCCTGATTACCTCGGCGCCTGAATCCACAGCTCGTCCAGTGTGTGGGTCCGCACTAGCCAGAAACGAAGCCCGGATTACAGTGCTGGGGGTACCAGATCGACCAGGGGTGGCCCATCGGATTTTTTCCAAGGTCGCAGCCCGGAACGTCGCCATGGATATGATCGTGCAAAATATCGCCGCGGAAGGGAAAGCGGATGTATCCTTCACCGTTCCGCGTGACGAGCTAGCCGTAGCGTTGAAGGCGGTAGAGACGTCGTTAGGAGAATTGGAGGCGGAAGGTGTCACTTATGACGATGCCGTTTCCAAAGTCTCGGTGGTGGGCATGGGGATGGCAACGCAGCCCGGTGTGGCCCAGACCATGTTTGCTACACTCGCAGAAAAGAACATCAATATTGAGATGATCACCACAAGCGAAATTAAAATCTCGGTATTAGTAGATCGGCAACAGGGGGTGGATGCCCTAAGGGCCGTGCACCAAGCATTTCGGCTCCATGAGCCGCCGCCACCCGAGCAAAGCGAAATTTCGGTGCGCCCACGGTCGGGACTATCTCAGGAGATGCTTAGCCGTCTCCAAGGTATGGAAGATTTAGTGATTGAAGACATCAGTTTGGACGCCACCCAATCGAGCGTAACACTCCATGGAATCCCGGATAGGCCGGGGTTGGCGGCCCGGGTGTTTCAAGAGATTGCCGCCGCCGGCATTGTCGTCGATATGATCGTACAAAGCGTGGGGCGGCAAGGCCGCGCAAGCATCACCTTCACGGTGCCCCGCGGCGATTTGGAGAAAGCCCTTCACACTACCCAAGCTTTGGCACGGGATCTTGAAAGCCTCCCACCGGTCGGGGCTTGGAATGTGGCCAAATTATCGGTCTTTGGAACCGGCATGCGCAGCCACACGAGCGTGGCCATCCGGACGTTCAAAGCCCTCGCCGAAGCCGGGATAAACGTGGATGTGATCAGCACCAGTGAGGTCTGCTTGAATGTAGTGGTAGACGGAACCGCTGGGGAGAAAGCCTACGAGGCACTGAAGCGAGAATTTGCCGACGTAATGATTTGACTTGCGAAAGAGCTGAGGGCTTAAGAGGGGATCGTGAGTTAACCCCAACGAATCCTTAGTGCTGTAGGGCGGTGCTCCCGGCAAATCGGAAGATTGCTTACTTCGGATTACTTCGGAGGGGCGCGAGTTTTTATGGTGGGCGCGAAACAGGGAGGAATAAAAAGAATAGGAAAGATCAAAAGTAGCAGTAAGTATGAGATTTGCAGGGCTGTATCGACCTCACGGAGCCTATCATAAGTTTGTTGACAAAAAATATGATTATCAATCGAGGGTTGTTTTAAGAGAATACGTTCCTGACAACAGGCCAGGAGCTAAAAGCTTCGGCAGGAGCAAATAAAGACGCCGCATAAGATTCAGCGTTCGCGCACGCGGGGCAGCTTTGTCTTTGCATTCAAATAGATTTCCGCTAAAAAGACACACAAAAATAGGGTTCTGCTCTTTTTGTTAACGTTTGCGTAACATCTCGGTCGATCGGAGGCAGGCTTTAGAGACCAACGGACCGAAAAGAATCGCGAGCAGAAAACCCATAAACCGGATATCGACAAAAGAAGAGATACCAATTATAAGAAGAATTAAGATGTCGTAGACGAGCGGTCGATCGTCGATAAGGGTGCTCCAGAGTAATTGTTCTTTGTTCTTTGTTTCACTGGCGTAGCTATGGAAGCGAGCGAAGCGTTCGAGCTGGGATGCAAATTCCTCGATAAAAACGATTACGAGAACGCCCTGCTCGCTTTTAATGAGGCGATTCGGTCTGATGCTAAGTTCGCCCAGGCCTACAATGGGCGCGGGGTCACTCTTGCGCTGAAGGGAATGCTCCCGCAGGCCCTCCTGGATTGCTGTGAGGCCATCCGGTTGGATCCGGAAGATCCGGAGTTCTACCGGTCTCGCGGCTACATCTACCACAAAATGGGGGATCTTCGCGCCGCTAAGGCCGATCTTGCTAAAGCGATGGAGCTGGAGTCGAAACTAAGCCGGGATTCGGTGGGTAACCCGGGCTAGCCGGTAAAACGCGGCCCGCTGCAGGCGGTCAATCCCTTCTCCCATTTTCGATCGGCTTTTCTTGCGATCCTCACCGGCTTAACACACCCAGCCGTAATCGGCCCTAGCGCAAGTCGCCGACTCCGCAGCAAATTTCTCTCATCGCGTTAACGACGGCACAATCGGGGCACGCCATTCAAGTCCGGCTTCCCGCCAAATTCTCTGAAAAGCTTCGGCCGATTGTCGTACCAAGGTCTCGCGGCGAACCACGGGCAAAGCTTTGCGATGCGGGGCCAAACTCACGGGGCCATCGTACGCCATTTCGCGCAGAGTGCGAAGGTATGCCACCAGATCGATTCCCCCGGAGCCCGGAAGCAGTCGCATTTGTTCCGTAATTTCTTCCCGTTCAGGCCTGGGCGAGGGCATATCCGCTAGTTGCACATTCACTATTTTTTCCGCATGAAGGCCTTGCAGTTCTTTAATCGAAATACCCGCTAATTCCCAATTCCAGGGATCTACCACAAACCCTAGATTGGGTGCATCTACCATCTTTACCAGCAAAGCTAAGGCGTCAAAATCATGGATGAAGAGGAATGCTTGTGACTTCCGCAACTCACCCGATGCGCGGAATCCTACCCCAAATTTCACCCCATGAGGCGCGAGAACCTTGCAAATCTCCGCGAAGCGGACTCTGTGGAGTTCGAAGTTCTCGTGGTATGGTCGCTTGTCTCCGGCCGGAGCGATGATCCCGTAACAGCGGGTGCAGCCTAGCTGAACGGCAAGCTCAGCGTAATGGTTTAATCGATCTAAATTCTGCCGGAATGCCTCGTCCTCTGTGTCCCAATCAAATGGCAGGCAAAACGCCCCGACACGGATTTGCGCACTCTCGAGTAACCGCCGGGCATACACGATTCCATGGTGATCGGCACGGCTGGCAAAGTCGGCCATGTCGATCTCCAGGGCCTCAAAACCGTGGGTCAAGGCGAGCTCGATGATCTCGCTTTCGTGGCCACCAACTCCAAGGCTGAACGGATCCAAAGTTCGTAACATCACTGAGAATCCCAAGTTGTCTAAAAACCTTTTCAATCTTCTTCCTGAAAACCAAACGGAACAATTTAAAGCACCTGCCGATTTCGAGAGAATCTTTACAAAAATTGCAAGGTATTGGCACTTGTGAATGGGTTGTCACACACTTGGCCAAGCATTATCGCATGGATAGCGAATCCTCGAAAGAGGTGTGAACCCGGAATTGAGTCCGGTTCAGGCAGGCAATTTTCCGGATTTAAACCCAAAAAGTTCCGTTTGAGGATTTTCTTTGCCCTCGGAATCTCGACAAAATTTCGACGCCTCTCCGCTTTCCAAGGGGTTGGCGCACAACCGAGGAGGTGAGGATTTTACGCCACAGAAATATGCAATACGTCATGATTTGACGCGATGGTTAGCGCACACCTGAATCGGTGAAGATTTTACGCCGGGGTGTAAACCGGCGGAACGACGGTTTCATGCGAAGGCACGGTTTTAGCCTCCTTAAAGGACAGATTGACAGATTGAGGGACATAAGGCGGGTTGAATGCCCCATGGTGCGAAGGGATACCGCCAGAAGAGGTCCGCCGGAAGGGCGGACAGCCCGCGGAAGTCCCTCATAGTGAAAGATCCTACGGCTGGAAACGGCTTGCAGCCATTCTCCAAGGCAACTGACCGGCATACGCTCTGGGAACTAGGCTAAGCCTGGGCAGCCAATCATTTTTGACTGCTTCTTCGGAGTTTTGATCTGCGCAAAAGTCTTAACCTGAACTGACAAGGGGTAAGGGAGCAGCCTCCCGGGACCCCAGGGACCGAAATCGCCCGGGGCTCGGCAACATGAATGACCCGTCGGTCCCCGCGCGACCCCCGGGGCCGAAAAACGCTGTTGGCAGCTCTGGCACCGAGGGGACCAAGATGCCGGAATCTCCGGGGGAGGGCACCGACGGAAAAATCGGCAGGTATCCGCGGCGGAAACGGCCCCCGGTCTGGAACCAAGTTCCCGGAATGAGCTTTGGGCGGCTAATGAGGGGCGTAAGCGGCAGTTTCTTTTCAAAAGGTTGGTAATCTCAATTCAGCCTTAAATAGCATTGGGTCTAATCAGTTCGGGCAATCTTATTAATTCGCACAATCTCCCGCGAACTTCTTGAGGGAATCTGCGAAAGCTCAAATTTAGGCCGCTTCAAGGCAAACCGCTGCTTTCACGGAAATTCGTGAAGTTCTGATCAGACTGAATCCGGGGAGAATCAACTCGACGAGAAAACCAACTGAAAATTCGCGCGAAATCTGCAAAAATTTACCCGACTTCTGACAGAAGTTTTAGGAACGACGTGTATTTGCGCAGAAACTGGCAATGATTTTTGCCGTGGTTCTTCCGCTGACGGCGATGTGTTTCCTCCGCTGACGGGGATAATTCTGCATGCCAACCTGGACAGCGAAGCCACAGAGCGTGTTTCCTCCGCTGAGAGGAATGATTCTCTCCGTCACAAACCGGACACCGGTCATCTTGGGTCTCCTCCACTTACCGGGGATGATTCAGTTCTTACATCTCCGGCACCCAACCCAGCCCGTGACAGCATGCCTTGCACCTAATTTTTGTGACGTTTAAAATCGCCCCGGTGAAAAACAACGCGGCTGATATCCCCCGAAGTTGGGAGCTAAAAACGTATTTTCAGATGTGATCATCTGCGCCGGAAGGCCGGCACCCCTGGCAGCTTCCGACATTGTGGGGAACGCGTTTCGAAAATCTAACCCCGATGTGATGGCAATACCGCGTAAACACTCATCCACAAGAAGTTAGGATTGGGGTCTACGATTTCGCAGTAATGCGGCTTGTCGCCGGTGGCTAAAGGGAAAGGTGGCTCATGGTCGATCCCACCACAGCATTTAGCGAAGTCCCCTCAAGTTGGAACCGCCGACACCTTCTGGGACTGGAAGATCTCACATCCGAGGAGCTCACGACGCTTCTAGATGTGGCCGAACGATTCCGGCAGTTCATGCGGGAAGGACACAGGCGGTTGCCGCTTCTTTCCGGTAAAACCTGCGTAAATCTCTTTTTCGAAAATTCAACACGCACGCGGACAAGCTTCGGGGTTGCGGCGCGTCGGCTGGGGGCGGACATGATTGATTTTTCGGCAGCCACCAGCAGTCTTTCGAAAGGGGAAACGGTCATCGACACGGCCAAAAACCTCGAAGCCATGGGGATCGAGGCGGTCATTGTGCGGCATCAAACGCCCGGAACCCCCCACCTATTGGCACAAAACTTAAATTGTTGCGTGATCAATGCTGGGGATGGACCGCATGAGCACCCCACCCAAGGACTCCTCGATATCCTCACCATCCGCCAACGCTTCGGACGAATCGAGGGATTGACCGTCGCCTTAGTGGGGGATATTTCCCACAGCCGTACAGCCCGGTCGAATATCTGGGGGCTGAAAAAGTTGGGGGCACATGTCATCGTATGTGGTCCATCGACGTTGGTCTCCCCGCGATGGGCCGAACTTGCCGTGGAATACTCTTACGATTTGGATTCGATCCTCCCTCGTGTGGATGTCTTAAATCTCCTGCGGATTCAGTTCGAACGACAGTTGACCCGGCCATTCCCCTCCGTTCGTGAGTACGCGCATTTATACGGGATGAATCGCGAACGCCTCTCCCGCACAAAGCCGAGTATTTTGGTCCTGGCCCCTGGGCCGATCAATCGGGGCGTAGAAGTGGCTACGGATGTGGCCGACGGTCCCCATTCCGCCATTTTGGACCAGGTCACCAACGGCGTAGCCGTACGGATGGCTGTACTTTGGTTACTCATTGCCGGAGGACTGAACCGCTCGAAGGCATCGTGAGTTGATCCTATTAATAAACACAACAACTTCGTCTTATAAAGATCTTATAAACAAATTCGAAAGGAAATCTCTCCCGCGGCGGCTCACCCGAAAGAACCGAAGCAAGCTTTGCCTCTGGAGGTTCTGCCGCATCAAGGGAGTTCGAAAGGCTGACGCGTTCCAGTCACTCAAGCGGGGGATTATTCCCTACCATTGGGTAAGCAACCTAGGTGGCGAAGATGAGGTGGCAGAGATGGGAAGGCTGTTGATTGAAAATGGCCGGGTCATCGATCCCAGCCAAAAACTCGACCGAGTAATGAACATCCTTGTGGAGGATGGTCGCATCGCAGCCTATGACGTCGCCCCCTCCGGAGCCGAAGAGCGAATCGATGCCTCTCGCAAAATCGTTGTTCCCGGGCTGATTGATATGCACGTCCATCTGCGGGAGCCTGGCCACGAGGAGGACGAAACGATTGCCACCGGCACAGCGGCGGCATTAGCCGGGGGGTTTACTTCGGTGGCGTGTTGTCCGAATACTGACCCACCGATTGACACACAGGCGGCTGTGGAATTCGTGCGGCAGAAGGCCGCCCAGGCGGATCATTGCAATGTATTTGTCATCGCGTGCGTCAGTAAGAATCGGGAAGGAAAAGAATTAGCAGAAATCGGTCTCCTTTGCGAGGCCGGTGCGGTCGCTTTTAGTGACGATGGTGCTCCCATTTCTGATGCGGAGCTCATCCGCCGAGCGTTCGAATATTGCTTAATGTTCGATAAGCCCATCTTGAGCCACGCCGAGATCCGTGAGCTAACGACGGGAGGCGTGATCCATGAGGGGCTGATTTCGTTAATTCTCGGGTTGCAGGGTATACCGGCGGCTGCTGAGGATGTCATGGTGGCACGCGATATTGCCTTGGCTGAAGCCACCGGTGGGCGGCTGCATGTGATGCATGTTTCGACTTGGGGAAGTGTGCAAGCCATTCGGAGGGCGAAGAGCCGGGGCGTGCGCGTAACCGCGGAGGTGACCCCCCATCATTTTACGTTGACCGACGAGTGTCTGCGGGGATTCGACTCGAACTTTAAAACCAATCCGCCTCTGCGATCTCGCGAACATGTGCAGGCGTGCATTGAAGCACTGGTGGACGGCACGATCGACGTCATCGCGACCGATCACGCCCCTCACGCAAAAGAGAAGAAAATGCAGGAGTTGGATCGCGCGCCTTTCGGGGCAATCGGGTTGGAAACGGCACTCGGGCTGGTAATCACGCAGCTCATCGAGCCGGGTTATCTCTCGTGGTCAAGTGCCATAGAAAAGATGACGATCAATCCTGCCCGAATACTGAGGCTTAACAAAGGAACACTCCCAATCGGGGCGGATGCCGATATCACGATAATCGACCCCGAAGTTTGGTGGACGGTCGATGCGGCGAATTTTCGATCGAAAAGCACCAATAGCCCATTCCTTGGGTGGAAGCTGAAAGGCTGCGCCGACACGGTAATCGTTGGGGGACGCGTGAAGTATCGTCGGCAAGGTTGAGGGCAATTCGGTTCAAGCGCAAGCTCGGTACAAGATTTTTACGAGAGTTTTCGGCAGTCGAATCTTCAGAATACATGTGGTCCACGAGAAGAGGTGGTGAATATTTTCGGATTTGGAACCTGATCGAGCGGCTCCTTAGCTCCCCTTATCCTTAGGACGCCTAATGCCCTGGAAAAAGGCGGACTGCCCGTTAAAGTCGCGGACATGCTTCCCTTTCCACGACTTGCAATAAATCTGCGAATCGAAAAGGAAAACCGTTTTCTCTCGGCCGAAACTCTTTTTAGGGAATTTTGAGTAGGCATTTTCTCCGGAAAACTCATCTCGGGAAAGGAATCCCCATGCCGCTAACACCTAAGCCTTGTGCGGCTCAATCGCGCGACGTGTGTCCAGCGGAAGCGCTGGAGTATGCCCCCACGAGCCGGCGGCTGCTTTGCTCGCTATGTCACTCCGCTGAAGGTTATCCGTACCGAAAGCTAGGGATTAATTGGGTCTACCGTTGCCCAGCTTGTGCGTTCCTTTATGCCCCCGCCACCTGCGAGCCTACGAGACTTTATGCGGAGCTCTATGACAACTCCCCCACCTATCAGCAGCTACTTGCCCCCCGCGTGCATGGCAAGAGGAAACGTGGCATGGCTTACTGCGAAGCATGGTTCTTTCGACGCTTTCCGAAACCATTTGGAACGGGCCGGCTGTTGGAAGTCGGTTGCGGCAGCGGAAATTTCTTGGAACTAGCAGCAAAGAAGGGATGGCAGGTCGTCGGAGTGGAAATCGCCCCCAGGGCGGCGAGAATTGCTCAAGAACGCGGGTTCGATGTATTCGTGGGCAGTCTGCAAGAATATGTCGCTTCCGGACCAAAGCCACTTGCCACCGTAACCACGGCATTTGAGGTCCTGGAGCATGTTCCCGATCCCGCGATGTTTCTGCGCGACATAGCATCGGCCACAGCCCCAGGCGGGCTGGTGATCGCATCCACCCCAAATGCCCGCGATCCATTTATGTGGCGCGATCCCCGTCCCGAGACGCATCCACCTGTGCACCTGTGTTTTTTCACGGCAAAAACCCTGCAACGAGCCCTGCTTAATGCCGGATTGCAACCGCGGGAAATCCGCACCAACTTCCTGCCCCGCGGCAGTATGCGGCAGGTCGTCCGCCAACGGTGGCTTCGCAACTTGCTGCGACTCCCGGTGGTGGTTTTGCGGTTAGCAGGGCTTTTGGATGGAAATCAACTCGTGGCAATTGCCCGACGACCTCTCAAGCCTGCCGCTTAGCAGCCGGCACTAAACGCGGAAGATCAAAGTTGGTTTTCAGAATTCACCTTCGGGTCGTGTTCTGACCCAGGGCGAAGGTAGCCGTCGCGGGGAGCCGTGAAATTGAGCTTCTCGGTAGGAAGGTACGTTTCTCTATAGAAACAACGGATGCATGACATAAGGTTAGGTGAACGAGTAACACAATCTGAGGCGAAAGAGTGAGATACCCTGAGGCGAAAAAAGCGACCAAAATGGGGGCCGAAACTTGCAGCAACTTAAAGCCGAAAACGCATTAGAACTGCGGAAGCTTCCTGGTTGTGGCTAAAACTCAACTTCCATCAGGTCGCAAGCTATGAAGGTATTGGGGAAAAGGTCGCTTTTATCCTCTAGGCCTAGCTTCTCATCACGATCCAAGAGGGGGTTTAAGTGGATTAAACCAAGCCGCTTCACGGCAGCATCGCGGGCAAGCTCGAGCACCGCACTTAAGCAGGAGTGTCCTGTACGTTCTGCCACGGCGTCATAGCCGTCCGGAAAATAACATTCGTGAAGCAGCAAATCGACGCCGCGAATGGCCTGCAATACTTCGCGGCTTCCGGCGATGGTCGTATCCGTCAAATACGCCAAGCTTTTGTTCGGCCAGTCGATTCGGAAGCCCAGGCTCAAGCCACGATGCCGCAAAGGAAACCAGGTCACTTTCGCCCCCTGGCTAACGATTATGCATGGCTCCGGAGCCAAAGGCCGAAGTTCCATCCGTGGCCTTGTGGGAAAGACCGGCTCGACAAAAAGGTGGGCCTCAATCGCTGCTAGAGTCTCCGGTGTACCGTAGACGTCAACGCGCTTCAGGCCCCGTGTCTCCTGGAAGCCCAGTAAATAAGTCAGCCCAATGATATGATCGAAATGGGCATGGGAGAGAAAGATTGTAAGCTCATCGCTTCTCAGGTAGCGCGGAATGCGGAAGAATCCCGTACCGGCATCGAGCACCAAAGCCGATTCCGGCAGAAAGTAGCAGGCTGTGTGCCGAGTTTCGCTCGGATGGTACCCACCGGTGCCGAGGGGAAGTAGTTTCATCCTGAAAAACCTCCGGTCTTCCTACGGTAACTTGCGTATGCACTTCCCGTGGTTTGCTGGATCAGGTGCGAACAAATTACTGTATCCCATTCGCCGCCATGGGCAAAATCCGATTCGCCGCCAAAGACAAACTAAGTCTTGCTCTGGGCTGCTCCGAGTTATCACCGCATTTCGTTTCCGATCCTTTCTGAGTATAAGCCGCCGCAGT
>CAKZMM010000160.1 GCA_937128505.1 uncultured Thermogutta sp.
GGCAGCGAACGAACGGCCGTGGCCGCTGGCACCCTCTTCGGCTCCATGCCCCGACTGGTCCAAAAAGGCGATTGTCGATTGGATAGCCGCCTGGAAGGTATCATGCTGCTATTTGAGCACCGGGATGTCCCGGGCGTGATCGGCCACATCGGCACGGTTTTCGGCAGGCATCGGGTGAATATTGCGGCCATGGCGGTCGGGCGACAGATGGACAAATCGGGCGGTCCGGCTGTCGGCGTTCTGCTCTTGGATAGTGAGCCTCCGGCGGAGGCCATCAGGCAAGTCCTCGAACACGAGGCCTTGGCCTGGGCACGGGTGGTTCGATTGCCGCCCGGAGAGTGGCTTCCCGGGTGGTTAAGTTAGGCTGCACGCTTGGGGCGCTTCCTTGGGCCCAGAACTTTGTCTGAAACAGGTGGATAATCCATGGGTTCTAAGCGTTCTTGAACTACACCGCAGCAGGAGTCGATAGATCCGCGGCACTGGGCACAGGTTCAGTTGGTGGCTCATGCGACTTTTGAAGTGCGATAGCGGCAAAGGGGGGATACCGCTGCGCCCGGGGCCATTGTGACCACAGGGGAAAGCTTTCCATTCGGACCTCGGCAGTTATTGTAGCTATTGTAGCGGGTGGCCTCCGCGGCCACAGGGGAAAGCTTATGCACCCGGTGTCGTTGTCACATGTCAGCCAGTGGCCATCGCGGCCTCGTGGCAAAGCTACCTCTGCGGATAGGCCAGCCCCGACTCTTGCTGGCTTCGCTACCGCCCGACTATCCTCCGCGCGAAATTTATCGCGGATATTGTTGCGACACTGATCGGCCGGGATTAGGATACGTCGCAGACCGCGATTCACACAACGGACAGACAATTCCAAGTGTAATCAGGGAGTTCCGAAATGCTTTTACGCAGAAAGAACGCAGTCTCTTTAGCGGTTGCTGTCTGCGCGGCCCTTTGTATCGGCATGGGGTTAGGTGCTTACGGTGCCAGCGTGTGGCAGGCAACGGGCTTGCTTCGCTCGATGGTGGTCAGTTGGGATCAAGCATCCAAGCACGAAGGAGATTGGGGTGAGATGCGCCGGTATTTTTTCGGCGAGACTTACGCCACCAAAAACGTGCTGGTAGCCGCCGCGGTAGTAAAACCGGGAAAAGCGGTTCACCGTTCCCACCGTCACGCCGAAGAGGAGTACTTGATTTTGGTCTCCGGGGAGGGTATGTGGCAATTGGGCGAGAAACAGTTCCCCGCGAAACAGGGGGATATTCTTTATGTCGAGCCCTGGGTTTATCACGGGCTGACCAATACCGGCAGTAAACCGTTGATTTTCGCCGTGGTCCGATACAACCCCAAAGGCGTGGAAATACCGCAGCGACCGGACAATCAGCCGGATGAATTGTGATGGGCAATGCCTTGCCGTACTCATGCGCTTAATCGGCGCAACAGGGGCCGATCGTTTTTTAAATGCAGGAGTAATGGATTTGGGCCGTTTTGCAGCGGTAACGCAGCTCTGGCGCAGGCAAATCGAACTCAAATCATCGAACTCAAATTCCCGTTCGCTCATTGCAGCCGCACAAGCCAGTTGATCGTACGCGCGTTCATGAGGCCCGTGCCCCTAACTAATCTTTATCCTAAATTGCTTTGAGTGGTGTGCCCGGAAGCCAGTTCCCTGTATCCAAATCGATGGCCCCGAATTACGCCGGTTGTTCGCGTTCCGACGGGAAGAATTACGGGAAGAATTTATTTCCTTTTAGCCGACAAGATGGGAATTTTCGACTGTCGTGGCGTCATGTCGCCGTCGGGCAAAAAAGAAAGGGCGGTCAAATGTTTCGAGGTTCCAAAAAGCTTCTGACGAACTCAAGCCAATGGTTGCAGAATCTGCCTCCGCGGAGTTTTATTCGACTTGTCGGCCTAATGCTCGGGCAAATTCTCGCTTTTTGCGGTCTGATCGGCGGAATGGAGCCGGCCTTTGCCGCCAAGAAGAATGTGGTGCTGATTGTTGCCGATGATCACGGGCGCGACTTGGGCTGCTATGGTAATCCGGTAATTCGCACACCTAATTTGGATCAGTTGGCTGCCGAGGGTACTCGCTTCGAATATGCCTTTTGTACCACCGCCAGTTGTAGCCCAAGCCGTTCGGTCATTTTGACCGGTATGCACAATCACGCGAACGGCCAATACGGGCTGCAACACGCATATCACCATTTCGCCAGCTTTTCTAACATCAAAAGCTTACCTGTGTACTTGAGTGAAGCAGGGTATCGGACCATTCTCGTGGGCAAGCTTCACGTCGACCCACCGGAGGTGTACCGCTTCAACGAGACAGTGAAGGCCAATTCGCGGAATGGAGTGGAAATGGCGGAGCGATGCCGCGCGGTGCTTTCCAGCCTTCCCGATCAGCCGTTTTTCCTGTATTTCTGCCCTACGGATCCACACCGGGGAGGGGGCAAAGTGCAGGAATCACCTTACCGGCCGGATCGCTTCGGGAATCGTCCCGACGGGTACCCTGGGGTGAACGAGCAGGTTTATGATCCTGCACAGGTCGTTGTTCCCTCTTTCTTGCCGGATACGCCGGCCTGCCGAGCGGAATTGGCCCAGTACTATCAATCGGTATCGCGGCTCGATCAGGGGGTAGGACGACTGATTCAAGTACTGAAAGAAACGGGGCACTGGGAGGATACACTCGTAATTTATTGTTCGGATAATGGCATACCCTTCCCGGGTGCCAAAACCACGGTTTATGAGCCAGGGATTCGCCTGCCCTGCATTGTGCGAAATCCCTATGCCCAGCGGCGGGGGCTGGTTTGTCGGGCCATGATCACTTGGGCAGACCTTGCACCCACAATCCTGGAATTCGCCGGCGCGAAGGTGCCACCGACCCTTCACGGACGGTCGTTCCTTTCGATCCTCGAGGAAGAAAATCCGCCGGGTTGGGACGAGATCTATGCTTCTCATACGTTTCACGAAGTGACCATGTACTACCCCATGCGAGTCGTTCGGGAAAGGCGATACAAGCTGATCTGGAATATCGCGTGGCCGCTACCGTTTCCATTTGCCTCCGACTTATGGGAGGCGGCCACCTATCAAGACCGACTCTCCTTGGGGTTGGATACCCTGTACGGCAAGCGGCGCATCCGCGACTATATCCAACGGCCGGCTTTCGAGCTGTATGATTTGGAATCGGATCCAGACGAAACCCGCAATTTAGCCGATGATCCGGCACATGCCGCAACGCTCCAACGGCTCAAAGAAAAGCTCCGTGAGTTCCAGCAGAAGACGCGCGATCCTTGGATCCTCAAATGGGAACGGGAATAATTGGTGGATCCTCACACGGAGGCGGGAGAAAGTGTTCTCCAAGGAAGCGGAAATGGCGGTAGCTCCCGGAATTTTTCGCGGCAAGATTTACCGCGAACATTCGCTATCGTCGATCGACCGTTGGCTTGCGGGCTGGAAGTTCTCGGTAAGTTGCGTCGCAGACGGGGTCGAGCATTAGGAGAGCAGCCTCCAACAACCGGAGATTACCAATGTCAGAAATCACCCGACGGCACTGCTTGATGGGGCTTGGTCTGGCTGCGGTTCATCTCGCCCAGGGTAACCGGGGTGGGGCAGAAGAAAAGGGCGAACAAAAACGGTACCTAATTATCCATGCAGATGATGCAGGGATGTGTCATTCCGAGAATCGCGGCACGATCGAGGCCCTGGAAAAAGGTTGCGTGACCTCCACGAGCATCATGGTGCCATGCCCGTGGTTTCCGGAATTTGCGGCCTATGCCCGCGAGCATCCGGAGGGCGATTACGGGATCCATTTGACTCTGAATTCCGAGTGGGATTATTACCGCTGGGGGCCGGTGGCCGGCCGCGATAAAGTTCCCAGTCTGGTCGATGAGCAGGGATTTCTCTGGGACAACGTAGCGCAGGTTCGTCAGCATGTCCGGGCCGAGGAGGCAGAAATCGAACTGCGTGCCCAAATTGAGCGTGCTAAGCAGTTTGGCGTCCCCCTCTCCCATTTGGATACCCACATGGGGGCGCTGGTTTGCCGGCCCGATCTCGTCGAAGTGTACGTCCAATTGGCTTTGGACTACGATTTGCCGATTTTGTTCGTGGGAAGGCTGACGCCCGGACTCGCCTTGGCCTACCCAGCCCTTGCAGCCGTGGGACCGACACTTCTGAAAAAACTCCAGGAATGGGGACTGCCGGTGCTTGATCACTTGGCACAGTTTTACGAAGGAGACAATCACGAGCAGCGGCGCGAGAAGTATCTTCGGGCTCTTCGTTCGCTTCCCCCCGGTGTCAGCCAGTTAATTGTCCACTGCGGCTATGACGACGAGGAGCTTCGTGCGGTAACCCACAGCGCCCCCCGTCGGGATAGCGATCGCCGCGTTTTCACCGACCCGGAAGTCTGCCGCCAGATCGAGGAGGAGGGGATTGAATTAATCAATTGGAAAAAACTCCGGCAGATGCGTTCGTCCGCCTCCTAGTTCCCTCGGTGATTGTGCGCTTGGCAGTACGGGGTGGTTTGATCCCCCTCTCTCGGGGATCGCCAGTTCCAGTCCACCGGGCCGAACCCCCGAGGCCGCACCACGGGGATACTCAGCTCGCAATGGCGTCTCGCCTCCCCCGAGGCGCGGTAACGGAGCCGACTCCAAAACGGGCGGGACCAGGATATCGAGGTCTAGGGGCACAGCTCGCTTTTCATCTCTTCTTAGGGAGAGACTCTGCCGAGGACACACTCCCAAGCAAACGCCGCAACCCATGCAGCGGCTATGGTCAACCCGTGCCCGAACATTAACTTTTATGGCCCGAAAAGGACACGCAGCTTGGCATCGGCCACATCCTCGGCATCGATTCTGCTCCACCACAGCCACATAACCCGAGGAAGCCATCATGGGGATACCGAATCGCACCATGGCTTCGATCCCGCCGCAGCAACAAGCGCAACAGTTGCAGATCGCGAACATCCGATCAAGGCAAACATCCTTGAACCAAGCCGCATGAACATGTCCGCGTCGGTGCTCGGCCTCTAAGACCTCCGCCACCTCATCCTGGGTGGCTCGGCGGGTACGCCGGGGATGATGCTCCATGGCAAAATTCACAAACGGTTGGCCCACAATGATGCACACCTGCGTGGGTTGGCACGGTTTGGCCCGATTGTGCCGGCAAGGACACTCGAATAACGCCAGCTCCAGTGGTTGCCGTAGAATCAATGAACGTGCCTTTGGATAGGGGATCACTTGCTCCAAATTGTGGAGCGAGATCGGCCGAGAAACTCTCACGATCTTTTTTGCTTCTTCCGTGCGAAGAACCTTACCATGGTAGTGATCGGCAAGCCACCTCTTTCCGCGGGGCCCCAACCAAGGGAATAGAAAATGGACAAAAAGCCCGATGTATTGCCGGGGCCATCGCGCATATAAATACCCGTGAAGAACAAGGAGACTGAAAAGCCTTTTTGGACCGAATTCTCTAAGGATTTCTAGGCTGCTGGGTCGAATAGCTCGTCCCCGTTCGCCCCAGAACCAGATCATCCCCCCGAGTAAAGCTAAGGATACGATGCCTATGGCCAAAGCTGCAAGCACTGCTGGAGCCCTTCATTGCCCGTTGATATCTCAGATGTAATTTCGCACCGTGGTAATCCAGTTTGATTCTCGTTAACGACTTAGATGGATCCAAATGGGATGCGCCTCATCGCTACCCGGCGTGTTCTTTTCGTTTGACACCTGTTCAATCGGAACCAAGTTCGCTTACGAAACCCGATTTTAGGCCCGATCTTTCGACAGGGCTATACGAGAAAAAAGCCCGCAGAAGCGTGATACCTGCCTGAAGGGAGTTTTTTCGCTTTCGACCTTCAGCAACGGATGAACTCCAAAATCAGCCGCAACTTAAGCCGAAAACATGAACTCTCACGCACTCCAAGCACCTATCGCAAGCCTAACTCCCGGATATTTTACCGAAACGAGCGCAAGTTACGCGAACTGAAAGAGGGCATCAACGAGTTCTCGGCTTCATGACCTTGGGCCTCGTGTTCGCGCCGAAAGAGGCAGGATTCAACTGCGATAAGCGTGAGGAGCTTGCGATAACGGGGCAAAAATGTGGAAAAAGGGTGCGGGCACACGCGGGCTTAAAGGATTACCGATGAGCTGTCGCAGTATGGTTTTAAATGTCAAGAACTCTCAGCTCTCCGCTTCGGATTCAAGGAGGCGGGAGTAACATACATCAGGGTCCAATTTTCATTCACATTGGATCGGTAATTCCCGAGATCTTTGATGCCCGGACTTTTGAAACGATTCGGGCCCTCAAGGGTTTTTCGCTACCGGTAGAGCTCCCCGGAGAGAGTTCGTAACTACTTTCGGAGTCATCCCCGCAAAATGAACCCACAATTCCTGAATACCCACTAAGGGCCCACCGATCCAATGTGCGAAAAGTTTTGCGACTCAATTGGTTCGGAATCTTGGTACCGTCAGTATGACTTACGAGAGCCGAGACCTTTCATGCACCAGAAGCCAATCAAAATAACCATTGCAAATACGACCCACCAATGCTGTGGTTCTAATCCCTCAATCAAATGGATGATCCAATCCAAAAGTTCATTCATGCGATTTGAAAGATAGGCGACTGCTCGGTCAAAGGGCGTCGTAGCAAACATGATCCGGACCCCGCGTGTCCTAACTCTTCGGTCGATCCCAACACTTTTTCACGGATTGGGGGTCTCAGCACCGTGACCAAACTCCGGTGCAACGACCGCAACAGGTAACCAACTGAAGCAGGGCTTCCCCTCTGTAACTTAGCATTTAACAGTTTGCCGGCACTTAGGAAGTTGACTTCCGAGCAAAAGAAGGGTGAATTGTTCAAGGAAAAGGCTTGCGCTATAATCTTTACCATTGCCAAAGAATCTACCGCTAACAGTTTTTCTCTCCTTGCCAGAGTTTTAGGTTTTGTGCAAGTTTGGGGGAAACAGGGATCAGAGCAAATCCATGATTACTGATCTGAAACCACGATTAGTGATCTGAAAGAGGAAAGCCTCACCGACGCGGCCCGACAAAGCCGGCGTTAAACGATTTTCGTTTGACCTATTTCTGACATTGATGTTAAACCTCAGATGCTAAACCTCAAAAGAACTGACGGGGCGTAAAATCATGAGCTCTGGAGTCAGGATTGGCATCGGACACGACCGGCATCGTTTAGGAATTGGGGAATCGATTCGTGTGGGCGGGGTAACCATCCCTCACGATCGGACGTTACTGGGGCATAGCGACGCGGACGTCCTGCTTCATGCCATCATCGACGCCATTCTGGGGGCGGCGGCACTGGGGGATATCGGCGAACATTTCCCGGACACCGAGCCGGAAAATGCGGGCCGAAATTCGGGAGAAATGCTCGGACTGGTATTGAAGCGGATCGATGAACTGGGCTGGCGGATTTTGAATGTGGATTGTACGGTCTTCGCAGAAAGACCCAGGCTTGCTGCATACAAACAGGATATCAGGGCTTCTCTGGCCGGATTGCTGGGAATAAACTCCGATCAAGTGAACATTAAGGCAAAAACCGGTGAACAAGTGGGCCCTGTCGGTCGCGAAGAGATTATCGAAGCGGACTGTGTGGTGCTACTGGGGGCGACGAGTTAAATCTCTAAAAAAAGTACCTAAAAATTGCAAATCCTGATAGTACATATTGTTTGCCGATTTAGTGCTGTTTTAACTCTTAGCAAACAATGAAGCTTACTCCAAAAGGCTACAGCTACATTCATCCATCCCAGGAATGAACGACGCGTCTTTCGGATTTCCGCAAGACCGGTGGAACCCTCAAATAAGGTAGTGAATTACTCAAATAGTGAATTACTGTTTTCAATCCGTTTACAAGTTGTCAACTACGTGTTGGCGGCCGCCGGGCTAAGTGGCAAGAAAATATTATCTACATTATAAATATCAGTTACAAACCTACAACTTGGTTAGAAACCTGCAACAACGGTAATCGGAAATCTTAACAAATTCTGATCGTAGATGTGGAAATCAGCGCTCAGAGGCCACGTTTCCTTTTTAAGCTCCCTGGGTTTTATTCGCGAGGAGGGACCAGGTTGAGCACTTCCATGTTGTGTTTTCGATTGTATTGAAAGAGGCGAAGATTAGCGAAGATTTGACAAGTTGGGAGTCAATCCGCAAGCGCGGAGAATGTTGTTTTTTGTGAAATTGGCCTGGTTTAAGCGCGTTTCGACGAGGCCGAAAATTCAGAGATTTAAGCCTGAGGCTGAACGACCATATTAGTGAACTTTCAAGTGCGGGGCTTCGACGGATTATGCTCCGGGTTTACAACACATTATCGCGAACAAAGGAACCATTCCAACCGGTGCGGCCTGGTAAGGTGGGAATTTACTTGTGCGGTCCCACTGTGTATCGGCCGAGTCACATCGGTCATATGGTCGGACCGGTAATTTTTGACTGCATTAAGCGTTACTTAACATACTGCGGCTATGAGGTTACCTTAGTTATCAACATTACGGATATTGATGATAAGCTGATCGATGAGGCCCGTCGTCGCGGAATTTCCGTGGCGGAGTTAGCGGCCGAAATGACCGCCGATTACATGCGGAACTTGGAGGCCTTAGGGATCGATACGGTCGATCATTTTCCCCGCGCTACCCATCATATTCAGGATATCATCGATTTCACAGCAAGTCTGGTCGACAAAGGGGTGGCCTATGTCGCCGACGGGGATGTGTTTTTCGACGTGAGCAAGCTGCCCGATTATGGAAAGTTGAGCGGTCGTAGCTTATCTGCAATGCGGGGCGAAGGAGGCGAGGCGAGCGAGCGTAAACGGGCTCCGGCAGATTTCGCGCTTTGGAAGAGCGCAAAACCCGGCGAACCGAGCTGGCCAAGTCCTTGGGGACCGGGTCGACCGGGTTGGCACATTGAATGTTCGGTGATGAGCCATCGGTTTTTGGGGGAAATCTTCGACATTCACGGTGGCGGGCTTGACCTGATCTTTCCTCATCACGAAAACGAGCTAGCTCAAAGCGAGGCCCGCTTTGGCCATCCAACCGTCAAGTATTGGCTGCACAATGGGCTGATGCAGGCGGCCGATGAGGTGGGAAAAGTAGGCGGGCGAACGACGCGGGCTCTAGAGGGCGATCTGGCCTCCCAGGAAGCCGGCAAGATCAGTAAGTCGCGTGGCGCCAGCCCCTTTCGGGAGCTATTACAGGATTATTCGCCAGAGACAATTCGGCTTTTCATCCTTTCAAGTCATTATCGGCGGCCCATCGAGTTTAGCGAACAGCGTCTGCATGAAGTCGGGGTAGCTCTCGATAGTTTCTACCGGTATTTCCAGCGGTATCACCGGCTTAGTGGGGAGGATTTCTACGACTTACCCGTGCCGAAACGCCGTACTGAAGGGGTCTTCGACCCAGGGGCTAATCCCTTCCTGATGGAAGTTGCGGGTCTCCGCGATCGATTCTTGGAAGCCATGGATGACGACTTCAATACCGGGGCCGCCGCAGGGGTCTTGTTCGATTTGCTCCGACGGTTAAACCGATTCGTGGATGAGGAGCGGTTAGAGGAGCGCGCAAACCGGGATACTCAGCGCCTTGCTGCTTTACGAAAGGGTTCCCGATGTCTGCGAGAATTGGGGGGAATCTTAGGGCTGTTCCGACAACCAGTACAGGTTACCGCCGTACCCGGTGATCAATTGGTGGGTAAACTTTTAGATCTTCTCGTCGAGATTCGGGCTGATGCCCGAAAGGCACGCGACTTTGCAACGGCTGATCGAATCCGCGATCGGCTCTCCGAGTTGGGGATCCGCTTGGAAGATCGTCCCACCGGAACCGAGTGGATCATCCAGCGGTAAGCCGGCTACAAAGCTTTTGGCCCTGCCGGAAGATTAAGCTGACGGCGATTGAGCTGACTTGAGGACCGCGACGGAGTGGAGCGCGTGGCTCGGCCGCAACGAGTGCTCGGTATCGACCCCGGTCTGCAATGCACTGGGTACGGGGTGTTGGAGCTGGCGGAAGGTGAAATCCACCTCTGCGAAGCCGGGGTGATCCGAACGAAGCGTCACGAACTTCTCAGCGAACGCTTGAAGGAGTTGTTTGAAGGAATCACTGAAGTCCTTGAAAGCTGGGAGCCACAAGCAACGGCATTGGAGGAACTTTATAGCCATGGTCAGTATCCCCGAACGGCGGTTCTGATGGGGCATGCCCGCGGTGTGATTTGCTTGGCATGTGCCCAGCGAGAGATTCCGGTGATCCATTACGGCTCGACCCAAATCAAGAAGATGGTCACCGGCAACGGTCGGGCTTCAAAGGATCAAATGCAGCGGGCAATTGCCCGGCAATTGAAGGTAGCCGCTTTGCCGGGGCCAGCAGATGTCGCGGACGCGTTGGCGTTGGCGTTGTGTCATTGCTACGCGTTGCGTCAGGAGCTGCTCGGCGCCGGTGAGTGTATTTCGCAGGGGGGTTAGGCTCGAAGATATGTTAAAGCTACGCGGTGAATTCTCCTGCCGTCGGGTGCAACGAAAAGAGAGAGTATGGCGGCATGCGGCCGGAGTTCGAGGAAAGGCTCCACTGCCGCGCAAGCGATGCCACATATCGCGGTGGGGCGTTTTGAGCTCGCAAAGTAACCACTTTTGAGGGCAGTCGCGCGGTAGAACTCGGCACCGTTGCGCGTCATCAGGGGCCGTCACTTCCCGGGAGAGTGTTACCTGCAATCGTCCGGGGAGTTTCAACAGGGGTAATCTCCTTCGGCTAAGCCCGGTGTGACACGCGACGGATTTCTCCATCAAGCTTCGTGCGGTTGCCCGGGGCAATGTTCCACCTTCTTGTACTGCTGCATATCAGTGCTTCTGATTAATGCCTCTAATCATGGCTTCTGCAAAATATACTTCTGCACCGCTTTGCGTTTCCGAAGCACCGGCTCGGAGAGTCCAAACAAGTATTGAGAAAATGAGAAAAGCCGGCCATTTCGGAAGATGCCGGGCACATTAAAAAGATCCTTTTCCAGGGCTTATCCTTTGCAGCCCGACCCACGATAATGAATCACGGATAGTATGACACGTTAAAAGTGGGTATCTGCGCGTTTCTACCGCAGTGGCGGGACGCCTCGGGCAAGGCCTAAAAAATTCGGCGCAAGGAGCGCGGCGTTGATCACAAAAATTACCGGCGAAGTTGTTGCCTTGAATGAGGAGACGGCTACGATTCGGCTCGGTGGCCTGGAGTACGAAGTGCTAATCCCCGAATATACGCGGCGGCAATTACAAGATAAAGTGGGGACTGAAGTCAGCCTTTTTACGATCGATTACCTCGAAGGAAATCCGATGCAAGGCCGCATGATTCCGCGGCTCATCGGCTTTTTGAGTGCCGCAGAGCGGGAATTTTTCGAATTGTTTTGCTCGGTGGATGGCGTGGGAATCCGGAAAGCACTTCGCGCAATGGTTCGCCCGGTGAAGGAATTGGCCGCAGCGATTGAAGAAAAGGATGTAAAGCTGCTGGCAACTTTACCGGGCGTGGGGCCGTCCACTGCGGAACGAATTGTGGCGAAATTGCACCGGAAAGTCTCTATGTTCGCGCTTATGGTTAGCCCCGAGGTGCCGAGCCCGGCTGCCCGCCCGGACGTGATCAGCGAAACCTTCGAGGTCTTGGTACGATTGGGACACTCGGAGGCTGATGCTCGACGCTTAATTGACGCCGCCCTGGCAACCGGTCAGAAATTTGAGGACGTACAAAGCCTCATCCAGGTAATCTACCAACAAAGTCATGTTAGCGATTCCTCCCAGAAGCGTGGAAAGCGATGAGATCGGCTGTAACAGCGCCTGAAGCGATCGGTGCGACGGACAATTGTTCCAACTGCGGCATGCTACTCGAGCTAGGCGACCGCTTTTGCCCGGGGTGCCGCCAACCGATCGTCGAAAGATCGCAATTGCCGGTCGCCGACCGAGTCTTTGAGTGCAAGAACTGTGGTGCCCAGCTTCGGTTAGAGCCTTCACAGCGCAGCTACACTTGCCCTTTTTGCGATTCAAATTACGTCATCGAAAGCTCGGTGGGCGAAGGTGAGATACCGTCGCCCGAATTTATCATTCCGTTTGCTGTACCCCGAGAAAAGGCTGAAGAAGCTTTGCGGGGTTGGTTGAAGAAATCGGCCGCCTTTCTGCCGGCGCCGGTCCTTCACAGCATGGCAAAGGGAACGCTGCGTGGAGTGTATTTGCCGTTTTGGAGCTTTTCCGTCCGAGCCGAAAGCCACTGGCAAGCTCTCATCGGGGAATACTGGTATCGAACGGAAACGTACACGGTGACGGTCAATGGTCGGCGGCAAACTCGGACCCGGCGGGTCCGTGAAACAGAGTGGTGGCCCCTAGCAGGCAGATTCCATCGTTATTGGAATGGTTATCTGGTGGTGGCAAGCGAAGGATTGCCTCAGGAGTTGGCCGACGCATTACAGCCGTACAAGCTCAAAAGTATGAAGCGGTACGATGCCTCCTTCCTAGCAGGCTGGGCGGCGGAAAACGCCACCGTTCCGGCGGAGACTGCGTACGCCATCTCCGAGGAGGAATTTCGCCGTTGGCAATTGGAGGCAATCGCGGATTTTTTGCCCGGGGATACCTACCGAAAACTCTCGGCCGACACTCAGATGAAGTTATTGAGTACGGATCTGATTCTCTTACCGGTGTATTTTCTTTCTTTTAAATGGAAGAATCGTACCTACTATGTAGCCGTAAATGGGCAAACCGGCAAATTGGCGGCTATCGTACCGCGATCCTGGGGGTGGGTTGTCCTCGCCGTGCTTGTGGTGATTCTTGTCCTCTTCGGAGTCGGGTTAGCGGTAAGGTATTTCTCGGGCGGGTGAAGCAAGAGGGGAAGCTTTTTGTCACGAGGGGGCGCATGAAGCTTTTATTGAACGGGCGAAGCCCAGAGATTAAAGATTGAGGATCGTTTTGAGAAATACGGAAGTCATATGAGCCTTCAACACCCGCAATATCGAAACTTTTAAGTTTTCGAATGCTGGCGAAGAAATAATGACCGATCCTTGGTATCGTTGCGAAGTGTGCCGTTCTATCGTTGAGGAGGACGATTTGTTTTGTCCCAATTGTGGCACGGAGGTGGCAACGGTCAAACCGCAGCGTGCCGCCGGCGAGTCGGGCCGGGTACTGACGCATCAATTCGAGTGCACTGGCTGTGGAGCCTCGATGAGTTATGATGCGACCTCTCAAGCGCTGCGATGCCCGTTTTGTGGTTCACGGAAGTTAGAGGGCAGATCCGACCGGAAAGTTTTGGCTCCGCGATGGGTCATCCCGTTTCAGATTGACGAAACAAAGGCCCGCGAGCTACTTCATCATTGGCTGGCTCGAGGATTCTGGCGGCCGAACGATTTGGCTCGTGAAAGCACAATTGCCACGATTCAGGCCGTCTACGTCCCCTATTGGAGCTTTTCTGGAAAAACGCACACGTATTGGACGGCGGATACGAATCGGACACCACCTTCGGCGCGGGCTTCGTGGTTTCCGCTTTCTGGGGAGCATCGTGGGCAATACGAAGGATTGCTGATCGGTGCAAGCCGAGTGCTGACGGAATCGGAAACCGCGGCCCTTTGCCCCTTCGACCTGACACAAGGTGTCGCCCCGAGCGAAGTTGATCTCGAAAATGTTACCGTCGAGCTTTTCAAAGTTCCCCGTAAGTACGCCAGGCATCGTGCGAGCGAACTGATCGAAGAGCAAGAAGCGGAAACCTGTAGGCGACTCTATGTGCCGGGAAATGCTCGCAATGTCCACGTCAACGTCGTGATCGAAGAATTGGTGGGCGAGCCGATACTCGTGCCTATATGGATTTTGACGTATCGGTATCGGAATCGACCGTTTCGATTCCTGATCAACGGGCAGACCGGAAGCGTCACCGGGGCGGCTCCGATTTCATGGATAAAGGTGGCCTTTGCGGTCGGGTTGATCCTGGTGATCGTGCTGATTGGGATGAATCTGCTACGCGGATAGCTCAGAGAGGAGAAGCTTCCCGGATGCCTAAGCTTTAAGGTTTAAGATCGGTTGCGCGGACGCTTCTTTGAAGAACCGTCTAGTAGGCGGTATGATCTTGCTCGATTTTCAGCCGGTACTTGTGCGGGTAAGACGTGAAAAGTGGCTCTGTTGGCGCCGATATTTGAATACCAAGCTCGCCGGTAGCTACCATCGGGCTTTAACCAGAAACTTTCGTTCAACGCGACCTGAAGGCTTCGGTTTGAATTGAGCGTTGTAAGGCGGGAAATTTCAAGCAAAGAGAGCTTGATCGATTTCGGCTAGAAGGAACGAGAATTCGGTGGTTGGCGAAGGGAACTTTCGGCTCCAGAGGGCATGTGCAGACTCAAGGGTAAAGCTGAATGTTTCAAACTTAAAAAGCGTTTCAAACTTGTAACGGCCATCGGGGAATTGCCAAGGAGATTGGGGGATTTCTTGTGAGACCGACGTTTGGGAACCGACGTCGAGGAGTAGAAGCGGGGTCAATCTGGGCATAGGCTCGAATAGTCACAGACTAAAACAAAGATTGCGAAAAACAAGAAACGGCTGAGCCACAAGGATGGGTATGGGATCATGAATTGCGGAAATCGTTGATATAGCCCGCAAAATGCCGGGGAATCCAATGGTAAGTCAGCCGGAGCGTCGTGAATCCAAAGCCGCCGACGAAAAGTTGCGGGAAAGCCGAAATTCTCCGGAGAGTATGTTCACAAATCGGCAAGAAGTGCTAACCTCAAGATCGGGGTGATTGAACCGAGGTCGGCTTTGAAAGGATGTGCAACTCGCGGGGAGGGAGTTCTTGCTTATCTCGATGATTCACCTCTGCCTTGATATCGACCAACCATGCGGATTTTTGGCTCCATCCTGGTAGTGTTGACGACCGGCGTTTTCTTCTACTCGGTCGTCTGCGGCCAGTCCCTTTTTGGGTATCGGGATGCGGCTCATTACTATCAACCTCTTCTTCAGTACGTCGTTCAGCAGTGGAGATCGGGGCGCGTCCCCCTATGGAACCCCTATGACAATTTAGGGACGCCTTTGGCCGCGGACCCCACGTCTTGCGCGTTTTATCCGGGCACGCTATGCTTGTGTGTGTTTTCGGACTTTGAGCACGGCTACGGTTTGCTCATCGTGGCTCATTTCTTGCTGGCGGCGTGGGGATCATTTCGGTTGGCCCGAGAATGGGGAAATAGCATCGCTGCGGCGTTCTTGGCAGCGACTTGCTACCCGTTTAGCGGAATCATCTTATTTCAGTACACGAATTTCATCTATTTAGTGGGGGCGGCATGGTTACCCGTGGCATTGTGGACGTTCCATCGGGCCGCAGTCAAGCGATCATTCGGCAGCGTGTTTGCCTGTGCCGTAAGCTGGTCGATGCTCTATTTGGGTGGCGACACCCAAATGGCCTACCACGTCATGTTGGCGACGTTTGCCTATGGGTGGCTGATCCATTCGGCTGACTCACATCGCTTCTCCCCCCATACAGGCCCCCAAAGGCCGCAAGGTCAAGGTAGGTCCATTCGCGAAGCACTACCCTGCCCACTTTCTGGCGACGTACGAACAGGTGGTAATTCATCCTTGCAGGATTCCCGAAACGATTCCCTGCCCGGCACCGAAACAACGCCCGATGCACTCAGCCCGCCTTATGATTGGCAGCAAAAGCTTTCTTTGCTTTTCCTTTTTCGGGATCGAAGAAAAACTTGCCGAGCGAGGATCCCTTGGTCTCGGCTGAGTGTGTGGGCAGGGATATGTCTTCTATCCTTGGGGATGTCGGCCATTCAACTTTTGCCGGCGTACGAATTTACGTGCCGAAGTGATCGCCGCATTTCGGCCTATGCCCGTTGCGTTTGGGAAATACCGCGAATGCTTCAAATGCAGAAACAGACACCGACCGGCTCTATGCCGCGCGATTGGTGGCGTGGACTTCTCGGGCGGCCTCAAGCGGGCACCCATCACGAGTTTGTCTTCGACTTCAGCGTCGCCCCATGGCGTTTGGCGGAAATGGGATGGCCAAACGTCAGCGGGCGGCTCTTTCCCGAGAATCATCGCTGGCTCTGGGCCGTCGGGGGGGAAGATCGGATCTGGACCCCCTCACTTTATCTCGGTGTTATCCCGCTGCTTTTGGGCATGAGTGTTTTTACCCTAATACCCGGGAAAGACATCAAAACCACTTGGTGCTGCTTTTTATCGTGGACTTTTTTGGCTAGCTGTTTGGCGAGCTTCGGGATTTTTGGCCTCGGCTGGGTCGCTTGGAAGCTTTTTCGTTCGGGTGATGCTACGTTTCCAGAAAATTGGCTGATAGGACCGGGCTTCGGTGGACTCTATTGGCTAATCACTGTGCTACTGCCGGGCTACATTGCCTTTCGTTATCCGGCCAAGTGGCTGGTATTCACCGCACTAGCGGTAAGTCAGTTAGCGGCCGTAGGGTACGACCGGGCATGCCGAACCAGAGGCGCCGCTCCCGATCGATTGATGGGAGGATTCGTCGGACTAAGTGCGCTTCTACTGGTGGGGGTTATTTGGCAGCAAGATCGTTGGGTGAGCCTTTGGAGCGTGTGTCCACCGGATGCTGCGTTCGGACCGCTCAAAGCCGCTGGTGCCCTGGCGGATTTGTGGACGGGCTTACTTCAGTCGATTGTAGTCGCGCTTATCGGTTGGGGTGCGATTCGGCTAATCGGAAATTTTCGCGACGCTGTGATCCTTAGCGTAATTGCCCTAGATTTGGTAGTGGCCAACCGGTGGATGATTGTTACGATCCCGCGGGAAAACGCCCGGCATACTCCGCAAATGGCCGAGTGGATTGAAGTCTTGCAACGGCGGGGACCGAGTCCTTCGAAAATTGCCGAGAAGAATTCATCCGAGCCATCCCTACCCCTTGCAGCCGACATTTTTCCGCAGCGGATTTACCGGTATCCCACCGATTACGCATCACACTGGCAGCTGCTGCGATCTCCGGATCGATTGGAGGAGCTTTTCCAGTGGCAGCGAAACACACTTTGGCCAAAGTATCATTTGGAGGTTCCGCTGGCGTCTGTGGAAGTGGAAGGATCGCTCAAGTGTAGCGATTACCAATTCTTAATCTGGGTGTGCCGAGCCAAATCGAGAGCACAGGCGCAAAACGAAGCAGAAAGAAGGCTGTGGTCCGAGAGCCTTGGCACAAACTTGTCTTTTGGGAGGAATCGCCAAACAGTGCTTCCCCCGGTGGGCGTCCGATACGCCATCCTTCCCACGGATTGTTCCATTGAAGGTTGGTCGCGGGCCCTTCCGCAGGGAATCGACGCAGCCTACTTCGGGATGGTCCTTTGGCACTCGCCCACCGAAGCTCCCCGGGCCTGGATTGCCCAAAGTGTTCGGTGGATCCCGCCTCTTAATTCGGAGGCACCCCTTTTAGTGTGGCAACGGACTGCGGAGGTATTTTTTTCCGACGGAAAAGCCCGCGACTTGCAGCAACTTTCGTTCGTGGAAGCCCCTGAGGATACCTGGCCCCGCGCTCAGGGGCCGTGGGCCGAGCAAACTTCCCTTGGCCCTTTTAACACCGGTTTCGAAAAGCTCGAGCTGCCCCCTGACGACTCTCAGGGTAGGCCGCTCGGCCCACGGGGGCATGATTCACCGCCATCGGCTCATGCGGCGGGATCCGTCCCCCATTGTCGCATCTTGACATATCAGCCGGGAAGGATTCTCCTTGAGGCAAAGTTATCTCGGCCGGGTTTACTCGTCTTGGCAGAGCAATTTTATCCTGGCTGGAAGGCCGCGGTCCGCTCAGAGGGGTCCACTGCCGAGCAATTGCAGCCGGTTGAATACTCGATTCCCGTCTACCGGACTAATCGCGTGATGTGCGGCGTCTTTTTGCCGGCCGGAAACCACACGATCCTTTTTGAATATCGACCCACGGTTTTCCGGTGGGGAGCTTGGATTACCGCTACCACTTTTTCCCTGATGCTCTTGGTGCAATTAGTACTCGGAGTAACCAAACATTTGCGGGGTGGAAAAGCGGCACGCCGACTCCGTTCCTATTGATATGAGCAAACCGGTAATTGATATGAGTAAACCGGTAAGAAATTGGGGCCGATCCCGCCGGCTGGTTCACGCTAATGTAAGACTTGCCGCCTAAATCCGCCACCCAATTCCATCCACACCCCGTGCCTTCCGCTACGATGTTGCGGTAGTTCGGCAGCAGTGCGGCAAAGCGCTGAGAACAATCCGATTTTCTACTTCGGACTAGTTGGTGCCTTCGCGATTGCCTCGGGTACGGGGGGCTGCAACTCGTCGCCGTTCTTGCCTCGCATCCGTAAGCGAGGTTTTTCCATGGTAACCGTCGTATACGGCGGTACTGAGCTTGTGAGCCAGACACTGGAGCCAATGACCGAATCATGCCCAATGACGGTTTCCCCGCCAAGAATCGTCGCGCTGGCATAAATCACCACACGATCTTCAATCGTCGGATGCCGCTTCTGTCCGCGGATCAAGTTTCCTTCGGCATCGGTCGGAAAGCTCAAAGCCCCTAGCGTCACTCCTTGATAAAGTTTCACGCGATCTCCAATCTCACATGTCTCTCCGATAACCACGCCCGTACCGTGGTCGATGAAGAAATGCTTACCGATTTTCGCGCCCGGGTGAATATCAATCCCTGTGCGGCTGTGGGCCCATTCGGTCATCATTCGGGGAATCAATGGAACCCTCAAGTTGTGCAAGGCATGCGCTAGGCGGTAAATGGTCACTGCCTCTAACCCTGGGTAGCAGAAGATGACTTCATCCAGCGATTTGCACGCGGGATCGCCGTCATACGCGGCCTGAACATCCAATGCGAGGATCCGCCGCAATTCGGGGAGTTGTTCCAAGAATTCCAGAGCGACCTTTTGCCCCAACGCTTCGTAATCCATTCGCTGCTGAGGCGTGCAGTGGATGTCGTCCCCCGCTCCGTGGCAAAACGCCCGGGCAATTTGCATGCTCAGGCGTTCATGCAGTCGGTCCAGGAGCCATCCCACGTAGTAGCTCACGTTCGAACGATGCAGGTAGTCGCGGCGGCGGTACCCCGGGTAGAGCACTTCCTTTAGGTCTTCAATGGCATTGATAATCACCTCGTAGTTCGGTAAAGGGCAGTGCCCCAAGTGATTAAGGGGATCCCCTTGCGTGTAAGTTTCGACCAACCGGGCAGTCAGCTCCGGCAGCTTATCTTTGATTTGAAAGTTGATAGCCATCGATGTGGCTCTCCTAGTTTGGGTATCGTTATGGAGTGACCGACTGCACCCTTGAATCTTTCACGACGATTAAACTCCACCGGTTATGATCCTGAAGCATTAGGCGGGTACCCACTGCGATGTGGCGGATTTTGAACGAATGAATATTAGCCGATTTTCAACGAATGAATGCAAGCTCCGAAGGAGTTATCCATATTCGAGCCTTAAACGCATATTCATCCGATTGAGCTAACCGAATTGCAGCCGCTCGAATTTTTCCGCTGCGATTTTTGATCGTTTTGAAAGTCTGAAACCACCGCCAAACTTCGGGCATCTGCAATTCCCGGTTCTCGTACGTCAATTCGTTTCCCCGTTATGGTATATCGATATGGTATATCGATTCGTAGCAACACTTTGGGCAACACTTCGGCATTTCTTGGTAATACTTTGGCCCGCGATAAAAGCCCGTGACTACAAAATTTAAAAGAGCTCACAGGAAGCTCGATTGGGCTCAGCCTATTTTTGGAAACTTCGTTCAGGTCCGCGAATTGAAACCGGAAATCCACGGCATTCGTTTCCGCATCGCATCGGATGCTCTTTCTCCAATGGCAAACTCGTCTCAAGGGCAAACTTGTTATTCGACATTCCCATCCCAAACGCACTCCCGAGGGAATCAGAGGGAAACAATGGAAAGCCTCGGTACCGCAAGCGGGTAACAAAGAACCGGCGAGAAAGCAAGCAACGGGGAAAAGTGAGACAGGGGAGTTTCGGGCTGTCCGGTCTCAGACCGGACAGCAACACACGCAGAAGTAGGTGATCGCTTTAACCCAGATCGGCATTGAGGTTCAGCTTAGAATAATCGATTTTCAGGCCGCCTTCGCCCAGTCCTGCAAGAGGCTCTCATGCCGGCGTGAGCATGCAATTACCCAAGCGTGCAATTGCCCGATGGTCAGGAATAATCAATTACTGGCAAAAATTCAGTGCGAGCTAATGATCTCAGAGCGCCGCAGCACGGTATCCGTTTTTCCGCCAACCAAAGAATTCTTCCCACAGCCTCCGATCAAATATTCCCACGATCTTAAATCAATGAATCCACTTTCCTGACCACGCGCTCCAACAAATCTCAAAAATGCCCGCCGGCATAAATTTTCTTGTGTTTCGGAATATGCCGCTTCAGTCTCTCCTAAAATGGTCGGCATCCATCGTCTTAAATCATTAGGCTGGTAGTCCCACCCGTCAAGCTAGGCGTTTAAATCAACAACCGGCGATTAAATTACCAAAAAAGACACAAACAAAGTGATGTAAATACCGACTAAGCTGGGTACGCTACCCAAACCTCACCCCGAGCTTGGCCAAGTTCGCTCCACAAATGTCGTATCCAACCGGGCTTCGCCGAACGCCGTGTGATTGAGGATCTCCAAATGCCGCGGGATGACCGTCTTTACGCCGACAATCCGGAGTTCCTTCAGAGCCCTTTTCATGCAGGCGATGGCCTCTTCCCGGGTAGGTTGGTGAACGATCAGTTTACCGATCATCGAATCGTAGTAAGGGGGGATGGTATACCCCGCGTGTACGTGCGAATCGAATCGGACCCCAAACCCGCCGGGTATAAAAAGTTGCTCGATTCGACCGGGGCTGGGCCGAAAATTGGCTTCCGGATCTTCCGCAGTGATCCGACATTCGATGGCCGCACCGCGAATTTGAATATCTTCCTGCTGGAACGGCAGCGGCTCGCCGGCTGCCACCCGAAGCTGCGCCTTGATTAAGTCGATACCGGTCACCATCTCCGTTACCGGGTGTTCTACCTGAATCCGGGCATTGACTTCGATGAAGTAGAAATTGCCTTGCCGATCCACGATGAATTCCACCGTGCCGGCGTTGGTATACCCTGCGGCTTTCATGAGCCGGACGGCGGCCTCGCAGATATTTTTCCGGGTTGCCGGGTCAAGCCGCGGAGCCGGGCTCTCTTCGATGAGCTTCTGATGACGCCGTTGAACTGTGCAATCCCGCTCCCAAAGATGCACGACATTGCCGTGCAGATCGGCCAGGATTTGCACCTCGACATGCCGAGGATGCTCGACGTATTTCTCGAGGTATATCGCTCCGTCTCCGAAAGCCGCCTCAGCTTCCGCCTGTGCTTGTTGAAAAGCATTACGGAGGGCATCTTCCGTTAATGCCACCCGCATGCCTCGACCCCCGCCCCCCGCGGCAGCTTTGATCAGGACCGGAAATCCGAGTTTTCGGGCCAAAAGGATTGCTTCACGCTCCGTTCGCAGCAGGTCCTCGCTCCCCGGCACGGTAGGTACGCCGACTTCACGAGCCAGCTTCCGCGCCGCATTCTTGTCTCCTACCAGGGCCATCGCCTCGTGACTAGGCCCGATGAACTCGATTTGGCAGCTCCGGCAAACCTCGGCGAACTGCGCATTTTCCGAAAGGAACCCATATCCCGGGTGTATCGCCTGCACATTTCCGATTTCTGCCGCACTGATGATGCGGTCGATGCGCAGGTAGCTTTCACTCGGTCTTGGGGGACCAATGCAGTAAGCCTCGTCGGCTAACTCAAGGTAAGCTGCCCCGCGATCCGCCTCGCTAAAAACCGCTACAGTCTCGATCCCCAATTCCCGACAAGCCCGGAGAATTCGAAGGGCGATTTCGCCGCGATTCGCCACGAGAATTCGTTTAAACATGGAGGATTTCAAACACCGTCGGATGTTGCAACTGACTTGACTGGTTTGTCGAGCATCTCTTCCGGTGAGCATGCTCATCAGCCTACTTTGCGTCGTCTTTTGCCTTTCTGAAGCGGGGAAAAGGCCGAGATGACCGTTGATCGCTCCACCTTCTAAAGCAACCCGGTACTTCGCGTTCCTCCTTGCCTTAAAGAAAATTAAGCTTTCAACCCCGTGTTTCCACGGTCTGCAATGTCAAAATCCGCCTTAGATGTGAAAATCCTATCGTTAACCGATATCGTCCGCCTGGCGGACTAACCCCGCGTATCCACCCGAAACAGTGGTCGGCCGTACTCCACTGCTTCACCATTTTCGACCAATACGGCAACAATCCGCCCCGAAACCCCCGCCGAGATTGGGTTAAAGACTTTCATGGCTTCGATAATGCAAACAGGAGTATCGGGATTGACTTGATCGCCCACGCGGACGAAGGGATCCGCATCGGGGTCAGGAGCCGAGTAGAAAGTCCCCACCATGGGACTTTTAATCAGTACGTAATGATCCTCTTCTACCGGTGGTTCCGCACCGGTGGCCAGCGCCGCCGCTCCTCCAGTCGCACCGGCCGGCACCCCCGCCCCCACAAACTGGATCGGCTGTCCCAAGCTACTCGCGGACCGTTTGCGTCGAATGCGGATTCGAGTCTCCCCCTGCCGCAGGTCGATTTCGCTGATCTCGTGCCGATCCATTAATTCGATCAGCCGGCGGATATTCTCTGCATCGAATACATTCTCCGGGGTGGCCGATTCGTTCATCGTTGAATAACCTCAAGGTTACCCAGATTTGCTCTTATCCAACAAATACGCCTTTTCTTATCAAATCAATTTAGCAGAATAAACACACTTTTTTGGCGGACAATTTAGCACAACAAACACACTTTTTGGCGGACATTTAAGCAGAAGATTGACCCATGATTTTCCGGCATCTCATGAACGCATTTTTGGGCCGTGCGGATCAAGCCAGCCCACACGTATAAACGCACTTGGGGGTCACCCCCAATACCGCGCGGCGGGTTGACTTAACCGATTAACGTTGGTGGTTGCCGCGACATGGAGCTCCAAAACTGCGGGTCGCAACGGATTTTTGCCCTATCGGCTGGCTGCCAAGGAAATCCTTGCGCCGCCGTCCAGGATGGGAAGAATCCTCCCAGAGCTCAGAACACCACGTCGGAGCCAAAGATCCGCGGAGTTACGGTCTCCGAGTCGAATTCTCCTGGACCGACTTAATCAATCAACATTTCGTCGAACTGTTTCGGGATCCGGGTGAGCACCTCCGCTCCATCCCGCGTCACCAACACATCATCTTCAATGCGCACACCACCTACGCCCGGAAAATAGACCCCCGGCTCCACCGTAACCACCATCCCGGGCCGAAGTTTAAAGCCATTCGAAGCAGAAAGCCGCGGACCCTCGTGGATTTCTAAACCAAATCCGTGGCCCAACCCGTGGTTGAAATACCGGCCGAGCCTAGCGTCCTCAATCACCTTCCGCGCAGCTCGGTCTACTTCACTCACGGCAACTCCCGGTCGAATGACCGATATTGCGCGACTTTGGGCCTCCAAAACCACTTCATAAGCGGTGCGCAATTTCGGCGGGATTCTAGCCCTCACCAAAACTCGGGTCAAGTCGCAGCAATAAAGGCCCTCGTTGGCACCCCAATCCACCAGGAGTACCGGAGAATTACCCACGGCGGACTGTGTAGGCACAGCATGGGGCAAAGCCGCCCGAGGTCCTGCCGCTACAATGGTGGGAAATGCCGCCGATTTGGCGCCCAAACGCCGCATGTGGTATTCGAGTTCGTTAACCAGTTGCGTTTCGGTCTGCGTGTTTTGAAGACCTGCGCGAAGAATCGTAAACGCACGTTCCGCATAATCGACGGCTCGCCGGATTCGGGAGATTTCGCCGGCATCTTTCACCATCCGAAAACCTTCTACCAGCCCCGTGGTGGGCACAATTTCCAGATTTTTGGCTGCTGCGGAAAGCTGCTCCTTGGTTACCAACGACATCGAGGCGGCTTCAACTGCCAGCCGTTTGATGCGATATTTTTGAACGTACCGTGCGACTGCTTGCACGAGCGACTGACCCGTTGGCCGGATGTAAGCATCTAACCCGGGACACTCTTCCGCAATTTGCAGCTCGTATCGCCCGTCGCTTAACAGGGTTGCATCGTTGCCCGAAATCAAAAGGTAACTATCGTCCCCGCTGAATCCCGTTAAATAAGTTACGTTTATAAAATTGGTCACCAAAACAGAGTCTAAGCCCTGTGCTTTGAGCCGGTGGATTAGCCGAGAGCGTCGCTTTTCGAAATATTCTGGTTTCTGCGATGTCACACGATTTGCTCCACACCCGGATTGACTGCACGTTTACCAATCAAAATTTCTCCGATAATCTTGTAATAACCTTCAACCTTTTAATAGTCTTCTCCGAAATTCTTCGAAGCCTACGCTCCGGTTTGGCTCCTCCATCCTAATTACACCGCATTCCGGAAAGCTTGTCGGCGCTAAAGTTCTGCGGGCCCTCTGATCCCCCAAAATATCGACCTCATAATATCCATCATTTTGATCGTCAAATCGAACTTCGCAGAAAAATTTCCGCCTTTTTTGAGTCTTAAATTGGGCA
>CAKZMM010000161.1 GCA_937128505.1 uncultured Thermogutta sp.
TGCATCATCCCCTTATCCAGGTTGCATCATCTCATTACCCGGCTTGCACCGTCTCGTCACCCAGGTTGCATCCTCTCGTCACGAAGGCAGCACCATCTTATTCCGAGGCCGGCACCACCTCCTCACGAAGGCGGGATCATCATGTTCCGAAGCTAGCGTATTCTCGTTCCGAAGGGGGTATCATCGCAGGAAATTCCGCCCGTCCCCGCAGCCTACTCGCCGAATGGTCACCTTCCCCAGTGACTGGCCTCGTCACTGTTCGTGCACGAGTTACCCACGCAAGATAGAATGTTCCATGATGCCACAGGAGTACTGGCGAGTGCCGCCGGCCCCATCCAACTTCATTTTGCATTAAGTGCACAACCGCATTTTGTAATAAACCCAAAAAAGCAGGCACCGAAGCCTTTTGCTGCTATTGAATGCGTCCATGAAAGCTGCCGGCTGTGGAAAATCGTTTGCATCGCTAGACAAGGTAAAAAACCGCGGCAAGAGATCGCTAATCAGCAACGACATTTTCTGATCGCTTACAAGACGTAGTGGCGATCCGCCCTCAATAAACGACAGACGGTGGGGGGCACGTCACAGGCTACGAAGCGACCCACACAAATAGCAGAAATAACCGACAAGTTCCTTTGAGAATCTCGTTGAGGCACCGAGGGTAAGACGGATGAGCAACGCGGGTTCACAACATGTGCCCGTGCTTCTAAAAGAGGTTCTGGATTGGCTGAATTTACGGCCGGGACAAGTGATTGTTGATGGCACCGTTGGCGGCGGGGGACACGCCGCGGCCATTCTGGAGCGAGTCTCGCCCGATGGTTTTTTGATCGGAATTGACCGGGATCCAACTGCCATTGAGCTTTCTAGGCGGCGATTATTCGGCCTGCCATGTCGGCTGATTCATGGGAATTTCGCCGATCTTCCGGAGATTCTATCGGAGTTGCAAATCGATTATGTGGATGGCGTCTTGTTGGATTTGGGGCTCTCCTCGGACCAATTGGCCGACAGCTCTCGCGGTTTTAGCTTCCAGGTCGATGGTCCGCTCGATCTGCGTTTTGATCCCTCCTGTGGCGAGCCGGCGCAGCGGCTAGTGAATCGGCTTAGTGCGCAGCGTCTGGCGGAGTTGATCTATCGCTACGGTGAAGAGCCGATGAGTCGGCGGATTGCCGAGGCCATTGTCTCCGAACGTCGAAAAGGCCCCATCACCAGTTCCGGACAGCTCGCCGAAATAGTTCGGCGCGTTATGGGAAGGGACAAACGCCGCTGGCACCACCCGGCAACTCAGACATTTCAAGCTTTGCGGATCGCCGTCAACGACGAGCTACGGTGGATCGCAACGGGCTTGCGACGCATCCCAGAGTGTATTCGGCCTGGCGGGCGTTTTGTCGTGATTTCCTTTCATTCCTTAGAAGACCGTTTGGTAAAGCAGGCCTTCCGCTCCGACAGTCGCCTACAGGTGCTCGCCAAACACGCGATCCGGCCTTCATCGGAAGAATTGGCCGTGAATCCACGAGCGCGAAGTGCCCGATTACGAGCCGCTCAACGGAGGGTGTAAAACTAAGCGAAAGTTGGCCTTGGCCAAAGCTTCTCCATCAAATATGCTTGCGACCCAAGGTGCTTGATCAAATATGCCTAAAATCCGCGGTGCTCGATCAAAAATGCTTTAAATCTAAGGCGATTGATCAAATATCAAATATATATCTCAAATATGTCTGTAATCCGAGGTGTTCATTAACTGAAAAGTTCAGCCTGGGCAAACTCACATGATCAATTTGGGTGAGGGCTGTTTGGCAAACACAAGCGGGCTTTTTGGCAGAAACGGAATCAAGAAGCGGAAGAAGGGCTCTGGCGGAGCCGAAATTCAGCATCCTGCCTCGTAGGATGCCAAGCGCAAATTGTATACGGGCGTTGCCAAAAGTTTCGTCGGGAGTATGGATGCAATCGCACGGAGTGGAGGGAGAACAACCCTATGGAAAGGGGAGAGCAGGAAAGCCTCGGCCGATCGCATGAAGATTTGGATGCAGACGACCGGAAGGAAAAGCCAACCCTCTCGGGCATCGTGGCGGGCAACGGTGGTTTGCGGACGGCTATCTCGCAGCTATCCGCCGAATTGCGGCTTGCCTTTGGCCTGGGAGCCGTGGTGATCTTCTTGTCGCTCGCCATTTTGGTCCACTGGCTGAAGTCGGCCCACCAGGAAGCGCCATCAACAGCCGCAAAAGATGAGATCGCGACCCCGGGAACACCTCTCGAAGCTCGGGTAGTTTTCGCCGGCTCTGAAGCCGATAAAGGCCCCCCCGTGACTCACCCGCAAGAAGCCCGAAATTTGGGTGAAATTCCAAGCGCGGGTCTGGGCTCACCGTTAACAGCATCACCTCACCCAGGAAACTTGCAGCAAAACTCTGGCTCCTTGTGGAGGCTCCCTGAAAACTTGTCGGCCCCGGGGCGTTCCGCTCCCTCCACCATAGGATCGATCGCTAGGGAAAGCGGATCCCCAATAGGAGCGGGCGACCTGGTGTCTGCAAACTCACAGGCTCCGGTCGCCGCGAGCGCTGGTCAGTCTACCCCGGCACCGCAAGGCAGTTTGGATTCTGCCTGGAATACCCCTCCTGAGGAGAGGGGGGTGTGGCGCGGAAGTCCTCCGCCACCTCTTGAACCGGCTTTGCTCGCTGCTGCCTCGCAACCGGCTCGCTCGCCCAATATCGATGCCCGGCGTTCCATCTCCGAGAGTCTCCCTCCTGCTCTTCCGATGGAACAGTTCGTTTCACCCCCGTGGCAAAGGGAAGCTGGCGCAGGCAGCCCCGAACGCGAAATCCGATCATCTGATTCACGGTTAAGGACGGATGTGCCCGATTTCGGATCAACCACGCAAGCCCCCACGGCCGGGAGCTCCGCGGAGGTTCATTCCGAGCCGATTGGCCCTCGAGCGAGGCTTGAGCCACGCCAGGCCGCTTCTAGCCCTCTACCAGGTTCCTCAGGAAAAGGCTCAAGTCTTCAACCTGGATCTTCCGGGCGAGGTGAACCCGATCTTCCAAACACCGCTTTTTCGGAAAGAATTGTCCCGCTCGGCTCAGGGTCGGCCCCGCAAACCGGTGCAAGCTCGGAAGCCTCCCCGTCGCTTGTCGTACCTTCCGCGCCCTTAGTACCGGAAAGCCCTCGCACGCAACCCGCCGAAAACTCCGCCAGCCGGGGCGCACCATCAACTCAGGCGAATACCGCGGATCAACGCCTGTATCATGCCCGCGCCGGCGAAAGCGTCTTCGAAATCGCGCGGCATCAACTGGGTCGCGCTACTCGCTGGGTCGATTTGCTGCGGCTTAATCCCGAGTTAGCTACCGCGGATTTTAAAACGCTGGAATCGCTCCCTCAACCGATTACTTTGCGGCTTCCCGAATATTGAGGAAGCTCGCTCCAGACGACATCGCTGATAGCGATTAAATATTGTCCGAGAACAGATCAAAAGCGCAAGTTATAAAAGGGGAGAGCTCCAATAAGATCGGGGAAACAGTTCTGCCTTAAGCGAGAGCAGACATTCTGAGCGAGATTGCGTGGCAAACTCGATCCTTTTTCGGCGTATTTAAACGTTTCGTCTTTGGAAACAAACCGCCTTATGAAAGCGGCCGGAAAAGTGCATCAAGCTTGCCGATGAACCCGCGGACCGCAGGTCAGGGATTCGCGCTTACTCTTTAGGCCATGCCGTGCCCTTTGCCTCCCTGCACCCCCTCTTGGAAAACATTCGCAGCGATCTCCGAAAGCCTTTTTGGAGAAAGCAGACTTCCCAAGTCTTGTTTGATCAGTCATTTTGGAACGATCGTATGTGGATCCTTTTCGCGAGGCAGCCGAGATGTCATGGGTTGGAAGTTCTTGGCTCCCGGACTTAGAAGAAATCGTCTCGGGTGGTCAAACCGGGGTGGATCGCGCGGGTTTAGACGTTGCCATCGAGCTGGGGCTAAAGCACGGCGGTTGGTGCCCCAAGGGACGTGGGGCAGAAGATGGCGTCATTCCGCCTCGGTACGAGCTTCGGGAGTGCGATTCGCCAATCCCCGACGTCCGTACCGAGCTTAACGTGCGAGACTCCGACGCCACTTTGATCCTCTACCAAGACGAACTTGCTGGCGGAACCAAACTGACCTACCAACTCGCCTGTCGATATGAGAAACCCTGTCTTTTAGTCGATCTGAAGGAGCCAATTTCGACGGAACAAGTCCGCGCTTGGCTCCGCGACCATAAAGTTGCAAGGCTAAACGTTGCCGGTCCCCGCGAAAGCCGCCACCCCGGTATTACAAAACTTGCTCGGGATTATCTGCGCCGAGTTTTGAGCGGAAAGTAGCAAGAGAGATTTCCCCGCGCAAGCCGAAGCCGACCTCCTTTCACTGCTCGACGAATCCGAAACCTTCGCCGGCAAACGTGCAAAAAGCTTTAACCTGCCCGTCGGCGCGATCACACTCGGGGGAATTCGAACTTGGAGTCCCTTGATACCCGCCTCGGTCTGACCCGCTCGTCTTGACCGCATCTAATGTTCAGCCTCTCCGCTAGCCCTTTGCCACAGAAAATGAATCCGAAGTTATGCGGCAATTTTCTAGAAAATGCAATCAAACGGCGTTTACAACCCGCGCCAAAAGGCCGCGTTAGCCACAGGCTACAAAAGGAACGGGTCGATAAACTGAACCTGCGAAAATTGCCGGAGCTTAAGATGTTTGCGGTAAAGGGGGCTGACTCACAAGATGCCGAAGGGCTTTGTCCGAAATATCCTTACGACACCACGCGCCTTCCCAACGGATCATGCGGACGGCGGTATAAGCATGAAGTTTTGCCTGGGGAATCGTATCACCCAACGCGGTGACACCCAGCACTCGGCCTCCCGCGGTCACCACTTGGCCATCCTTTAATGTGGTGCCGGCATGGAATACCTTCACGTCCGGTAGTTGTTCCGCTTGCTCCAAACCCCGGATGGGAAATCCCGTCTGATATTCATCAGGATAACCCCGGCTAGCCATAACCACGCAGACTGCTGCGCGAGGGTCCCACTCCAAAGGTTCCAGCGATTCCAACCGATTGTACGTCGCCGCCTCAAGCACCTCTGCTAAATCGGTACGCAAACGCATTAGCAACGGCTGGCACTCCGGATCACCAAAGCGGACATTAAATTCCAGGACCTTCGGCCCTTGATGGGTCATCATGAGCCCTGCGTAAAGTACTCCCAAAAAGGGCCGGCCTTCGCGATTCATCGCATGCACCGTGGGGACCAAGATGTGCTCTTCGATCCAATGCAGTGTAGCGTCATCGACAAGAGGAGCCGGGGAGTACGCTCCCATACCGCCCGTATTGGGCCCCTGATCCCCATCGTAAGCCGGCTTATGATCTTGAGCCGGCGAAAGTGTGACAATCGTCCGGCCATCGGTGATCGCCAGGACACTTGCCTCTTCGCCATGAAGGCGCTCCTCGATCACCAATCGATCCCCGGCCGCACCGAACTGCCTCTCCACGGCAATTCGTTTGATCGCCGCTATCGCCTCCTCGCGGTTGTCGCAAACAATCACCCCCTTGCCGGCCGCCAATCCATCAGCCTTGACCACGACCGGCATATCCTCTCGCCCCGATACGAACTTTAGGGCATCTTCGGCGCCCAAGAAGGTCCAAAACTCGGCCGTAGGGACGTTAGCCTTTCGGAGCAGATGCTTGCAAAAGACTTTACTGGCTTCAAGATCTGCCGCCGCCCGCGTCGGTCCGAAGATTCGTAAACCCTCCGCCTGAAACGCATCAACGATTCCCGCGGCCAAAGGTGCCTCAGGGCCCACGACGATTAGATCGATCCGCTCGTGACGTGCAAACTGCACCAAACGCGGGATATCACTGGCCGAAATCGAGACGTTGGCCGCTTCGCTAGCTGTGCCCGCATTCCCCGGTGCCACAAAAACCTGCTTGACCCGGGGGCTTTGCCTCAGCTTCCAAGCCAAAGCATGCTCTCGACCGCCACTGCCCACCACTAATATTTTCATGTCTTAGGAGCACCTCTTTCAAACGCCACGCGGTTGACTTGCCCACTAAGTTACCCAATTACAGCTTAGCCATTCTCACGAAATTCGCTTATTGAACAGAATTCCGCTATTGAAAATTCCGCTATTGAATATTCCCATCGCCGAGCGAGCCCCGCACCCTGCGTGCTATCCCTCATTTTCTTTCATTCATCGAACGATCATAGAACAATGTTGCCCCGATACCATGCCTTGGACCCCGCCGTATTTCGGTCGATGGTGGATACCTCATTAAACCCGCAACAATGCGGCGAGCCCTAACACAAATCTTCGGTGAGCCCTCACAGAGAAAAAGCACGTATCCCCTATCGTCTCAAAGAAGATTCAAGAGCTCCCAACAAAGATACCTACCTTGCAGCGATAACCCAGAAAAACGCGAAGCCAATCGCAATCGGCCTCAAGCCCGTGCGGAAGCACCGCCCCCATCACCTTACGATCCTTACCGCCCCGCGAATGCCCGTTTCAACGCAATGGGGCCCGCCGAATCTTCTCCGAGCCAACCAGTCGCGCTGACTGCTTGTGTTCAATGGGGGCGTACACGTATACCTTGCAGGAAGCGAAATTCGTGCCACAGCGACTATGTGGGTACGAGAAAGCCGCACTTGGTAGCGGGCTTGCACTACCACTCCATCGTTGCGGCAGCGATCGTCAGCCCTGCCCCAACCGAGCATAACACAAGCTTATCCCCGGGTTGGAGTAAGCCATTCATCTCCAATAAAGCGAGTGGTATGCTGGCACTCGAAGTATTGCCCACATGTTCGATATTGAGGAAAAATCTTTCGAAAGGTATCCCCGCCCGTTTGGCAGCAGCCCGCAGAATCCGGGTATTCGCCTGATGGGGAACGATCCAGTTGATTTCCTCCAGCGCCCAACCGGTGTGCTCCAAAACCTGCCGGATGGCCGCCGCAAAACCCTCCGTTGCCATCCGGAAAAGCGGTTGCCCTTCCAGCCGAATCCACGGATCGGCATCAATCTGACCATTCGCGGCGACAAAGCCCGGATCAAACCGGCGAGCCAAATTCAACCCACGCGCGTCGGCTCCCAACACCACTTGATGAATTCGGTGTCCCTGGACGCATCTTCCGATGACGGCCGCTCCCGCCCCATCGCCGAACAAAAAACACGTGGTGGGATCTCTGCGATCCAGCAGTCGCGACTGCACATCCACCCCCACAACTAGCGCGACATCTGCTAGTTGTGAAAGGAGCATTCCGCGGGCCACGGACAGGGCATATAACCAACCGGAACATGCCGCATTCAGGTCAAAAGCCGGAACATGGGTCAGGCCAAGTTTTGCCTGGAGAAAGCACGCTGTTGCAGGCATGGCAACATCCGGCGTAGTGGTGGCCACCACAATCGCACCGATCCTTTCGGCTGTGATTCGAGCGTCCTTGATCGCGGCCACACACGCACGGTATGCCAAGTCCGAAGGGCGCTCTCCATCGGCTGCCCAATGCCGGTTTCGGATCCCCGTCACCTGATAGACGTAATCCTCCGAGATCCCCGGGAAATTTTGGATCAGCTCCGCATTGCTGACCGTCCGTTCCGGCAGGTATCCACCCAACCCCAACAGTGAAACGGTGTCCGCCGATACATCCAGACTCTTCGGCTGCGCTTGACTTTCCGAGGTCAAATTCGCACTTTGGGGTAAAGTCGCCGCGGCAAGTGGGGGGATCCAATCCCGCATAGCCGGATCGTCGGTCTCTATCTCCAGCACCGGCCGATCATAGGGGACCGTTTGACCCGCCTCAAAGAGGAGCTTTATGATTTTTCCCCCACAGGGCGCGTAAAATTCAAACACTGATTTGGCGCTATCGATTTGCGCAAGAGCTTGCCCTTTGGCAACTTCGTCGCCCTCGCGCACATACCACTCAATGATCGTGGCTTCTGTTTCCGCCGAGCCCTGGGCCGGCAAATGAATCGGCAACCGAAAATATGTCTCAGGCATAAACGCCTCTAGGCCAATAAGGCCGTAATCATCTCTTCAATCCGGGTAGCATTCGGCCGGAAAGCCGCCTCTAGTTCAGGCGCAAAGGGCACCGGAGCATCCGGAGCCGATAAGATCGCGGGCGGCTTCCTCAGTGAGCCCATAACTTCGCCACACACCTCGGCAATCACCCGATCGCCCAGCCCTTGCGCTCGACAGGATTCCTGCACAACCAGCAGCCGCCCCGTTTTGCGGACCGAATCAATAATGGGTTCGATTCGCAATGGCTGCAGTACGAAGGGATTCCAAATCTCCACAGAGCGTCCACATTTCGACACCGCCGCTAGAGCCTCGTGAACCATCGCCCCAAAAGCCACCAAGGTAAGTTCGCTACCTTCGGTGTAGAGGCGCGGCCTCCACACGGCGTCCAAGTCCCCATCAAAATCAATGTCCCCCGACTTGCTCCAATACAGGAGCTTATGCTCGAAGACCAAACAGGGGTTTAGATCGTAATAACCGGCTACTAGGGCCTCGAAGGTCTCTTGCGCCGTTGCAGGATACAAGACTTTAAGCCCCGGAAATCGGGCCCAAAGCCCCTCGAATTCCCCGGAATGGAACGCGCCCATGGTCAAGCCGCTCCCGCACGGCAACCGTATCAGAAGCGGCATCGGCCAGCCGCATCGAAAATACCAGGTCGCCGCATTGAGAGCCAACTGCGTTACACTCTCTGTCGAGAAGTCGGCAAATTGAAATTCCACGACGGGCCGCGCCCCCACCTGAGCCGCACCCAAAGCGAAACCAAGGATTCCGGATTCGCCGAGCGGCATATCGATTACGCGGTCGCCCCCGTATCGCTCCCAAAGCCCCTTACACGTCTTAAACGCCGAGCCATACCGCCCAACGTCTAAGCCGAGGATTACCGCCCGGGGATCAGTTTTCAAAATGTAATCTAACGCCATATTTACCGCTGCACCGTTCTTGACCTGCTTGGTCCGAACCGGCGCAAGTTTCGGCAACACTCCGCTGGCATATACTCCCCAATCGCTCGTGGGCACCTCCGGCCGGCGCACCCGTAGGGCCCGCTTTGCGATATCTTGGATTTCCGCTTTCGCCGCAGTTTCGAAAGCAGTCAAATCCTCTTCATCCGCTAACTGTCGGTCTAGCAAAAGCTTTCGAACATTCGGGACCGGATCCTGCTCCATCCACCGCTCCATCTGCTCTTTCGAAACGTACTCGCATTTGTCGTAGACGGCATGCCCACAAAGCCGCAGGGTGAAACATTCGAGGATTGCCGGGGCGGGATCCCGCCTCATTAATTCGAACATCTCCTGGATGGTCGAATAAACCAGCCAAGGATCCGTACCGTCGATCGACTGCCCCGTGATCCCATAGCCCTTGGAGCGATCTGAAAGGAGCTGGCAGCGATATTGAGCCGAAATCGGCGTCGAAAAAGCGTAGTAGTTGTTTTCGATGACGAATAGGACGGGAACATTGTGCACCGAAGCGATATTTAGGGACTCGTGAAATTCCCCGGTGCTCGTCCCCCCATCACCAATTACAGCCAAACCGAAGACATCTTCCCCTCGGCGCCGAGCGGCCCATGTTCCTCCCACCACTAAGCTGAGCATCTTGCCCAAGTGACTAATCATGGGCAAACGGCGGTGCCTCGGGTCGCCGTAATGCACATTGCCTTCCCGACCATGTGTCGGACTCTCCCCATTGGCAAGATATTGACAAAAGACTTGATACGGGGACGACCCGAGCAGCAAGTGAGCGGCCAAATCCCTATGGAGCAAAGAAGTGACATCCTTGCCCGGTCGAAGCGACATACCAATGCCGACGGCCGTCGCCTCGTTCCCGCGGCCTAGGGCCACCGTGCCACGCACGTAACCTTTGTGGTACAGTTCGACCAAATGATCCTCGATGATCCGAGCCAAATACATGGCTCGATAAGCGAGCGGAAGAAAATCCTCTTCAGACAGTTGTCCGGGAAATCGGGCAGCCGGCAAAAGGGGATGAACGGTAATCTGAGCCCCCGGTTCGATTGACATCCACGCTTCCTTATTCCAAAACTGGCGTCGAACTGCCGGCTTACTTAAGCTTGCAGTCCGCTTCATTTGAGTCGCCGGCGTGGTGAAGTCCGATCCCAAAGTCACAGCACGCCCCCCTTACGTTTTCCAAAAACACCACCGCCAGAAAATCTCGATCGCTCGGCAACCTTCGCCCTTCCCAACCCCTTCGCAACTTCCTTCCCTGATTGTGCGCAAATCCCCGCGGATGCCCCTACCCCTCAGTTCTATTTATAGTTCCAAGCCAAATCAGACTCTCACCCTGTTCGGCACGTAGGGGCACGAAATCCCAAAGCCCAGGACTAAACGGTCTTTTATCGCGGCCAAAAGGCTTCAACCAGTGCGCGACTTGGGCTTTCGAGAACTGAACGCAATGAAACGAAGAACGCTCTAAGACCCTTGAAAAACAAGTTTCGTAACTCACAAAGATAGTTATCCGATAGTTACTCGGAAGGCCTCAGACTCAGCTTCAAAACACACCCCTTGAGAAAGCCGTCTCGCACCTTCGCGCCAGGTGAACTCTCTGAATCTTTAAAACTATTAAGCTTCCAATCACCAGGGCCATCATAATTGGCAAGGCTTTCCCGCGGCGACCTCTGAAGCCGACGAACCGAACGTCCCCCCGCGGGTCTCAGCATAGTCCGATCCCCCAACCATGACAACCGATGCCCAAGTCCCATCCACACGCACACGGGAAAATCCCAGTTATCTGCCGCTAGCAGTCTCCGCTAAAGATTCCATCCAGACGCACACAGGGAAATTATTAAGCCAAAATCAAGATGTCGACATCGGCCCCCGGGCATCAGTTCAATCCCCACCCTCGACCTCACCAACAATCAACCGTTCATAAACAGCGGCAAAAACTTGGTACTCATCCTAACAAACCTCAATGACCTCACCCCCAAGCTCCGCGATTGTAAAGGAGAGCGGGCCAACTCGCTACAATCGCGGGGCGGTTTTTTGCAAGATTTTCCGGGGAATTACGGAAACGATTCAGCACGATGTGCACCTTCGGAAAAGATTTGCCAGAATCCCCACTTTTTGCAGTAACAGAAGAATAGTCATACTGGCATGCAAAAATAAACAATCCGGATCCAGGGATGTCTATATCCCTGAGCATTCTTGGTTGGAGCTATCCAGCACAAAGCTGAAAACTGGATGATCAAGCTAAGCGGAATAATGATGGTTTATGTCGCAGTGCTCTTTTCGAGAACGAGAACCGGATGAGCTCTTAACGTGAAAAATACTCGAAGAAAAATACTCGGAAAGGCTAAGACGCTCAAATGCGCATCGCTTGAACGCGGCGGCTCAAATCGCCGTATATTTTCCCGAATTGCAAGTACATGCGAAATACCGATATAAAAAATCCATAACGACTTTTGGAGTGATGTTGATAACCATTCCTGGGTTGAAGCGAAAGGGTAGAAGAAAAACCAACAAGTGCCTAACTCTTCTGAAGCAGATCACTTATTTTTCCTTCTACTTGCCACTAACCCCGCTTTTGGATTGAACCCACAATGAGCTAAGGCGCGCCAAGCCTTGCTAACTCAGCACTGCCGAGTTACGAAATTCGCACCAATATAATTAACACTTATACTTAGAAGATTATAGAACTTATACTTTACCATTCAAAGGTCATATTTGACGACATGATGAGCGTTCTATACGGCGACACAATGCCAGTGACAAGTCATTATTATTGATGGGACAGGATTGCTATTTTATCGACTGGTCTGCGATTTCTTTCGCGCGTCACCCCCCGGATTTAATTGAGCAAATTATTAGCAAATTAATCAGGAAATCTAGTTAACAGAGTTATTCAGATAACTCAAGTCCTGAAAAAGTATCTTTGCATCTTTAGTATATTTGTATCTTTTCCTAAATAGGAAAAGATACGGAGATAGGAGATAGGAGAAGTGTATCGCGCGACCGATTGGAGATGGTCGTTGACTTCCGAGAGAAAGTCGGCTAATTCTCTAAGCGAACGAACCAATGCTTCTCTACGCAACCGAAGTATTGCCTAATAAGCCAAACTACTCCCGCGATTTACCCCCGAAAAGCCTTGGGACGTTCCGAACGACCCCTAAGAGCTGTCTGCCCCCATAGTACCAACTTTCGGCGCGCCGCTGCCCGCGAACGCAACGGTTCACCCGAGCCGCCTTAGCCCTGTCATACAATTGTGCAAATGCTTCCCGTAAAAAATTATGTCCTTCAGATTCTTCTAATCCGCGAAACTCCCCTACCACCACGGGCACATGTTCGGATAGTTCGAGCAACTCCCTTACACGGCTGATCCATCGCTCACGATACTCTCCAGGATCACCAAGGCTCCCTACAGATTCCGAACTTTCCCGGGAGCCTTTCGACACTTGCCCCGCATCAAGACTAGCAGGTCCTGGTTGCGTGACAACTACCGCAAGAGGCGCATGAACGCGCTCCGGATGGTTCACCTGGTCTTGTCGAATATTCCTAAGAAGAGCGGCCTCAACCTCCCAATCTGCTGCATTTCCCGGGATAACCAGCAGCAAAAGATCGGCGTTTTGAACCTCCGAATAAAGGTGTCTCCAAACCCGAGTGGGGGCTTTTGCAGGATCGAACCCCGGCGGTTCGATCAAAAGAACCGGTGAATGTCCCTTGACGTCGTGCCAAGCATACGTCTGAGTTTTGGCCCGGCTACCCCCTACCCCGACCGGAGCTTTAACCTCATCCAACAGCACATTGATGACGCTCGACTTTCCCGCACCAACACGTCCGAATACCACTACCCGCAGCGGTTCTTGATTTAGCCGCTCCTCCCACTCGACGGCTTGCTCCCAATCTTTTTGCGACTTCGGGCTGCGAAATGCCTTCGCACCCTCTTGATCGAGAGTGATATGCCCGCCATACAACATGATCGCATAGTAACCCATCCTCCGCACGATATAACCAGCTAGCCAGCGCTGGATAGCCGCCACGGATTTCTCCTGCAACTTTGCGAACACCAAGTCGCGGAAAAATCTCAGCAACCCTAGTCCCGGGTTCACGCCTAGTTGTGCCCACTTATACGCCTGGTAAGCATACTGACCATACGAGGCCATCTGCTTCATGCGAAGCAAATCGCCTACAGTCAGAAGGTGCGAAAAGGGAAATTGCTCTTGAAGCACACCCCGCAAATCCTGAGCCACCCGCTCCACCACTGCCAAAATGTACGGAGCCGGCACTTCCAAGATGGGTTGGTTGGATCGGGGGTGGTAGTGCCGCGCTACCACTTCGAAAACTTCCTGTCCTACTTGCTGCCAAACCAGCAAATCGTCCAGGGGAAAGGGAGCCTTTTCTTTCTCTAAAGCGATTTTTTCGACTTCGCCCCAAATCGCGTGGTCCCGCGGCGGCCACTCCAGGGGTGGCTGCGTCTGCGGACCCGGAAAAACCTGCGGATTCCTGTGTAACCGCTTTGCCAAGATCGATCCTAGCGTCCCCAAGACAATGGCGGCAACGAACCAATGGGCAAACCAACCCTGAGCTCCGAACCAGATGCACCCCGCGACTAACAGGGCGAACGTCGGCCCCAAAAAACAGATCGCCACAAGCAGCCAGCCGATGATGAGCCATGATTTTCGCGATCGGCGGTGACTAGTGCCGCCTTTACAAACCCGCTCCGCCGATCGCAGCCCCTCTTCGGCGCCCCTTGACGAGGGGGGTTGCGACTGAGTGGAAAAAACGCTTTTAATCCAGCCCAAGTTCATTGCCCCTTTCCTTAAGCAGGTATTATCGCCCCGGAGCGTACTTCAATTGCGTAAATGAAAGAAATGGGGAAATTTCTTACTTTGTTGTTGCTCTGAAGAAAAAGGGTATCCCCCCCAAAATCGTATTGATAACTCACAAATTATTGTACGCAACCCCCACACCTAGATCTTCCCAATGGAAGCTCGGAAGCGAAGTCGGTTACCGTTTTATTTTGGGTTTACTTCGGGACGGCAATCGCTCACGACTTACAAGAAATTCTTTGTATCTACCAACTTGCGAGAAATTCTTTGCGATGACCAACTTGAATCTAGGGGAAGTATACGTGCCGCAATGCCGAGGAGTTAAACGATTCCGCCAACGTTCAAACGGTTCCAGTGCTTATCTCGGCAACCAATTTCTCAGAAGTAATTAAACGTACGCCTGCACCGCGCATCTGATCCAAGGCTTTTGCCACGTCACTGGGCTCGACATTCACTCCCCGGCACGCTTCGGCGATTAGCCACGTCTCGAAACCAAGCTCGAGGGCATCCAAGGCGGTGTATTTGACGCAATAATCAGTGGCAAGTCCCGTGATATAAACCCTCCGGATACCTCGCTCCTTCAACTCCCTTTCCAACCCCGTCGACCGCCGCCTCGCATTGTCGAAAAAACCGCTATAGCTATCTATCTCCGAGTCCGTTCCCTTGTAGATCGTGAGATGAATCTTGCCCCGGTTTAACTCCGGGTGGAGATCCGCCCCGAACGTCCCCTGCACACAGTGTTCGGGCCAAAGAATCTGCTTTAGCCCGCCAACCTCGATGATATCGCCGACTTTGTGGCCCGGGTGATTGCTCGCAAAGCTCACGTGATTCCGGGGGTGCCAATCCTGAGTTGCCACCACGAGAGGGAAACACCCCATCAACCGATTAATGATGGGAACAATCTCGTCCCCGCCGGGCACAGGCAAGCTTCCCCCCCCACAAAAATCGTTTTGAAGATCCACGATGATAAGCGCGGAATTCTCTTGCATCGCTTTCGCTAACAGTTGTCCAAAGTTGCTTCCAATTCAGGATCGCTCCTCACCATCGCTCCGGTAAAACCCGCCGTCGTGGCCTTCGGTCGATCCAATTCAAGATTATTTGCCCGGGATAATCCCACGCCCACAGGGGGAGTTTCAAGGGACGAACGACGCAGCAAGCCAACAAGCACACCCGACCTTGCGCACCGGCGGATGTTTACGTCGCAGTCTAGATTGCAATTTAAAGGAACCTAAGCCAAAGAAAAGAACAACGGGGGAAGGTTCTTCGGCCCGAGCCGCATCGACGAAGTAAGCTTAGGACCCTCCAATTTGAACGACGAATTTAAAAGTGCCGGAGGTGGGAGTTGAACCCACACGACCCGAAGGCCACTGGATTTTGAGTCCAGCGCGTCTGCCATTCCGCCACTCCGGCCCATTCCCGAATTTTAGCCTCTCTTGAAAGTGTCCCTAAAAAGCCAATTGGGCTCAAGCCCCTTTGGAAGCCAAAACGCTCGTTCCAGGGGCCGGAACAACCCACTTTTCACTCAACTTCAGCCGGCAGCCCGACTTGGGAAGGATCTACCTTTTAGGAAAACAAGTGCCCCAAAATTTTCCTACTTTAGGCGTTTAAATCAATTCAACCTCTAAATTCGCGCTATGCCGAACCGTAACTTTGTCACCGAAAACCGGCTCAAGGTGTCGTCGTCATCAAAAAATATCGCAGCCCTGCCATAATTTAGGTCTTAAGGCTCTATAAAACTAAGGGTTCGGCGAAAAGTTCCTTTGCAAATCTTTTGTTCTTTGAAGGTGAAATTCGAAAAGGAGAACCAATCATTTCATTTCAGAAGCTAACCAACCGCAGACACAAAATTTTTACTATTTTCTCATTTTTCTTACTTTTCTTCCCGTCAACAACTGCTTTTTTAAAAATCTGCCATCTTGTAACCAATCTTTCACGTTTTCGGAGTTCATTTATCGATTTAG
>CAKZMM010000162.1 GCA_937128505.1 uncultured Thermogutta sp.
CTATGTACCGAGCGATTTTTTGGTTCTTGGGAAGTAACCAGGCGGAACGCCTTTCGCCAGGTCAAAAGTCAAAAAATTCCGTCAGCTCAAAAGTCAAAAAATGTGCTTCAGCGAACCGGCGCTCCGCCGATCTTTCCGAAGTTAAGACCGCGATTTGCCGCGAAGGGTTCCGGTGATTTGCTCTCCCTTCGTGTTTCGTGTTTTACAACCCGCTAATGATCACAGAACACACCTCTGGGCTTAAACTCCACCTAAAAACGGTACGATCTTCTGCCGAGTTACCCGGTGCTTGCCGCCGTCAATCGTGCGATTGTCCGGCGGATTGATCGAGCGGGGTCAACCTGCCGTTATCCAAAGCAAGGATTCGCTGCATTTTCCGGGCCAATCGCCCACTATGGGTAACCAGAACCAACATCATGCCGTAGTCGCGCTGCAATTCCAGGAGTAATTCGACGACCCGGATCGCAGTGTTTTGATCCAGGTTTCCCGTCGGCTCATCAGCCAAAAGCAAGATGGGCCGATTAATGAGGGCCCGAGCAATGGCTGCCCGCTGCCGTTCCCCACCGGAAAGTTCGGCAGGCCGATGATCGCTTCGCTCTGCCAGGCCAACCCGCTGGAGCAATTCCCAGCAGCGGCGTTTTTCCTCCGGACCGGCACCGCCCAGCGGGAGGGTCGGAAGAAGAACATTTTCCCACACCGAACACTGCGGTAGCAGATGATGTTCCTGAAAGACAAATCCGATTTTTCGATTTCGCAACGCGGCCAATTCGCCTTCGCTTAAGCTGCCGATCTCTTTTCCTTCGATAAGGACGCGACCGGATGTCGGCCGGTCCAACGCCCCAATAATATTCAGGAGCGTGCTCTTGCCGGAGCCACTCGGGCCCACAACGGCCACGTTCTCCCCGCCCTCCAATTGAAGATCGACCCCATCGAGGACAACCAAGGGACCGCTTCGGGTCGGATAATGCTTGACCAATTGTTCGACAATCAGCATCGCCGCAATCAACCCACAGTGAGAGTGCGTGTAAACCCCGGCGGAGTGACCCCCACAGGCAAAATCCACCGTGGAAGGCTGCAACCAACCAGGTTCGAGGCAACCGACTTCTTGTGCTCGGAAAGCCAACCGCCTTCGCTGCGTGCCACATGCGCCTGACAAACGGCAAGGGCTGGGAAGGCGAAGTGCAAACATTTTCGCCCAGTCGAGCCCGCTTGAGAATCCTATGGACCGCGTTTATTCCGCGCCAATGCGCCGGGAGCCACCAACCCATCCCCTCCCTCCCACCCGAAGCTCCGCGACCTTTTACCATCCAAACCCACCTTAAAGCGTTCCGCCACAAGGGGCTGATCTTCGTCTATCAGGGATGGGTCCCCTTCAATTGTGGCAATTGAGCACGGGTGGAAATGATGCCGAACTGCCTCGGCTTTTCGGCACTCCGACGAAGTCATTCTTTAATTGATTCGGGAATCCCTCTTCGATTCGGCAAGGACCAATGCGGTGGTGAGGTTTACCACCGCCTCGATCTTGACCGGCTTGCTCGGAGCATCTCCAACCTGTTACGGCGTGGGTGAGCGGGGATGAGCTCGTGGGTTTAGCCCTAATTGACCGGGCCGGCAGGGACGATTAGACTGAAGTTGGAGTTTGAATGCTATGCAGCGAAGCGGGGCAGTTGGCGGCGCTAGCGACAGGTCAAAATCTGGCGGCGTACTCTTTGACCGAGCTTTTCAGCGCAAACGGAGGGCAGACGGCGATGTCGGAGCCGAGATTTTTTGTCAAGGTCGCCGGCCGGGTTGTCGGTCCCATTCCGAAAAGTCAACTGCTGACATGGCTTCGAGAGGGGCGGATCTCCGAACAAATCAGCGTCTCAACGGACTGCGAACAGTGGGTCCCCCTCAGGTTAGCACTGGTGCAGATCAGCTCTTCGAGGACAACCCAGCCCCCGCCCCGAGCCGCGGCGGCGCCCAACTTTCCGCCGGCTCTCAAGCCGAGAGGCGCCCCCCAAATCCGGCTCCCCCAACCGGCCCCCTAAGCCCGCACTTAGGTCCTCCGATTCCGCCGCTCCCTGTAACTGCTCAGCCACTTCGTGATTCGCCGCCGATTGTGCTTTCCCCGCCCACAAGGCCCGGGCCCCCCATACAACCTTCGGAGGTCGAAAGTCCAAAATACTCCCCGGGAATAATGGCAATTTTGTTGGGAAGCATTCTAGCGGCGATCGCTATCTTTATTTTTATGATCGCTTTGATCGTGGGACCAGTAGACTCCGGCCGGAGAGCGGATCCCCACACCATATCTTATCCAGAAGATAGCACCGCGGCAGATGACTCTTGGGGTTCTACCGATAGTATTGGTGGCTCCGACTCCTTCCATGGGTCAGAGCCGCAGGAAAGCGGTGACGAAACCGAAGATGAGGGTTCTTCCCCACCTCCACGCTCGCGTCAAACTGGTTCCCACAAATCGGAAGTACTCGATTGGATCGAACAAGTAAAGCAGGCAACGGTGGTGGTAGTTACAGACAGAGGCCAGGGAAGCGGCTTTTTCATCCGCTCGCAAGGCTCGCCCATTGTTCTGACGAATTTTCACGTGGTGGAAAGCGCCAGTTCCGTGATCGTCAAAACCCGGAGCAACACGATGTATCGGGTCCGCCGCGGCTACTTCCGGCCGGAGTATGACTTGGCGCTGTTGGCCGTCGAGCAATTGAATACTCCCCCTGCGGTACTCGAATTGCGGACCGGCCTGCCACAATTGGGCGAAAAGGTCTTCGCCTACGGGGCCCCTTTCAAGCTAGAAGGAACCTTGACCTCCGGGATCGTCAGTTCCATCCGCACGACGAGCGAGTTAAAAGAGTTAACAGGTGGATTTCATCTACTGCGCTATGGGGATGATGCCTGTTGGATTCAAACCGACGCGGCCATATCGCCCGGCAATAGCGGCGGACCTCTTTTGGATGCCGCCGGCAGAGTCCTCGGGGGGAACACCTGGGGCCAGCCTGAGGGCGAGAACCTGAATTTTGCCGTCTCTGCGACCACCGTGAGACAGATTTTGCAGCAAACTCACTTTGAGGAAATAGGTCCCCGATATTTGGGGTCTGGCTTCGCTCGACCACCCTCGGCAGGCGATGACCCGGCCGAAGCCAACCTGCGTCTAACACTGATCAAAACCGCGGAATTTTGGAGCGTACTGGCCGCCATTATGCAGGAACATGCGCGGCGAATAGAGATTCTTGCCGAATTATTGCAATCGCCCAATCCGTTTTTGCAATTGGCGGCTTTGGCGCAGCTGAGGGCCGAGCTGGCGGCTGCGAGTACAGTCATTTCCCATCTCGATCGTTCCCACGTCGCGGAGCAAGTGGCTGCGGCGGGGAATGCAGTAGCAGACCATCTCGATGAGTTCGGAGCTGCACTCGATCAACTCATTGCTGACTTACAGCGCGGCGTGGCCCCTCCGCTCGCGGCCCGGCGGTTTCAAATGGCTATGATGCAGGTGGAAATCAATTCCACCGCTTTGAATTTCGGTTTGGAGCAGACCCGCCAGGCTTTGTCGCAGATTTATGGCGTCGAATTTCCTCAAATCACCGTGCCTTAACCGCCTGAAAGACTTCTTTCTGCGTGGGCCTGCCTCGCATGGTATTGCCGGAGTTTGGGCATCGGAGGATCCTTCCAAGGGACAATCGTGACAGCCGGGGGGCTCAGTTGGGAGGAAACCCGCGGTAAAGCCCTGGGGATGCATCCTCGACGAAAACTACGAATCTCCTTTCGTGCCGCTTCGTCCCCACTCGCTTTTGTGATAAGCTGAAGAGCAACTCTCCTTGCACGGCAGGTGGATACGTGGCACTTTGAGCAGCTCACTATGGTACGGCATTAACCGGAGTATTTTCGGATCGATTCGGCACCATTGATTCCTCGGGTATGATTCTCCGCGCATGATCCTAGTTGTCGATAATTACGATAGCTTCGTGTACAACCTAGGCCGGTACTTTCGGCGGCTGGGACAAGCGGTGGAGGTAGTGCGGCACTCGGTACTCGACCTGGCGGCAATCGAGCAGTCGCCCCCCGAAGCGATCGTTTTATCGCCGGGGCCCGGGAGGCCGGAGGACATGCCGCGGTCGCTTCAGCTCATCGAGCGGCTTTATCCCCGCGTCCCCATCCTCGGGGTTTGCCTGGGACATCAAATGATTGGAGCGGTTTTTGGAGCCAGGATCATCCGCGCTCCAGCTCCGGTGCATGGCCAGGCTTCCGCCGTTTTCCATAGCGGGCGAGGAATCTTCGCGGGTCTTTCCAGTCCCTTCGAGGCGGGACGATATCATTCGCTAGTGATCGATCGTAGCAGCCTGCCGGATTGCTTTGAAGTGACCGCCGAGACTGAAGATGGCCTCGTCATGGCCATCGAGCACCGAGTCCTGCCACTCGTGGGTCTTCAGTTTCACCCGGAATCCATTCTGACCGAATTGGGCTATCCGATCCTAGCCTCTTTCTTACGCCGGGCGGGGTTGAAAGTCCGCGAAACGATTCCTAGTTTTGCGGAGGAGGCTCCCCCGACTGGCTCGGCGTAACCCCCGGCGAGGTGTAATCCGCACTGGACAGAAAGTCCAGCACGTCCCGCGCGTCTTGCCAGACAGAGTGCATGAACTTATTGAGGATAAAAAGTTTGACCGCCCCTTTTTGGTCCCGGGTCAAGCGACCGGGACCTGTGATTTTTTTGAAGATCTCGTTATCGCCCCGGGCCAGCACCGGCAAAGCGTACCGTTTGGCCAACTGATAAGTCATCAATCCGACAAGCCGGATCCCTCCGGGCACTTGAACCATCTGCAATTCTAAGAGCTGAAAATCCCCCTCGTTGGGCAATTGATCCTCGTTGCGACGGGCACCGACATAGCCCATCCCACTTTTCAGCATCCACCCTTGCCCGTTGTTTTCCCAGTTCGCCACCACTTTCGTTCGATCGCAAATCAAATAGTAATTCGTGCGAATCAGGCGGTCGGGTACCTCTGGAGCCAGTAACCCTTCCTGCTCGGCAGAGGGTGGGGCAACCGACTCGGCCGGAGCGGCCTCCGGGGCTACGGCCTGTGCCTCCACGTATTCATCGCCGGTTTCCGTGGGACTGGGCACCCGCAGCAGCGTCTTGCACTGGGGACACGGGCGGAGTTGGCCGGCCAATTCATCTTTGGCATGAATCCGGCTCCGACAGCTCGGGCATATCAAGCGAATCATCGAAGTTTCCTTTCGATGCAACCATGGTTCGCACCCATCGTTCAAAGCACAGCTTGCGCAGGCTAAGCCTGGCTGAAGCTAAAGCCATCTTATTCCATCTTTGGTCGCGATCCTAGGGGTAATCGACCTTCCGGCCCAAGCCGCCGGCAGATTCGCCCCTCGGAATCTACTCCAGCCCCAAGCTTTGCCAGTACGCCTGCCGCTGACGATCGCGGCCCGACCGCTCCGTCAGCTCATTCCAACCCTCTGCGGCTTCGCGAAGTGCCGCTTCTGCAGACAATTCACCTTTCACCGCCCTGCGGACCGCATCATCCAAAATAGACAAATACTCGTTATGACCAGGCAACGGCACGGCGACAATCGCAACCGTTTTGTCCAGCGTTTCCCGCGTCAACTCGGCATATTGCAGGGCGGCTTGCGGCGACAGCAGCGGCTCTACCCATCGCAGCGGATCTTGAAGATGATCATCGCGATAAAGCGTTGTGGTCCGGCTCTTGGAGGAAACTTCCCAAGAACGGTCTGCCGAAAGCCAAAAAAGAAGTTGGAAAACTGCGGCAGGCCACCTAGTCGATTGGCTCACCACCCCCAATCGCCCCGAAACCCCCAAAAGCGGCACCTGAATGGGTTCATCCGCTCGGCGCTTTTGCCACTGAGCCTTCCGCGGGTCGAAGACATCACGCGAGCCGGGCAGCTCCGCAAAGACCACCTCCGGTGGCGTTTCTTGCAGTTGGATTTCCGCTGAGGCAGTGGGCCAAGTGATGGCTAATGCACACCGGCCCTCCCAAAAAGCTTTACGCACCCCGTCTGGGTCGAGGGTCAAAACCGTGCTTTCCGCACCTCGCACGGCCGCACACAACTCCTGCAAAGCCCGAACAAAAGGCGGCCGATCCACCAATGCCTCCATCGTCTCGATATCGAAAAAGGTGGAGAAATGCTCGCGATGCGCCACATAAGCAGCTGTCCGCGCCAGGAGGAGCCGTCCCGCCCAACCCGCTGCCAAAGGTTCCAGCGCTGGTACCCAGTCGGAAGCTGCCCCACCAGCCGAAAGATTAGTCTCCGCTTGCTGCCTTGCCGCCGCCAACCGCTGGACCAATCGCTGATAAGCGTCCCAAGTTTGCGGGGGTTTTTCTCCCAGTTTCTCCAACCAATCTTCTCGACAATAAAGTACGAACACCGGGGATCCAAAAGGTACAGCAACCGCCCGATTACCCCACGTGAGTTCTCGGACCCGCAAGGTACCAAAAATACGCCCCCAGGGGCCCCCCTCCGCTTCCCGGAGATTCGCGGGCACCTCGGCAAGGGGCGGAGCTTCGGGATCACCGGTCGCCACACTCGGCAGCCATCCCACGGGCAGCACTGCGGCGTCGGCCAGAGTCCAAATCGCCTCCAGAGTTTTCGGCTCCGCCGATTCATCCAAGGTCTTCACCGAAAAATCCCATCCGCTTTGGGCATTCCATTCTCCCCGCAGCACCTCGATGGCACTGGCTAACTCGGGATCGCCCACGACCACCAGACGGAACTGCGTGCCCGGCGGCGGTACATCGGGAGCCGGTGCTTTCACAGGACTTGCCGGCTTGCACCCCCCCCAGTACACTGCACCGACAACCGCCAGCCCAAGAAAAACTTCATAGATGGTTTTGCAAGCTGACCCCACGCTCGCCTTACGCGCATCATTGCGTCGGTCGCACCCACCGCTTGCCATCGCTCGATCTTGCCCGGGCCTAAGCTGCCCCCAAAGTATGCTCATTGATCTCCGCCCTATCCGGTTACGTCTCTGCTCATAAGTCCTGAGGATTTCTACAACTTGTTCCGCAGAACCGACTTTCACCTGCCGTCAGGGATCTATCGAGGGCTCAAACCCAAAACGTGCAAACGCAAAGGAGCCCCTTCAAAACAGCGTCAACCCAAAATACCCCTATCCTCAATGGGGGCACCGACCGTGGGGAAAACTTGTCATTTTCGATCCCACTCGCCGGGCCGAAGAACCGTGGCTTGGTGACACCATCGTACAAGATACCCACGGAACTGAAAACCGTTCGCTCGCTTACGGGGATTCATTCGTATTTGCCGTCAGCTTTTCCACCTAGGTCTAGGCCTCTTTCCGTGCCTTCACGCCTAAAGGTGGACGCCGCCGTGATCTTAACACCTGGCGAAAGGCCGCGTGTAAGTTAGCCGTTTTGTGGCGGAATGACCCTCGCATTCTGCGCCGGAATCCTTTGTATACGCCAGTATCCTTTGCGAATTCAGGAGGTCGCTTGTGTAGCTATGGCCATGCAAAATGAACAACTCGTTCGCGAAGCCAAAAGTCTCAAAAATTTAAAACGAAGATCGCTGCTTTGCCGGCGGAAGACCGCCTCCACTACCGGTATCCTACGATCGCCGATAATTCTCGGTTTTCGCCCCGCGGCATCCGAATTAGACTAGGTTCTTGCTCAGTTTAATCTACTTTGCTGAAATCGGTTCAATTACGCTGCCCTTCCAAATGTAACCAAGGTTTCCGAGGAGGAAAGTCATGCATGTGCATCTTGGGGTTGGTGCTTTGGAGGATTGTCGGTTCGTTTGTCTCCCCCGTCCTGCAATCACGGCAAGGGGCATTGCCCGCGGAGGCGGCCCCCATTCATCTCGTTCATCGCAGCGAAAGTTTTTTCGCACAGGAGGCGCACTTCTTGCCGGATTTCTGCTGTGCCTTTTGGCAGGGGAAAGCAATCGGATTTGCGGCCAAACTGCGGGCGAGCTTCCCCTCAGTATTCAAAGTGATAACCACACGGTGATCCTGCGCCACGGTGCTGGAGTAGTCTTCGAGTATCAACGCACTCCCAACCCCCGCAAACCGTATCTTCGCACCCTGACCACGCCGGCGGGGATAAATATCCTGCGCGATGCACCCGTCGACCACCTGCACCACCACGGCCTGATGTTTGCCGTCGCTGTGGACGGAGTCACTTTCTGGGCCGAATCCCCCGAGGCGGGCTATCAGTTGGATGCAGGAACCGTTCATGCCGTCCTCACCGCCAACCGCGAGAACGGAAAATTTCGCGCCGAAGCCCGGCTCCAACAGCGGCTCGAGTGGCGAAATGCGGATCGTTCCCAAATCTTAATTCTCGAAGACCGCGAGCTTTCCTGGCATGCCTTGACGAGCGAAGACCTGCCCAGCGATGTGGGCGATTTTCGGCTTGTTCTTTGGAAGTCACAGCTCGAGCTTCCGGCCGGCAAATCGCAGGCGGTGCTGAGTGGATCGCCCTACTATGGTCTGGGAATCCGCTTCATTGAACAGATGGATAAGACTGGCCAATTCTTCAATGCCGAGGGTCAAACCGGCGTCGAAGGGACCAACGGCAAACGCTCCGCCTGGTGTGCTTATCGGGTCGAAATGGCGGGCAAAACGATCACGGTCGCCATGCTTTCGCATCCCGACAATCTGCGGCATCCTGCCACATGGTTCACCATGGTGCAACCGTTCGCGTATTTGTCGGCCACTTTGGGGCTTGCCTCCGAACCATTCACGCTGGAATCCGGCAAGCCGGTTTCGCTCTCTTACGGGCTGGTCCTTTGGGACACAAGCCCCTCGGCGGCAGCCATTCAGGCGGTTTACGAAAAAGTGTTTTGTCCACTTGCCCCAGCAAAACGCTAAAAGCCCTTGGGCAAGTGTTGAAATCTTGACGCATTGGACGCGCGCTACGACCTCGGGCAAGCGTCGCTTTGACGAATCGATTGAACTTCGTTGCTACCGGCGGCACCGCAGTCCGGAACCGAAGCCGTGGTTTATCCAGCAAACAGGGGTTCACCTGGAAGCGGCCGACAACGATTCAGCTTCAAACCATCATGGGTGGCTTATGCATGCCGGGCCGCGGCGCTTTACAGTTCTTTGCCCAAGGCCTCGGGATGAAAGACAATGTGGCAATCGTCGCAGCTTTTCGCCAGTGCCTTAAGCGCCTCGTTGGCCGCGTTCAAGTCCTTAGCCCGGGCAGCTTTGTTCAGCGCCGCTGCCGCATCACGCATTTGGATGCACGCATCGTACCACTTTTGAACCTCGTCCGCCTTCTCGGTCTCATCCACGTTATAAAGACTTCCTTGGCTGATGATGGCGATCGCCGCCGCATCGCCGGCGATGGTCGCCGATTCCCGCTCGAAACGTCGCATGTAGCGCTTAATGCGGCTATTGATTAGCGGCACTTGCTCCATCAGCGCTTTGAGCGATGCTACCTTATCCCACTTGAGACTGCCCGAGGCTCCTGAACCCTTAGCGGCACTTGCCAAGGCATCGACCGCCGCTTTGGTGCTCGCATAATCGGTCGCCGCCACCAGCTTTCGGGCCGCAGCCACCATGGCAGGGGCTTGAGCCTTGTATTTATTGGGCGAATCGTGCAGTCCTAATCCCAGAGCAATGAGGACGATTGTACTGGCATCTTTGACGACCCGATCGGTCACGTCCTTATATTCGGCCTCAGTCGCTACGGCGCTTTGAAGCCGCTCCAGGTAGTAATCAAACTGAGCCACTAAATCCTCTGCTGGGGCATAAGTCGAAATGGCGGGGGATTCCGGCGGGGTTGCGTAAATCGGGCCCGCCATCATGCTCAACCCCAAGAAAGTCAACACACTTAACCCTAAGAAGGTACGTCCGCCAAGATGGTACATCCGAAGGCTCCTTTTCCCCAAAGCTAGATCTCAAAAGTTTAAAACTTCGAGCCTAAATACAGCGTAAATACAGAGAACAAAAATTTGCCGGGGCCATTCCAAGGCCCCATCCTGCCGGCTCCAAACACGCCGTAGACTCACGCGATTTGCAAAGGCATTGACCGTTAACCTGAGTTCATCCATTAAATTTGCAAAACGGTTGTATGCCGGTCAAGTCAAATAATTAAAATAGGAAAAATAGTGATTTTTGAGCAAATCGCGAAAGTACCAATCAAATGCTGCAATTGCCGGGCAATCCGGTAATGCTTTGCCCCGGGTATGTCGTCTCCCGAAGGCTTGCTTAGCCCGATGAAACAACCGGGGCAAAGGGGCGGCAATTTTTCGCGATTTCTCCTCTTTTCATACGGGTACTAGGCTACTTTTCACGGCGGCAACAACCCCCGGATGCCGCGAACGCTACCTCTCCACCCCGCAACATAAGCCAACTTTCCTTTAAGACGCGATATCCTTATTCGTTAGGATAGTGCTTAATTCGTAGGAGAGCGAAGCCGCCTTGCCACCCCACAATATGACCCAACCTTTCTTTAGCGAAGGACGTTTTTCGCCGGAATCCCTCCGCCATTGCAGACACACTATCAGCCTCCCGCTGGAGAAAGGGAGAGCCATTCCCATTCTTGGCATATATGTAATCTAAGTATTGGCATATTTGTAATCTAAGTAACCGTGGTGTGCTGTAATCCTGGTGTGCAACGCCGGACAACCCTCCGTCGAAGGCGAGAGTTTCCCGGCAGATTGATTTAAGCCCGAAATTTGCCCTTTGCGCATTTTTCGCACGATACTCGCCGGAAAGGGGACTTTCGCCGAACTTCTTCTCGGGGTAAAAGGAAGCTCCATGGGGAAGAAGCCCTGATGCGACCAGACCGCGGATTATCAGCCATTTGTCTTGAAAACTCAAAAGCCGTGTGCCCATGGGCGAAAAGGCGTCGGAGATTTTTTCAAAAAGAATCGGAAATAAAGCCCCGCACCCAACGCGGAGCAACAAGGAATACCCTGTCGGCTTCCTTCCCGATTGTGCCCTGCCATTTGGCGGGGGAACCGACGCGGGCGGGGTAGATGTGTGCACCGCGTAATACTTTATCCGCTTGAGGGGGGAACCGACGCAGACCGGGCAGATGTCTGTTGCCATCGACATGCAGGTCACAGTACTGAGGGGGAACCAACACAAGCGGGGCAGATCTTTCAAGGTTGCGGCAGGTTTGAGCGATCGATCACGATTTCAGCACGTCGAAAAATCATGGGGAAATTAACTTACCGAAATGCGGGAGTAGATTTGGACCTCTATCGTCAGGCAATGGAGCGACTCCCCCGTCTGCTCGGACGCACCTTTACTCCCCGGGTCATTCCCTGGGCACACGGGTTCGCCGGACTATTCCAACTGGATTTCGAAAGTCCCCTTTTCGCACGCCGCTACCGTCAACCGGTGCTCGTCGGCTGTTCAGACGGGGTGGGCACCAAGCTTAAAGTGGCCAGCATGGCGAGGATCCATAACACCGTCGGCATCGATTTGGTGGCGATGAACGTCAACGATGCCCTTTGCTGTGGGGCAGAGCCCCTGTTTTTCCTCGATTACGTGGCCCTGCCGAAAGATGATCCCGTGCTTTTGGAGCAGATCTTAACAGGGATTGTCGCGGGCTGCCAAATGGCCGACTGTGTGCTTTTAGGGGGCGAAACCGCCATTTTGCCCGATACCTATGGCCCCAATGATTACGACTTGGCGGGCTTTTGCGTCGGCGTGGTGGAGAAAGACGCCATCATCGACGGTCGGTCCATCGTGCCGGGCGACCTGGTCATCGGATTGGCCTCCTCCGGCCTACATTCCAACGGTTATAGCCTGGTTCGCAAGGTGGTCTTCGAACACGCGGGACTGAAGGTGGATGACTACGTCCCGGAGCTTCAAGGCACCGTGGCCGAGGTCCTCTTGCGGCCCACGCGGATCTATACCCAAGCCGTCCGCAGCGTCCTCCGACATTATCGCGTAAAGAACGTAGTGCACGGCATCGCTCATATCACCGGCGGGGGCATTCTGGAGAATTTGGCTCGGGTCGTTCCCGACGGTGTGGAGCTTGTACTCGATCGCCAAGCCTGGCCGGTGCCACCGGTTTTTTCCTGGGTCCAGAAGCTCGGCGGCATCGAAGATGCGGAAATGGAGCGGGTGTTCAACCTGGGAATCGGCATGATCTTCGTCGTCAGCTCTTATTACGCAGAAAGCATTCGCCATCAATTGGCCGATTGCGGCATCGAGAGTTGGATCATCGGCCGGGCCCAAGAAGGAACGCAAAAAACCCGATGGGGTTAGGACGCTTTGCGGGAAGTTGCCTCGTCGATCCGCCACGTTTCGCTGCGGGGAGGCATTGATTCTCGCCGAACCGGGCAGGGCTTGCCACCTATGCTTCCTTTCCGCGATGCATTGTCGTGGCGCACGTTAACGCAGGGCACGCTTCTTTGACGTCACTGTCTGTCTTCAACGGCATTGATATTTCTTCTGAACCGTTCCCCGGAGAAGTCGTAAAAGCAAGTTCGTTTCCTCATTTTTTAATCATGGATTCAGCCCTTGGAACAACCTTTGGTTCGACCTTCGAAAGCCTTGTTACGCTAAAAAAAGGGCGTAAAATGCCCTAATGAACATTTGTTCCTAAAGTACCGGGGTAAACGAAGCATGGACAAGCAGTGCGGCTGGCTTTTCCAGCCAACAGATTTCCGCCTCCCTGAGGCCGCCAAGCCCGCGGAGCTCGCGGGTGTCGGGGCCGGCGGGGCCGCGGAGCATGATGGTCGAGGCAAGCTGCCCTCAGACAGCAACTCGTTTCCGATCGCGCTGCGAACGATCACCTGCAAAACCATCCTCAATTGCAGTTCGATTTGTGACTACACGCTCAACTGCTATGTCGGCTGTACCCACGGATGCGGATACTGCTATGCCCGGTTTATGCAGCGGTTCCGCCCCCACGAGGAACCGTGGGGGAAGTTTGTGGATATCAAAGCGAATGCGGTCGAGGCCCTTTACCGGCAACTGCGCCGTGTGCCCCCGGGAAAAGTCTTCGTGAGCAGTGCCTGCGATGGTTGGCAACCCGTGGAAAACGAATTTCGATTGACCCGGGAATGTTGCCGCTTGCTTCTGGAGCGCGATTTCCAACTCCGAATTCTCACGAAAAGCAGCCTGGTTTCCCGAGATTTTGATTTGTTCGTGGGCAAACCTGTCCAGCTCGGCGTGACAATCACCACATTAGATGAGCGTTTGGCTCGGATCTGGGAACCCGGTGCTGCCAGCCCCCGCGAGCGCCTCGACGTGCTTCGGCATGCCAGGGAGCTTGGGCTGAATACCGTGGTGATGTTCGGCCCGCTACTTCCGTATCTTGCCGATGATGTCCCCAGCTTGCGGGAACTGTTTGAAACGGCCGCGCAGTTGAAGGTTAAGCGAATCTGGGTGGACGCGCTGAATCGCCGCCCGAAGGTCTGGCCGGCTGTCGCCCGAACCTTGGCGATTCATTTCCCCGAACTTCAAACCCGCTACCGATCTATACTTTTCGAGGCCTCATCCCGCCAGGCTTACCTTGCTCAACTTGCCCGAAATGTCGAGCTAGCGGCGAAGCTTGCCGGCACGAAGTCACGGGTGGAAATCTGCTTTTGAGCTACCGGCGAATCCCCGGGCCTTGGGAGATCGGTCCCAGGTCCTTTGAAAAGCGAACTTTTCGTTCCGCTTTTACGATCCCCGCTCTGATTATGAGCTCCCCTCTAACCAAGATCTCCCCTCGCATTAAGCTCGCCGGTCTTAGAAAATCTATGCTTTTAAACGATCAAGAGAAGGCTGTCCGCCTCCAAACGGATAGGCACCACGGATGATCGATGCTTATCGGCGACCGGGCTACGCCGCGTGCTAATGAGGCAGTTAGTCAAGCATCGGGGCACCGTTATCGCGGCCAGGATCAGCGCCGATGGCTTGCGTGTTCCCTGATGGTAACGGCGCTGCAAATGCGGTTTTTCGACGCTGCCGCTTTCCCTCCAAGATATCGGCCTCGATGATTTGCAAGAGCTTGGCGATACACAGCTTATTGATGCTGACATTCAATTGCATGGCTTCTTCGGCAATGGCGTCATGGACGCTTTCCGGAACCCGCACGGTGATCACTTTGACCGGCTCCCACCGCCGGGCCCGGGGTCGGCTTCCCCGAAGTTGCGTGAGCATCCGCTGGATTCTGAGGTACGTTTCCGTCCGGCGAAACTGGGCCAACGCCTCGGGCGAAGGGAAATACTTTCGCACCACTCCTTCAGGCCCCACGATTTGTCGGTAGAACGTCGCCCAATTCGGGTTTTGGCTGAAGAGGTTTTCCGCCTCGGCCAAGATCTTTTGATGAATTGGGTCATCATACTCGGCGGATGCCAGCTCAGAGGTGAAACGGGGCAGACCCCCTTGGAACGATTCGGTAGATTCCTGACTTAGTCCCGCCGAATCGGCCGAGGTTTCCGGAACTTGCAATCGCTTGATCTCCTCCATCATCCCGCGACCCTCCTTCAGTTGGCGATTTCCTCGATTTCAGACCATCGGTTCATTCCGGGGATTGAATAGCCTCCTTGTGCCCCGGGATCCTGTCGCCCTCATTTTGCTAGCGCAAGCAAGACTGGTTTTGCGGGTGGCGGGGCCGAAGCAAACTCCCACGAGCGATGTCGGGCCCCATGAGCCGGAAAGCCGCTGCACACGCCCGGCGCAAACCCCTCGAATGGGGTGTGTGCGCCGAAACATCCCCCTTTTTAGGTGGTGTGCATCGAGGCTGGCTAGCGGAGACAAAAATTCAGCTTCATGTTGCGCCAAGACGGGGGAACGGCGGGTTTTGTCTTACCGGGAAGGCTGAAAAAGCTGGCAAGAACTTTAGCCATAAGTTACGAAATGAAAAATACTTGCGTCTATTTCTTATTTACCAAGTGTCCTTTCAAACGGATTTAAGACGCTATTTTTAAGGCTTGCGGATAACGTAACCTTTTATAATGGGGCAACTTATAACGCTTCTGATTCGCAGATCTCGTATTTCCGGCCCTTCCTCGATTCAGCAGATCCGGTTTTTCGTGTTCAAGGTGCAAACGGCGATAGGTACTCCCAAGGGGGTCGCTCAAAAACTTCCATTTGGGCGGAGACAGTCAATCTTCTCGCGGCAGTTCGGATGCCCACTCTCAACCCCTAAGGAGGCGACGGAGGCGGTCGCGAGACTTTGCTCTCGTCTGGGGCGCGTAAAGGCGGAAGTACATGAGCATGACATTTCGCAGGGGCCTGATACCTCGTTCGCTGCTACCTCGTTCGGGGCAGGTGAGGAAGGAGGCTGAGGAGCGATCTCGCCGAAACCGTGCTCGGCTCTTCCTCCGCTTGTAGAGTCTTTCCCCACCCAGCGACAAGCTACCTGAAGACATTTTCCCCCGAAAAGCGACATGCTAATACCTGTGAGCGCACCAAGTACTTACGATCGCTACAAGCTATTGGTCCTGATGGCAAAATGATTGACACCGTCACGGCAAAATGACGGTGGGGAGTACGCCGGGGAAAAGACGCATCCGATTAAAGACCTTCGGACAAAAGGCAAAAGACGAGTAGGTAAGAGATTGTACTTACCCAGGAGCGAGAAAGCGGATTCTTCGAAGCAATAACAAAGAAGCAATAAGAAATGAGAAAAAGGGCGGCTCGGGTGGATCGAGCATAAAGTCGATCTCCTCCCCGAGCACAAGCCGCTTATAAGGGCAGAAATTTGTGGCAAATCGTGTTGTCAGAATTCGGCAAGAAACCGCGGGAAGTCAGAGCGAAACCAGCTATCCTGTCTTCAAACCCCCGCAATTTCCCGGGCGACCTTTTCGAAGAAGCGAACACACTCCGCTAGTTCAGGCACGTTATTTTCCCAATTGTGCTCGTATTCGGCCGCAAAGAATGCCTGAAGTTTCTGGCGATATACTTCGCGCAGAATCGCCGGTACATCGGCCTGACCGGTCCCCCAAGGTACGTCGTGGGCTCCCTGCCTGCCGTATTTGTTTAGGTCCTTGAAATGGAACGAGATAATCCGCCCCTCCAATTTGCGGATCGCCTCCACGGGGTTGATCCCCGAACGCATCCAGTGTCCTGTATCGGCACATGCACCGATCCGTTTGCTGCGGCCCTTACACGCTGCCAAGACCGTATCGGGATTCCAATATCGTGAAGGTTCCGGATGGTTGTGGAGGGCAACATTGATTTGATACTCCTCGACCAGCTTTTCGATCAAATCAAACGACTCGGGGGGCGGCTCGGAAACGATCGTTTCAATCCCCATGTCCTTCGCATATTCGAAAGTCCGGCGACAGACCTCCTCATTATTCGGCAGCCCCGTGACCCCGTACGCCACCAGCTTGATCCCCAAATCCGCCAAGCGGCTCTTGACTTCGCGACGGATCTCTGCCGGCATGCCATCATTGGTGCGAACATCCCGCCGATCCGGGCTGAGCGATTGGCCGGGATACATCTCCACATATCGAAGCCCCAACAAAGCAATCTTGTCCAGGGCCTCGAAAAACGTGAATCGGTTGAACGTATAAGCCTGGCATCCCAACCGCCAGCCGAGCTTTTCGGCTGTTGGCGCCCCATCGGTAAGCGGCGCCGCCATGGTCCACGTGTTTGCGGCCACTGCGGAAAGCGCCACTGAACTACCCGCCATTTGCACAAAACGCCGTCGGGAAATCTGCCGTCTCATCGCGCGACTCCTTCCAAGTCAATGGTTAACTACCCGCAGCGGATTGCACACGGCAATCCCACCACTACGCCAAGCAGTTGATTCGATCAGTATTTAGCCTAACGCAATTATGCACAGGGCGAAAACCGTAGCCGACCCCCATCTCTCTACCATATGTCATGAGGTGGATTATGTCATGAGCTGGATTATAAAGGCCCATCGATGGGTCAAACAACGCCCGGGCTTGAGATGCCCCTTTTTCCGGCAAGATTCCGTCTCCTGTTGCCGGCGGATGAGATCGGCATGGGTAAACGGCCATTCGATTTTTTCCGGTTAAGATCTTTTCGGGTTGCGCAAGTTACGCGGTCGGCACCACGCCCATCGGGGGCGATGCCTCATCGAAATCTCTCCAGGCGATATAAAACTCAGTCAGACTTGTGCGCCAAAAAAGCATAAAAATCGGTCGCGGCGATACGTCACAAAAGTTCGTCACCCCAGTACGAATACCACCTAAGCAAACGAACCCAATGCATCATTCGAAATCGGGAATGAGATTGCAAATTCGGCCGCGAATTATCGGGCACAAGAATTTCGGATTTGATGCCAACATCACGGATCCGACCTTACAGATTCGCTGCAAGGCTTCAATTCCGCGGGAACCGATGCCGGGTAACTGGAACAATCGCTAGGGGGAAGCTTCTCAGGTTTTTCCGCTCACGACGAAGACAAAAAAGGGGAGCAATTGCGCTAATAGCCCCTTTTCACCTCTTGCTCTGAAGTGCAGGTTTGACCCAGAAAGTGCGGACGGTTAGAATCCAGTTAGGGCGATCAACTTCTTTTGAATTCTTTTTGAGCAAGATTCTCTCAAGTCGGACAAGGTTTCGAAAGATGAGCGAACGGCTGAGCCTAGGGCAAACTCCGAGCGCTATTCCGAAAGGCTCACAAGCGGGGAGTTCTCGGCCCGATGGCTCCGGGCCACGATTGGCACCGCCGGGCGACAATCAGCCGACGGTGATCAGTCAACGGCCCCCAAGTGCCCCCAAAAGTCTCTCGGATAGTTTTGCCGGCTCCGTCGAATTTTTTGCCGAGGGGGATCTGGTGGGGCACTTTCGGATTTTACGGTTTATCGGCGGCGGGGGGATGGGTCGCGTCTATCGGGCTTGGGATACTCAACTGGAGCGTGCCGTCGCTCTGAAAGTGTTGCCGCCCCAGCAAGCAGCAGATACCGAAATCCGGTTGCGCTTTCAAAACGAGGCCCGGTCCGCCGCCAAGCTCACCCACGAAGGATTCGCTCAGGTCTATTACTTAGGAGAAGAGCGCGGGGCGCCCTATATCGCTTTCGAGTTCATCGAGGGGACAAACCTGCGGGACTTGGTTCAGGAGCAAGGCCCCCTCCCGGTGCCGACGGCGATTTCCTACACCATTCAGGTTGCGGAGGCTTTGGGGCATGCGGCCAGCCGCGGCGTCGTGCATCGGGATATCAAGCCCTCGAATATCCTGGTTACGCGGGAAGGACGCGTGAAACTGATCGACTTGGGGCTGGCGCGAATCCAAGTACCCGATCCAAATCGTGCTGATTTGACGGCCACAGGAGTTACCCTGGGGACTTTCGACTATATCGCGCCGGAGCAAGCGCGCGACCCTCGCTCCGCCGACCAGCGAAGCGACATCTACTCCCTCGGTTGCACCCTTTACTTCCTTCTGACCGGTCAACCGCCCTTCCCGGAGGGCAATGCCCTGCAAAAACTGCTGCAACATCAGGGGGAAGAACCGCCGGATGTGCGAAAGTTGCGCCCGGATGTGCCGCCGGCTTTAGCCCGGGTTCTACGCCGGATGATGGCCAAGGAACCGCGCGACCGCTTTCAGACGGCAGCCGCGGTGGTGGCGGCGCTTTCGGCAGTGGCGGCTGAATGGACCGAGGACGGGGCGGAGTCGGGCCAAATCACCCGGCCCCTCAATCCTGCGCTGGGACCATGGTCGAAAGTAGCTCGGCACATCCCATGGCTGGTTCCCGTGGCCATCCTGATTCTTGCTGTGTGGCTGCTGAATTCCTACTGGGGTACCGGGGCGACGGAGCCGAGTTTACTCGAACCGACCCTTAAGCCCCGAAATCTTCGCTACGAGGTCGAAGGCCCTCTCGGTCCGCAACGGACACCATCCGACAACATATCACTGGGAAGAAAGGCCGAAAATCCGCCTTCGCTGCCGAGTGACAATTTGGGCGACTCGTATCTTCCGGGCCGGGAGAATTTATTTGATTCGGGGAGAATACCGCCGCTCCTGGAGGGGTCTCGGGGTTATCCGGAAGGTTTTCACCGGGCTTTTAGACCCGCGATAGGAAACCCCGGCCAATCAACCGAAATCCCGCAGGTTGAACCGTCTGCCCTCCCCGGGAGCGCCCCTTCGCGATCTGAGGTTGCGCCGGCTCCCGCCACTTTCGTTTCCCCCGGAGCTGGAGCTGCGCCGGCTCCCGGGGTTTCTCCCCCATCCGGGGCAAGTGCCACGCCTGCCGTTCCTTTGCCGCCTGGGGCTACAGGTTCCTCCGGTGTCGGTGGTGCGACGGCGGCAGGGCGCGAGGTTCCCGCGGGAGAATCGGAGAAGAGTCCCGGGTCGAATGCGTCGTCCGCTTCAGCCGGAGAATCAACCGCGGAAGAAGCCGCTGCTCCTCTTTTCTTAGATTCCGACTTGCAGGGGTCGAGTTGGTACTGGGACGAACCCATGTCAGAACTAGCCGGTGAATCCCCCAGGGAGTTGGGTAACGAAACGGAGTTGACCCCGGGGAGTGATCCGCCACCGGCCCCGTAAATGCCGACAGCTTAAATGGCAGTATCGCCGGTGTAATTTCAAGAGGCAGCTTGGCGGGTAAGATTCCGGGCTCATCGGGGCTAATTGTCCCTGAGTGGTCATCGCGAGGTTGAGGCGAAATCGCACCCAGTTGTCGGTCTGATTGTACTGCGGCTCAAAGTGGGGTATAAGGCCGCCGAAAGCCCTTTCGCGAAGCGTAGCTACTGAGTTTCCGGCGAATAAGTCGCCGGCTCTGAAGCACTGTACAACCCAATCCCAACTCCTTCGGTGATCGAAGGGTCGCTCGTCATTTCTCCTCCGCCTTCGCGTTTTTGCATACCGTTTCATCCGACTTTATGCCAACGTCATCCTCGAACTATTCCTATCAGAACCGAGTAGCTCCGGTAAAAATCTGAAGCCCTCTCCGTTTTTTCCCTCGGTAAGAATCTTCGGAGCCCTTTTCATTTTTGCCCAAAAAATCGCTGATTCTGCCGCCGAGAACGCTTGGAATCTGGGGTTGGAGCTGGAATATATCGTGCAAGCTGGTTGTCAAAAACTTGGCCAGATCGGTCCCGAGGATAGAATAAAGCCTGAGGGGACTAGTAGCACGAAAAGAGCTTTCCAAAATTTTGTGCGGCCCCTTATTGACCAAAGCAGCACTTGCGTAACTGGCGCCCCTTCTCAAGTCGCGGGCTCTCGGGAAGGTGGCAAAAAGTAGCGAAGTGGTTCCGGACTTCAATTGACTTGTATTTGACTTGCATTGATCCGAAACAATTGAATTCATTATCAAATTCATTTGCAAACCTCGACGAAAGTTTCCACGGCAAGGATTGAAAGTTTATTAGCGTGGGAAGTGTCTCTTTTTTTAAACGTCGCTGTTATCGAGACTTGTTAACGAGATATCGAAGTGGTTCTCAAATTAATCGAAGTGGTTCTCAAATTATTTTTGTGGTTCTAGTGGTTCTAGTGGTTTTCGAATGATCGGAGTGGTTCTCGAAATTCTCAACGAAGGATTGCCTTGCTGCCGGAGCCTGCGAAGGATTGTGGGCGGCTTCCACGGAGAAATTCGGCGTGTTCGTTTTCGAATGCACTAATCGATTCGAACATTAGTTTTGAGCATTTTGTTTAGCATTAGTCGTTATTCATTCTTGCTACAGCTTGGGAAGGAGCACAGAAGTACCTATGACCCGTCAGCCCGTGCTGAGCACAGCAACTAAGCCCAGCAATCTCCGAGAGCTTCGCGAAAGTGGGTGGGTTTCCAAATCCGTTAAGCGCGAGATTTACGACAACTTCATGCAGATGTTGGCTCGGGGGGAAGATTTGTTCCCTGGTATTGTGGGTTACGATGATACAGTAATCCCGGAAATTACCATCGCCATCATCGCCGGTCATGACATGCTTTTTTTGGGGGAAAAAGGCCAGGCCAAAAGCCGGCTGATGCGGATGCTGGCCCGCTTCCTGGACGAGGAAGTTCCCTTTATCGATTGTCCGGGAATAGCGGTCCACGAGGATCCCTACCGGCCGATCACCCGGTTGGGTAAGCAAATCGTGGCGGAGCGTCCTGAGGAAGAAATCCCCATCGCTTGGTGGCCCCGAAGTGAACGGTATGCGGAGCGATTGGCCCCCGGCACGAAATTCGCGGATATCATCGGCGAGATCGATCCGGCAAAGCTCGCCGGCGGCGTAAGCATGTCGGCCGAAGAGGCGCTCCACTTCGGGTTAATCCCCCGAATGCACCGCGGAATTTTCGCGATCAACGAACTGCCGGAGTTGGACGAGCTGGTACAGGTCGGCCTTTTCAACATCCTGGAAGAACGCGACGTGCAAATCCGCGGATATCCCGTGCGATTCGATATCGACGTGCTCATGCTTTTCTCGGCTAACCCGGCTACTTACAACCGAAGCGGAAAAGTCATCCCGCAGTTAAAGGACCGCATTGGGTCCGTCGTTCACACCCATTACCCCCGCGAGCGGCAATTAGGGATTGAAATTATGCACCAAGAGGCCGGGATCGACCTGGGGGGTGAATTCCCGGTAGTGGTGCCGTACTTTATGAGCGAAATCATCGAGCAAATTAGCATCGTTGCTCGACGGTCAAAGTACATCGATCATCAATCCGGGGTCAGTGCTCGGCTCAGTATTGCCAATTATCGCGTGATGGTGGCCAGTGCTCGGCGCCGGGCGGCAGTGCTGGGGGAGCGGCCGGCGGTACCGCGGATCAGCGACTTGGGGCACTTGTACGCCTCTTCGCTCGGAAAACTCGAATTGGACATGATGTCCAGCCACCAGCTATCGGAACGGCAAGTTTTGGAGGCGATTGTGGCCGAGGCGATTCGAGATGTTTTCCGCGAGTATGTGGACCGACACGGCTTGGAGGAAATCACCGAGATCTTTGCCCGTGGCTTAAAGATCGAAGTGGGCGACATGCTTCCGTCGCAGTATTACGCCGAGCGATTGAAGCGCGTGCCCCCGGCTTGGGAGAAAGCCTTCGAGGTCAATGCCTCCAGCCACCCGGCAATCCGCGCTTCGTGCGTCGAGTTCGTGCTGGCGGGCCTGTATGCCGAGGATCGCATTTCCCGAACGCAGCATCATGGGAGGATCGTCTATGAAATCCCCTAGGCATGCAGGGGGAATCATCCACGTTTACCAGCGGTATGATCCGAAAAATATCCCGAGCCCCACGCAGCCGATGCCCGATCTGGTATCCGGGGCCATGGAACACCTGTTGGCGTTTGGCCATTTACGGGAGTTTTCGGAAGAGGATCTAGCTCGGGCCATTAAGTTGGACCCAAGCCAAATCGCAGGGTTGGGCCCCAGTCTTGAGTCCCTTCGCGAAATGCTCCTCCAGCGGAAGCGGAAAATCCTTGAGACCTACGAAACCGACTCGGTCCTGGCGGAAGCGGCCGAGGCATTCCGGAAACAAGTCGCGCGGATGCAACCTCCCAAACCCTTGTCGGGTTGGTTTTACAAAGCCGTAGCCGAGGAGCAGCTCTACGATTTGGAGCGACTCTGGTACCACGTGGAACGGGAAAGTCCGCAGTTTGCCCGGCAACTCCTCCAGCTTAACGCACGCTTAGGGGAAAAGTACCAAATCGAGGAGTTGGCCGCGAAGTACGTGTTTACGGGACGAACCCGGATGTCGGTCCCCAAAGCCCTCGAGATCAAGGAGGAATTGGAAACGATCGATCGGTTGCTCAAGCAATTGGAAGAGGCTGCGAAAACCGCTCGAATCGCCATGATCGATCTCAATGAGCTGGCCGAATTCGTCGAACAGGAGCAAATCGATAATCTTCGGCAACTCGCCGAGCAAATCAGCGAATATTTGCGCCGCTTGGCAGAGCTGCAAGGATTGGAGCGCACGCGCGACGGCTACCGCTTGAGCCCGAAGGCTTATCGGATTTTTCAGGGGCACTTGTTGCAGCGGATCTTCGCTCAGCTTCAGGAAGCTCGCTCCGGACGGCATCAAGGAGCGATAGTGGGCGATGGGGCGGTGGAACTTCAGCAGACGAAACCGTACGAATTCGGCGACTCTTTGGCGAACATGGATTTAGCCGGCTCACTCATTAACGCGATGATTCGGGAGGGGCCAGGACTTCCCATCCGCGTCAAAGCGGAGGATATCGTCATCCACCGCACCCGCAATTCGCCGAAGTGCGCTACCGTAGTGCTGCTGGATATGAGTGGCTCGATGCGGTATGCCGATCTTTATATCCACGTTAAGCGAATGGGTTTAGCATTAGACGGGCTCATCCGCCGCGAATTCCCCGGCGACTACTTGCAATTCGTGGAGATTGCCACCTTCGCTAAACTCCGCCATGTGAGCGAGATTCCCATGCTCATGCCGCGGAATCCGACGATGTTCGACCCCATCATTCGGCTGCGTGCCGACATGAGCGACGAGCGGATTACCGAGCTGGATATTCCACCCCACTTTACGAATATTCAACATGGTTTGCAGCTATCGCGGCGACTTTTAGCCAATCAGGATACGCCCAACCGCCAAATCATTCTGATCACCGACGGCATGCCCACCGCCCATTTCGAGGGTACGTACTTGTATCTGCTTTACCCCCCTCATCAGGAAACAGAATGGGCCACATTACGCGAAGGGCATTTGTGCCGCCGCGAAGGAATTACGATTAATATCTTCCTCCTTCCCACTTGGGGTCAAAGCCGCGAGGATGTGCAGTTCGCTTACCGCCTGGCCCGCCAGGCCCAAGGACGAGTCTTCTTTACGGCCGGAAAAGACCTCGACCGCTACGTGATTTGGGATTACTTGAGCCGGCGTCGAGAAATCTTGGGGTAGTACCGTTCAGAGTGATTTCCCGCCGCGAGCAGCCTAAACGGGGCAAAACCGCCTGAAGCGTGGGAAAATCCTTATTTTCTGAGCTTTTGCGTGCACTGCCTCGATCGGTAAAAGGATCAAAGCTTGCTCGATGCCATGAGTGCGCAGAATAATGAAGCGACGAAGCTTCCTCGGCTGCAAAATCCCTACCGCTTCACCTTGGGAGCGCGACCATCGACTCGGCTATCTTTATGGGGTGGTGGCGAAGCGGAGCAATACTCGTATCGTGTGGAATGCTCACTCCTCGCGACGGTAATCGCCAAAAAATCGCGTATGGAAACAAGAGCGGTTGCCGCCGACACGCGTGGCCAGTGCTCACCGAGCTTGCCGGTATCTTCCACAAACGCCGGCATGAGACGCATCGACTACCTGGCCCGGCAAAACTCGCTCCCCCTGTGCCCAGGATTGGGCTAGACCATTCCTTGCGGGAAGGAACCGGGGCTCTGCTCTATTGCTTCTTGCGGAACCACCGCCGGCCTAAAGCCGAGGGGCCGGAGCATACCGGGCGAATCGGCTCTGAATCCCTGGCAACCCGCCGCCCGATGGGCGGCTGCCTGCCGATGCCCTTAATCGAAAAAGCCCTGCCCATCTTCAATCGGGGGAAAGCGAAGCCGTGGCAACCCGCTTGGGTGAGCCGCACTTTGTTACCTGATCGGCTATGCAGAGTTTTTTCCCATTTGATTTGGCAAGTCTTTACTTTCTTGCGAACGGTCAGGTCAACTGCGGGAATTTCCCGCAAAAAAGATTTGCGGCTTGCCGAACTCCACCCTAAAGTACTCTCCGAATGAGAGTCGGCAGATCGTTTAGTTGGCACTTCCGCTAGCCGAACACACGTTACTTTCGTAGGCAAGAGGCACGCTCGGTCGGCAAGATCGAAATCGAGGTAGCTTCGGGACTTTTGCTCCTAGAAACCCGCTTCGCAAGGTGGGGGATAAGCCGGCAGGGGCGGGTGAGGCCGCCAGTGTGAGCCGAATCTGGTTTCAGGGTGAATCACTGGTTAAATTGGCGGCAAGATTTGAGGCAACTGTGAATTCATTTATACATACGTTCAGATGATCGACTTTTTGGTCTTAATCGGTTATCTGGCGATCACGCTGGGCTTGGGCTTGTGGTGGGGCCGGGGACAGCGGTCGATGCAGACTTTTCTCCTCGGCGACCGCAACATGCCTTGGTTGGCCCTATTGGCTTCGATCGTGGCTACGGAAACCAGTAGCGTTACCTTTCTCAGTATCCCCGGCTTAAGTTATGCCGAAGGTGGCGCCGGCTTTCGATTTCTGCAATTGACCCTGGGTTATATCCTAGGACGGATCGTCGTTACTTTCGTTTTCTTACCGCTGTATATGCGCGGGAAATTATTCACGGCTTATCAGGTGCTGGACCAACGCTTCGGGGGTCGGACCAAGCAAGCGGCCTCGCTTCTGTTTCTCGTGATGAGGAATCTTGCTGACGGATTGCGGCTTTATTTGACGGCACTCATCCTGGAGCAATTACTGGAAGTGAACCTGGTCTGGGCCATCCTCATTTTGGCAGCGGTGACCACAGCCTATACCTTGTATGGCGGATTGAGGTCCGTGGTATGGAATGATTGTCTTCAACTGGCGATTTACCTCCTAGGGGCTGCAGCAGCTTTGGGGGTGATCTTGGTGAAATTGTCGCCGGCCTCGTCCGGGGGGCTTATGGCCATCGGACAGGGGTGGGAAGCACTCTACGATTTCGCCAAGACGACGGGTAAACTCCAGTTCTTCGACTTAACATTTAGTCTGACTCGCCCCTACACGCTTTGGTCCGGTTTGGCAGGGGGAGTGTTTGTCGCCTTGGCCACTCATGGTACCGATCAACTGATGGTCCAACGGTATTTGGGGGCCCGTAGTTTCCGCGATGCCGCCAAGGCGCTTTGTTGGAGCGGGCCTGTGGTCGCCGCTCAATTCGGCTTTTTCCTTTGGCTGGGGGCGGCCCTTGCCGCCTTCTACAGCCGCTATCCTGCGGAACCGCCGATAGCTCGCCCGGACGCCGCACTAGCCCGATTTATCATCGAAGAGCTTCCGCCCGGATTATCCGGACTGGTGGTGGCCGCCGTGATCGCGGCAGCAATGTCCACCCTATCAAGCTCGTTAAATGCATCGGCTTCGGCGGCAATGAGCGATTTTTACCTGGCCCGACGAGCTCGCCCCAGCGAAGCGGCCGACCCAAACCGCGAACGACAATTGCTCGGCTTAAGCCGAGCCTTCACGGGGGCGTTTGCCGCCTGTCAAATCGCCGTTGCCCTCAGTGGGCCGAGTTGGGCCCGGGCGGTCGTCGAAAATGTGATGGCCATCGCCACTTTCACCAGCGGGGTTATCCTGGGGGTTTTCTTCCTGGGGGTGCTGACCACGAGAGTTTCGGAGAAGGCGGCCCTCGTCGGGTTGCTCGCGGGTTTGGGGGTCAATGGGGCGATCGTTTGGGGCACGACGATCAGTTGGCCCTGGTATGCGGTCATCGGCTCCGTGGTTACTTTTGCGCTCGGCTATGCAGCCAGCTTTGTACCAGGCATCTCTTGGCCGCGGAGGAGAAAACAAGCTGATGAGAAATAGTCCTCGGTGTTTCGCGGTGAGCTGCGCGGAATTTAAACACCCGGTCGATGGGCCGAGGACAAAGCAAGCAAAAAACAAGAAGCGATTTTTTAACCGCAAGGAGCGATCGAATGAACCCAACTGGTTTTGATAATAGCCGACTAGGACTTTTCCCGGCAAGCACCGAACGGATTCGCCTTCGCCGAAAAACAATCACCCTTACCCGCGGGGCCCGAACAACGCTAAAAAACGCTTCATGCAGGGTGAAAAAATCTTTGCTCTGGGAAAAAAACCTTTATGCAGGGCGAAAGATCTTCGTGCAGGGCAATAAGAAACGCTTCTTGCAGGGCAAAAAACTTTTCGCAGGGTAATAACAAGACACTTTCCGCAGCGCATTGGGGAGGAGGCGACAAATGCGTGTTAACCATACGGAGTCGGAAGGCTTTGGGGGCGTTTCCGCGGTCAAGAGCACCTGGCGGAATAACTCCGGCTGCGTCGGAGGAAATCGCGGCGATTTATCTCTGTCGGCTTCCAAAACCGACGGCGTGGCCAAACCCTCCGCAGATAACCGGGGAGCCCATCCCCATGGCCGAAGGGATTGCGAGCCATTCAACAGTGCTCGCGGGCCCTTGCGGAGCGATTCCTGGTGCCGCCGGGCTTTATTGGCGGGGCGGAATCTCCTCACTTTGATCGTCCCACTTGCGTTCTTTTGCGGAGGGGTAGCCGCGCTTTGTGAGGAGGGCCCTGAGGTGCGGGAGGCCCGGCTGGCTGGGCCGCTGGCTTCCCCTATCCCCCGAATTCTCCCTGAAGCGGCGGGGATGGACCGGGGCGTTTTAGCCGAGATCGATTCCCTGGTTCAAACGGCGATCGAAAACAAGAAAATGCCCGGCTGCGTGGTACTGATCGGTCGCAAAGCGGGGATCGTCTTCTTGAAAGCCTACGGGATGCGACAAATCGAGCCTCAGCCTCAACTGATGACCGAGGATACGATTTTTGATCTAGCTTCGCTCACCAAACCCGTGGCGACGGCAACTAGCGTGATGATTTTGGCGGATCGCGGGATGCTTCGGCTCGAAGATCCGGTGGGAAAGTATCTGTCGGAGTTTGCCACCAAAGGTAAAGAAGCGATCACGGTCTGGCACCTGTTAACCCATCAAAGCGGGTTGACCCCGGCTAATCCGCTCAAGGATTACGCCGGCGGATCGGAAGCCGCGTGGCAGCGGATATGCGAGCTTTCTCTCCGGGCAACACCAGGCGAAACATTTGCCTATAGCGATGTGGGTTATATCGTCTTGGGGGAGCTTGTGCGCCGGATTACTGGCCGATCGCTCGCGGAGTTTGCCCGGCAGGAGATCTTCGAGCCTTTGGAAATGTACGAGACCGGGTTTAAGCCGGATCCTGCACTGCGAGGTCGCATCGCGCCGACAGAACAGCGGGATGGGGAGATGATTCGCGGCGAGGTCCACGATCCAAGGGCCTACCTTTTAGGGGGAATAGCCGGTCATGCCGGCCTTTTTTCCACGGCGGAAGATCTGTGGCGGTATGCCCGAATGATGCTCGAGGGGGGCCCCAGCGGTGATCGGCAGATCCTCTCCGAGAAAGCCTTTTACACGATGACCCAGCCGGTGGGCCTGGCCGACTGCGCCGGATTTCGTGCCCTGGGTTGGGACGTGCGAAGCCGATATTCTTCAAATCGTCCACGGGGGTTATCTCCGGCTGCATTCGGGCATGGAGGCTTCACCGGGACGGTGATCTGGATTGATCCTTTGCTCGATTGGGGGATGATTTTCTTGAGTAATCGTCTTCATCCCGATGGTTCCGGATCGGTCAACCAGCTTGCGGCGGAAATCGGCTCGGCGGCCATTCGCGCACTAGTCCACCCCCCAAAGGTGGAGGTCCTTCCCGGCGTGGAGGTCCTGAAGGCTCGTCGCTTCGCCCCGTTGGCGGGACGTCGCGTGGGACTGATTACCAATCACACGGGGGTGGATCGCCAGGGAAAGCCGACGGCGGTCCTCTTGGCCCAGGCACCGGAGGTGGAGTTGGTGTGCCTTTTTAGTCCGGAACATGGGCTGCAAGGGACGCTCGATGTCAATGAAATCCCCCACAGCCGTCACCCGGTTTTGGGAATCCCGGTTTACAGCTTGTACGGGCAAACGCGGCGACCGACCGCCGAGATGCTGGCGGGAATCGACACCTTGGTCTTTGATATCCAAGACATCGGTACGCGATTCTATACTTACATCTCCACCATGGGCTATGCGATGGAAGAAGCGGCCAAGCACGGCTTGCGGTTTGTGGTGCTCGATCGGCCCAATCCCGTCGGGGGTCAGGTGGTGGCAGGACCGATGTTGGACCCAGGCCGGGAGTCATTCGTGGCCTATCATTGTTTGCCGGTACGACACGGGATGACGGTGGGAGAGCTGGCACGGCTTTTTTGCGCCGAGCGAGGCCTGAAGTTGGAATTGGAGGTGGTTCCCCTGCAAGGGTGGTCTCGCGACATGCTGTTCGATCAGACGGGCCTACCGTGGGTCAATCCTTCACCGAATATGCGCAGCCTGCGTGCGGCACTGCTTTATCCGGGAATCGGGCTTCTGGAAACGACCAATCTCTCGGTGGGTCGCGGAACGGAAACACCTTTCGAGCTATTCGGGGCCCCCTGGATCGACTCGGAAAAACTGATCGCTGCCTTGCGTAATGCGCAGATCGCCGGGGTGGAACTGGAACCGGTCAGTTTCACGCCGCAAAATAGCGTCTTTGCCCATCGGCTTTGTCACGGCGTGCGGATGCGGATTACGGACTTCAGGAAGCTGGACTCCCTCCGACTAGGATTCGAAATTGCCCGGCAATTACGGCTGCTTTTCCCCGAGGAGTGGGACGCCAAACGCTACGATCGGCTGCTGGGGAATCATGCCGTGTTCGAAGCGGTTTTGGCGGGCAAGAGCCTGGGAGAAATTGAAAACCTTTACCAGCCGGACTTACAGGCCTTCCAAAACAGACGATGTCGCTACCTGCTTTATCCCCCGGGCGATTAAGGCAGAGCAAGTACTCTGCAAATTCTCGCTCGCAGGAGCTTTGCGTAGCGAGGTGTTTCAAATGTGCAACCCCATTCCGACTAGACCCCATCCGCCCGAGAATGGAATTGGCGGAATCAGCTTTTAAATCGAGATTGATCCGACGTTTTTCGGCGTTTCAACGCGAGCTTGCCAGCGTCCACCGTAGCTTGCCGCGAGTCACGTAGCATTTCCCAATCAGCGCATGCCATCGATGATGCTGTGGAGGGCGATCGGTTCCTTGTCGAAAGTTAGATATCGTTCCCTGCTCACAGAATGCGGCTTATCGCGAATGCAAAAAGCTAAATGGGGATTACCGCGCGGCCTACCGAACTAGCCCGTGTATCTGAACCCAAGCGAGGCGCAGCCGAGAAATAAAATGACAAATATGATCATAAACCCGAAGGAATCCGCCCTCAAAGGTCACCGGTTCCTGCGAGCCCGATATCATCCAGATGGCCTATCCAGTTGTACAGTAGAAGGCGAAATGTGCTATTGCGGCAATCGGCCAGCAGAGAGATGGACCCATTTTCCAAGGGCTCCAAGGGATTCCCGATCGATCCCCCGAGAAGTTCGGCGAACGCAAGCCGCAGCAAGGCGCCGTGCGAGACGACCACCGTGTGACCGGTACCTTGGCGGGCAATATCGCGAAGGGCCGCACTGCCGCGAAGGGCCACCTCACGTCGCGATTGACCGCCGGGAATACGGTAATCGGGATCACCGGAAAGCCACGCGGCGTATTCCGTCGGGAAAAGCACCGGCAAATCGCGGCGAAGCTGATCTTGGAAAATGCCGGCATGCAGTTCCATAAGCCGCGGGTCAAACCGGATCTCCAGCAACAGCGAAGCTGCGAGGATTTCGGCGGTCTCTCTTGCCCGGGCCAAAGGACTTGAATAGATCGCCTCCACCGGCAGCCGACTTAAGGCCTCCGCCACAGCGTGGCTTTGTCGGCGACCCAAGTCCGACAGCGGCACATCCGATTGCCCTTGGACGCGACCCTCCAAATTGTACAGGCTTTGCCCGTGGCGAACGCAGAAAAGCAAGCGGTTAGCGTCGGCCGGGATTACAACGGTATCAGGAAACAAAACCGGTTCCATCCGAACTAAGACGCGTGCGTTTCAAATTCCGATCTCTGAATACGTTTTAACGGCGAATACTTTTTAACAGCGAGGGAATTAACCGAGGAAATCCCATTCTATGCCGACGCGACGCAAGGCATAACCCACCTCGCGATGATAAGTGCCGTAAACCGTCGCCCAGTGGAAGCCGCGCATCCGCTGCATCACCAGCTCGTCAGGCACCTGATAGCGCAGCTCCATCTGCGAACGGCAAATGGGTAGGAACGGGGTGCCGACAATCTCGCCTAAAAGTCCCATCCATCGTTCGGCGGCAAAATCCGGGGCGATGTTGGTGACTTGTTGGCCGATTCGCATTTCGACCTTGGGCGCCGCACCGTAGTCGGACTCCATATGGGTAACCAACCGCACCGGTTCTGCGTTTTTCCCATCCAGCCGCCGTGGACCCGTGCAATGGGCAAGGGTAATGATCCCCCCGTGCGGATAAGTCGGGTTGTGGAAGATCGGCGGTTTGCCGGAGATATTCGCCAGGAGGACGCAAGCCGGAATCACGACGAAGTCCGATTCGCAAAAGGCCAACCAACCCTCGTCATTCAGCGTGCTGAGCGGCAAGCAAGCCGTGGTTTCCGAAACCGGCATGATCGTCCCCATGCAGGCATTAATGGTTATTGCACGGCAGCCAGCCTCGACCATCAAACGTCGGAAAATCTGTTCCAACAGAAAAGCGCGTTCGACGAAGCCACGGTCGGTTTCCAGCGTGGTGCCCGGAACTTGCAGGTATTCCTGTGTTCGGCGGCGGGCCAAAGCGACCTCGGCGTCGTTTTTCCGGGCTTCCTGAATGAGGGCACTTAGCTGGTCATAAGTGACGGTTTGAATATCGAAATTCCACTTTTCCTGCACCAACTTAGTGATTATTCCCGGCGGTTGAGCCCAACCGCCCGGCCCCCCGACCGCGATGATCTTCAGCCCCCGAGTGTTCTTTAGGCCGCCCAAGCTCCGCAGCCGCCACAGAAGCTCCTCCGGGCGGTCAACGACCACATCCGAGTAGTCCATCCCCGGGACCTGAAGCGTATCGGTGTGCTGGCGGAGAAACCGCGGGTGAATGATTTCGTAATGCAGATATAAAGGTCCGGACACATGCCGCACGAAAAAGATCGTGTCCTTCTTTAGAGATGCGATCGCGTTCAGGTTCCCGTCGGCCGCATAAACCAGCAGCACGTCCGCCCGTGCTACTTCTGGATCATTCCCCAAAACGCTTTCGTCATTGCACACGGCCAGCGAAAGGATCTCCATGGGGAAATCGGCCTGGGAGGCCAGTTGAGAAAGTTCCTGCCGGATACGAGCGGCTTCGTCTTGGACATCTTGTTCCGTCTGCACACCCCCCCAAGCCCGCCAACTCCATTGAGGTCTCGGCTTATAGAGGCGATATAGGAAGATGGGTTTGACGATCAAGGTCTGCCTGGGTGGAGCGGAGGGAAGTTCGGCCTGTGTGGCCCGCAGGGATGCCCAGCTCAGTCCGCTCAGGCTTGCCCCCAGTAAGGTCGCCCCACCCAAGCCGCCGAGGAATCCCCGCCGTGAGAGCTCGGGAGTGGTGTCCTCGGGTCGGGCCGGCGCGCAACATCCGCCCCGAAATGCAAAACCATCCTGATGGTGGCAAGGGTGCTGGTGGTTGTGATGGTCACACATAATTCCGGCTCCTGAAATTTTGTAAAAATCCCCGACACCTCCGGACATTCCGTAGACACCTGCCGACATTCGGTATTCAAAGCGGCCGCGCTTCAGCTTTGGCCCCCTGGCGTCCGCAAACTTCACCGAACTCCCGCGCAGTTGTCGCGACCGATTTCTCAAGGTCTTGTGAGTAGTCTAACACCAAGCTTTTCAATTACAAGTATGGGAGTGAATTTAACCAATTTTCGTAGACAGTATTTCGCGTTTCACGATCTTACGATCTGTCGCTTTCCACCGGCTCAGTTGGCACCGGTGGAAATCGCGGGAAGGAAATCGGGGGCTCTTGCAGGGACAATCGCTCCAGCGGCAGCCGGGGCTAAACGGGTGTGCAGGCCTGCCGGCGGCAAAGAGCCTTTTGCTTCCGGAAAACTTGCCCGGTTCCGCCTCACGCCGCATTGTGTGCGTCTTGAGCGGTACGTTTTGCCGCATCAAGATCAAGATAATATTGGACTTGGGGGAAGACATTTGGACTTGCGGCAAAAATCTGGTCCGGAAAGCGAGCTTAAAGGAAAATGATTAGTTTTTACAGCCTCTTATCCCCGGCGAAATCGCGACGCATTGCCCCGCGACCAAAACTTCGGTCCACAACCGTGGCAAAATGCCGTTCTATAGGATTGAAGATTAATGACGTAATTCTGCAATACGGAAAGGCAGAAGTCGGAAAGGTGCCGCCTTTTAGTTGGGTCGCGCGGTCGAAGCTGGGGGCCGGGCACACACCGCGGATTGGCTATCGGGAGGAAGCTTGTTTCGATAAGGCCGCTGAGGAGTGGACTTGCGTGCAATTTTCGGGCAGCGCACGATGGCTAAGGACGTGCTTGCTGCGGAATGCTTCTCCAAGCGCACAAGGAATGCGGCATCCTGACCTGTTATCACGTTGAGACGATTTACGGCGGAACAAGTCGTTCAAGTGAGCAAAACCGTATGCAGTCGGGGCGAAACGTTTCAGAGGATGCATCTATTGAATCCCAGCTTCGAATGACCCCCAACTTCGAATCCACGCACCTTGGAAATTCCGGCGTCGGCGGCCCCGATCGATGCGTGGTTTAGACGAGGCAACCGGCCATGCTTAGTCCGCGCGAACGTGTCTTGGCGGCGGCCCGGCGGGAAAAGCCGGATCGCGTCCCCTGTGATTTCTGGGCAGAGCCGCCCACTTGGGAACGCCTATTCCAATGGATGGGCTACCGGGAGCGTGATCGGCTTTTGAAGGAGTTGGAGGTCGATATCCGCCATTTGGACGTTCCCACTTTACCGGATCACGAGGTAGCGCCAGGGCTTTTCCAGAATATGTGGGGCGAGCGATATGTCTACCAATCCACTCCCTGGGGACCCATCCGCCATGACACGCGGGGTGCCCTGGCCGATGCCCAAAGTTTCGACGAGTTAGAAAGTTTCTCTTGGCCCAGCCCCGATGATCTGGATTATTCCGGATTGGCCGAGCAGGCACGCCGTTGGTCTGAGTACGCACTTCTATACGGATTTGCCGATGTTTGGCAGCGGCCGGCCCTTGTCCGCGGCTGGGAACAAATGTTTGTCGACATGGTGGAGCGGCCGGATTGGGCCCACTACCTCTCGCGGAAATTCACCGATTTTTACAAGGAGGACTACGCCCGGGCTGCGGAGGCAACCCGGGGGCGAATCGACTTGTATTTGCTGATTAGCGACTTGGGAAGTCAGACGGGACCATTGATCTCGCGGGCGATTTTTCAAGAGTTTGTGGCCCCTTATCTGCGGGAAATGATCGATTGGATTCACGCTTTAGGGGGGCTTGTCCTTTTCCATAGTTGCGGGTCGATTTATCCGCTGATCGAGGACCTCATTGCTTTGGGAGTCGATGTGTTAGATCCGATTCAACCTGTGGGGCCTTTCATGGCGCCGGAATCCTTGAAAACTCAGTTCGGCGATCGGCTGGCATTCCACGGCGGTATCGACATGCAACGGTTACTGCCCTTCGGAGAGCCGAGCCAGGTCGCCGCGGAGGTCCGCCGCTATTGCACCGTGCTAGGCGAGGGAGGTGGGTATATACTCGCTCCGGCCCATCTATTTCAGCCGGATGTACCGCCGGAGAACATCTTCGCCATGTACCGAACAGATCGGCACGGCTAAACCGGCTTTCCTGATGGAATAGACTCCGCTGGAAGAGATCCAACGCTCGTACCGTCCGCAACGGGACGCACGGCCTTCAGCCCGGGCCCCCAGAGAAAAACCTTGCCAGCGGATCTCCAGCAATCGTATCGCCCCCGGTGGGGAAGTAGCCGCCTTACCCCGGTAGAACCCCCGGGGCAGCTGATCGCAGAGGGTTTTTCCTCGGCAGGGTCCACCTTGATTGAGGAGCGTTTTTCCTCGGCAGCTTGCCCCCTCGATTAGTTCGCGCTAACGGAAGGGGTGCGAGGCCGGCTCAACATGGCGTTGACCGACGGCCTGGGAACCAGAACCGGAATCGGGCTGATATCGAAAGGAATACCCACGAGTGTCTGCGGTACCACCGCGCCGGGCATACCCCCATCTTCGGCGAGTTTGCCCGCGAAACGTTCGATGGTGGCCTTCACTTCCGGGTTCACTTCCACCGCACCATCGGGCGATTTTCGGGTCACCCAAGAGAAGCTGCCCACCGTCACAATACTGGCGTAGCGATCGTGGAACACGTAGGCCTCGTAGCCTTTAAGCCGCAAGGCCTCCGTCAAGCGATGAGCTTGCTGAGCGGCGGCAACGAGTTGGCTTTCTTCAGGATCGAATTTCTCGGACTTCAACCGCTCAATTTCTTGAGGCTTGATGGCGATTTTGCCCGTGAAAGTTGCCACCTGCACCGTGTAGGGACCGGGACAATTCAGGAGGCTGTACTGCACTCCCTCGTTAGCTTTTAGAAGGAGTTCGTCGATTCCGGAGGGGGCGAAAAATTCTCGCGGCAAAAGCGGGTTGGTCGTGAGAAACGCGTATCGCATCGGACCTTTCTTTTGCTTATCGGAATCTACGAAGCTCCAGAACAGCCGCCACGAAGCGAGATTTCGCGCCGTGGGTTGAGATCGATCGATCTCCAGGCACTTGGGGCGGCAGTGTTTAATCTTTTGAAGGGTCGCGGCAGCCTCGGGATCCTCCGCCGACGGAAAATCGCCCACTAGCACGGCGATTTCTTCGATCTCATCAGCACGTTGATACCGCATTCGCTTGGGGCGGCCGTATCGATCCACTCCCAGGCCGTAGACTTCTTCCTCCAAGTCGAATTGTTTGCGGTAGATGTAGGCGGGCAGCTTGTAGCGGCCACGCAGCTCCTGCACCAGCGCTTGCGCCTGTTGCTGAGCGAATTGCCCGGAGAAACTACAGGCCATGATCATCCACGGTCCATTCTCCGGAGTGACCGAATAGTCCTTGTTCGGATCAGCCTCTACCTTTTGAAGGGTGAGCAAGCGATCCCACGGGGCTGCCCAGCATTCCCGTAGCATAGACCCTAATGCCAGGACGAGGAGCAGTGCGAAAAGAAATCGGATGCGTCCCGCGGCTTCCGTGCCCATATTGCGCTCCTTCCATTCGACGTTTGAAAAGACGCCCGATGGCCATGCAGAATTTCGCCCTCGGACAACTTTAGAGGAAAGTGACGAGTGCTCCACCATTTTGCCGGTCTGATTCGTGCATTTTCGCCAAATCCTCGTGCAGTTTCGCCAAATCCTTTCGTAGGTTCGCCAAGTGCGTCTACATGTATATGCGGCAGGTATATGCGGCTTCGGAGGGTTTGATTCCAGCACGGGGTAGAAAAACCGGGCGATTACGCGGCAAAACAAGGTTTATGTGTTTTGCTCATATTTCTCAGATTTTCTGTCAAACCCATTTTCTCGAGGTTGTTGCCCCCATAAACCGCTTGATTTTCTCAGTAATTTTGTTGGAACATTTTTCTCCGCCAAAACCTTTCGCTCGGCGGAATCTTTTTGTGGCGGAGACTTGCCGTAGCTATACCGACGGAAATTTAACGATTACAGTGCCGAGCTGCCAGATCGTTTGCCGCAAGACAGGTGAAACGTGCTGTCAGCCGGCATGTGGCCCTTCCGCCGGAACGTGAACCAGCTTCAGGTCCAAACCACCCTGGGGATATTGGGGGGAGGCGGACAAAAGGCGCTGACTTATCGCCTTTCGCAGGACCCATCGATTGAAAATTAACGGGCGGCAAACCGTGGCCTAACCCGGGCGAACTAGCATCGCCTGACCGGTTCTTTTGTTCAGTCTGGCAGATAAAGCACACAACCTGGGGAAAATGGGAAGACTTGAAATAGCAACCCGCAGGCAAAACCCCAAAGCCCATAGATCCCGAAAAGTTGCCAAACGATGGAACGTTTATCTTTTCACTGGCAGCTCGGCTTGGCACAATGCTGCAAGCCCCATGTATTTCCGGTGCCTGCTTCGCTAAGGAAGGGGTACGGCGAATCTCGCGTTATACCTGTCGGACCTATGGCGGTCTAAAGTCCACAAAGGATTTTTGGGGCTTCGGGATTCCTGACCCAGACCCTCATTAATTTAGGATTACCGAGCCGGACCCTCATTGAACAGGATATAGGTGCCCGATTTGCCGGCCACGGCCACGTCAGGGCGACCGTCCTGATTCAGGTCCGCCACACAGATCTGCATTCCCGAGCCCACGCCGCCGCCGAAATCGCTGATCGGATACCGGGTGAACTGTAATCGCTCGCGGTCCCACTTGTAATAGAAGAGGCACTCGGGATCTTCGCCACCAGGGTCACCCGTGGCGTGGGCACGTACTCGCTTGCCCGTGATCAACTCGCCCTGACCGTCGCCATCCAAATCCGCCCAAACCAGGCAGTGCACTTGCGACCAGGAGGTATCGATCACGTGTTGGGTCCAGGTGGTGGTACCGTCGGCTTTAGGCGGACCTTGCTCCCACCAGAAAAGCCCATAATCGTGGGCCTTGCCCCAGATCAGATCGTTGCGACCATCCCCATTGAGGTCCACGACCAGGAAGGGGACACTCGGGTGGGGCAAAGCCGTTTCCGGCCGAAATTTCCACGGTTTGGCCAGCGGGTTACCCGCCGGACGTTCGTACCAACCGGTCTCCACGCAAAGATCTTCCAAGCTATCGCCGTTGATGTCGCCCCAAGCATAACCGTGTCCGCCCCCTTGTTCGCCGATGACTACTTGCTCCAAATCCGGCGTGCCATCGGGTTTTTTCATCAGCCGCCACACAACCACGGGGGCCTTCTTGTCCCAGCAATTTACGTACAATTCCGGGACACCGTCCCCGTCGATGTCGCGGAGTTCAAACTTCTCGTTTTGACCCCGCGTCGTTTTCAGCAACTTCTGTTCCCATTTGTATGCGCGGCGCAACCCGAGCTCCCCAGGATTCTTGTACCAATAGATGTTCGGGTCCATCCAACCGCCACTAATCACATCAAGCCAACCGTCGCCATCCACGTCGTACAGGTGATCGCCATTGGAGGAATAATAGTCGCCGGAAAACACGGGGATATCGCGAACGGGCCGCGGGACGAAATTCGGTGCGGCATACCAGTGGGTGCCCGCGACAACGTCCGGCTTCCCGTCGCGATTGATATCGCCGATCGCGCAACCCTCATTAAGGTCGTGCATCAACGTCCGCCTCGTGAAACGCAGACCTTCCGGTTGCTGACCCCAGGAGGCTTGCCACACAACAGCCAAGACAAGGCAAAATATCGTAGTGATGAAAATCAATTGCCGCATACGGAGTTCCTCCTTTTCGAATGATGGTTCTGGAAAGTCTTCGGCCGCTACCCGTCGTCTCAGTAGATGCGATTGAGCCCGATTAGGTCTGTGTGAGTGCATTCGTAATGCCCACGCCTTGGCGTATGCTCTCTCTTCGGCATTACGGGAGATTTGGTCCGCCGACGTCGTTGAATCCTGAGCAAACGTTCTCCGGTGCGTAGCTTGGGGCCTCTCGGGAAGGGTGGGGGCGCCTTCAGTTGTTAGGCCGCCACCATATAGTGCGATTTACCGCGTTCGGCGGGGCGTTTCCTGGCCTTTCGATCACGCCCCTTTGGCCGAGACCTTTGGCCGCCGTCGCTTGTCCTTTTCAGCTTGTGCTTTTTCGCTTCGACTTTTTTTCCACGCCCACTTCCGGCCGAAGAATCGCAGGGCGCTTAATCCTGCCGATACTGGCGGAAACTCTCTAGATCTTTCAGCCGGCTGACGTGGGGAATTCCTGCTCAAATTCGAACCGGCGACAGAAAACTTTACTTTGGTTATCCCGTGACGGCAACCAGTGGCTGGCCTCCCGTACCCCACTTTTTGGCTCGGTCGGAACTACCCGCGGGAAAGCCCGAAATCAGTTTCCACCCCGACTTTACCCCTTTCAGGACGGGAGAGCGAAGCGGTTGGCGAACTTTGACGCGTTTTCAAGATCGCAAGAACCGGGCAACGAAGCGTCATTCTTTAGGACACAGGTTGCGTTTCGTGCCCCGGATCCAGGAAAGAGCTTCTTGGATATCTCTGCGTGCCGGTTTTGGCCGGGCGAGGTCGGCCGGTAGCATCCGAGAGTTTTTAACCGATGAACCGGGCCCACTTTAGCACGGCTTGAGATTCGGATATACTTCTTTGGGTTGGCAGAGGCGACTCAGACAAGCTTGGTATTAGCAATACAAGATACGTGATATTAGCAAAGGAGATACAAAGGAAAAGCTTCGCTAATTAAAGGGCATCGTGGGGTGATCCAGAGACCTTTGTCGAGGCAGAAAGCCGATTCGTCTTCGGAATCGATGTGTCCTGGAGAACGATGTGTCATTCAGAAATATCACCGTTGGACGTAAGCCCTCCTTTGCAATTTGCTGACCGAATTAGTTTTTCGCCTTGACACTTAAGCTGCTTACCCCTCTTAAAGAAAGCAGGCAGCAGATTAGAAAAGCTTATCAAGAGAATTACAGATTTTTTGGTGAGAAGCGGACTTACGAGAAGCTGACTTAACGGTGCACCGGCGTCCCGCAGGTGGGCTATTCAGTTACGAACGTGTTAAAACGGGCGTCGAAAAATTTAAACGGAGTGCTTTGCTTGCCTTATAGTGGCTTTATTTGCCCTGTTCAAGCAGCTTTGAAGGGAAGGAACATCGCAAGGAGCGGGCTAAAATCTCGTTTTAGTGCGGACCGAGGGAAGAGCACTTCGAAGCAAACCGAGGGAAGGGTACTGCGGAACTGTGTCCTAGGTACCGAACAGTAGCGAGCGACGGTGGTTGGCGTCTTTTGCGCCCGTAGCTCAACCGGATAGAGCATCGGTCTTCGGAACCGAGGGTTGGGGGTTCGACTCCCTCCGGGCGCGTTTACCGCCGTGTGCTGCCTCTGGACGGCAATTCCTCTCTAGTTAAATTTTCTCTCTGGTTACGGGGGTCCCCTGGTTGACCCGGTCCTCTGGTTAAGCCGGTCCTCTGGTTAGCGCGGTCCGTTGGCTAACCTGGTCGTGTGGTCAAGCCGGCCCTCTGGTCAATCCGATTAAGATCGATTTGATTGATCGCGGCTTTAGGGGCGGGGTATCAGGGTGGGTTAAATTTGGGGAAAAGGCGGATTATGCTGCGAGCTTTTGCGAGAGGAGGACCAAAGCCGGCTGCCCTTAAACTGGCCGAAAAACCGAAGAATGCTCGGCGGTTTCGGATGCAGAAGGAATGGCGGACCGAGCCGGTCCCCAGCAGCAAGCGGTTTCGAAATTTGCCGGATGCACTTTTCGGAGGTTCGGCAATGAATTTTCCGAGGTTCGGCAATGAAAAAGCTCCTCTGGCTTGCGAAGGTCAGAGGGGCTTTACGATTGCAAAAGTTCTTTCCGATTGCAAAAGTTGTGTTATCTCGCAGCACGGGATGCTCGCTTAAGAGAAAAGCGGCGGGCTGCGGAGGGTAGTGTCCCCCTATCATGCAGGCCGGCCAAAAAGCCGCCTTAGTCACGGATCAAGTTTGATTTTCCCGATTAAGCTTGATCCACCCGCAAGTTGACATCTGATTTGCCCGCAGATTGGCATGCAGTTGAACCACCCCACTGGGCCAGATCGGCTAGGGCCCTCTCATGGCCGACGCAACAGGAATTGCGTGTTGTCGGCCACAGGTAGGACGGGATAAAAGGGATCGCAAAAGATCATGTTGGCGGCCCGGCCTGGGTACCAAACTAGGTTAATGGTCACGCTCCAAGTTTCGTCGCGGTGGCCTTCTATTGTATTGCCGTGTTTTGGTACCAGGTAAATAAAAGAGTTTTGCAGGGCCCAATTCGTTCCCAGTGGGACGGTGCCGTCGGCCCCGATCAGGCCATCGCCCTGGCCGCTAAATCCTGCCCAAATCCTCCCTTGGCCCCCGCCCGAAAAGTGTCGCCGATAAAAGAAGGCGTAGATATCGTTTGGTTCGATATCGAGGAAACTTTCTTGCCCCTGCCGGTCGAAATTGAAGGAGAATCGATCATCAGCCAAGGCATAGGCGCCCCAAAAACCAAGCTCGTGGATGCAATTGAGAACCAGCGAGGTTTCGCTGCGGAGCTGCCGAAGATCCGCGGAGCCGTGGTAGCTATCGTGTAAGTAGTCGAAGGCCACGGCCCATTGAAAACCATTACTGAGCTGGCGGCGGAAAAGACCGGTGGTGAGGAAAATCTGGGTGCGATCCGAGGCGCGGAAGGGCCCGAAAGTTTGCGAGCCCGAAAAATTGCTATGCACCGCCTGGAAACCTATTTGATAGCCGATTCCCCAGGGATCCCCGAGGGGGCCGCCGAAATTGCAACCTTCGTGGAAACCGAAGTTGCCATTACGCCCCAGATCAGCCGGCCCCTTGAAACCGTGAACCCCGAGGAAAATTTCAAATCTTGAAAGCAGGCATCCCAAGGTATCGCGCCACCACCACGGGGAGCAGTAACCGGGTCCCCACCATTCTGGGCCGGGTCCGGGGTAACAACCGTGGATGTCGCACGGCCCCGGGTGAGGCTCACCGCATTCGTGGCAATAACCGCCATTTTCGAAGACGATCGAGCCGTCGGCGGGCATGCCGTCTTCGAACGGGTCCATCATCGCGGTGGCAGACTCTGCCCCGACAATGGGCTCTTCCTCCGCGGGAATTACCTCCGGTTGGCTCACCACATAACGCGATTGCGCCGGCGAGGTATAAGTTCTCACCCCAGGACGCAACGACGGGGGTGCGGCGGCAATTCGGGGGGAAACAAGGGCTGGAGATCCCGGGTTACTACTCTCTTGTTGCACTCGAATACGGCTGCCGGCGGCTGAACCGGTGGTAGGGGATCGCACTTGCGATTCATCGGCACTTACGGCCGATTGGGCGGGTGGTTGAGCGGAAGGAGGTGAAGCCGATGAGCTCCTCGAAACCACCCGGGTCTGCCACTGCTGGACCTGCGGGGTTCTGGCACCGGGTGCGGCTGCGGAGGTCTGAGCCCGCGCGGTCGCTGACATGAAACTCGATGCAAGCAGGGCAAAGATTAAACTGACGATTAAGAGGTAGCCCAAGCTTCTTTCAGTGCGTGTCATAGTCAACCTCTGCCGTTTCAGCGTATTGAGAAGTGAGTTTCTGAGGGGAAGACGCCCACCGTTGGTTAGGAAAAATTAGGTAACCGAGTTTTTACCTACCCAGGATCGCCCAAAGTAATCGGCGAATTGGAGTCGGAACTTTCGACAAAATCAGAAAACTTGCTGTGACCGACAAGATTTCATCAACCGGCATGCTTTCCCAAGTCGATTGATCTTACGCAACACACTTAATCGAAACCTAAGAATACCGTTTTACATCGACCGGTGGATTTGGGTAATTTGTGCGGAGTTGAGCTGAGGCGTAAGAATACGTTCTTTAGAAATAGAAAAAAGAATTGCGCTGGTTCATCTGAGCAATTTAGGAAATCTGAGAAAGATCGGATGACCGTAGCGCATTGTTGCTTCAGGCCGGAAGAGAGCGGCGATCATTCCGAGTTTTGCAAAGACACGGGGGAGCCTACCGAAAAGCGGGACTGGTAAATCTCTTTTTTTGTTGGGGGAGAATTCTCTTTATTTGTCGGGAAAGAAATTTTCTGGGAGAACACTCAACAAGGGATTGGTCAGTGGGATGAGAGGTAGCCCTCACATCTTCAAGGAATTCATGCCTTTGCGTCCAAACTTGGCTCGCCGAATTTTGGACTTAGTTTGGTAGACTGCTTTCAAAAAGCTCGCTAATTATTTGAAAAATCTGCCGCATTTTCTCCAAAATCTGTTACCGAAAACTGTTGCCGAGGAGCTCAAGATTCGGCCTAAGTTAATCTTCGGTTGATCGACGTTGCTTTGGGAATAGCGGTAAGAAGAGCCGAACTCTGTTGATTTTGCGGTTCTGTCGGGATTTCGGATTGTTCCGGCCTAAAGCCGAAGTACTATTTCCTGAACTTTCCCTAAAATTTAGCTGAATGTGCCGTCTTTAAAGGCTCGCAAAAACTACCGTTTTCCATCAAAAAAGAAAAACACGGTTACGCCGCAAGCAAACCACCCTAAGCAAACCACCTTAGAGACTAGTAACACTTTTGGAACTGATAAGAGGCACGATTTGGGGGAATGGCGAAAATCCGCGGACTTGCAAATTGGTGCGTGCCAGATCACCGCACCCATGACGCTGTGTACACCACTTTAGCGACAATAATAGGAAAGATAATAGCAGACTAGATTTATTAAGTCAGTTTTGATTTGGCCAGATTCCAAAGGATCCGTCTAACAAAATGGCCCCCATAACCATTGAGAAATCAACCCGGGGCAACCCGCAAACCTTCTAAAAACCGCTGAGGTTTTTTCGATCGATCCAGATAACCAAACTTGTGACCTGCCCAAACGAGTAGTTGAAACTCCCTGATGCTAGCCCGACCTACCACGCCTGAGTTTTCATATTCTTTGCCGTATGGAGCTATCATCCACGACGAAGGGGTGCAGTTTTCAGTATTCAGCCGATCTGCCACGGCAATGCGGCTTTTGATCTACGAGAAGGTGGAGGACCCGGATCCGGTCGAGGTCATCCACTTAGATCGCGAAGATCACCGTTTTGGCGATGTTTGGAGCATCTTTCTGCCCGGGGCCAAGCCGGGGCTACTGTATCACTTTCAGGCCCATGGGCCCTTCGACCCCGACCGCGGGCACCGCTTTAATGGCCGCGCTCGGCTTATTGACCCGTATGCAAAGGCTTTGGCGGGGGATTTTCTACCGGCACCCGATGGGATCATCCGACCCCCGAAATGTGTGGTGGTGGAAGATACGTTCGATTGGCAAGGGGATCGCCATCCTCGGCGGCCTCTAAACGAGACGATTATTTATGAGATGCATGTCGGCGGCTTTACGAAATCGCCAACAAGCCAAGTGCGTCATCCGGGAACTTACTTGGGGCTCATCGAAAAGATCCCTTATCTTCAGAGTCTTGGTATCACCGCCGTGGAATTGATGCCGGTGCACGAGTTCCCCATCCGCGACTGCCTGGGCCAAATGCCCGCACTCCCGAACTACTGGGGATATGACCCGATGGCTTTCTTTTCACCGCATCGGGGTTATGCCGTCAGCCGTGAACCGGGGGCCCAGGTCCGCGAGCTCAAAACCCTCATCCGTGCATTGCATCAGGCGGGTATCGAAGTGATCCTCGATGTGGTTTTCAACCACACGTGTGAAGGGAATGAGTTGGGGCCGACCATCTCATTCAAAGGTTTGGAAAACCGCGTCTATTACATGTTGGGGGATGGGGGGCGATACTACCGCAACTATTCCGGCTGCGGGAACACGATTAATGGCAACCATCCCATTGTGCGCGAATTGATTTTCCATTGCTTGCGATATTGGGTCCACAATTTTCACGTAGATGGGTTCCGCTTCGATTTGGCATCGATCCTCAGTCGCGATCGCAACGGCAATCTGGTGCCCAATCCTCCGCTTTTGGAAATTATTGCGGAGGATCCCCTCCTGGCCGATACGAAAATCATTGCCGAGGCATGGGATGCCGCCGGGGCTTATCAGGTGGGTACATTCGCGAGTTTGCGGTGGCCGGATGCCGTCGTCGGGCCGCGATGGGCGGAATGGAATGGCCGATTCCGCGACGATGTCCGCCGGTTTTGGCGGGGAGATCCGGGGTTGGTCGGCAGTTTGGCCACCCGGCTGGCAGGTTCCAGCGATTTATATCAACCCGGCGGGCGGCGACCGTATCACAGCATCAATTTCGTGACCAGTCACGACGGGTTCACGCTGAACGATTTGGTCAGCTATTCGCGGAAACATAACGAGGCCAACGGCGAAGACAATCGCGATGGCGAAAACGCCAATTACAGTTGCAATTACGGAGTCGAAGGGCCCACGCGAAAGGCAACTGTAGAGGCCGTGCGGGCCCGGCAAATCCGTAACATGCTGGCGACACTCCTTCTCAGCCAAGGGGTCCCGATGCTTTTGGCGGGGGATGAATGCCGCCGGACGCAGCGGGGCAACAACAATGCTTATTGTCAGGATAATGAGATCTCCTGGTTCGACTGGCGGTTGGTGAAGAAACATCAGTGTTTATGGCGGTTTTGTCGCACGCTGATCCAATTCAGACGCCAGGAGCCCACCGTTCGGCAGCGTAATTTTCTTACGGGTTTGCCGCGACAACCGGGCGGGCTTCCCGATGTGGCTTGGTTCGACGCGGATGGCCAGCCGATGGACTGGCGGCCGGAACGGCGATCACTGGTGTGCTTTTTAGCGGCCTTTCCACGGGACCCCACTCAGGAGCGGCCGAATCACCACTTGTTAATGATGTTTCATCCCGGCACAGAGCCGCGGCAGTTTAAGATTCCTCCGCTAGTGCTCAAATTTCCGTGGCGGCTTTTCGTGGATACGGCGGGCGAACCACCAGCGGATATCTACCCCCATTTAGATGGCCCTTCACCGCTGGCATCGGGTCAATTGGAGCTGGTTGCCCGGAGTTTTCGGTGCTATGTCGCCCCGGCTATGGCCTAGCGCCGAAAAGCTCTTCTTTGGAATTTGCACCGTTCCTTGGCTATCGGAATTTGCACCGTTCCTTAGGAATTCGAAGTAATTCTCGCTTTCCGGCTTTTTCTCGGGTCGAGGTTTTTCATCGCCTTTTCGGCCGTTAGAATAGGGCTGGTAGGGGCCATCCGCGGGCGGTAGGAGGCGGATGGCATCGGGGGTAGCGGCTCGGGAGACCTGTCATGAATGCTCTGCTCGTTACGCTGATTTGTATGGCGGCCCTTTTAGCCGGGTATTTCATCTATGGGCGGTTTTTGGCACGCCGGGTATTTGGTTTGGACCCGAATCGCTCCACCCCGGCCCATCAATTCACAGATGGGATCGATTTTGTGCCAGCTCGGACGCCGGTTTTATTTGGGCATCATTTCGCCTCCATCGCCGGTTTGGGGCCGATTCTTGGTCCGGCAATCGCGCTGATTTGGGGGTGGGTTCCCGCCGTTCTTTGGGTCATTTTAGGAGCGATCTTCATTGGGGCGGTACATGATCTGAGCGCGTTGGTGGTCAGCCTTCGGCATCAGGGGCGGTCGATCGGCGATATTTGCCGCGAGCTGATCAGCCCTCGGGCGCGAGCACTGGCTCTGACCATCACATTCTTTTTGCTCGCCTTGGCGATGGGTTCGTTTGTGTTGGCTATCTCCGATCTTTTGGTCAATTATAATCCCGACGCGATCATCCCTTCGGTCGGCTTGATGTTGGTGGCGATGGTAATCGGGGTGGCAGTGTATCGCTATCGGGCAGGGTTGACCGGGGCTACGATCCTCGGTTTGGGCCTGTTTGCCGGACTTATCGTTTGGGGGATGTTTCAGCCGGTCTGTACGTATTGGCTATTCTTCTCACCGGAACAACGCGAGCAATTGGTGCAGTTGGCCCAGGAACCGATCGCGGACTCGCAAGGCCGGGAAATCGCACCGGCCTTTCAGTGGCGAGCCCCGTATGGAGCTGCGCAGATACTCCAGCATTTTGCTATGGTGGAACGGGCATCTCATGAGCGCATGGCTATCGCGGGACCGCAGGAAGCCGCGGGAATCGAGCGAGCCGTTCAGCCCGTCTTGGCCCAGTGGTCTGGGTTTCGCACCTCCCTGAGTGAGACACAGAATGCGTGGATTGTGGCCTTGCTGATCTACGGGTTTCTTGCCTCGGTGCTTCCGGTTTGGTTACTGCTTCAGCCACGCGATTACATCAATAGCTTTCAGCTTTACTTCGCACTTCTGACCCTATTTTTAGGATTGGTCGTCGCGGCAGCCGTCGGCTCGCCGCTGGCCACGATCCATGCGGCGGCTTTTCGGCCGGTGGTCCCCTTGGAACCGCTAAAGCCAGGACAATCTCTAGCAGAGGTCCCGCACGCGCCTTCGTGGTTTCCGCTACTTTTTGTGACGATTGCCTGTGGGGCAGTCAGTGGGTTCCACTCGTTGGTCTCCAGCGGTACCACCGTGAGGCAACTGGATCGAGAAACCGCCGCTTTGCCCGTGGGATACGGGGCGATGCTGACGGAAGCGGCGTTAGCGGTTCTGGTAATTGCTGCGTGTGCTGCCGGGCTAGGGGCGGCTGCATGGCAGGCAGGAGGCGAATATGCGAGTTGGAAGGGATTAGGGGGGGCTGGCCTAGCGGTGCAACTAAGTGCCGTAGTCCGGGGCGGGGCGAATTACTTGGCATTCCTCGGAATTCCCCCACGATTGGGTTCGGCCATCTTGGCGGTGACGATCGTCGCTTTCGCCCTGACTACCCTGGATACGGCGACCAGGCTGCTGCGATTCAACGTCGAGGAATTGTGCCGCACCGTTGGGCTCCGGGCTTTGGCCAATCGGTATTTTGCGTCCCTTGTGGCTGTGCTGTCCATCGGGGGATTCGCGTTTTTGCTCTCCACCGGTGGAAAGACCCTTTGGACGCTCTTCGGCACAAGCAACCAGCTTTTGGCGGGGTTGACCCTTTTGGCAGTATCGGTGTTTTTATATAAGTTGGGGCGACCGGTTCTGTACACGCTGGTGCCGATGCTGTTGATGCTGGCGATCTCCATCTACGCCTTATCGCAGCAACTTTTGGGATTCATTCGGGGAGCGAACGGGCCCTTAGTCGTCGTGACGGTGACGATCTTGGGGATTGCCGGGTGGCTGATCGTCGAGGCTTCCGCGGCACTACTCCGCGAAAAAAGCAGGCGGCGGCAGCCTCCGCAAGAACTGGCTCCACCGAGCGAAGTTGGCCGGGTGGCCGAGCTTGCCTCGCGATAGTCGACCGCCGACTCCCCAACCTGCCGCCAACTCCTCAATCTATCGCCGACTCCTCGCATGCAATCACCGGGAGAAAAGCTGACCTCACGATGCCCAATACCGGGGGAAATGGAGAACGATTGTGGGCAGAACCAGGGGCGGCAAAGAGAACTGGCAAATCGCACGCGGTTGGCTCCGATTCTGGTTTGTAATGCCCCTGCAAATTATCTTCTGATTCTGAGTGAGGATTTCCTCGAAGGCGCGGTCAGGTTTTTTGATTCTCAAACTGTAAACGGAAACGCCGGTTGTCTGCCGTAAGGCCGTAAAGGGTAGTGGGTTACATGTGATCTAAGAGTGTGTCGATTCCGTGCCGTCACCGACGCCCGGCGGGTCGTTTTCTCACCGTTTTCCGCCCGTTCTAACCGACGTCGTTTACAGTTTGAGTTGATTCCGGCTTTGATCCCGGCTAGTAGGCACCGCGCTGGCTGAGGACGCTCAGCGGGGTTTTCCACAGGAGCCACAGGTCGGTCCAAAGACTCTGATTCTGCACGTACCAAAGGTCCATTTTCACCCATTCGCTGAAGCCGATTTGGGATCGGCCACTGATCTGCCACAAACAAGTCAGCCCTGGTTTTACGGCAAGCCGGCGCAGTTGCCAGGGATGGTAGCGGATAACCTCTTGGGGCACGGGCGGCCGTGGTCCCACCAGCGACATTTCGCCACGCAAAACATTGATCAGTTGCGGCAGCTCGTCGATGCTCGTTCGGCGAAGGAAGCGGCCGATCGGCGTTACCCGCGGGTCGCGGCGGTTCTTGAAAACGGGACCTTCTTGCTCGTTGGAGACTTCGTGCTGACGAAGGTGTGCGTCCGGGTACATCGTTCGGAACTTGTACATGGTAAAGAGCTTGCCGCATTCGCCCACGCGGGTTTGAGCGAAGATCGGGCGTCCTTTGGTGGTGATCCAAAGCACGATGTAGGTGATCAACAGGAGGGGGGATAACAGAACCAAAAGTCCTAGGGCACCCACGATATCGAGGGTCCGCTTGATGATTCGGTATCCGGGATGACGGTTGCCTTCCGGGGGGACGATCTTCAAACCCAAGGCTAACCGGGCGGCAATCCGGGCCGAAAACTCGTTATAAATTGGGGGATCGGAGTGTGGGGCGGAACTCGGGCTTGCCAAATTCTGGGTTTTGAGGAGAGTGGGCCCGGCCAGCAGGCGGGATTCCTTTACAGACGATGCTCGCCCTGCCTCTTGCGTAGTAAGCTTCCCGGAGATACGTGCTCCCGCATTATGAGTAGTGTTTTCCCGGGGGGAGATTTGCCGAGGTCCACAAAAAGTTTCTGAATGATCTTGAGCCGGTCGCGCTAGGTTACCGTCCTCTTCAGTGATTTCGGCTCGATCTGGACTCCGCTGAGAAGCCGCGTTCACGAAGTTTCCGGGCGCGGAGATTGGGGGGCTTTCCGGCAGAACGCCCTCCGGCAGGAGGTTTTTCGGCACGAACATAATAGTGATTTCCGCCCTCTTCGTCATCACTTTTCACCTCTTTAAGCGAGCTGACCGGGAGAAGCGAGGTTGATGAGCTTTCGGGACCATTCGACCTGCCGAGTCGGTCAGCAACTCTTCCGATGTCACACGGGCGATTCGGCCCCTGAGCACGGGCAACGCACTCGGAATTAGCCTTTCACTCAGGTTGAGTGACTTGGGTGGCAAAGCATGGGCCAATCCGCAGGCGGATAGACAAAGACGGGAGCTAAAACGTAACTAACTACAGCTAAGAGACTTACGTGTTTGGAAATTCTTGCCAACCGACCTCGATGTTGCCTTTTTGCCAAGCCATGTTGCCGAAAAGCTTTCTTGGCAAACCGGCGCTGATTTCGCCCCTGGTCGCTGTGGGGCGGGGACCATGCGCCCAAGAGCACCAACGCACGAAGCTGGGGGTATTCCCACTACGTAGGCGCAAAAGCGGCGTGAGGAGGTTAGGGACTTTGCGGCCCGCCGGGCCCCAGCAAGAGTTCGCCGAACAAACGCAAGGCGGGTGCGCGTGTCGGGGGCATGATGCCTGAGGAGAAAATCTTCTTTGAAAACAGGGGGAAACTCAGCGTTATTTTCGGGCCGGGGAATCCGGGGGGTGCGGCAGCACTCGCTTCAAAAGATCATACCTCCCATGGGAGGAATTCCGTGCCCGCTGTTCTAGACGCCTGTATAGTATAAGGATCATAACTCCCATGCGTGGAATTCCGTGCGTAGTCTGGCATCCTTAACCGCTTTTGCCAGATCGTACCTCCCGTGCGAGGAGTTCCGCATCGGTCACTGCGGGGGCGGGAAGATTTAAGCATCCCACTTTTGCCGCGGGGAGTTCCGATAAGGGCCTTAACTGAGGGGATGCGTTATGAGATCCTACCTCTGCTGCGAGGAGTTCGGCGGTATGGGACCGCTGGGCAAGAGAGTTTTTGGCCGCACTTTTGTGGGCGTGTTGCTCGGCGGGTTGAGAGGGTGGCTCATGCGGCCCGGGGAGACGAAGACCGGCGAAAAAGAAGACGACCATGTTGAGCATCGGTATTAGCGCTACATCGTGGAATAGACCATTGACGAGATAACTTACGGCGGCTGCCCCCTGAAGCAGAGCAATCTGCTGAACCCAACTCGGCTGCCGGTAGCGCAATTGATCAATGGTGCGCTTAAGCCATCCGACAAGCACCGCCAGCCAAAGCAGGCTTCCCACGAGTCCCAATTCGGCTAAAAACCGTAAGAAGAGGTTGTGTTGCGTCAGGCCTTTGGTTCGCTCCAGCGGCAGACCATGCGAACGATCCGCAAGATATGGGGTTTTGACATGATCGTAACGACCGAACCCACAGCCAAGAAGGGGATGATCTTTGAAGATCAGCCATGCAGACGCGGCAAGCAGCGGCCGTAGGGCGATGGAATCTTCCGCCGCTCCTGCCGTCAGATCGCGGTCGCGTTTGAGTCGCACAAGTCGCTCCCGGTAAAACCAGCCACCCACGATCGTCAAGGCTAAAAGAAAGGTCACTGCGGGCCATCGCCATCGCCGCGGCAACGCCCAGCCGAAAATAGCGAGGGTATTGACTGCCGTACTTAGCCAGACGCTGCGCGTGAGGGTCAGCACATTACCAATCCCAATGGTCGCAGCAGCCAGCAGGGCTCCCCACCGCAACCTAGGCCATTGGCGCAGACCCAGGATAAGGGCGGCCACCATTCCAAGACCGCTTAGAAGGCCAGAACCGATTGGATTAAGCAAAGGTCCTCGCGCACGGCCTAAAAACTCGGTGTATTCCGATTCCATAATATAGCGGGGGAAAACAAGCGTTTTGGCCGCGAATACCTCGGCAACAGCGGTCAGACTCAAGTAGAGCCCAAAGGCAATCATAGCCCCCAGGAGCCAGCCTCCGGAGGTCGGGTCAAGCTTCACATCTCGTGCCACCAGATAGATTCCCAGCGGCATGAGCCAAAAAAAGAGCAGTTGGGAAAGCGGCTCCGGAGCACCCACCACGGGCCGGGCTGCCGGATCGATTAACCGGTAATAACCCACGCTTAAGGCAATGAAAACCACAAAGCCGATGAGGAGTCGGTCGGTCCAATCCCAGGAACGGCTCCCGCGGCTGCGGAGCCCTCGCTGCCAGAGCCAATAGGCAAGAAGAATTCCCCAGAGCACCCGATCGATTGTAATGGGGACCATCCCGGTCTGGATCCGGAAGAAAGGATGTCCGAAACAACAGCCGGCCAAAAGCACAAGGAGACAGCCGGCAAGCAAGCCCCCCCAACGCAAGACAAGAGCAAGCCAGACTACTCCGGTAATGATCCCTATAACGAGAAAAAATTCCATGGGGTTTTTCGAGGATCCGGTAAAATCGGTCTTGGCAAAATATCCCGCTTTTTGCGTACAGGCGTAACTCCTCCTATGATCCTTCTCGGCTGCACCGGGCTGGAAAGATTTCTTCTCACCGCGGGGGACTCACCCGTACGCCGACTGGGCGATGCCCCTCCGTAGCCCGAGACCTACCGCAGACTATGTGGCGGGAGCCGTTATACCTTTAACGAAAGTTCAGTCGGATTACGCCACAGCCGTCCGCGTTTTGACTGGGATTTGTTTAGGGGCCTCGGCCGGATTCTCGGCACTCCGCGCTAGTTTCCTTTGCGGTTCCGATTGCCATCGTTAGCTTTCGCATACGCTCTTTCGAACCATAGCCCACCGGCAATGGTGGTGGGGCCGGTAGGTAGGGGATCGGCAGAAGCGATGGCTACCGGCTTTGGGTCAGCGGTGCCGGTATCAGGCGTAGCAAGGTGCTTGCCGTCCGCTGCCTCCGGGATGGAAATCGTTCGCCCGTTTGACGCCACCGCCCGGAGGTTTGAACGGCCGGATAATTCGGGAAATTCCACCCCGTCTCGCCGCTCAGAGCTATCCTCGGTTTCGGCGGGCGCTGGTCCGCCGGTGGATTGGACATTCCACAGGACGATCCCCAAGCCGGTCAGCAGCCCGAGGAGCGTACCCCCGAAAAGTATGCTGAGGCTATCGGGGCCCGCCGGATCGATGGGGATTTCCGGCTCGTCAACCCGGGCAATCACACTGGTAGCCCGGGCGGTCGCTTGAGCGATGCGGGCTTCGGCGAGCTTTTGTTCGGCCCGTCGCAAAAGCTCGCTTCGGGTAGCCACCTCCTGCAATTGATGGTCATACTGAGTGCGGAGCGTTGCGAGCCGAGCCAAGCGACTTTGAATGGCCGAAAGCTCCTTTTCCAGGGTGGTTAGCTTCTTTTGGATAAGGCCCTTTTCTGCCGCCAGAGCTGCGGAAGCACGCTCGAGTTCCGTGCTCAATTGGGTTTCGATCGATTGCTCGGCCTCAAGCGCGACACGAACCGCCGGATGTTCGGCGGACATGTGGCCTAGAAGCTCGGCCCGGCGAAGCTGGGCTTCTGCCAACCCCTCACGGAACCGACGTAGGGGGCTGTAATAGTCCAAAAGAGCCGCCGGAATCGCTCCCGGTTCCGGGGCGCGAGTACCGTTTCCATCAAGCCAGCGAAGCAAGTTTTGAATCTCTTCGTGCTTTGTTCTCAGGCGATGGATTTCGGCCTGGGTATCGGCGGCCAATCGCCGCAACGAGGTTTCACCGGCGGACCATTGTTGGAGGCTTCGCAATTCGCCGAGGTCCTCGGCAACTTGGTTTTCGATTTCATGAAGTTCTTCGATCGCGGTACTGAGCTGGCTTTCCGCCAATTGCACGGCCTTTTGCATTTCCTCCACCATGCTTTGCCCCTGTTGATCGCGAAGTTGCTGATGCCGCGATTCAAGCTGGCGGCAGACGGCATCCAGCAGGCGGATGGCACGATCCCGATAGCTATCGCGCACCGAGACATAGAAGATTTCGGTAGAGCCGAAATCGGCACCTTTCGGCGGGAGTAATTTCACCTGCCGACGCAAATCGCGGATGGCCCGTTCATCCGGCCACGATGTGCGGTTGTAGGCGGGCGGAGGACCGACCTCTTCCAATGCCGCCCGAAGTACCGAACGGCTGCGAAGGATTTCGAGGATGGTCTCTTGCACCTCTTTGAGTTGTTCGGCGTGGTCGAATTTTCCCGGCGCTCCTTGGCTCAAAGCGGCGTCGTTACGAACGATCAAGCCTTGCGAAACTTCCCATTTTTGCGGGCTAAAAAGGGCATAGCCCACTGCGGCCCCGACGATTAAAAGGGCAGGAACTGCACCTTCCCAAGGTCTGCTTTTAAGCCGTTTCCAGATCATCACGGGGGTCAAGCCGCCGGAGCGATTCTCGGGGCTGTCCGCGCGCCTAAAGAGATCTGTCACCATAAGGCCTCTCATTGGGTTTGACCATGCTTGGGTGATTTCCGCTGATTTCGCCGTAACGATCAGGACATGCAGGTCGGCTCGGCTAAGGCGACTTCGTGCTTCGCTTTAAGCGTCCCAGCTTTGACCGCTAGACGCCTGTTCCGGACCCGCTTGACGAATGAGGGGGAGCAAACCGAATGCCGCGATCCGGCCGCCAGCATGCTCCGCGATCTTTTTCCCAGGAAATGACGGAAAAAAGTGGGCATTTTTATCCCGGATGATCCCGGGCAAGGCCGCCGCATGCTTCACCGGTGTTCGAAGATGACGGCCGAGTGTTGCCGAAAGTCAACGTGCTGTTGAACTGTGAGGACGAGGGGCGTCGGGTTGAGGAAATGATACGCGTTGATGTGAATGATCAACGCATCTTTGTGGTTGGTGCCTGCGGCGGCAAAAGGGTGTCGTTTCCGCGAAATGCCCGGTGGAATTGCTTGGTGGGTCCAGCAAACGTGTTGCGTTTAACAAGACGGACGATGCGTGCTCGGTTCAACTGAGAAGAGAGCTTGGTTTGCTTAGCGGCAAAATTAACTTTTGTCAGGGAAACAAGCGAAAAATCGTCAATTTCGCTTGGCAGAGGGCTTTATATGACGCAAAGTTTCAAGGAAAGAACCAACGTTCGCCAAGTTTGCGCGATGCGAGTTTCCTTAAGGGTTCGAGTTTGTTTCGGTGCCATTGGGGGACTGCCCCACGGTGGATCGCACGGGCTTCGGAAATTTTCCGGCAGCCTGTTGGCGAAAATTAAGAAGGCAGCCGGCAGCGTACTCCAGAAGCCGGGCGTATCCCTTGTGTTTGAAGCATTGTACTGAGTGGTTGAAGCATCGTACCCAGTGGTCGAAGCATCCTCTTGAGTGGTTGAAGCGTCGTACCGAGTGGTTGATGGGTTTTTACCGTCGGCGCGAAAGGGCGTTGGCAACCTCACGCGATGGGAAACGTTTTTTGGGCATTAAGACCCAGCCTCTGAGTCACATGAGCTACAACCTCAAAGGCTTCGGCATCAAGTGCTGAGAAAGAAGCAAGATTTAACGCGTGAACTGCCCTTTTGGTCGAGGGAGGGAGATTGAATTTGCATGACTCCCGTGCAGATCGAAAATCCTGCCGAGGTGCCAGATACCGCAAGCCGAACCTCTCACGAGGGGGCGGATTCTGTCTCCCTTGAGGTGCGTTGCTTTACCCGGTGGGAGGACCTTTATCCTTACGCCAAGATTTGGGATGAACTTGCGGGGGACAATCCGTTCCGGCGGTGGTTTTGGATGGAGCGCTGGTGGGCGTATTATGGGGAGCGAACTTTCTCTGAAATACGGCACAGAAATTCTTCGAGTACCACGCTTCATGCGTCTTCAGGTACCACGCTTCGAGTTTCTTCGGGCACCAATCTCCAAACTTCTGGTGAGAGAATCCAAACCTCTCAAACACCCTTGAGGCAAGTGCCGACGCCCGATCGCTGCCCCACTTCCCGGGATGCAATCGCCGGTCATTCGCTTTCTTCTCTCCCGGCTGGTGGTGAGGGGTCCAAATCATACGCTTCGCAGGGCCGACCAATTTATTGCGGTTCGCCTTGTACGTTATCTCTCCCGGAGGAGCCGGCATCTTACCTTCCAGGCCAACAAGGAGGGGTAGAGTTTCACAGTTTGCCTGCGGAGAACTCACGGTTTTCGCTTGAGCCACTTTCCCTTAACCTAACGAAGGAGCTCGGCTTAGCCCCATCGGGCAAGCGGCTTAAGCACGCCGCGTTTGGCCGGCTACCTGATCGGGGCCTTTTTGTACTGGGGGTCTTTTCACGGGGGGAGCTTGTCGGAATTCTTCCTTGGTATTGGGAGCGCTCGGCAATTTGGGGGCGCGTGATTCGCTTTCTGGGAAGCGGCGAGGTGTGCTCGGACTATCTCGGCCTTATGTGCCGACCCGGTTGGGAGCAGCCGATCGTCGACCGACTCGTTCGTTGGCTGGACGAAGTCGCTTGTGCGGGAAAACGGGGCCTTTACGGCGGAACGACCTCGTGGGACGATGCGGCTTGCCGGTGGGATCTCATCGATCTGGAGCAACTCGCCGTGGAAGACGCGTATACCTGGGCTTTGATTCGGGGTCTTGCCGACGCGGGGCACTTGGTCCACCAGCGAGCGGCCGACGCCTGTTGGAGGTTATATCTGCCCGACTGTTGGGAGGATTATCTCAAAAGTCTTTCGAAGAATACGCGGCGTCAACTGCGAAAATTGGAGCGGTTTGCCGAGTCGGGACGCTTCCGGTGCTGGGGGGTCAGGATGCCGGAAGAAACCCATCGCTATTTCGATCTGCTGATGGAACTTCACCAGCGCCGCCAGCATTCGCTCGGTAACCCGGGCTCGTTCGCCTCGGCTCGTTTTACGCAGTTTCATCGGGATATCGCATCGCGATGGGTCGCGGAGCGACGCGCATACCTTTGCTTCGTAGATATCGACGGAGTACCCGTGGCCGCCGAGTACGGCTTTCGTGTTGGCAAAGCCTGTTTTCTCTACCTCGCAGGAATGGAGCCGAGTTACCTGGAATATTCCCCGGGAAAGTTGAAGCATGTCGTTTTGCTCAAGGAAGCCATTAAGAGTGGAATCGCTGTGTTCGATTTCTTGCGAGGGGACGAAACATACAAGGCGCAACTCGGCGGCCAAGCCGTGCCAATGAGGAAGGTGCGGATTGCCGCCAAGCGATTCTGGCCGCGGCTAAAACACGTGGTTTGGGTTTCGTGTTGGAATCTGAAGCAACATCTGAAACCAAGGCGATTGCCACCTGCGAACCAGCATGGAAGACACCCGGTTCCGAAATCCGACTTTCCACCGCTTGCGGAGGAGCCTTAATATGTGTTGGTGGACTTACCTGCTGTTGGGTGTGTACTACCGGATTTCTTTGCCGCTTCGGTGGTGGTTTTTTCGTAAGGCCGTGCGTTCGGGGCGCGTTCCGGCCATCATTCTTTTCTATCATCGCGTGGCGGACGATTGTGCTACCCCCTGGACGATCTCCAACCGCATGTTCCGCCGGCAGGTCCAGGGCCTTTGTCGCCGTGTCGAACTGGTTTCGCTGAATGAATTGCAGCGGCAATTATCTGAACGGAATAATCGGCGGCTTCTATGTGCCATCACTTTCGACGACGGTTACGCCGAGAATTGTCAGCAAGCCATCCCCTTGCTATTGGAACGCCGGATCCCATTCACCTATTTCGTTACGGTTGGAAACATCTTGAGCGGTAAACCATTTGAGCACGATTTGAAGTGCGGGTTGTCGCCCCGGCCGAATTCGCTGGAGGAAATCCGCTGGATGGCCGCGGCAGGCGCACAAATCGGCCCGCATGGCTGGAATCATGTGGATTTAGGCTCGCTTCGCTGCTCGAAGGCGCTTCACCGAGAGGTGGTGGCCTCGAAGGAGGCGTTGGCTTCTTTAGTCGGACAGCCGATTGATTATTTTGCCTTTCCCTATGGCTATCCGCGGAATATACCACCGGAGGCCATTCGCCTGGCGAAATCGGCTGGCTACCGGGGCATTTGCTCTGCCTATGGCGGATACAACTTTCCGGGAGACGACCCATTTCATCTGAAGCGATACCACGGGGATCATTCCTTCCTGTTGTATCGGCACCGTTTGCGGCCGGATTGGTTGAAGCTCTGTCGTTCGAATCGCTCCAGTGTCGAAGAGACGAAGGAGCTTGCCGGGCTGGTGGGGGAGTGTGCCAGGACAAATGCTCTCATCTCAATTCCAGCAACGGAAGCCCTCGCTTCAAGGCCGGCAACGGAAGCTTTTGCTGCGACCACCGTATTAGACAAAGAGTTCTCGGATCCAGAGACGGCGGAAGCGGCCGCTGCGACTCCGCAGAAAGGAAACATCAATGCGGCTTGCGACTCGCTCGTGCTGGAAGAGACCGCACCCTCCCTAGCGGGATTTGCTTCGAGGGGCTGAGGGGCACACCCGATGCAGCGATCCGAGCGAATCCTTGATGCCCCACCAAGCCCGCGCGACAATCGGCCGGTGATCGGGCGGGAAACCCTCGTCGGAGGGTTGCTAATCCTCGCTTTGCTTTCGGTCGTGCAACGCCTGGTGGGACTAGTGCGATCGATTCTATTTTGCCGGTGGTTAGAGCCGGAGCCCTTGGGTCTATGGGACCTGGCCTACAGTTTTGTGCTTCTTGCGGCCCCTTTGGCGGTGCTAGCCATACCATCGGCTTTTCGCCGTTATGTGGAGCACTATCGGATTCGGGGCCAACTCCGCTCGATGATTTGCCAGGCGACGATGGTCAGCATGGCACTGGCGATTCTCGGGGCCGCCTGCATCTGGGTCGCACGATCGTATTTTGCGTCGCTCATTTTCGGGTCGCCAGAGTATCAACCTATCGTCCTTTGGATTTCCCTGACCCTCATCGGCGTTATTGCCTTTCACTATTTGGGAGATTTGCTCGTTGCCTTGCGGAGTGTCCGAGTAGCGGCTTACCTCCAGCTTGTGTGCAGTGTGAGTTTCGCGCTGGGAAGCCTCGTGCTTATCCGGCTTTGGGAGGCCTCTGCATCCGTGGTTGTGGTCTCGTACGGACTTTCCTGCGTGGCCGCCAGCGCGCTGGGGACTTTTTGGCTTTGGCGGCATTGGCAGGAATTGCCGGAAACTAGCGCACCGTTACGACCGAAAGAGCTTTGGGGAAAAGTTCTTCCGTTTGCCGGTTGGGTGTGGGTCGGAAGTGCCTTGGCGAACTTGCTCCTGGCTGTAGATCGGTATCTTTTGGTGCATCTTGCGCCGCTTCACCCCGAGGAGGTACTGCAACTAGTGGGTCAGTATCATGCGGCGAGAATTTTCCCCATGCTTTTGGTGGGACTAGCGGAGTTGGCCTCGCCGGTTTTGACCCCGTATCTTGCCCAGGATTGGGAGGCCGGTCATCGGCGGTGGGTTTCCGAACGCCTCAACCGTTGGTTACGGGTCCTCGGTCTGCTTCAGTGGCTTATGGCGGTGCTTCTATTGGGCGTTGGCCCCTTGATATTCGAAGGGATTTTGGACGGCAAATTCGCCGGTGGCTATCACGTGCTCCCCGGGACGCTTGCGGCTGCCCTTTGGTTTGCCTGGTTTAGTTTGGCACAGAATTACTGCTATTGCTCAGAGCAAGGGCACTGGGCCGTATTGGCCCGGGTGGCGGGCCTTGTCACCAGTATCGTCCTTTGTGTGATATTCATCCCATGGTTCATGCTTCATGGGGCCGTTTGGGCTGCCGCAAGCGGGGCATTCGTGGCGGCACTTGCCCTCCATTTGTTTTCGATGCCCTCGGGTTTGATATTTGAGAAGCGGACGATTCTTGTGCTACTTTTGCCGGCAAGCCTTCCCATGGGAATGACAGCCCATTTGATGCTGTTGCCTGTGGCAGTCTGGATCGTTTGGCACAGCGATATTCGCGATTGGCTAAATCGTCCTCAGCGCTCAGGAGAGCTGCTCCACCGCCCCCCGGGCGATCGACCGGTTAGCAAAGATCTCGCGGTACAGCAGGTCCTGGAACGCGAATTTGTCGAGCTCGGCTCGAACTGAGAATCCCTCCGCGGATGGAATTGCGGCACAACGGTTCAGAAGCGGCGCGATAGATTCAGAGGCGGCGGGACAGATTCAGAAGCATCGCAATAGATTTGGAAGTAACCGAATAGATTCAAAAGCCACGGGACAGATTTAGACGTAGCAGGATAACTCCGCAAGCAGCGGGACAAATTCAGGAGGAGCGGGATAAATTCAAAAGCACGAGGATAAATTTAGGACTAAGAGCATGAATTTAGGACCAAGAGGATAAGTTCAGAAGCAGCGGGATCAATAGCAGGAAAAACACCACGGCAATAGCGAGCAATTGGAAAGGTAAAAAGGAAAATCTTATGCCCCGTGATGCGGAACCAATCGAGGATCTGTCGGCCGGCAACAGCGGGATTTTCGCGCCGAAAAATTCCCCTGCAAATTCCGCGATTTCCGACCCTGGATGCCTTGATCCCGAAACCTTGCTTTCGGTCGATACCGCTTTGGCGGGCGGAGGCTTGACGTCATCGGCAGATGGGGCCTTGTGCGGATGCCGGAAGGCGCGGGCTTTGCGGACGCTGTTCATCATCACGTCAATGCCGGTCGGAGGCGCCGAGACGCTGCTTTGCGAGTTAGCGAAGCGGTTTGATCCGGCGAAAATCGTGCCGGAGATTTGCTGCTTGAAAGAACCGGGCCCACTCGGCGAACATTTGGGCGCCGAGATCCCCGTGCATAGCCGGCTGCTGGCTCACAAATACGACATTTGGGTATTGGGCCGGTTGAGGCGGCTTATGCGACGCCGCCGGATTGATTGCGTCGTTACGGTCGGCTGTGGGGATAAACTGTTTTGGGGGCGATTAGCTGCATTCTTGGCCCGGGTAAAGGTGATTTGCTCGGCCCTGCATTCGGCCGGAATGCCGGAGCGGATCGAGGGCGTCAATCGGCTGCTTTCGCCCTTGACCGACGCCTTCATTGCCCTATCGCCGTGGCATGCACGGTACCTCGCCCTACACGAGGGTTGCCCCCCTGAGCGAATCCACGTGATTCCCAATGGAGTTGATACGGTCCGATTTGCCCCGCGACCTCGCTGTGCTAAATTGCGGCGGGCTTTGGAGCTTCCTCCCGAAGCGCGGACTGCGGGGATAGTGGCGGCCCTTCGCCCGGAAAAAAACCATCGACTTTTTCTGGAAGCAGCAGCGCGGATTCGTGCAGAAGAGCCCGGCACCTATTTCTTGATTGTCGGCGACGGGCCCATGCGCTCTTCGTTGGAATCTTATTGCGGGGAGCTTCGGCTTAACGGCTGTGTGCGTTTTTTGGGGACTCGGTCGGATATCCCGGATCTTTGGTCACAGATGGAGGTGGGGCTTTTAACGTCGACCCACGAGGCTTATCCGGTAACCCTTTTAGAAGCGATGGCCTGCGGAAAACCGGTCGTAGCTACCCAGGTAGGAGCCGTGGAAGAAATTGTTCAGGATAGCCGAACGGGATTTCTCGTACCGTCAGGGGATGCAGCCGCCATCGCCGATTGGACGGTGCAGCTTTTGCGACAGCCGGCATTAGCCCGATCGCTGGGTAGCGCTGCGCGAGCTTGGGTGGTGGAACATGCCTCCGTGGAGCGAATGGTTCGGGGCTACGAGGAGCTGCTTTGGGAGCTATACGAGCGAAAAAGCGTTCGCCGCGGCGAATCGTGAATTTCCGCCGGGCCTTAGCTACCGGCCTTCGCGAAGCCGATCGCCCAGGAATCGATCGAGGTCCGGCACCTGGTAGATTTTGCGGATCGTCTCCTCGAAATCGTAGCTTATCCGGCGAAATCGCACGATGCCATCATCTAAAACCACATAACATGCCCGAGGATCCCCATCGCGGGGCTGACCCACAGAGCCCACATTGATCATCACTTTTTCGTCGCCGAGAACAAGCTCATGGTTGATTTCCTCGGGACTAAGAAAGCGCATATCTTCGGTAAAGACCCCGGGTACATGAGTGTGTCCCTGGAACGCGTAGCGCTCGATCAAGCTAAAGAGGCGTTCCATTTTCCGCCGATTGAAAACATCCTCCGGGAAGACATATTCATTCAAGGGGTTGCGGGGCGAGCCGTGGACGAAGAGCATGGGTCCTTCCTTGTGTACCCGCGGCAGCTCCCCGAGGAAATCCCACCGGCGATGAGCTTCACTAGGATTGAGACTGTAATGTTCGAGTTGCTTTCGGGTCCAAAAGATCGCACGTTCTGCACCGGTGTTGAAACCTTCTGGGTCGAAGAGGGCACCTTGATCGTGGTTGCCCAAAAGGCACACCTTACATTCCATGATTAGATCGAGGCACTCGCGCGGATTGGGTCCGTAGCCGACGATGTCCCCCAAGCAATAAATCTCCTCGATACCTTGCTGCTGAATGTCGGTCAAAACTGCATTAAGTGCCTCGAGATTGCTGTGGATGTCGCTAATTAGAGCCCGTTTCACCTTCTTTTCAGCTCCCGCCAACGTTTGGCTACTCCCCTAGCATTTCCCCGGTGCTATGCCCGGGTAGATTGACGAGCATTTTGATGCTTCCCGTCCCCGAGAAACCACCTCTTTTATTCTACTTCCGAATGAGCCTGAACATACAGGGGGGATGTCTCTACTTTGTTTAAAACAACGCTTGGTTTAAGGCAACGCTTGTGCTTAAGGGAACGCCCTTAAAAACATCACTTCCAAGGGGAGAAAGTGGATCAAATGTGCCGTGGGCAGACCGGGGAAGGCCAACACGGGCGATTGGCGAGGGGAAGCGTGCAAATAAGTGTGTCAAGGTTTTCCGCATTTTCCCCGCAATTTTTATGCGTCTCCTGAAAGGGCCCAAATTCCACGCATTCCCTGAAAAGCCCGACTTCCAGCAAATAGGTCGCTCGGGGGAGCCAGCCTTGGGGTGCCGCTAAGTTCCTCGCCCCTTTTTGGGTTAAAAATAGTAAAAATAAAATACAGGACAAGGTTTCTATCGGGAACGGTTTTTTTCCTACTTAAAACAACGCCGGGATACTCCAACTTACAACGCGGTGAGCGCCCGCTGAAGGCCCTGCCTCGGGGGGCGGCTGAAGCTTCTAGGGGTCCTTGCCCGATGCGAATCGCCCGAAGCGGTGGCGGCGTGAAGTGATCATGCATTCGATCGCTCTTGGGCCAAGCGGCAAATACCCTGCTTTTTAAGGGGCGATGGCGACGCGGGCCAGGGGGAGTTACGGGTAACTCTCTTTTGCTCTCGAGGCAATGATCCGTTAGCATATAAGCTGGCTGATGGCCGACGAGGGGTGCGCGTCATGGGGGGATTAATTCAGGTCCCTTGCAAGTTGCGTGCTTCGCGGTGGGCTAGTACCCGCCAGCCGGAGTTAGATCATCGGTACGTCTTGGCCACAGCCAACTGCTAACGTATACCGATCAGGTTGGGGGGAAAATCTCTGGTACAGCATGAATATCGCGTGGAGACGGCGTAGCACTCGTTATGCAGGGCTAAATCGCCGTATAGCGGCAAGATTCGACCGAGCGTCGCTTAGTATCCGTCACGTTGCGAGCAAATCATGAGTAGACTGCGGTTTTCAGGAATCCTGGCTGGAATGCCGGGAATTCGTGTGGATCCCTTCGAAAGCCGGCGACTAGCTTTATGGCTACGGTTACAACAGTACGAAACAGCATCCTTCCCCCGGAACCTCGCCATTCACAGGTTTACGACGAAATGGTGTACCGGCAACGGGGAAAATCGTGGCGTAATTTCGTTTGGGAGTTTTTCGGTTTTTACGAGGTGACCTTACTGAAAATTCTGACCTTTTTAGGTGCACTACCAGTATGCGGATTTTAGCGCTTGAGACCACGGAGACGCCCGGGAGCGTTGCAGTCTTGGAAAAAGATCGGGTACTCGGTGAATTATTTTTGCCCACGACCCGGCGGACGACCGAGGCTTTGCATCCTGCCATCCAAGAATTGCTGCAAACGGTGGGGTGGAAACCGCGCGATGTGCAGTTAGTAGCCACTTGTGTTGGTCCGGGGTCATTCACGGGTTTGCGCCTAGGGGTAACCACGGCGAAGAGCTTCGCCTATTGCACGGGGGCAGAAGTTCAGGGCTTGGATACTTTAGAAGTGATCGCGGCACAGGTGCCGGAGACTGCCGCAACCCAGGTGATCTGGGCGGTCGTGGATGCCCTCCGCGGGGACGTGGTAGCGGGGGCATTCCGCCGGGAGGCATCGGGGGTGCTTGTCCCCGTAGAGGCGGCCAAATTGGTGCCGTTTAGCCGTTGGATTGCCGGTTTGAAGGATGACTCGTTCATCACCGGGCCGGCACTGGAACGTTACGAACGGCCACCGGAGCTCCGCAGCAGGGTGGTCCCCAAGGAATTCTGGGCCCCGCGAGCAGCGACCGTCGGACGGTTGGCCTGGGAGCATTATCGGGCAGGTCGCCGTGACGATCTTTGGACACTGGTGCCGCGTTATGCGCGGCTCAGTTACGCTGAGGAAAAGTTCGGCCCCTTACCCGGGTCCAGTGCTTATGGTGCCTCATCGCAAGCATAACGGGTTTGCTTTCTTTCCTGGTTGCAGCCCTTACCACGGGCATCGTCAAGCGTAAACTTTGACCGTATGTTTTGTTGGCGAGTGTCATGAGGCAAGTTCACCTTGCCCGGCGGATTAGACGCAAATTAATTTTTCAGTGCTCCTCCCGTATTTACACCAGTCGCTGGTCGCACGGTGGTTAAATCCGTAACATCGCTTGCAGCAAGATCGCCCTTTCCGCGCCGAGGCCAAAAGGGGGTTGCGATGATTAAAGTACAAGCATCCGCAAGCTTCTTGAGACCTCGAGCTAGATCGGTTAATATTTGGGTCTAAGCGTGTCTTGAGTCTGAGTGAACCACTTGCTTCTTCATTTTGTTTACATACTGATTTCGTCTACTTATTGGTTCGAGGGCCGCTGTTTTGGCTTCGCTTTTTGTCTCGAGCAATTTTTGCTTCCGATGACTAGGGGTGGTTCTGAAAGCGAATGCCGCGAAATATCACGGTGCAAGCTCCTCGCGAAGCGCGGGAAGATTTCCGCTAGGGCATGGACGATGGTGGCAAAGGTGGGCGATTATCGCCCGTTCCTTTTCTTTTTCCTTTTGCTTTTCCGGTCGTTTTTCCGGGCTACCGCAGTAGGAGATCCCAAAGCTGCGGTTTTTCTAACTTCCCCAAATACACTAGATTGCTAATTTCGGTAAGCATCGAAACTTTTCGGGCTGCCGGGTGATAGTCGGAACGGATCGGTTCGGTTAAAACAGATTAGGACAAGGTCAAGACGGGAAAAGATTTTGCTTAGACTTCCCAATTTTCCCAAATAGCTAGCTTTTTTAGGCTTTGGATCTCCCAGCTCTGAAGGCCGGGGATTTTACGACTCACTGTAAATGAACCACAAACCCACTGCATCGTGGGGGATGTGCTTATGGTACGTAAGCGTTATCCACGCCCAGGCCAGCGCCTGGTACCCAACTCGATTGCCGATTTATTTCAGGTGCCCATCGATTGGGGCGCGGTTCCCCTCCCGGCGGTTTCCGGAGAACTCCCGGCGGAACCATCGTTGCCCCAGTACTTGAGCGAGCTGGATGAATCAATCTGGGAACGTTTAAATGCAACCGCTTGCGAAGCCTTGGCCTTGCAAGTGGTACATGCAGCGGGGGGTTTAGTCCGAACTTCGGAGGCCTTAGCGAAGCGTCATTGTGTGGCCGTTCCCGCGAACCTGGACCTGAGTGAATTGCCGCTAGAACCGAGGACCATGAACTGCCTGACCGAGGCAGGGCTTCATTTGCGGCCGGGCGAATTGAGCCGGATGACCCTTCGCGACCTTTTGAAGCTGCGTGGTTTCGGGGCGAAAAGTCTTCTGGATTTGCTGGTTTGTCTGGAGATTGCCTTGGAGCAGCGGCAGGCACCAGGTAAAAGGTCGAAAGCCCGCGCGCGCTCGCGCCGGTCAGGGAAGCGAAGCCGCGGGTATCCGCAGCCGAATTATCGGATCGCGCCGCAGCTTTTCCATGATATTCTCCAGGATCCGCTCCCCGCTTCGTGGGTACGACAGGCTGCCCATGGCCCGAGGCTTCTCGCGGAATTGGACGAGAGTGCATGGCAGTTTTTTGATGAATCGCAACTTCGACAAGCGGCCCGACGAGTGGTGAGGCGTGTTAAGGCGCGAATTCGTCACACCGGGCTTCTGGACAGTGAGTTGCCGCGATTGCCGGCCGGGGTTCGCTTGGAGGAGCTTCCGCTGGATGAGCGAACCTCCGAGTGGCTGAAGCGGCAGGGATTGGAACAGTGGCTCCGCGGGAAGAAGCGGGTGACGGTGCGGGAGTTTTTGGAACGGCCCGGGGCCGAAGTGAAGATGCTCGTGGAATGGGTGGCCGTATGCGAGACGCTCATCGCTAAGCCACGGGGAAAGGTCGGCCGAATCGAACCGTTGATCCGCCAATTGCGCGAGCTTCTTGGGGAGAGCGATGTGTATTTCTCGGACCCCCGGCTCGGGACCTACCTTCGGGCGATTGATGAAAGGGCCAGCTCGCTTCGGGAGGTCTTATCGCATTTGGAAAAAGAGGAGTTTTCGAGCATCCGCCACAGTTGGCTGATGCAGCGGCTCGTGGAGTTGCGTGATCGGTTGACGGAAGTGCTTTCGCAGTCTTTGAACGAGGAATTGGCCGAACTGTTTGCCGGCGGGCGAAGCGAGCGGGATCGAGATATCATTTTGCGATATTTTGGTTGGGCCGGCGAGCCGCCCGTTACTCTGGAAGCCTTGGGCCGCAAGTACGGTGTTAGCCGGGAAAGGATCCGCCAGATTTGCCTCTGGGCCTCGCGGTTTCCCACACCGGAACGGGTGTTCACGCCTGTTTTGGATCGTGTGTTGCGCTGGTTAGCTGAGGAGATTCCCCGAAGGGCTTCCGATCTACAGAAGGAGCTGATCACGCGCGGATTTACCCAGCTGCCGATCGAACTGGGTCCGATCCGGCAGGCCGCGGAATTTTTGGGCCGATCGGTACCTTTCGAGCTGGTTCCGGTGGGGACGGAAGCCTTGGCGGTGCCACCCGGCCAGGCTGCTTGGCCGGGAGAAATCGTTCACGCAGCCGAGGAGATTGCCGGCTCATGGGGAGTTGCTTCGGTGGAGCTGGTGGAGGAGAAGCTGGCCGAGCGAATCCAAAATGGCTGGGACGGACGCGCTATCCGGGTCATGATTGCCCAAACTTTGGAGCTTCTTCCGGGGTTCCATTGGTTAGATGAAAAGCGGCTGTGGTTTGCGCTTAATCCCGACCCTTCGAAGGGATTGGGGCGAGTCGTCGCCAAGGTCTTGGGGGTGGTGTCGCGGATCGAGCCGGAAAGCTTGGCGATGGCTGTGCAGCGGGCAAGACGGGGCCAACCGGCCGTTCCTCCGGTCGAGGTACTGACCAACTTTTGCCAGCGGGTCATGAAGACGCGGATCGATTCAAAGGGTCGAATTATCCGCACTCAGCAGACGCCGCAATTTCCGCTGGTTGGTGCCGAGAAAATCCTGGTGACCGCCCTGGAGCAGCGTGGGCCGGTTTCAGGTCGGTTGGTCTTGGAGGAGGCTTGTTTGGGCTTGGGGATGAACCGATTCACGCTCAGCGCGCTCCTGGTCTTCTCGCCTTTAGTGGTCCCCCTAGGGCGAGGACACTATGCGCTCATTGGACACGAACACGAGCACCCGGCGGACTTGGAACTCGATATGAGCTCGGAACCACGGCCCAAAGTATTGCAATCGTTTGGGCGAACAGAAGACGGGCGGATATACCTTGTGTACCGGCTTTCCCGCGGGGTGGTCAATGGGGGGGTGGTCAGCGTGCCCGTGCAATTACGCACGAGAATCCAAGGGTCTTACTGCCTCGTTTCCGAAGAGGGGGAGCGAACCGGGACGCTAGTGGTCAAAAACGGCTGTGCGTGGGGATTGGGGCCTGCGATTCGGCGCCGGGCGGTGCCGGGTCAATGGCTTGTGCTTTGGATCGATCCGGAGCGTCAGCAGGCCGAGTTTTGGTGCCGCGATAGCGTGGACCTCTCCCAGTTTGACGTCCAAGACCCGGTTAGTGCTTGAAAACCGGGGAGGCGCGGCGGTTAGCGTGCTCGTTGGGATCCGAGGCTGGTGAGCCTGGGGAAGCTCGGGCGGGAGTCATTGAAGCCGCTTCAATGGCCGCGCTCACTCGGTGAGCCTGCGGAGGCTCCGCCGGGAGTGGGGCCGGAGGATTGGTCTTCCGCGGCCGTGCCGGCTGTTATTTGCTGCCGGCCTTCAATTTGCATTCTATTTAGCGTGGGCCTTCACTTTCCATTTAAGTGGTTTCTCGGCTGATTTGCGAGACTTTCAAAGATGGGCTTTTTGCAAAATACGGGCTTTTTGCAAAATAAAGAGATAAAAAAGAGATGAAGAAGCAGGGCTTTCGAAAACTTAGCAGGGCTTTCGAAAACTTAAGAGAAAGGATTTCCGGCAAAAATTTACAAGGATCCTCTGAGACAATTCCGTCAAAAAGCTAGAAGGATCTGCACATAGAATCCTGGCGAAAGTCTAGAACGATTTCCGGAAAAAAATTTGAGAAAGAGGATTTCTAGCAAAATTTACGAAGTATTCCTCGTATTCCTCCAAAAGTTGAGCTCTTCCTCTCAGAATTGAGCTCCCAGAGTTAGCAAAATCAAGCTCTCATTGAAAGCAAGGTTCTCGGCCAAATAAACAAGTAAGGTTCTCGGCCAAATAAATAAAACACTTGCATTCCGAATCAGAGTTTGGTTTGGTAGCGCTGCTCTGCAAGGTACAAGCTCGTACCCGATCCAGGACTTCCCCCCGAAAAAGCGAAGGCAAACGGCACGGTTTCAGCCCCCATGGAAGCGCGTTCCTCACCAACGTTGACGCCCCACAAAAGATACACTTTACTGGCACGGCCTATCTGACTAGCTTTACCAAAATTACCAGGTTCAGAATCTAAGGCGGTTCATACCTTCCTCACGGCCGTTTGCGGACTGCTCCCGCGCGTTGGGTAAAATTAGCTTGCATCCCAAGATGATCGTACTAGGTAAGATTAGCTTGCATCCCGAGATGATGATACGGAGAGTGTTTTTCATGACCGGCGCAAAATCCTTTCGGCCAATCGTGAAGTCCCCATGGATAACCCGCTTGTGTGCCGAAAAAGCGCACTTGCCGCGTGGGGTTCGACTAGGATCACCACTGTGCCGCTTGGCCAGCGTTTTGATTGCCGGCCTTGGGGTGTTGACCCTGTTGGGCTGTTCGGAAAGTATTCAGCCGATCACCAGAGCGGAAAGTGCTCCGCCGGAGCCGGTGACCGTGGTGAAAGGGCTTGCGGCGGGAGCGGTAGCTCGGGCCGAAACGGGGGAATTGGCCCGGGGTGAGGTCGGTGTATCCACGACCGAGGGGCCGAATCGACTCAGTCCCGAGGAGATCGCCGAGGGTTGGATTCTACTTTTCGATGGCGCGACACTTTTCGGCTGGCAACCGAGCCAAGCAGCCGATTGGCGTGTGGAAGACGGTGCGATTGTAGCCACAACGGGGACGCCGGATTTGCTCTGCACGACAAGTCAATTCGGTGATTACATACTGCGTGTCGAATTTCGCAGCGAGCCGAAGACTAATAGCGGTATTTTCCTCCGGACCCTTCGCCAGGTCACCGATGCCAGTAAGGAATGCTATGAGCTCAATATCGCATCGCCGGAACTTAGCGGGTTTCCAACGGGGAGTTTTGTCGGTCGCAAGAAGGCGATCCCCGTGGAGGAAAGCACAGATTGGCGGCAATTTGAAGTGACGGCGGAAGGGGAACGCTTCTCTGTGCGACTGAACGGAGTGGAAGTCCTCCAGTATGAAGACCCCCAACCTTTGGGGCGCGGTTTCATCGGTCTGCAATTCAATCAGGGGAGGATTGCTTTCCGGAATATCAAGCTTAAACCCTTAGGACTGAAACCGCTTTTCAATGGCCAAGATCTCAGCGGTTGGAAAACTTACCCGCAATTGGCCGCTCGGGCCACCGTCACTCCAGAAGGTTGGCTCCGGTTGCAGGGCGGACGCGGAATGATCGAGACCGAACAGCTTTTTGGCGATTTCACGTTGCAAATAGAGATTTTTGTCAACGGTAAAGAATTGAATTCCGGGGTGTTCTTCCGCTGCATACCCGGTGAACAAATGAACGGCTATGAGAGCCAAATCCACAATGCGTATTTAAGCGGGGACCGTGCGCGACCGCGAGACTGCGGTACTGGCGGGATTTTCCGTCGCCAGGATGCACGCCGTGTGGTGGCAAACGACTTCGAATGGTTTAGCAAGACAATCCACGCGGCTGGGCCGCACATGGCCGTGTGGGTTAATGGGTACCAAGTCAGCGATTGGACCGATACGCGGCCGGCGGATGCCAATCCCCGACGAGGTTGCCGGGTTGAGCCGGGGAGTATCATGCTTCAAGGTCATGATCCCACCACGGATCTTTTCTTCCGAAACATTCGGGCCGCCACCCTACCGCCGCGATGAGCCCGAACCATTCCTCACGATGATCGCAGTCTCTGGGCTAAACACGTGCGGGTGATAGCTGATCACGTATGCGCCGGTAAGGGGTGTTGCTCTCTGGGCTAAACACGTGCGGGTGATAGAGCCTTTGTCCGGATGGAGACGGCGTGTATAGTTTTTAATTCTCCATATGTCGGAATTTCCAATTCTCGATTTGTCGGCCAGACCGGCGCCGGGAAGTATCCCGCAGGAGGCATGCGGCCGACGGGCGTAAAACGGTTTAACGTTCTAGGTAACATGAAAAACGCGACGAGGCGTTTCTAAAACGAAATTTACCATTAGCTGCGATTTATTTTCGATATTAGATTTAGTGAATATGTGGGATACCAGCCCACGGAACACTTGCTTAGTGCACCAAGAAGAATTTTGCCGGCGGGATTAAGGCCCTCCTGGAAACGTATGCGCTCCCAATTTGCGTTCCAAACAAGTGATTTTTATGAACCGTTTAATTTTTTATCAACCGTTTTTCCTTAAAGTCCTTTATTTGGTCACACGATGCAAGTTTAGCGATTTTATGATCATTTCGATCAAGTAGGGATAATTATGTTCCTTTGTGCGGCTCCTGCGTTTGAGTTCCAGCGGCGGGTGGCCTAGCAATATCGGAGGAGATTGTTCAAAATTTGGGTTTCGCCCTCTAGCACGCCATTCTTCCGCGGGGGGCGGCTTTTTCGGTATTTGTGATGCGCGGGAGGCCTACTGCACGGGAAAATTCAGGGCACACTCGGGTCAAACCCGTGGATCCATTCAATCGGTATAAAGATGGCTTTGCCGGGAAAGAAAGCGCCGACGAACACTAAAGGCGAAGAGGTTTGCCCGGCATATCCGGTTTTGAAAATGTGTTTGGGGCTATAGTCGGCTCTGGGCAAATTCCCTTTCCGTCGCGACATCACGGGCGGAATTGGCGGGTCAGATAAGCCCGAGTTACAGCAAACCAATGTCGGTCCATTGGGCGAAATTGAATCAGGCGGATCGGTGTCGCCCACTAATTTAGCCCTACTTGGTTGAGGAAGTACCCCGGTTAGGCTGGATGCGTGAACTTCAGATTTAAGGCTCTGTTTGCTAGCCTTTAAGTTTCGAGGCTTGGTGAGGTTTGTAAAAACATGAAACGTAAGACTTACATGGCGAAACCCGGGGAAATTATCCCGAAATGGTACTACGTAGATGCCAACGAGCAGATTGTCGGTAGGTTGGCGGCGAAGATTGCCCGGGTGCTCATGGGAAAACATCGTCCGCAATACACGCCGCATGTGTTGTGCGGAGATTTCGTGATTGTAAAGAACGCGGATAAGGTGGTTTTCACGGGAAAAAAATGGCAGCAAAAGGAGTACCGCTGGTACACGGGCTATCCGGGCCAGAAAGTGGAAATTGCGGCTCATCGTTTGCAGCGGCGGCCTGAGCTGATTTTGCAGGAGGCCGTTCGCCGCATGTTGCCAAAAAATAAGTTGGCTCGCAGGATGCTGGCCCGACTGAAAATCTACACCAGCAAGGCAACTCGGGATCCGGTCGTGCTGCATCAAGCCCAGAAGCCGGAGCCTTTGACCATCTGAGCGGTGGCGATCTGCCCAATTTGCGATCATTGACTGTTCATTGAAGATCCCAAGCAAGAGCGAAGTTTGACGATTAACAAGGACGATTGATAAGAAGAATTCTTGATAAGTAAGAAGGACGATTGATAAGAACAATTAATGAGAAGCTTAAAAAGTTAAGCCAAGGGTATTCGAAGCAATGACGGCGACTACAGTCATCAAGTCCAATCAGCAAGAGGACACGCTTCAGGCTCAAGAGCCGCAGGAGCAGCAGCAGGCGGTGGTCGTTCCGCCACCTCAAGGGGAGTATCGGGCCACGGGTCGACGGAAGACGGCTACGGCTCGTGTGCGGCTCGTACCCGGAACGGGAAAGATCACGATCAATGGTCGCCCCCTAGAAGATTATTTCCCCAAACTTTATCACCAATTGACGGTGACGAGGGCGTTTCAGATTGTAGGGCGACGCGAGCTATTCGACGTAATCATCCGGGTTGATGGCGGCGGATTAACCGGGCAAGCGGAGGCTTGCCAGCTGGGGGTTGCCCGCGCGTTGAAACTGTACGATCGGGCGATCTACCGCACGCTTCGTGAGAATAAGTTGCTGACCCAAGACGCCCGAAAGAAAGAGCGGAAAAAGTACGGACTCCACGGAGCCCGCCGCGGCACGCAGTTCTCGAAGCGTTAAAGCGGCCGGAAGCCAGCGCGATTTTTGGTTTAGGAACCCCCTTCCCTCGTTGCCGGAGCAAGAGGGTTGATTGCTCTTTGGTTTTGGCAGATAAGCCTTATGCTCGAAGACCGGAGGACCTGATCCAGGCAATTCACGGTTGTTCCGGGCGAGAGGATCCGATATTGGCAATTTTCTGGGTTTTATAACTTTTGTCTGGTAAATTTTATTTCTTTTCTTACTCATTCCGCTTCTATCTCTTTCTTTTCTTACCTCATTCCGCGCAAGGACGCTTTCCGCCTTTTCTGCACGGATGCTATCCGCCGGCCATTGGGATTAAAATCGTCAGCTCGTCATCGGGGCGAAGTTCGGCGGAACGGTGCGCGACGAGGGTACCCAAGTGTCGTCCGGAGAGGATGACGAGGGCGGTTTTCGGCAGCGGCGAATCGCCCAGTTGATCTTGAAGCTTTTGCAGGAGCTGATCGAGCGAGCTTCCCTCGGCTACCGTGATGACCCGGGGGAGTTTCTCGGCCCGATGATAATGGCGACCGCAAATATTCACGCGAATTTCCATATCTCACTGAGTTGCTGGTGGTAAAGTGGTTTCAGAACTTCGGGTGAGGTAACCCTTCTCGAAGGTGGTTCAGCGGTCTGACTCCGGGGTGGGTTCGGCCGGCAACGATTTGCCACAGGCGCGACAATCGGGGCTTCGGACCAATTCTACGATCGACGTATGCCCGCGGTAGGCATCCACGATCCACATTTTTCCCCAAGACGGTTCTCCTACTTGGGCCAAGATTTTAATGGCCTCCAGTGCCGCAAGGGCACCGATGGCCATCGAGATAGCCCCCAGGACCGGGAAGTGTTCCTCGAATTCCGGCGGTTCCGGATAAAGACACCGAAGGCATGCCGTCTTGCCTGGGGCCAAAACACAAAGGCTTCCTTGCATGCCCCATTGAGCGGCATCAATGAGCGGTTTGCCGGTTGTCACGGCGGCAAAATTCAAACGGAATCGCTCGGCGAAATTGGGAGCGGCGGAGATAATCAGGTCGGCCTGCTGAGCCAGCCGGTGGGCCTCAGCCTCATCCGGTTCGTGGTCGATGGCCACGACATCGACCGCGGAGTTCAGGGAACGAAGTCGCGCGGCGAATTGCGCGGCTCGAGGCTGACCTAAACCGGCTTCGCTCCCGAGGATTTGCCGGTTCAAATCCGGTAGCTGTAGCAGCCCGCCGTGGGCCAAAACGATCCGGCCCACTCCCGCGGCCGCTAGGGCCAAAGCAGTCGGGCCTCCCATACCGCCAGCCCGGGTAATCAGCACGGTTGCCCGGCTCAGTCGCCGCTGGGCTTCGCGGGAAAGGACACCGGGCCCAATTTGGCGGGCGTACCGCTGCCAAGCTTCCGGGGGGAGTGAAACCGGGTCTGATAGCTCGTCGCCTGGATGCTGACTACGCGGCTCCATAGCAGGGCAAGACCAGTGCGTATAGGGTTGCCAGTATTCTGAACGGTAGTCCCCCGAAGCCAGCTTTAGACCGAAAGGATCGCCTTTCGCCGATAAGAGGCGTAAGCCTGATCGACAATCCGCAGGATACGGACGGCGTTTTTGCCATCATTAATTTTGGGAGGCCGACCGTTTAGGATGCCCTCGGCAAAATAGCTGCACTCGGCGGTGTAAGGATCGACCTCCTCGAAGGGAATCGGCTCGAAGACCCGCTGCACGTCTTTGTCTTGAGCGGCATCGTAGCCTGCGGTTCCCAGGCCGAAGATCCCTTCCATCTTGCCGCCGCGGCTTTGGCCGATGGTTCCCTCGGTAAAAATAGCGCCGGCAGAACCATAAACTTCTAAGCGGGTGCGGCTGGCTTCGTCGGGAATGCAATAGAAACAATCGACCGAAGCATGAGCCCCCGAGCGAAACTCCAGAAGAATGGTGGCCGAATCCTCGGGTTTGTAGTTTTGCACTTGTCGGCCGATCAAAGCGACCACACGCCGCACAGGACCCGCGAAGTATTCGAGAAGGTCGAATAGGTGGCTGGCCATGTCGATCAGGGCGCCGCCACCTCCTTTGCGGGGGTCTTGCCGCCAGGCACCTTTGATTGGCGGATACCAGCAGGAAAGTTGAGCCCGCATGTACACCACCTTGCCTAGGCGGCCTTCATCAATAAGCTGTTTGATCTTTCGATGCGCCCCATGGAATTTCATCATATAGCCTTCTTGGAGGAAGACCTTGTGGCGGCGGCAGGCCTCAACGGCCTTTTGCGCCTGAGAGGTGTTCATCGCAAGGGGCTTTTCGCACAGGATGTGTTTGCCAGCGGCAGCCGCCATTTGAATCTGCTTCAAATGACAATAGACCGGGGAGGCAATATACACGGCTTGCACCTGAGGGTCGGCTAAAAGCTCCTTTTCCGTGCGGTAAGCGCGACGGATTCCGAATTCTTTTGCGATCGCCCGGACACCGACCGGGTCCATCACCGCGACCACTTCGCAGTTGTCGGCTTTGAGCATTCCGGGGATTGTCTTGCGGCGGGCAATTCCTCCAGCACCGATAACACCGAAGCGGACCTTTTCACTCATGGGGTGATTCTCCCTCTCCTAAGCCGTGCCAGGAAAAAGCAATTTCCTCCAACAGATTCACTCGTCGCGTGCAAAGTCCTCGGGTATGAAAACCGTGCTGCCCTGAGTCCATGAAGACATAGGGCCACTGAGTGTACCAAGACGCAGGAGTACCCCGGGGTCCGTCTGACCGGGTATAGAACACGGTCCGTGGTGGCTTTTCACCCAGAGTACACAGAGCATAAACCACGGGGACAGAATGACGTACGTTTTTCAATTCCCGTTATCTTACAGCCTCCTCTCCTTCCGACTCTTTTAGGACGACACCGTGAGGTATCGGGTTCACCCAAACCGATAAGCTCCTCGCAGAGGATTAGGCAACAGAGGAATAGCCGACAGGTCTGACGGTTTACCCCCCGGCTTGACGTGCAGAGTATTTACCCCGATTCCTCTGAAAGAGCGGTTTTCCTAAGAGCGATTTCTCTTATCGGCACCAATTCTCTTGTCAAAAGCACGCGTTGGTTCTTTTGTCAAAAGCACGCCTTGGGAGCAGACGTTAAAGTTGGTCCACAGGGCGAATCCTCGCTTTCGATCCGCACGATTGGGGAGCCAAGCCCCCAGGTGGGCCGGCTTTCCACGGAAGCCGAGGTCGAAAGATGGCCTTTTTAACTGAATGCCTTGATCACCTTCACAAGTGCGTAGGCAATTTGCTTCATATCTTCCTCAGTATAGGTGGGATAGGCGAAGCAGGTGAAGGTGTGCACTTCGTGCCACCGGGCATTGGGCACCTCGACTTTGCTGTAATCGACACTTTCCGGATCGGCGTATTCTTTGGAGGTGAACGGGAAACCGGTGCGCCCAAAGCCGCGTTTTTCGGTGTAGGCCCGTTCGCTGTGACATTGGGGCCAGAAGACCTTCCAGCAGGGGGCCCCCTCGGCTACCGCCGCGTCGACAAACTGCTTGATGTCGCAGCCCATATTCTCGATATCCAGCGAAAAGGCGCACACGTACCACCCGTTTTGGCGTTCGGGGGTATCAATGGGCATATACCGAATCTGCGGCAGCTCGCCCAAGATATCCATCAGAATGTGGGCATTGCGGCGGCGCCGCGGCATATTCCACGTGTCCATCCGATCCAATTCTGCCAGACCAATGGCCGCCTGCATCTCCGTCATGCGGTAGTTCCAACCCAGCCGCGTATGAATGTAAGGAAGTTTTTGCTCCAGTTCCAAAAGATTGAGCCGCTCTTTGACATCGTATCCATGGTCGCGGAAACTGCGGGCTTCCCACGCCAAATCCTCGTCATCGGTAGTGACCATGCCGCCTTCGCCACCGGTGGTGAAGGTCTTATTCTGACAAAAGCTGCATGCAGCGATGTGACCGAGGGTGCCGGTCTTTTTCCCCTGATAGGAACCCCCGAAAGCCTCCGCATTATCCTCGATGACAAACAGGTTGTGCCGCCGGGCAAAGTCGTGGATTTTGTCCATGTCGCATACGTTGCCGTACAAATGGACGGGGATGATCGCCTTGGTCCGCTTGTTGACGAGCTTTTCGGCGGATTCGACGCTGATACAATGATCCTCGAGGTTAACGTCGGCAAACCGCGGAATTGCCCCCGCCTGAAGCACGGCGAAGCTGGTGGCGATGAACGTGTAACTGGGGACGATGACCTCGTCACCCGGACCAATTCCCAAAGCCGATAGGGCTACATGCAGCGCGGCGGTTCCGGAAGAAACCGCGATCGCGAATCGACTTCCTTGCCAGGCAGCAAAGCGGCGTTCAAATTCCATCCCCCGGGGCCCAGTCCAGTAGTTGACCCTGCCGGAGCGGAGGACCTCCTCGACAGCCCTAATGGCTTCTTCCGAAAATTGGGGCCAACCTTGCAGCTTATTGGTGACGGCCTTGGGCCCGCCGTGAATCGCCAACTTTTGCGTAACGACCGCACTAGACATAGTCGTCCTCCTCCTTTTAGAAAACAGGCAGTTTCAAAACCGTTCCACCTGATGAGTTTAGCATTAGATGAGTTTAGCATTATAAGTTCGGCATCTCACTAGGCTTGCACACGAGAAGTTCGGCACCAGATCGAGGGTGTTCACCTTACTGGGTAGAGAGGAAATCTTCCCCGGTTACTCCGCCGAAACCCACCGCCTGCCGCGGCACCCGGCGAGCTTAGGATTTACCCTGAAAACTAACAAGGTTTTAACGCCCTGGCAAAGCTTCGCCAAGGGGTAGGGCCAAGGACAAGTACCTGCGACCCAGGTAACAGAGTTCGAGGCTCCCCCCGATCTTGCAAGAATGGCTAGAATTTGCGTTCATTCGGACCGATCGCCCTAGCCATGAACAAGCTTCAAAAGGAAGTACCGTTCATTGGGCATCCCCAAATGCTCTTTCACCGAAAGCACCGATCGAACGTCTCCCCCTTCAGTTCGCGCAAGGCTCGCTCGGCTCTGTCATAGGGAGCAGACGCTGAAGGGCGATGTTGCTTTTTGGCGACGTCATGCGCTGCGTGGGGCCGGTTCTGGGTGCAAGCGGTACCGGTTTTTGAGTCGACCGAAAGGAATCACAATCCCCATCTTCCGTAAGAAAGAGGGGTTAAGTTACCGGGTTTTCCCGGGATTCGGCATTCGGTCCTTCGGCATGTTCCTTGCAGCGTCTTGCGCTCGACTTTGGTGCAAGGGACGATCGATGTGCGCGAAAGCTACGGTTTTGCTCTTGGTGGGATCTCTCCTCTGGGGGGAAAACCCAACAAAATTCTCGGCGGAAAGTGTGCCTTGTCCGGCAGAAACTTTCCCTTCGGTACCCGAAAACAACCCTTCCAGAGCCGAGCTTTTGTCTGGGCCGACCCGGGTACTGCTTGAGGCTAAACTGCTTGAGACTAAAGAGGCGATCGACGCCGCCTGGGATACTCTGCCTTGCGTTGTTGCAGCGCTCCGGACCGGTGCGAACATCTTCGCATCCGCCGCGGAAGCCCTGCCTCGTGCGCCGCAGGTTAAAACTCTGGCGTTGGGCCGGGAAACCTTCTTTTATGCAGCGCAAGAGCTTCCCTCCGAACGGGAAGCTGGGCCGCCCTTTGGAATAAGAGTATCTGGAACGGAAGCAGGGGCCTCTAGTAGCGAAGGGGGGGAGCAAGAGCCCCGCCGGTCCGAAGAAAAAACTGCTGTTCCTCCTTTAAAAACGCCGTGTCTAGACGCAGAATGCGAAGTCCTGACGGAAAAAAGGGGGTGGCTACACGGTACCGTCGACGCGGCCACCGATCAGAATTTTCTGGTACTCAAATCGGGAGATCATCGCCTGGCGGTACGGCGTTTTATTCCCTGGCGGCAAGTCATTCGCGTAAAACAGGGCTCCGCGAATTTCTCGCGAGCCCAGTTCCAGAATATGCTCCCTGCGGGAACCAATCACCGCGGGTTAAACCGGCAGGCAAGCGGCGAAGATCCCCAGGTGCCCGAGTCGCCTCTGCGGCGATCGGACCTGACTGCCTCTGAGCCGACAGAAGGCGAGGGTTTTATTACCCATGGGTCGCAAAGGATCGTGATCATCCGCTCTCCCTTAAAGCCGGAAGTCATCCCGGCAGGGGAGGCTGCAGGAAGCTTACCGCCAACACCCCAGGCGGAGCGTGGGTCCCCGGAGGCATGGGCAACGGAGCCGGAGCCGACTGCTCCCGGTATTGATCGGTGCGATACCCAAGCAGAAGTACCGAGGGCGGGTTTCGCCGGGGAACGCAGATCCGAAAAACCCCCGGGGCGGATCGCCACCTTGCACGTCGAGGCCCAGGTGGCCCACTGGGATGAAGATGTGGAGCCGGACGGCTTACTCCTCGAGCTGCACCCATTGGATTTAGCCGGGAATGCGGTAGCTATCCGCGGGACGGTGGAAGTGGAACTGATCGGATATTTGGCCGCCGTGGCCGAATGGCGACGCGGTCCCATGCAACTCGGTCATTGGGTCCGGATCATTCAAAGTGAAGGATCGGCGGGTTTTACCCGGCTGGAATTGCCATTTCAGGTTATCCACCCTGAATTCGACCGGGATTGGGCCCCTTATGCGGCCGTGCACGTCCGGCTTGTGGTGCCCGGCATCGGTGCATTTGAAGCCACGGACCCCAATGTGCGAATTCGCCAGGCAAGCCCGGTGCGGGACGCTTTCTATCGGGCGACCGGTCGGCGCTTCGCCCCCGGGGAGCTTACCAACCATCCGAGCCGGTGAGGATCCGGCGCCAACCGGCAAGGATCGGGCGCTCATACGAGGAATGGGTGCTGCCAAACGCAAGTTATCAAGCGCGACTTCGCCTTCCCGGTCGGCAGGGAGTGGGCTGATCCTTCAGTCGGCAAGCCCTTCAAGGCACAGCCGGAACTGGGGCGCTCGACTTCGCTAAATCGTCTCGGGCAATTCGTAGCCTTTGCGGCGGGGACGGTCTAGGGAGCGATTAGCTTCCTCATCCGCCACGAACTGCTCCTTCGCCGGATCCCACTGGAGTCGCCGGCCCAACAGACGAGCGATATTAATCAGGTGGCAAATTGTGGAGGTACGATGGCCAACCTCCGCATGGGCAACCGGCTTTTGCCTGCTCCGCATGCAGTCGAACCAATTCTTCATGTGATCGTTACTCTGGACCAAGCGAATATCCGTGTCGCGGAGCGGCTCGCGACCCAATTCCTCCGGCTCAACTTTCAGGAAATCGCGGTCGATGGTGATCGTGCCTTTTTCGCCGTGAAAGATCGCCCCGCCCGCGGGGCCGTTTTCCAACCGAACAACGATTCCATTCGCATAGCGATAGAACACTTTCGGGCGAGAACATAGCTTGTCCCCGCGACTTCGCGGTTCAGGTGCCGTGTAAATCGGCGGTTCCAGCCGGGGGCCTTCCGTCCAAATCTCTACCGGGCCGGTGTCATCCATTCCAAGAGCCCACTGAATTTGATCCAACCCGTGGGAGCCCCAGCCGGTGACCTCTCCACCAGACCACGGTGCAAAGGAAATCCAACCGGGGTTAGCCCGGGGCGTAAAGATGTCGGCATGGTAGGGGACCACTTCGCTGGCTCCGCACCAGCGGTCCCAATCGAGGCCCTCCGGGACCGGTTGCTCCGGCAAGCCGCACCGCCAAGGACTTGGATAGTTGTGCGCAATCACCGTGTGCACTTTGCCAATGCGACCGTTGAGCACCAGCTCGCACCCCAGCCGGTTCACGCGCGAGGATCGCTGCTGACTACCGGTTTGAAATACACAGCCGTACTTTTCGGCAGCCTGAACCATCAATCGACCCTCGCGGATGGTCAGGGTCATGGGCTTTTCGGCATAAATATCTTTTTTGGCCTGACACGCTTCGATGCACACCAGAGCCCGCCAATGATCCGGAGTGGCGACGACTACCCCCTGGATTTCTTTCATATCCAAAAGCTCTCGGTAGTCGGTGAAGGCTTTGGCCTGGAATTTGGCGGCGATCATTTCGGCGCGGGGTTTGTAAACGTCGGCAACGGCGAGGATCCGACCCTCGGGCGGAAGCTTCATCAGTTGCTCGCCCCGACGCCCTACGCCCACAAATCCGATGCCGATTTGATCGTTAGGTCCGGGTCGGCCTTGAGCTGCGAGAACCGACCCGGGTACCAAGGTAGGCAGTGCAATGCCGGCAACTCCACCAATTGCTAATTTTTTCACGAACAACCGCCTGTTCATGCCGCGCTTCATCATGATGACACCCCTCAACGGAGTTAACAACGTACCGGAGTTGACAACGTGTGGTTGCGTGGGACTCCCGTGCGCCATCCGTAAGCAGCTTGCGAAAGCAAGTCCGGGAGTTCGTACGCGGGATTACGACTGGGTATTCCGCTGCTTTTTAACATGTTAGTTCAAAGGGTTGATCAAACGCAAGTTTAGCATCGCCGTCAACAACTCGGTAGCGTGCAATCTGCTCCCGCGATTCTGCCCGGATTTTTTGGGCGTGGCCACACAGCTTTATGGTTTTATGGTCTCTGGCAATACGCGGCGAAAAGGAAAGCTTTCGGGGGAGAAGTTCGGTTCATTCACGATTTGGGTATCCTCAAATCTAGGGATCGACGCGGTCTGCGGCACCGCCTGCTAAAGCAGGTATCCAGGCTTCACGGTGTCCAAAAAGGTGCCGAGACGGTAGAATTTCAATTTTGATCTTAGGCTTACTCAGGTGGTTTTAGGGCTTCACGTGGCCGGCGGCGGGAGCCGAAAGTGTCGAAGGTTCGCATCCTACAACTGATCCCCTCCTTAGACCAGGCTGGGGCCGAAAAGCAGCTTTCGCTTTTGGTGCGGAATTTAGACCGAGAAATCTTCGAGGTCCATGTCGGCGTTTTGACGCGGTTGGGGCCTCTGGAGGCAGAACTCCGCCAGGCGGATATCCCCATCCATTTCATCGGCAAGAAATGGCGGGCTGATCCGCGGGCGTATTTCCGCTTGGTTCACCTCCTGCGCGAGTTGCGTCCGCAGATCCTCCACACATGGCTTTTCGCCGCCAATAGTTTTGGGCGTTTGGCTGCGATGCGCTGCGGTGTACCGGTGGTCATTGCCAGTGAACGATGTGTGGATTTGTGGAAGGCCTCGTGGCAGTTTGCGTTGGATCGGTGGCTGAGCCGGTTCACCCATGCCATTGTGGTCAACAGTTCGGGGGTAAAAGAATTTTACGTTTCGCGGGGACTTCCCGAGGCAAAAATCCATGTGATTCCCAACGCCGTACCCGTAATGGATAAGGAACCTCAGCGGTCGAAGGCCGAGTTGCTTCGGGAGCTGGGCCTACCGGCGGAGGTTCGGTTAATCGCTACGGTGGGACGGCTTTGGCCTCAAAAACGCCTGGAAGATGCCATCTGGGCGGCGGATTTGCTGAAAGTTATCCGCGCGGATGTGCACCTCCTGATTTTCGGTGACGGACCGGAACGCGAACGCTTGCTCCGCTTTCGAGAAAAGGTTCGGATCGAGGACCGTGTCCATTTTTTGGGACACCGCAATGACGTGCATGATTGGCTCCCGCATGTGGAAGTCTTTTGGTCCACGAGTGGCTATGAAGGGCAGTCAAATGCCATCCTGGAGGCAATGGCAAATGGGCTGCCTGTGGTGGCTACGGATATCCCGGGAACTCGTGATCTTGTGATCCACGGTCAGACCGGATTGTTGTTTCCGGTGGGAGATCGCGCCGCTTTGGCCCGGCTTACGCAACGATTGTTGGAGGATCCCGAGTTGGCAAAACGTTTGGGGGGGCAAGCCCGGGAGTATGGGGCCACCCACTTCCGAGTGGAGGTAATGGTGGAGCGTTTTACGAAACTGTATAAGGAGTTTCTTGGTCGGCTTGACGGGGGATCATGACCCGACACGCCGGAAATGGACGGCCGGTGTCACCGACCGCGTTTTGAGTCTCCCCATATGAGGTCGTTTTCGCTCGCGCTTCCGCTTGTGATCGAGGTGTTCCTGCTTTGCCTTTATCCGCGTGGGCCTCTTACCCATACGAGGCTTTTATCCATTTGTCACTCTGGTCCATCAGTGGCGATCATCCATGGTACCTCGCAGTTAAGCATGAGCACCTATCATCTATGATTGCCTCGCACTTAACCATGCGTACCTAACATCCTTGGGTACCTATCATCGCTATGTGTCTATCATCCGTCGGTGGCTATCATCCCTGGGTGGCTGGCAAATCGTTTTTTGCGAGGTATCTCTTTGCTTTGTATCTTTTTGCTTATATATGCCTTTGCTATTCATCTCTACATGTAGCTCTTGCAGCTTGCATTTCGGATTAGCGCGAGATTAAGCTAGGGACCGATTTGAGCCCGGCTGGTAGCCAACTAAAGGCGCGGGTTCAGCAAGCTCTCAGAAGCCGGCAAAGATAAGGAATTTTCGAACAAATTTCTCTTTCAAGGTCTCGGAATCCGCCCGTCTCTGCCCGCAGTGCAATAAGTAGGAGTGCGACTGAAGTTGTTCAAAGATCCTCCCTACGACAAACCGCGGTAAAGCCTGCCGGTGGTTCCCCTATAGATTTAAAACCCGGTGGTTTCCACATTATTAAACAAGGTGGTTTCCACT
>CAKZMM010000163.1 GCA_937128505.1 uncultured Thermogutta sp.
GTGGCGGCTACCTGCGACCAGTATCCCCCACGTTCCATGGATGATTCGCTAGGTTTAAGATCGCTACGTGTAAGATCGGCAGGCGTAACATAGCCAGGTGTAACATAGCCAGGTGTAGCATCGGCAGATGTAACGGCGGCAGACGTAACACCGGTAGGCGTAGCAACGGTCGGCGCAGCAACGGCAGATTTGACACCGGCAGGCGTAACAAATGATGCGCGGTCGGGATATTCCAAAGACGATTCGGCTCGTTTGAAAAATAGGGCGGGCTCGACAGGCTCCGAAAGTCCATCAGAGCTTTCCCCGCTACCGGCAAACCAAGCTGCCGGGACCCAAAGGAGATCAGGCAGCTCGCCCGACTTCGGCCCTGTGCCGGGACGGCGGTCTGCCGAGTCGGCGGCCAGGGCTTGAATGTCGGCATAAACGGCCATATCCGGCTTCGCGGTCCAGCGGTAAAGCCGGGCCAAATTTCGCCAGGCAACAGGATTCGGAAAGATCGCGACACATCGCTCCAGACAGCACGCTGCCTCCTGGGGCCTGCCTCCGCGTGCGAGCAAAACCCCAAGTTCGTGCCATGCCAAATAGTGTGTAGGAACCGCTAAGATCGCCGCCTGATAGAACGCCACGGCTTTTGCCCCGGGCAGGCGCACCTGGTGAGCCCCCTGTTCGGCGAGTGTCCGGTACAATTTGCCCAAGCCGTATAGTGCCATGGAGGCAGCTAATTCGCCCCCGGACGCTTTGGCCAATTGTTCCTGCGCAAACTGAAGATAGATTTGCTGCGCACCCAACGGCGTGAGAGAGCTACCATGAGCATCGCTCCCATGGAGGAGAACCTGCCGGAGAATGGGCGTTCGATGTCCACGGGCAATTGTTATCAGATTGGAAGAATCTTCGCCGTCGAAATTATGCTGGGCGAAGTCCTCCACTTCATAAAGTGCCTCTAGGGCCCGGGTTAACGCCCGGCTGTGGGAGAGGTCGGCCGCCTCAGGCCGCTCGTGATCCAATGCCTGGGCTAGGAGACGAAGGGCCTTAAAGAATTCGGCCCGGGCTGCAAAATATGCACGTTTACCGGCTAGCTCGAAGCCGCGGCGGCAGTGCAGATCGGCCTCCCGAGCTGCCAACTCCAATTGGGGCGAGCGAACACTTCCCGGCTCCACCGGTCGCCAAGGGTTGAAGTCGGGAAAATTTCGCAGAGGATCGCCGCCCTCCTGGGGGGACAGAGTGTAGGGATCATCAGGAAGCTTGCCGATTGAGGAGTTTGTATCGGCAATTCCAGATAATACTGATAATCGATAGGGTGGTGGGAGAATTTTCACTTTGCCGATGTGATCGTATCCACTCGTCGGGGGAGGCGGCAAGTTTTCCGTTCGGTTGTACCCTCTGGCCGGCAAAGAGGGGAGAATCTCCGCCTGAAAAACTTCACTGTTCGTATTTGTTGAAACCGGGCTCGCAGCAACGGGTGTTTGCGGAGCGTTCCCTCCGTAAAGCTCTGGCGGATCGATCCAGCTCAACAGCAAGAAAACCAAGAAGAGAAAAACAGGTTGCATCGGCGTTTTTTCGCCTAAAGACCGCGACTGGGCGATGGATTTGCACGGTGGACCGACACGGCGGAATCTTTGCACCAGCGGGAAGCTGCCCGCGGAATATTCGCCGGAGTTCCTGGGCACTAAAGTTCCAACCCCCCGTGACCACAACCGGATTGGTAAAGCGATTTGCCAAGAAATTTGTAAAGCGATTTGCCGAGAAAATAGCCGTAAAAGAATCGGGATTCCTGCGGTGTAAGCAAGTGGAATTTGAGGGGGAAAAAATCGAATTTGAGGAAGAAAGTCGTGAGGATCAATTTTCTCATATGCCGCGCAGAAAATGCCGTCAGCCGAGGAGGCACTTCTTCCATTAGCCGAGGAGAGATTGCGGGTACCTGGGAAGACATTTTTGAGGATATTTTTGACAGAAGGATTGAGGATTTTTTTGGCAGAACGATTTAGCCAGAGAGGAAAATTCTCCATCGGCCAACGATGTCCGTGGGCCACCGATTGGCACCGCGAGTGCCCCGCGGCAAATCTTCGTTTATTGGATTCTTCGTTGCTTTTCACAGGCTTTAACCAGGCTTCAAATCTATTGTTTTCGCTGGTGACTATTTTTCTTCCTGATGGCTTTCTTCCCGATGGCAAATTCTTTTTACTCTTTTTACTCTGGTGGGAAGTTCGCTTCGTCCAGTCGTCTTATCCGCCTTTTGACTGTTTCTTATTCTTATCCGCTTCTTGCCTTCTTCTTACCTTGTGAACTTTTTGTTATTCGTTTCTCGAATATTCTGAATGTTCATTTGTTGAGTATTTTGAATTCTTTCCTGCCTTGCTCTTTTTCGCCTCTTTCCCTCTCCTTGGCGGTACACGCGCGGTTACTCCCGGCATGACGCCCGTGGACATCCCCGGCGGTTAAGCCGCGGGAAATGCCGGCACGAGAGAGCTGTATCCGACACTTCCCATCGTCCGACTACAACTAGCAACTTCAATTCCGCTCATACCGGCAATAGAATCCGCATAACCCGACGAACTAGCAGGATGCGCCCGGCCCTGGTGATAGATTGCTGTAAGGATCGGCCGGCGTCGCGGCGTTTTGCCTTCTTTGGTGCATCCCTGCGTTTCGCGTTTTTTGCCGGAGGACGGTGACGGGGAGGATCAGACGATGAAACGATTTTTCGGCGTGTACACGGGATTGATGATCGGGCTATTCCTCCGGTTTGCCCTTCAGTTGAGTCTTGGCTCGGCCCAAGAGGTTGTACCGCCGGGGGTCGAAGTGGTTTGGGAGGTGGGAAAAGCGTATCGGGAAACGACGACAAGTCGGGAAAGAATTTGCATCAACGGATTGTGGCGGTGGCAGCCGGCCGAGCCAAATAGCCAAAGTGTTCCGACGGATGGTTGGGGTTACTTCAAAGTCCCGGGGTGTTGGCCCGGCATCACCGACTATATGCAGAAGGATTGCCAACGGGTTTATGCTCATCCGAAATGGCGAGCGTTGCGGCTCAGTGAAATAACGGCGGCCTGGTATCAGCGAGAAATCACCATACCTTCAAGCTGGACGGGGCGCAAGCTCATCCTCTACGCCGAGTATTTAAACTCATACGCGGATGTTTACCTCGATGGGGAGCTTGTCGGCTCCATGCAATTTCCGGCAGGAGAACTCGACCTTACCCGCCACTGCCGGCCTGGGGAAACCCACGTGCTCAGCCTCTTGGTTGTGGCCATGCCACTGCGGGGGGTAATCCTCGCGTTCACCGATTCCAATGCTGCCCGGCAGGTGCGGGGACGGGTCGCTCGCCGGGGGTTGTGTGGCGACCTTTACTTAATGGCCCTTCCCCAAGGAGTGCGATTGGCGGATGTTCGGGTCGAGACTTCCGTGCGACAGTGGCTGCTAACGATCCAAGCGAAAATCGAGGGTCTTGCACCGGGCCAAGAATACCGTCTTCGGGTGGAAATTCGAGACGATGGTAAGCTCGTGCAGCAGGCGATCGGTGAACCCTTCGATGCCGCCGGTTTGCAAGACGGCGTGTTAGCATGGGATATTCCCTGGCAACCGGAGAAGCTTTGGGATCTCCACACACCGAGCAATCAGTATGAAGCTACCGTTTCGCTTACCGATGCAGAAGGCCGGGTTTTGGATACGGCATGGCCCATCCGCTTCGGATTCCGGGAGTTTTGGATCGAGGGGCGAGACTTTTATTTGAATGGATCGCGGATCTTTCTGTGTGCCGTGCCACTGGATAATGCCCAGGTGGGAGCCGCTTGGGCGAGCTATGATGCGGCCAAGGAAAGTTTGCGCCGACTTCAGAGTTTCGGCATCAACTTCGTGTATACCCACAACTATGATTGCCGCCCGGGTTCTCATCTGAGCTTCAACGAAATCCTCCGCGCGGCCGATGACGTAGGGATGCTTGTGGCGTTTTCCCAACCGCATTTTTCGGATTACGATTGGTCCGCTGAAAAGGCCGAAGCCACGAACGGCTACGCGGAACACGCCGCGTTCTACGTCCGTATCGCTGCAAATCACCCCTCGGTAGTGATGTACTCTATGAGTCACAATGCTACCGGTTACAGCGAGGATATGAACCCTGATTTGATCGATGGCATTCACGAGGTGCGGGATCCGTGGTCCCTGCGAAATACTCGTTCCGCGCTCCGGGCAGAGGCGATCGTGCGACGACTCGATCCGACGCGAATCGTCTATCATCATTCCTCGGGTAACCTCAGCTCAATGCACACGAGCAACTTCTATCCGAATTGGGTGCCGATTCAGGAGATGTCCGACTGGTTCGAGCATTGGTCGACTGTCGGCGTGAAGCCATTTTTCACATGCGAATACGGGGCCCCCTTTACCTGGGATTGGGCGCTTTATCGCGGGTGGTATAAGGGTGCCCGGGAGTTCGGTAGCGCGGTTGTGCCTTGGGATTTTTGTCTGGCTGAATGGAATGCGCAATTCCTCGGCGATCGAGCGTACAAAATCAGTGAGCAGGAAAAGCGGAATTTGCGGTGGGAGGCCGAGCAATTTCGTGCCGGTCGATTGTGGCACCGATGGGACTATCCGCATCAGTTGGGATCTAGCGATTTCGACGAACGCTACCCCATTTTGGCGGAGTATTTGACGGACAATTGGCGTGCTTTTCGTACGTGGGAGGTCTCGGCCATCTCCCCTTGGGAGTATCACGTCTACTGGAAAATGCGGCCGGGGCTGAATCGGAACCGACTTACGGAATTGCCCACGGATTGGCACGGACTCCAGCGGCCGGGTTTCAGCCCCGATTATCTGGAGCAACGATTCGAGCGAATGGATATGGCTTACGAAATGAGCGATTGGGTGCCGACTTTGGCCGCACAGGCGATGTACCGCAATAATGCCCCGCTTTTGGCTTATATCGGTGGCAAGCCCAGCGCTTTCACGAGTAAGGACCACATTTTTCTCCCCGGGGAGGTGGTGGAAAAGCAGATCATCGTCATCAACAATTCGCGAATGCCGGTATCGTTTGAAGGAACGGTGGTGTTCTCAAGCGGAGCGGGAGAGGCGCGAAGCCTGCCGGCGGAAGCTGATTCGGCTATGCAAAGGCGACCTGCGAACGGCCGGATCTATTTCTCAGACTCCGTTCGGGGGAACTTGGAAACTGGCAACCAAGTGCGAATCCCCGTGCGAATCCAGCTCGATAAGTCGCTCAATCCGGGGGAATACCGGCTCGAAGAAACCATCCGGTTTAGCAATGGTCAAACTCAGCAGGATAGGTTGTCCATACACGTTCTACCACTGGCGGACGGGCAACCGTTGGAAAGATCGATCCCGCAAGGCGTTCGGATTGCTGTCTTCGACCCTGTCGGCGAAACCACGGAATTGCTGCGATCTTTAGGAGTGCGGTTTCAAGCAATCGATGCGAAGGCGGATTTGACGTCCTACCAAGTGCTTATCCTCGGCAAGAAGGCGATCACCTGCGGCGGGGAACTCCCAAATTTGCGCCTTGTGCGAGACGGCCTAAAGGTGATTGTCTTCGAGCAAACCGCCGAGGCACTCGAAAAACGCTTAGGATTCCGAGTGATTGAATACGGGTTACGAAAGGTGTTTCCCCGGATTCCGAATCACCCCTATTTGGACGCATTGGCGGAGGAACACCTGAGAGATTGGCGGGGTGAAGCGACGCTTTTGCCGCCTCGGCTCGACTATCAGCCCAGCGACCGATATGCGGGGGTACCCACGGTGCGGTGGTGTGGACTCGAAGTTCCGAGGCTATGGCGGTGCGGTAATCGCGGGAACGTCGCCTCGGTGCTCATCGAAAAGCCGACCGTGGGCGACTTCTTGCCCGTGCTCGATGGCGGGTTCAGCCTTCAATACAGTCCGCTGCTTGAATATCGGGAAGGCAAGGGGATGGTACTTTTCTGCCAACTAGATGTGACGGGACGAACCGCAGAGGAGCCGGCAGCACGAAAGCTCGTTGAAAATATTCTTCGCTTTGTTTGCAGGACGCAATACCCTGTTTGCCCGGAGCGAACGGTGGTTTACGTCGGCGATCCGCTGGCCAAGGATCACCTGGAATTAGCCGGTATACCTTGTGGCGATTTTCAGGTGCAAAGACTCGGTCCAGATCAAGTCCTTGTCGTCGGTCCGGGTGGCAGGGCGCAGATAGCTCCGCACGCGCAGGCGATCGCGGAGTGGCTGAAAGGACCGGGACATGTCGTGGCAGTTGAGCTGGAAAGCCAGGAGATTTACGCTGCACTCGGCGGCTTCCTCGGCGGAGAGTTGCAAACAACCCGGCGCGAATATATCTCGGGGTTCTTCGAGCCGCGAGGGTTCGACTCGGTATTTGCGGGGATTGCCCCTGCGGATATACACAATAAGGATCCGCGGCTCCTACCGCTCGTGTCCGGAGGACTCGTGGAGATCTTAGGAGATGGGGTGTTGGCACAGGCTGCGCAGGGACGCGTGGTTTTTTGCCAACTCGCTCCCTATCGTTTCATTCGGCGTCCGCGGGATGTCCCGGAAATTCTTCTGGAGAGCGAGGATCCGGCCGAAGGTTCTCGAAGTGCCCTCGTCACGCTGGCGACCGTACCGTGGGCTCAAATCGGGCAAAAACTACCGGCAGGCGAGGTCGGCAAGACTTACACCTTTGCGTGCTTTGTCAAAGCAATCGATAAGCCGGTTACCGTGCGTTTGGAAGTCGAGCGTGCCGGCACTCCGTGGGACCGAGCGGTTCGCGGGCAAGACGTCGAGATTCCGCCTGGGCGATGGATCGAGATCCATGTCACGTTTGAAGTCGAGCGGCCTTATCCCGAAGGCTGGCAAGCTTACGTGCACTGTGGGCCGGCCGAAAGCCGCTTGCGAATGGACGGGTTCCGTCTTTACGAGGGGCCCTATGTACCGCGGGATGTTTCCGCGGGGGTCGATTCAGACCGCGCTACGGGGCATGGTCAAGGCCGCAATCTGCTCAACAATCCGGGATTCGAGGCGGGGCTCGATCCATGGTTTTTCAATTGGCGAACGGAGCAACAAAACCTTCGGAAAACTTTCCGCCGCAGCTCATTCATGCTCAATCGTGTTTTAGGCAATTTGGGTGTTCGGGCCCGGACACCGCTTTTAGATCGCTTTGTGGAACCGGAGAGGGGGAGCGAGGCAGAGTCAATCTTGCGGAATGGGGATTTCCGCTTCGACGAAACGCGCGATAGTGTGCCGGATCAATGGAGCTTCAGCGCTAATCCGAAGGAAGCTAGTTGTACTTTGGAATCACCTGGACCGGAGCTTGACCAGCCTTGTGTGCGGCTCAGTTGGCCAGAGTCCCTACCCGCGACGCGAGGATCCGTGATGCTAGCCCAGTACGACGTAGCCGCGGTGGAGGGACAGTGGTATCGAATTTCACTGAAGGCGAAAGCCTCAGGACCGCGACCTCCTGAGGTAACCCTTGCGCTTCAGGATACGAAAAACTGGCAAAGCTTTTTCCAATATCAGCGGTTTATGCCCCGAGAACAGTGGAAAGAATTTGTTTTCTATGTTCGCGCGTCGAAGACCTCGCCTTCGCAGAATCGTTTTCAGATTTGGTACAGTAGTCCGGGAACCATTTGGCTTGCCGGGGTTTCCATTCGGCCCTGCCCTCCCCCGTGGGAGGGACGCTGGAGGGCCGGTTTGTACCTGGATATTCCCCAGGAATGGGACGATCCGTATCGGTTTTTCCGCTGGTAAAGTCGTTTCAGTTTGAAAACGTCCGTTTAGGCGATTTTAGCACCCGGTGGTGGGAGCTAACCGATCCGATCGCACCAGGGCAATCCCCATTCCGATTTTTATGGGGGGGTAGCTCTGATGTGCGCGGATCCGATTCTTGACTCGCCCATACCGACTCATGAAAAACCTCTTATTTATGAAAAACGTCTCAAAGTAATTTGAAACAATCGGTGAAAAAAGGAGATTTGTCGGAGATGTCTCTCTGGGCTTCTTATGTTCGGATCGGTAGACCGCTTTTTCTCATCGGCCTTTTTTGGTCCGTGTACCTGCAATGCCCCTTGTTCGCGCAGGGGAGCCGGGAAAAGGCATCCCGGCTTGTGGCTTACTGCCCGGATGCCGGGCAGTTGGTGGTTGCACGCGAGGGAAGTGATTATCTGAAATTCTCCTTGGCTGCTTGGGGGCCCAATTGGGCCTGGACCAGTCTTCAGGGCCCACTTCGGAGCGAGAACGGTGCGGCAAGAGCCGATCTGACCGGGCGAATTCAAGGCACCGACGTACCCATCCGGTTGTCGTGGCGTGCGAGGCATGCTTCCCCGAAGCAGCTTGTTCTGACGTATGACCTAAGCTCTGAACGCAGTAGTGCCATAACTCTGATAGCGGTGGAGTTTGAACCGGGCCCACCCTTCGAGGGTCAGGTAGCCGTGGTTCTAACGGAGGGGAAAACGAGCTTGGTTCTCTGCCCGTTTGAACGCAGGGGGCTGGGGAACCGAGTGGAGCAGGTTCAACTCTGTGACCGAGCGAAGCGTTGCATCCGCATCTCTTTCGATCCGCCAATCGATATCACTTCTGATGGAGCTGCTCGGGTAGTGCTAGCCAAAGGCGAGCTGCAGCGCGGGCAAACGTACCGTGTCCAACTGACGGTGGATCTGCCCGAAGCGATTGCATGGTACCCGAGTGTGGCAGAAATTCCCGCCGAACCTAATTTCGATCAGTGGTATGTGTGGAAAGGCACAGGGCATTCGCCGGGAAGCCTCATCGGGCTGGAGGATTGGATCGAGCGGCCGGCAGGCAAAGCCGGGCGAATTGTGCGGCGAGGGGACAAGCTTTACGCGGGAGATCGGCCTATCAAGCTTTGGGGAATCAATCTTTGTTACTCGGCTTGTGCCCCGGATAAGGACTTGGCCGAGCGACGTGCCGCATTCTACCCCCGTTACGGTATCAATTCGGTCCGGTTGCACAAGTTCGCGGATGGTCCCGGCTGGGCGGGAATTCAGGCGCCAGATAGCTGCGTGGAGTTCGACCCAGCGGCTCTCGATCGCATGGACTATCAGGTGGCCAAATTCAAGGAGGCGGGACTGTATATCAAGCTTTCGGCTCATTTCGGTGTGTTGGGGCTCGGACCGGCTGACAAGCAGTACGTACCATACCTGGAAGAATTCGGGCCGCTACCGCGTTCGGGGGAGCGGGTGAAAGTGCCTCATAGTGCCGTGCACTATTCGCCCGAGCTTCAGCAGGTACACATCCTCCAGATGGTCAGGCTGCTCCAACACCGCAATCCGTACACGGGGTTAACCTATGCGGAAGACCCAGTGGTGGCTTTCGTTGAAATTATTAATGAGCAAAGCATTCTTTTCTACACGTCGATGGATCCGCTGAAGGCCAGTCCCACGTTGCGGCAGCAAGTGGGCAGACGCTTCTGCGATTGGCTCCGTAAAAAATATGGCACGCCCCAGCGGCTTGCTGCGGCCTGGGGCGAGCGAGCGTTCAACAGTTTTGCCTCCGAGGGCTTCAGCGCACAGGCAGAGCATCTGGACCAAAACAACATCTTGCCCTTAGGAAATCCCTGGTTTTGGGACCCGAATCAGCTCAACGGTTCGCAAGCGTTCCGGAAGCAGCGGTTGTTGGATACGCTCGAATTTTTATACTCGCTTCAGGGCGAGTTCTATCAGCGATACCTCAGCGCTGTGCGGCAGGCGGGCTATACCGGCGAGCTTGTGGCCTCCAACTGGCAAGCCGGGCGTGCCTTCAGCCATTTTGCCAATCTCCATTCGGATAGCCTGGTGGGGACGATTGACCGGCACAATTATTTCGGCAGTGATCAAGCCAATGCTTCGATGTTGATGCGCGCCGGCTCCGGAATCCTCAGCTCCGGAATGCAACAGGTGGCGGAGCGTCCTTTCATGCTTTCCGAATGGATTCATGTTTTCCCGAACCAAATGGGTGTGGAAGGTCCGGCGATTATCGGGGCATATGGCATGGGATTGCAGGGGTGGGATGTCTCCTATATGTTCCAGAACCGAGACGAGGGAACCTTCAGCAGCCGGATTGGCCGAGATCGCTGGGATGTCACAGCACCGCAGATTCTTGGCGTGTTTCCGGCGGTTGCCCGGCAGGTGCTTCGCGGCGATATCGCGGAGGCCGATCCGCCGGTCGTTCGCCGCGTACACGTGCCGTCGCTTTTCGAGGGGCGTTTAGGCTTCGATGATCGAGTAGTGCAAGGCTACGACGATAAGCAGCTGGATAGTGCTACGGTGCCGGCGGCCACACTAGCCGTTTCACGATGCGTGGTCTCTTTCACCGACGAGTACGTCGAGACACCAAAGGTGGATTTGACGCCCTTTTCCCGGGAGGGTTGGTGGAGTTCGGCCACAAGAGAGCTTCGTTGGCGGGAAAGCTCCGAGACCAAAGGCGGGGTTTTCACCGTCAATACCGCCGCGACCAAAGCCGTGGTCGGCTTCGCTTCGGGAGAAACGTTTGATTTGGGCGAGGTGCAGATTGCCCCGAAAACCCAATTTGCAGCCATCTATGTGACGGCGCGCGACCAGGAGGGAAGCATTGCCCGTTCCCCCCAGTTGCTCGTGGTGGCCATGGCCAGGGCCTATAACTCGGGAATGAAATACTCCCCGGAGGGAACCCGGTTACTTGCGGCGGGCAAGGAGCCCATTGTGCTCGAACCGGTGAAGGCGGAAATAACGATCCGCCGGCCGGGTAATCCCCGGGTTTTTGTGCTTGACCAGGACGGATGTCGAACGGCCCAGACGCTAAGCGTGGGATCCGGGCGGTTTTCCATCGACACAGGACGCGACAAGACACCCTACTACTTAGTAGAATACTAAGTTGAGCATCGGAAAATACTGGGTTGAGCATCTAAGCGCTATTCCGATCCGATACGTTGAGATTTTCGTAAATGGCGGAAGCATTCGTGGGGTGTTGACCTCGGGGGCTTCTCTTGAGACAAGCGGGTGAATTATGCCGATTGTCGTCGTTTGTCCGGGATGCAAAAAAAGATATACGGTCAGCGACCAATTCGCCGGGAAATCAGGACCTTGTCCAAACTGTAAGACCGTGATCAATATCCCCAAAAAGGGTGAAGAGGTTGTTATTCACGGTCCCAAGGAGTTTGAATTCGGTGGGCGAAGTGCGACGGGCCGCTTCATCGCTAAGCCGCTAGCCAGGCGAGTCCTCCAGATTAATCCCCTGGTGGCTGCGGGGGTTGCCGGCGGGACGTTAGTGGTGCTGATCGGGGCAGCACTCTTGGGGAGCGTGGGGCTTTTCCGCGATAACTTTATTGCCACCAGCGTGGGATTGCTCCTGGTTACGCCCCCTTTGGTGGTCGCCGGGTACAGCTTCCTTTATCACAGCGAAGAACTTGCTCCGTATCGCGGAAAGCAACTTATCATCCGTACCGCGATTTGCACGGCAGTATATTTGGCGCTCTGGTACGGATTTTCCTTTTGGGGGGTCCGCTACCTATCCGGGGAAATATGGAATTGGCTTCTCATAGGGACCCCCTTTGTGGTCTTAGGGGCAATCGCCGCCTGGGCTTCTTTCGATTTGGATTTTGGTACCGGCGTGCTTCATTACGGATTCTACCTTTTGGTGACCTGCCTCCTGCGTTGGCTTGCCGGATTAGGCTGGATTTGGCAGATTGCCGAACCGGCCAGCCGGGTGTGAATCAACTCGTCTTCCCTATAGCGTGTGCCCCGCAGTTTTGGGTCGGGGGACAAAGTTCGAGATTCAACCCGCTTACGCATCTCCCGCGGCATAATCGTCTCCGATTGCCGGAAAATAAAGTTCCTTGACCGGAGGAGGAAGAGCCTAAAAAAGGCAAGGAATTTCCCGCATGTGCTCCACGCAACCGGCGTTTCGCGAAGCTCTCCTTAAGCTGCCTTCGACGGGAATGCTTCGGATCGCGCGATCTCCTCTCCATCCCGCGGTATCTTAGGGCAACAGATGGAATTGGCAGAAGCGATACCTGCTTCCGGATAAACGCGAAATACCGTCGAGCGATTCTCTCCCCTGAGCAATGCTCCCCCGAAACGCGCGTTTGCTTTTCCGTTCAGCCTCGAGCAAGCTCAATTCAGGTGCTTTTCCCTTCAGCCTCCAGCAGGCTCAATTCAGCGATCTGAGATTCGGGGAGAATAGTCGGGCGAAAGATGCCAGTGCGGACCGGAAAGATGCTCACCGTCAAGTAAAGACCTGACCGGTTCCAGCACACTTGCTGGCAGGGGCTGAGCCTGCTGAATTCCGTGAGTTCGGATTGCCTGGAGGACTTTTTGTGCGGCTGCGACCGCTGCTAGGCCTTGCAGGCCATCCACTTCCGGTGGTCGGCCTTCGCGAATGCTGCATAAGAAGTCCGTCAATTCGGCCGTAAGAGGGTCTGCAAGGGCGACCTCTAATGCTCGCCGGGGGAAGTGTTCCTCGAAGAGGTGCTCTCGGTAATAAGCGATCTTTTCCGCCTCAAGCGATCGGACGTCAAAGGCACCGCTACGGACGGCGTCGCTTAGCTCGGTTAACCAAGCGGTACGACCAGCAAAGTCGATTTCTGCCCAAGCAGTACGCGAATAGATCTCGGCACGGCGAATGGCATGATGGTGTACTCGGGAGGCCGCCAAAACCGCAACGGCACCTGTAGTGAATTCGATTCGGGCATGCGCCAAGTCCTCATGGTCCCCAAGCAAGGCGTACCCCACCGCATCGACGCGCCGAATGGGATGATTCACGAGGTGCAAAACTAGGTCCAAGTCGTGGATCATGAGATCCATGACCACGCCTGTATCCATCGAGCGGAAACTAAACGGCGCAAATCGGACGGCGTGGACAAAAAGCGGATCCGCCACGGCAGGTTTCGCGGCTCGAAAGGCGGGATTGAAACGCTCCACATGCCCCACTTGAAGCACTACGGATCGCCGCCTGGCTTCCTCGAGAAGCTCTTCGGCTTGCTCGACGGTTGCGGCCAGGGGCTTCTCCATAAAAACGTGCACGCCGCGATGAAGGAATTCGATGCCGATGCGGTGATGCAGGCACGTGGGAGCGGCGATGATTACCGCGTCGATCCCCTCGAGCAATAAGCAGCGGAAGTCCGCTAGCGGAGCGGCACCCGTAAGCTCGGCCGCTCGTAGCCGGGCCTCCGGCTCAGGATCCACCACGGCTATCAATTGAGCGTTGGGGATTGCCGCAAGCTTCTGGGCATGGAAGGTGCCCAATCGTCCGGTGCCAATGACTGCAAGGCGGATCGGTTTCACGCTGCCCTCCGGAGGGCTTCACGGCCGCGGCCGTGACGTCCCTGTTGCTGGCGTTCCACAAATTCCATTAGATACTGGACTTCGGGGATCAATTGCCCTTTGGCCCGCAGGATTTCGCGCGCGTTACTCAAGCCGACTCGCGTCCGATAAAGCAGCCGAAACGCCTCAGAGAGGCACTCGATGGTCTGCGGAGAAAAGTGATGGCGGCGCAACGCCACTGCATTCACACAGCGGGGCCGCGCAGGATGTCCCTCGACCAGCATATACGGGGGAACATCGTGGCGTACGGCACTTAATCCACCCACAAAACTGTAACGACCGATCGTGGCAAAATGGTGCACCCCCACTCCGCCGGAAATGATCGCGCAGTCTTCCACATGCACGTGCCCGCCCAGGAGCGTGCCATTGGTGATGATGATGTGGTCTCCCAATGAGCAGTCGTGGGCAATGTGGCAACATGCCATGAGGAAGTTATGGTTACCGATTCGCGTGATGCCGAATTCCTTTTCGGTACCCCGATTGATCGTCACACATTCGCGAATAATGTTATGGTCGCCAATGATCACTTTTGTTTCGCTGCCGCGGTAGCTGACATCTTGTGGCGGACCTCCGATTACGGTGCCGGGGTAAATCTCGTTTGCTTCGCCCAATTCAACGTTCATCATCAGCGTGACGTTGTTATGAAGTCGGCAGCCCCGGCCGATTTTGACCCCCGGCCCAATCACGCAGAACGGACCGATTTCCACATCGTCTGCGATTTCCGCGTTCGGATGAATGTAGACGTTTTCGGCAAGCACGATGCCCATCTTTCTTTCTCCTTCCGTGAGGGGTAAACAGGCGGTTGCACCGCAATCATTTCCGGGGGTGGGTCCCCGGGATAATCGCATTCCGCTCCTTCGTGCTGCTGACTCCGGGTTAGGAGAAACACCCTAAGCATGTTATAGGAAAAACACCCTAAGCAGGCACATCGGCTTCACGGGGCTTGGAATTAACGGATGATCGATTTCGCACTTCCGCGACTTATCGCGCACTGATTTCGCACTGATTCCGCGTTCATTTCGGACTCATTCCATATTGCGGCTTCCGTATTGCGGCCGCCTCGGCGATTGGGTACGCACGAAAAACGAATCTTCATAGGTTTCCGAAAATTGTTGCCGTGAGCCGCCCCCTCATCAGCAAATCGGGTCAAGGAAATCGCATTCGTGGCTTGAGCTGTTCTGAGAGTTCCCCTTCCGACCTACGAATGACTCTCGCTATCTAGGTCACCCAAGAATATCCAAGCAAGAATATTCAGGCGCATTGGCGTCGGTGTTGCAAAGCCTGTTGCCGCGCGAGCAATTCGGCCACCATCATCGCGTTGAGCCGATGTCCGCTGCGATGGGCATAAAAGTGCCCAACCCACTGCACTTGCCCCAAGGCCAAATCACCAATCATATCGAGGACTTTGTGCCGGGCACATTCGTCGGGAAAAAGCAGGCGGTTGTCCACGGGCCCATGATGGTCGAACACAAGCAGGTCGCGGTAGCTGGTGTGCCGACCCATTCCCTGGGCTAGCAGCGCTTCGGCCTCGGAACGAAGCAAAAACGTGCGGCAATCAGCCACATGCTTATCAAACGATTCGGAAGTGAGACTCATCGAAAAGAACTGCGGTCGGATGGGACTATGCGAACCATAGTCCAATTCGTAACTCAGGATCATCCGGCCGGAGCGCGTAGGTCGTGCCTCCAGCCATTGGTCATCGAGGCTGACGCGGACGATCTCCTGGATCACTACGCGGGGTTTAATCGCCGGTTGCTCGACGATACCGGCACGTTTGAATGCCTCGACGAACACACGGCTGGAGCCGCCGCAAGCGGGCATTTCGCACTCGGTCACGCGGATTTCGCAGTTGTCGATTTCCGAGCCGGTCAGCGCGGCCATGATGTGTTCGATCATTTCCACCCGTGCTGCCCCCCGTTGGAGGGAAGTACGTCGGGGCGTTTCCACGCGGTGTTCCACGCGCGCCGGAACGGAAGGTCGTCCGGGCAGATCGACCCGAACAAAGACGATTCCATGATTGGCGGGGGCGGGCAAGAAGTCCACGCGAACTTCTTTTCCCCACCAATATCCCTGTCCCACCACCGTACACGGGGAGGCTAACGTACGCTGCCGCCGGGGTGGGGCGATGAATCGCTCCATGTCATCCCTGACCAAGGTTCGCCGTCCTTTCGTTAGAGTACATCAGCCAAGATGCAGCCGGCTCATAACCCCTCCCACCCATTACCCCGAATCGCAGACTCCAACATCATTTTCGGTCGAAAACCGGATCTTCGTTCGACAATCGCATTTGCCCGAAGCCATGAACCTTTTTCAGTACGGATTCGGCAAACCGCCCCGGCTTGGTTGGCCCGGCTGAACCGGTGTGGCGGTTTGAGCCGCGCTTCGGTTGAGGGCATCCAGCACCACCTGGGTAATGTCCAACCCCTGGGCGAAGTAAATGACCGGCTTATTAATTTCGCGGAGGATGGTGTCTGGATCGTCGGGATTGACCGGCTCGCCATTGAAGCGCAGGACAGCCGCGATATTGTTCTGCATGGCATAATAGCGAACGACCTGCTCGATTTCTTGATAGACGGTGTAATAGACTTTCGACTCACGGCTCAAAAACTCTTTGCGCCGCAGTCCCATTTGCACTTGGAGATCTGCGCGCCGCTTAGCAAGCTGTTCCTCCAGAGCCTTATAATTCGGGGTACCCGGCTTTTCCCGTTCTAATTGTTCGGCCATCTGACGGAGGGCATCGTTTTCGGCTTTCATCATGGCATCCACCTCCTCGATTTCCGCCCGGAGACTCTGCATCATCTGCTTGAAGCGGATGTGGTTTTTGAAGATGTAGCTGACGTCGATCATCGCGATGGGTACAGTGGGCGTCGGTGCACTCACGGGGCCGCGCGCCACACCTTGGCCGAATGTATAAACGGCCCATGTTCCCAGTCCCGCTAGGGTTAACAACGTGGCCACCAAGACGATGCTTCTTCTCACGATTAGCTCTCCTTGCATTCGTTAGATGCACTCCTTGCACAACCACCTGGGTGTGGCACAACTCGGGCCCCGATCGACAAGGGGCGAGAAGCTGCCCTCGATACAATTGCCGAAAGATTCCGCTTTTTTACATAGGTCGCCTATTCTGCCTAGGACGGCAGTTGGCGTAAAGATCAGATTTCGGCGATTCAGGGCGGCGGAACCCGGAGCTTTTCATGAACTAAGCCGAAACCGAACTTCGGCAAGGCTGCCCAAAATTCGATGGGCCTTCTGCAAATCGAGGAAACTTCAAATTGGCGAATTCGAGTTCAAATTGGCGAATCCGAGCAATCTGGATGAGCTTCGATAAAGTCGCCGCGGGGCAGAAGATAAGCAGTTTCAAAGTCCCCGGCAAGTTTTTTTGAACTGGGCTCCTCCCTTCGAAAGTAGTTTTACTGGAAAGTAGTCCTTCATACATAGTCACGTGTCGAATAGTCATGCGTCGAACGTCATCGAGGCAGGGCACGGTTTTTTTGACTCCAAGGCGAATTTCCACCGTCGCAAAACGCAGCCTAATTGCGCTCGATGTCGGCTTGGATCAAATAGCCCCCTCGGCTGGGTAGCCTTCCTGCAAGGCGGAGTGTTCTCGTTCCTACTGGCTCTCGAAAAACGGGGCCCTCTCCTACTTCCTACAACTTTCTTCGGGACTAAATTACGCAAGTTGCCGAAACAGCTAAACTTAGGCGATAGCATCCTTCCGGGTGTACCGATCAAAGCCGTGAGGAAAATTTCGTGATTAATCGAAGTGTTAAGGACGCCTTTCCAGGGTATGATCAAGATGGACGGTATTCCATAATACGCGGAAAAGGAGGGGCATATCCTCCGCCAGAAAGGGGCTAATTCGTTTACTAGCAGATATTGACAGCTTTTCCACGTGCATGATCTGCGAATTGATATCAAAAAACAAATATTTTCTTGTCCGGGGTTTTGGCCTGTGGTTAGCCGTGGGTTTAGCGGCTTGTTTGACCGGAGTTAGTTTTTGGGCCCTTGGTTTGGTTGATCGGGCTTGGTCCGCCGTCCTCGCGGGGCTTGTCGTGCTGGCCGCAGGTTGGGGGTTTTTGCTTGGCAAGATCCTTTGGCAAACCCGGCGGGTTGCCGATTGGTTGGATGCTTTGGACAGCCCTGGCGCCAAAGAGGCCGCGTCTGCCCTTCGGGCCGGGGTAATCAGACCATTTGCTGCCTTTCTGCGAAAGCTGGTTGCCCAACAGGCAAGCCTCGAAAAGGAGCTCTTCGCCATTCGCCGCGATTGGCAAATCCTTCTCAACCAATTAGCAGAGGGCGTGTTGATCACTGATGCGCGGGGAGGAATCGTAGCCGCCAATCAGGCTTTTCGAGCAATTTTTGGAACGGGCGAAAAGCTCCTTGAAGGGGCACTTGTGCACGAAGTAGTGCGCTCCGCAGAGTTTTTGCAATTGCTGGAGGCGGCCCTCGGCGGGCAGGAGGTGCAACCCTCTCAGGTGAAACTCCCCGGCGCGGATCCGCGGTTCCTTCGGGTACGGGTGACGGGCCGATCGGCAGAGACCGGAAAGGCTGGGTGGATTATCATCGTGGAAGATCTCTCCACCATTCGTCGGCTGGAGCGGTTGCGACGGGATTTTAGCGCCAATGTCAGTCATGAGTTGCGCACTCCCATCACCTCCATCCGCGGCTACGCCGAGACTTTGCTCGATGGGGCGATTCACGATCCCTCGAACGCCTCGAAATTCCTCGAAATTATCGTTCAGCAAGCGGACCGCCTTTTGGCGATCATCAGCGATTTAATGAGCTTGGCGGAAATCGAGCGGGACGAAGCCGAGCAAAAAGTTTCCGTGACCCTGGGAGATCTCTCAAAGGTGGTGGAGGCAGCCGTGGAGTGGTGTCGGTCTCAAGCCGAGGAAAAGCAGATCGTTATCGAGGTGGAAATCGCTCAGCCCCTCCTGGCCCAAATAAATTCCCGTTTGCTCGAACAAGCCCTGGTGAATCTTCTGGATAACGCCATCAAGTTCAGCGAGCCGGGTACGGTGGTTCGAGTTGTCGGGCGTTGGGTCTTTGGCGAAGCAATCCTCGAAGTGCAGGATCAAGGTTGTGGCATCGAAAACGTGCACTTACCGCGGATATTCGAGCGGTTCTACCGGGTCGATAAGTCGCGAAGCCGGCAATTAGGTGGAACGGGCTTGGGACTGGCAATCGTCAAGCACATTGCCCAGGCCCATGGCGGCCGAGTAAGCGTCGATAGTCAAGTGGGTAAGGGAAGCGTTTTCCGAATTCATTTGCCGGAGCCCAAAATCGCCGAAACGAATCCCCGGATGCCCGACGGTGATGCTCGATAATCACTGAAATCGAAAACTCGGGCGGGAACTGCAACTAAAAACTCGCTTTGCGCATCAAAAAACCCGACGGGGCATCGAGGCGTCCCCGTCGGGCGTTTAACGCATTTTTACAAACTGGGATTTTTACAAACTCAGCCAAATCGTCCGAGCGCAGATTGATTTCCCCTCGAGCCTTAAAACTTTCCTTGGAAGTTTTAAGGATTCTACTTAATTTAGGGCCGATCCTCCGGCCGAGGTTGCCGCCTCGTTCAACCGCCCTACGCAGCTTACCGGCAGATTGACATTACCAACAGGGTACTCGGCTCGGCCCAAAGCCTTCAAATCTATCGGGTCACGGGTACGTGCCGCGGCCTTCTTAATCCCAACCCTCGGCGAACAACCAGTCGATGGCTTCCTCGACGGATTTGCTGTCTTCGGGATTGCTCGCCCGGGCGCGAACCTCCTCAAAGTCGCTCACAAAGATCGCGTAGCCCAGGAGCGAGTTCGAGAGCCTAGCCCAATTCCCTCGAGCCTCTAGGTGGTCCGGATACAGTCCGATGGCCGTATCGACCAACTGCGCCTTATCGAAGCCACCGGCTGTAGAGTAGGCTTCCACGCGGCGGAATCCGACGACCCGATTGTAGAAGCTACTATTGTACAGGAGGCTATAGTCCGGTCGGCCAACGAAGATATCGTTGCTGCTAGAGTCGTACAGAATCGCCCTATCATTGCCCCCCTGCGAGAAGGCCGTAAGCCATCGGAATCCCGTGGCCTCGCGGCGGTATCCGGCGCCGACAAGCACGCCGGAAGTGGGAGTAGCCACAAAGGTCTCCTCGCCGGTGCTCGAACCATAGATCCGCACTGAATCCATACCTGCGGTGGACTGAGCCGTGATCGAGGCGAAATTCATCACCCGGTTATAGAAGCCGGAACCATAAATCACGGCATAAGTCGCGGTGACCTCGAGACGATCGTTACCGGCGCTATCCGTCAAAAGGGCCTGGTCGTTACCACCCCGCCCATACGCCGACACCCGACGGAAGCCTATGGCCCGGTTGGTAAACCCTTCGCCGGAGATCTGGGCCTCGGTCGGCGAGGCCACGAAGCGGTCATTACCCGTCGGACTATCGTACAGGTAGGCACCATCGCTTCCTCCACCGGTGGCCGTGGCCACGACCGAGTCGAACCCATTAACCATGTGGTAGTAGCCCGAGCCGGACATCCGGGCATAACTCGGGAAGGCCACGAAGTAATCGGTACCGGTCGGCCGGTCATACAACTGAGCTTCGTCGTATCCCCCGCGGGCATAAACCATGGACCATCGGAAGCCTTCCGCCCGCACCCAGTAGCTGGCGGAGTAAAGCTCGCCATACTGCGGAGTGCCCACATAGGTGTCGTTGGCCGTTGGGCTATCGTACAAGCGTGCCGAATCGCGGGTATCGCCACTTTGCACGAGCACCTGGCGGAAGCTGTTGGCCCGCATGAAGAAATTCCGCCCCTCGAACTGGGCGTAAGTCGGCGTGGCCAAAAGTCGGTCGGCTGTAGTGGGATCATCGTGCAAGATGGCAAGATCGTTTCCGCCGCGAGCGTTGACGGTGACCCGCTCGATGCTGCTATAGCTGACCTGGTACCCAGAGGTGGTGAACGTACCTTTACCTGGCCAAGCTTCCCAGGACTCTTCACCCCAAGTGCCGATCAGGAGCAGCGTGTCTCTGCCGCCCATGCCATCCAGTTCGATCCAATTCGTGTCCGGACCGACATAATGCTCCACACCGTTGACGCGGATCGTCCAATTGCCGGCAGTTCCAGCGATAAATTCGAATGAATCGTTCCCCGCGGTACCCGGGATCACCACGCCCCTGGTCGTCGCGGCTAGCAAGCTGGGCGGTGGATCCAAATTCGCGAACAAGGGTGCGGCGAATTCTTCGCCGAACCGAGCAAACAAATCGCGGCCAAAAGGCACAGGGGTAAACTCATGATTCAGCCAAGCCAACCGATTAAGGCCTGCTGCCGCCCACAAAGTTGACCGGTTCGGGTAGGCCGCCGTCGGAGTGGAGATTAGCAGGTAAAATTCGCCGCCCTCCCTTGGGGTCTGACCACTACGATCCGGCACCCAAAGACCGATATCGGTCACACCATCTTGGTTATAGTCGGCAGCAACCGGTCGCTCCCTCGCACCGATAAAGCTCAAGTACGGACTGAAATTGAACGCGGCGTCAACGGCACCAAAGCCGTTGTTACCTAAGTCGAAGGAGAATTGGCCATTGAGATACGTGGCAAGGTCCACCACACCATCGCCGTCGAAATCCCCCACAAACGGGTAGCCACGTAAACCGTTATTGATCGGCAAGTTGTCGCTGATTACGAAATTCCGATTCGTGTCCAGCCACCAATACACACCGTCGAACAGTCCGATCTCGTCACCGTTGGTTGCATTGCCGTCAAAATTCCCCGCCACGGGATGACCAACCCCGGTGAAAGGTGCAGCCAGCGGCGTCGGCTCAAAGGTCTGCAATTCAGCTACACCGTCATTATCGACGTCAATCACCCAGCGGACTCGGCCCAACCTATCCCGTCCGTAACCGGCCAGTTTGTGGAAGCCATCGGCAATGGCTGGACCATCGTCGGACGTGAACGGAATTCCATCGCCACCGAAATTGAAAGCGAAATTCCCGGCAAAAATGGTGTCCGTGGCAAAGCCCATTACGTACGTGATATCGCGGTTGACAAAATCGAGATTTGTCGGGTCGAAGAGGAAATTGCCGTTGGTGTCCATGTAGACGCTACCGGCACTCCAACCGCCGATTTCCGGTCGGCTATCAACCGTGAATCTGGCCACAAAGCTTCCTCCGGGGATTCCATCGCCGCTCGGCAGCGACAGCAAATCGCCGGGCCGATTCGCATGCGGCTCGGCCGAATTACTTTCGCCATCCAGGCGGTTGCCGGCCAAATCCATCAGGTTGTCGGAGATGATCAAGGTGAACCGGTCATCCGGCAAAGGTGCGCCAATATCATCAAAGGTGTCGAAGAGGCCATCCGGCCCAGGATCGCGGAATACCAAGACCACATTGGCCCTCGCCGCTGGGAAGATCACAAACGAATCACCCGGGGCCGGTGATGCCGTGAACGGCGTATCGAAGGTGAACGTTCGGCTTGCCCCGGTATAGCCCGTGATCACCCGCGCTTGACCGGCCAAAGCTCCAGCGGTGAATCGCAGCAGCAATCCTTCGTAGGCACCATCCTGAGTAGACAGTGCGCCATTACCGCGGAACTGATTGCTGCCGGGAGCGGTGATGACCGAGCCGAAAGTATTTGGCCCCAACGGGTCATTGGTAAGCTCGACACGCAGAATCGGGATGATTCCGTTGGCATCCCCTACCACGCGGAATAACCCCGGATCAGCCGAGGGGTCACCGCTGCCGGCGACCGTAGCTAAAGCCGGGTAATTCCAATTGAGCAATGCCTCGGGATACAGAAGCCCGGTCAGAATCCGGCTCGGCAAATCCCGAATGTTAATCCGCAGAGCGTTCACCAGCGGTGTCGGCCCGGCTTCCGGTCTCGAACCTTTCTCTTTCGGATCGAACAGGTTATAGTTCGGGTGCCCAACGATTTGGATGGGTTGCAATGGGCCGGCATGATCCGGATCGAAAATCTGCGGCCCGCGCGTGTCAATAAAGATCTGTAACCGATCGGCTTCCAGTGCCGGCGTCACATTGCCCACGAGATCTTCAGCCGTCACGAACAACGTCCGTACCCCATCCATGGCCGGGAAGTAGGCCGGGTCGTTCAAGTCGATCGATGTGGTAATACTCCACCGCCCGGGCAAGAACTGATTGGTGCCATCCCACGGTTGAGCCACCCCCTGGCCCAAAAGCAGGTCGATATTTGTCTCCAGCGTGGCGTTGCCATTCCTATCGGCATAAAGCCGAACAATCGTATTGGCTTCGGCAACGCCCCAGAAGGTCGGGCGAGTAACATTGGTGATCTTGTCGCTGAAGGTAGAAGTGAGCCCCGGTGCACCTGAATCGCTTGCCGGGTCGAGCCCATCGGCCTCATTAATGTTGGTAGTTCCCGGAAGATCAACAACGGTGGGGAAGCCGAAAGTGGCCAGCGGGAAGATGGTATCGACGACGATTTCCAGCGATTGGCTTCGATTGCCGAAGCCAGTCAGATTGTTCAGGGTCGCCGCATTATTGTCAGGATCGTCAGGATCTACGATTTGAACTTTCGCGGAAATGAAGTGGCTACCATTGGTGAGAGCAAAGGCCGTCGTCGGGCCATTCGGGTCAGCGGGGTTGATCGCATCGCTCCCAAAGTCGAACACATAGATTCCGTCCGGTTGTCCATCGAGATCGATATCCAGCGCTCGTGCAAATCCCACAAGGGTTTGCGGCCCAACGCCAGGCTGCTGCGGCTCACCTTCCACGAATATTGCTACCCGGTAACCAGGCACCGATGTATCCCGGGTTTGTGCCGGGTTAAACGGAATCCGGATCGCTTCATCTTGAGCGGCACCCGGAACCGTCCAATTCCCCGGCAAATCCCAAAGGAGAGCAGCGTCATTCAAACGGAGGTAAATAATCGGGGTATTGTCCCGAGTGTGATTGTCGAATTGCGACCGACCCGTGTCGAAACTTTCGATCATGAAGGTCTCCCCCCCCGGTGGCACCACCGGCAGCGGAAGATCAAGCGTAAAGGTCCGGGTAGCCCCCACGTAGCTAGTCACCAGCCGCCGCTCGGCCTGAAGCAAGCCGTTGCCCGGATTGATCAAGAAGGTGATGTATTTCCCGGTGTAAAAGCCGTCGACATTCGAAAGTTCCAGATTGCCCACAAAGCTACTCCGGGTCAGGCCATTAACAACCACACCCTGCTCGATAATATCGCGAAGTTCCAGGTCATACGGGACGGGTGCCGGCTCGTTCACAATCGTCAAATCGTAACCATTGATCACCGTCGGATCGACGCCAAACGGTGCCGAAGCTGTCTGCCCGAAAACCCGGAAGTAATACACTTGGCCGGCAACCACCGGGAAGCGGACCCGGGCATCACCATCGGCATCCGGCATACCAAACCCGTTCACGGTTCCGTCCGCGTTCAGCCCGCCCGCCCCTGCGATAACGGTGCCGGTAGCATCGACGACCTCCAAGCCCAACTGGCCTCCAGACGGCAAGAGCGCGGTGGGGTAGACACGGAACGAAATCGTGATCTCCATGGTTCCTGTATGCTGGGCCCGAACGGCGAACCAATCGCGATCGGCCGGAATCCCGGGATGCTCCGCATTATTCGGGAAGATCGCCAGATTCTTGAGATTGACCACACCCGCGGTCCCCAATTGCGCCGCCGTTTGACGGAACTCGTTCTCCTCATACATATCCGGCCCGAGCACCAGGAGATTATCCCCACCCGCGACATTCGGAGAGACAATTTCCACATCGCGGTAGGAGATACCCGGCCGGCGGACCGCTGACTGGAAGACGATCACATTGCCCGCATCCGGATGCCGACTCTTCCCCAAGACCACAAAGTCCGTAGCGGCCAGCGGCACCGGGTTTCCGGCGACGTTGATATTGGTCACTAGTAGCGCATCGCTTGCATGCGGCGAACCACCATCCAGATTGATATATAAACCATTCCCCACCGCTGGGCCGGGGACCACGTGGAACGTATCGCTTCCGTCATTCCCGTTGACCGAAACAACCTCCACAATTCCGGGGAAGCCAAACGAGCTTGTGCCGTCATCCAACCGAACGCTTCGCCAAGTAGCGACCACCGGCGGTGGATAACCGAACCCAAGCACGTCGAGGCTTACCCTACGGGTAAGGCTATTGACGCGCAGGAGGTCGCGTCCCGCAGTTCCCTGCACGATCACCTTATCGGCGAATCCGCCACCGGCCGGGCCACCTAGCCCCGTGGGCCCACCCGTGATCACGAACTGATTCGCCCCCTCCGGCACATTCAAGAATTGATAAGTTGTCTCAACCCCAAGAGCTTGGATAACGCCACTGTGGCTGCTCAGAGGGGTGAAGGTGATCTCATCGTCGGCACGAGTGCCCGAAACATAAAGGTCTCCGGTCGCAACATCAATCCGCGCCAGCTCAATACCCGAAATTTCCACGTAGCCGAACCCAGGTTGGAGGATCCGTTGCGTGTGCAATCCCGTCGGTGTGGCATCCAAATTGATCACCACCTGGGCAGCACCCGCCGTGTTGCGCTGGAAGTTGAGCACATCGCTTGCCCCAGGCTCGTCTCCTTCCACAAGCACCGTGATCCCCGCCATCGGTATCACATTAAACTCATCATCCCCACCCAAA
>CAKZMM010000164.1 GCA_937128505.1 uncultured Thermogutta sp.
CCCGGGGCCGAACTTATAAGCAATTTCCCACCTACAATCAAGACGCACACACTTCAAGCGCGATCCCAAGCCCGGTGCGATTGCACAATCAGACTCGGAAGCCGACAATGAAAGGTTCCAGATGGGGCGATGCACCAGGAAAGGTCGGACGAAAATTCCACCGGTGCAGGTTTGCTTGCCGCAGGTGCTAGCCACCCAGTGACGGAAGAGCCTCCCATTTCGACCACAATTGCAACTAAAGCTATCGCCTTGATTACTTATAGTTATCTATCGTCTTCAAGACTTAATGTAAGCGTTCTGCTAATATCAAACGAGTAGCGTTAAAAGCCACAAAAGGGGCACAAGCCATTAAACTTTACCTGGAAGATAACAATCGAAGTTTTGAAGTTGATCCAAGTTACTCTACCTTCTCCGTTATGGAGGCGACGCTTCGTGGCAACAAGGATCCCCGGGGCGGGTACGGTTACCCTCTCCATGACGGAGGGGAGGCTAATAAATACTCCCATTCTCCGCCAAAGTCTCCATCGCAAATGTGCTGACACAACCTCCTAATATGACAATGGCTTGGGAATATCGGCGGATTTCCGAACATCCCCGGGCTCAAGGTAAGGAAAAGGTAAGGAAAGGAGAATCAATCTGTCGGCAAAACCCTGTATCCCCTCGATATGAAGGGACAGTTACCCACGGCTGAGGCCACCGTTTGAGGGATGCCGTCGGAAAATGAACACCTTTCAAGCAATGTATGCCAGAATCACCTTTGAAGCAATCTATGCCACCATGATTAGGGCAAGGGACGTTTTGCACCGTGTGTAAGACCGAAAACCTTTCAAATGAGCGAAACCGAACTCCTTTTCCATTCACAATCGGAGCGCTAAAGATAACCAAGATAACAAACACAATGTTGTATGCGGTTGATGCCTGTCGGTGCCGGGATTAAGGTCGATAGTCTTCGGTGGATGTCCACCTCCAGCTCTCCGACCATCTCGGTGCGCCGATAAAGCCCGGCCTTGTGTGCGGGTTTACCCTTTCCGAACTACGTCGGGTGTCCGAATTCTCCAGGTTCGGTGAGACTAGAGAAGTTAAAGCAGCGCAAAACGACTCGGACAAACCGGGCTCATAATTGCATTGAATCAACGCCTTTACCGGGTGGGACTTTCGGCAGCATCGCGACCGAAAATCCGTCACAGAGATCGGAAAGAATCCCTCGCAGTTATTCAGGAAAACCGAGGAAACGCAAGGCAGGAACTCTTGCGTCAGCTTCGTGGAGTTTAGCCAGCGCAATCCCCTCGAGCAAAATAAGGATAAGTTTGCGGCGAGAAACCACTCCGAAGGCAGGAAGACAAAAAAATTTCTCAACTTTCCTCCTGCCGTGAATATTGGGCACGAACTGACACGGAAATTTTCTTAAGATCTCGCACCCAAGACTTTGAACAATAACGCGATTTCCTTCGCAGTAGTTTTACTGCATCGATCCAAGAATGGATGCAAGCGTCGGTCGCGGAGTCCCGTCTGCGAAATTGAAAATTGGAAACTGAACATTTGAGAGTCGGATTTAATCCATGAGTTTTTCCCAGCGCTCCAATCGAGGAATGGTCCTCCGCTATCTCCTTTTCATTAGTCTTTCGTTTTTGATTCTGACGATCAATGCTATCATTTACGCCCCTCGGCCCCCCAAGCCTCAATCCGGTCCCGTAGCAATCCGCCAGGCCGCTCCGGGGACTGATGAGAGCCCGAAGCCCCCTGAGGTCGGCGAGCAAGGAACCTCGGATCAAGGTGCAAAAGCCACTGCAGTCTCGCAGGCGGCAAAATCCGCAACTGTCTCACGCTCAAGCCAGCCGGGTTCTGAAGGACCTTTACCGGCAGATTCGACTCCGCAGGCAGGTGACACTCCGGAAACTTCCGCAAGTGCAGGCGATACCCAGCCTCGAGTGCCGGAGGAAGGTGAACCTCCGAAAAAGACAACCTTGGAGGAGCTCGCACGGGCCGATACCCCTGAAGGAGTCCCGGAACCCCCCTTACGCTATGTGACGCTTGGTTCGCTTGATTCTGCCGGCCCTTATCGGATGCTGGTTACCCTTACCAATCGCGGAGCGGCGGTTGTCCGAATCGAATTAAACCAACCGCGGTTTTGTGATGCCGAAAATCGCTCGGGCTACCTCGGCTTTATCACGACCGATCAAGACCCACAAGAACCGGGTTGTGTTGTCGAAGTGGTCGGTCCGGGAACTCCGGCGGCTCAAGCCGGTTTAAAACCGGGCGATATTGTGCTAGCGATCAATAATCGGCCGATCGATACTGCCCAAGCGCTACACGACTATCTCCTGCGGACTAAACCCCGCCAGGTCGTCCAAATCGAGTATCTGCGGGATGGTGAGCGGCAAACCACTTTAGCCCGTTTGATCCGAAAACCCGTCGAGGTCATTCGGCCGGAAGGGAAGGATCCTCTTTCATTTCTTCTCACCCTGAGTACTTTGGACGATTTAGGGCTGCAAGACATCCGGCGGCGCATCACGCTATTGCGGGAGCAATCGTCGGCGCTTTGGCGGCGACTCAGCGGCTCGGCGGCGCAGGAGGCATTCGAAGAGGCTCAGCAGAAAATCGCGGAGATCCACTCGGTCTTGAGTATTTTAGGGAAAAAACCCCCGGGCTTGGAACCTTCGGAAATCCCGCTGGAAGCGGAGGCCCTTTCGGCCGAATTGCGGCGGCTTCAGGCCCAATTGGATCGGATCGATTTACTGCGGCTTGAGCTGCCGGCAGCCCAGCTTCGCGAAAAAAACTGGGAAATTGTCTCCGCTTCGGAAAAAGAGGTGACGTTTCGTCTAGCGATTGATCGCCTCGGATTAGTGGTGGAAAAGCAGTTTGTTTTGGCGGAGGTTCCGCCGAGGGAGGTCGGTTCAAAAAGTGAACGGGCGTATCACCTAACCCTTCGAATCCAAATCCGCAATGAGGGAAATAAGCCCCTTGAGGTGGGGTATCAGCTCGATGGTCCCACCGGGCTTCCAACCGAAGGACGCTGGTATACAACGAAAGTGGGACCCGGTTGGGGGGCTTATGGAATGCGCGATGTGGCCGTCGCGTGGAATCGGCCGGTGCCTGACATCATTAGTTGCTGGAGAATTGCCGATGACCGGCTCCCCCTTTGGGAAGAAGGAGCGAACGAACGGCTGATTTTCTTGGGGGTAGATGCCCAGTATTTTTCGGTGATCTTGATTCCTCAACGCTCCAGCACGGACCCGATTTGGTATTCCCTTGCACAACCGCTGCGGGTCGGCCCGGTTGATCCCGAGTGGAAAAGTCTTACGAACACCTCATGCCGATTAATCACTCTGCCCCGGACCCTCCAACCGGGCGGCAATCCCCTGCTTCACGACTATCTTGTCTTCGCAGGGCCGAAGCGGCCTCCACTACTTGCCCGATATGGCCTGCAAGAGTTGGTGATCTACGGATGGTTTTGGTGGGTGGCCGTGCCGATGCTTTGGGTCCTCCATTTCTTTCACGATTACGTGGTTTTCAATTACGGGTTAGCGATCATCATGCTCACGGTGGTGGTCCGCGGTGCGATGTTTCCGTTTAGCAAAAAACAGGCGATTGCTGCTCAAAAGATGCAGAAAATCCAGCCGGAATTGCGGATCATTGCGGAGAAATACAAGAACGATCCGCAGGCCCGCCTTCGTGCCCAGCAGGAGCTCTTTCGGAAGTACAACTACAACCCACTGGGCGGCTGTTTAATCGTATTGATTCAGTTGCCGATTTTCATCGGATTGTATAAGGCCTTGTTGGTGGATGTAGAGCTGCGTCAAGCGCCACTCATTTCTCAATCCATTCGTTGGTGTTCGGACTTATCCGCGCCGGACATGTTGTGGGATTGGAGCGGCTTCTGGGCCGCGATTGGCTGGCATTGGTTCAATGAAGGGTACGGGATGTTCGCCCTGGGCCCGTATTTCAACCTGCTGCCGGTGTTAACCGTGCTTTTGATGATTGTCCAACAAAAGATGTTCAGTCCGCCACCGACGGATGAGCAAGCGCGAGTTCAGCAGCAGGTGATGACCTTTATGCTTATTTTCATGGGCCTGCTTTTCTTCAAAGTCGCTAGCGGCCTGTGTATCTATTTCATCGCCTCGAGCTTATGGGGAGTTTTGGAGCGGAAATTGGTGCCGGCACTTGTCCACGAAGATGGGCAAGCCACTGCGGCAAAGCCGCCTAAAAAGCGACCGAAATGGTTGGAGGGATTTCGTCGCGGCTGGGCATGGATAGAAAAAATGCTGCGGAAGTTAGAACAAAAAGCAAGCGAGCAGACTCCGCGCGACAAATCTGCGGCGCATCCCCGCAGCACCGATCACCGCAAACGGAAAAAGGCCAAACGGTAGTATCGCCGTTGCGTTTGGGTGTATGCAAGTATCGTTAGCGCTTTCGGATATTTAACGCCACGTAAGGTGCATCGGAGGCTTCGGAGAGCGGAACGACTCGGTTCCGGGCTACCGGATTCAGTCGCCACCTAAGGAAAGCGCATAAGCTTTTCGGTGGTTAGCTTCCGGAAATGCATCCGGATTTTAAGCCCTCGGGAAGATTACGGCATTCCGGCGGAATTTGGGAGGAACATCTCCGCAATCGAAAAAACCGTTCGCATCGAAACAGTTCCGACCTCGACAAGGTTCGGGAAGGATCGGGAGTTGTGGCGATCTTCCAATCCGCGTTAGCAACCTTTCGCGCTCGAGCCAGCGAATTTGCCCGCACCTAAAAGTTTTCCCGCGAGGCTTTTTATTCCCTGCGCCTTATGAATTCAACTGAATTCAACTCGTGAAGACCTTCATGAGCCCCTATCAACTCGACGACACGATAGTCGCCATTAGCTCGCCGCCGGGTCCGGGAGCGCGGCTGATTGTGCGTTTGAGTGGGCCGCAAGGACCTCGAGCCATTGCAACCGTCTGCCGTTTGGAGGACCAGAATTTACTGCGGATCGACCGGCCACGCTTGTTGCCAGGTACCCTGAATTTGACCGCTCTTGGGGGCAGGTTGCCATGCCTGGTGTTTATGTGGCCTCCCGGCCGAAGTTACACCGGGGAATGGGTTGCGGAAATCCACACCATCGGTTCGATGGTCATCGGAGAGTGTATTTTAGAGGATTTATGCCGGGCTGGATGCCGGCTCGCTGAGCCCGGGGAATTCACCCTGCGCGCTTTTCTCACCGGTCGGGTAGATCTAACAGAGGCGGAAGCCGTACTCGCCGCCGTTCAAGCGAACAACGATCAACAATTCGACATCGCCTTAAGGCAACTAAGCGGCGGACTTGCTCAGCCTATCCTCCAGATTAGAGAAGCCCTCTTCGAACTTATCGTTGAAGTCGAGGCAGGGCTCGATTTTCCCGATGAAGATCTTCCCTTTATCAGCCGCGAGGAATTGGCATCCCGAATTTGTAAATTGCGGGTCCAAACCGAAGAACTTCTCGGCAGGATGCGATGGGGGTTTCGATCCGCCTCGGATGTTCGCGCGGTGCTATTCGGGACTCCCAATGTCGGCAAAAGCAGTCTTTTCAATCGCCTGCTAAACCGAGAAGAGGCCCTAGTGTTCGATCGCCCTGGCACTACTCGCGATTACCTCGTGGCACGCTTCGCCCATCGAGGTGTGGAGTGCCTTTTGATCGATACGGCGGGGCTAGATCCACACGTGTTCAATCCGCAGCCTACGCAAGGGCCAGATGAAGGAAATCGGTTGGGAGGCGAACCATCCCACGGACCCCAGCACGGAGTTTCTCCTTTCCTAAGAGAAAACAAGACGCTGGATCAAATCGCAACCACACCAATCGCGTTACCCGCAGAAAGCCAGGCGTCATCGGCTCAAGCTTTGTCGAGTGTGGCTTTGCCCGCGGACCATCAGCGGCATTTGGACCGATTGGCTCAATATCGAGGTTGGGAACAGGTAACTTCGGCCGATATCCGCATTTTCTGTCTGGATGCAACCCGGCCGATTTCACCCTGGGAAAGAGAGGAGATTTCGCGGGAGGCGGGCCACCGGGTGCTTGTGTTCACGAAGGTCGATTTGCGCCGTCCCCGGGAAGTGCCGCCGGGTTCAGTGCTGGTAAGTAGTGTGACAGGCGAAGGAATTGAGGAGCTAAAACTCCGGTTATGTGAAGAAGTCCTCGCGATTCAGGGAAGGGGGGGAGATGTCGTGGCCATCACGGCTTTCAGGTGTTTTGAGTCGGTTCGCACCGCTCATGAATGCTTACAAAAGGCATGCAGCTTAGTGGAAAATGCGGAGGGTGAAGAGCTGGTGGCGGAGGAACTGCGGCAAGCGCTTCTAGAATTGGGGAAGGTGTCGGGGGCGATCTACACTGAAGACATATTGAATGGCATTTTTAGGCGCTTTTGCATTGGGAAGTAAGTGCATTGTAAATTTTGCGAACTAACCGCGCTGCAAAAGATTAGCTACTCTAATAAACCTAGATGTATTTCGGTTATGCATTGGCTTTCGAGGAAGGAGGGAATGGACAAACGAGCCATGAGTCAAACTGTTTCGTGGACCGTTTTTTGAATTTTATTTTCCATTTTCGTGAGTGCCATTTTCGTTTGCTAATTCTCCTGCTAATTCTCCTCTTCCGGCGAATCCGCTCGCGCATGGAAGTCTCCCAAAAAACTCACCTTTAAGTCCTTCCTAACAGATTTCTAACAATTCGTGCGTAGGATTGTTGGGGTATTGTGGGCTTTTCCGAGGGAACTGCCCCATCACAGAAACAACCCGGACATGTCTTGCGAGGGGGAGGATAGGTAACGGTCGTCGCTACTGATAAACATTGAGTTTGGCGATCCATTAGTTGAGTTTGGCGATCGATTAGTACTGCGTTTTGCGCACGCATCAACGCAGCCGACGTACTCATGGGCCGGTACGGCAAGAAAGCGGGAAATATCACAAGGTAAGGAAGAAGTAAGCATCACCAGGTATTGGAAAGGGAAAAGAAGAATCACAGGTGAAATCATTTGGATCCCCATAAAACGGGGATCGGTGAATCCTGCGTGAGATTTTTCAACAAGCCGATCTTGGCATCCCCTTGTGAAAGGGGGGAAGAAATCCCGCGTTCATGGCAGCTTCACGATTCACTAGTGTAGTGTGACGCCTCACTAGTGTAGTGTGACGCCAGTGGGTGAATCGATCGCGCGTGCATGGCCGTTCGGAAACGCACTGGTTAAACCGGCGATTCGTCAATGGGGAAGAAAGAACATATCGTCAATGGGGAAGAAAGAACATAACGGTGCGGAAAGGGCGGGACGAAAACACGTGAGGTTGCGAAAATGAATGTAACGGCAGAATGCCGGGTGGCACCGGTATCGGCTCTGTCGGCGAAAGAGGATACGCGACATGCTCCCATTGAAGGGATCGCAAATCAGGGGACAAAAACCGACGGTAATCATGAGGGTTATCGGGCGCGATCGCTTCAGGAGCGAAATCCGTTTTCAAGCGAAGGCCTTGCACCCGGCAGCGGCAGCCAAGCGGTAAATCGTTATGGCTAATACAGCACGGTGAACCCATCGCGAAGCAGCAAGCTCAACACACGGTGAATTTAGGGTCAATTGAAAAATGGCGCGAATGGAAGGTGAATTGAAACATCGAATTGAATAAGCCGCGGGCTAGACTCTTGGCAGAGGGAAGCACAAGTTTTAATGGTGCAATTTAAGAATGGTGCAATTTAAACTGGATAGCCTCAGGAGGTTTGTACGTATGTCTCGGACATTTGGGTCTGCAAGTGTCGTAGCGTTAATTCTTTGTGTTTTTCTAGCGGGCACCAGTTCGGCCCAAGTCATGTTAGACCCTGCCTTGCCGAAGTACCAACCGGTGCCGGGCATCTCCGGAAAGCTGAAAAGTGTCGGATCCGACACGATGAACAACTTGATGACGCTTTGGGCGGAGGGTTTTCGCTCATTTTATCCCAACGTGCAGATTGAGATTGAAGGAAAGGGGTCTTCCACGGCGCCTCCCGCACTGATTTCAGGTACGGCGCAGTTTGGCCCGATGAGCCGAGAGATGAAGCCCAGTGAAATCGACGCCTTTGAACGGCGGCTTGGCTACAAACCGACGGGGCTTCCCACTGCCGTAGATTTATTGGCCGTTTATGTGCACAAGGACAATCCGCTTCGGGGGCTGACTTTGCAGCAGGTCGATGCTATCTTTTCCAAAACTCGGCGGGGCGGTTATCCCCGCGACATCCGCTTTTGGGGTGAGTTGGGATTGAGCGGCCGATGGGCCAACCAAGCTATCAGCCTGTACGGTAGAAACTCCGCCTCCGGGACTTATGGTTTCTTCAAGGAGCATGCCCTCTTCGGGGGCGACTACAAGGATGAAGTCAAAGAGCAGCCGGGCAGCTCGTCGGTGGTTCAAGGTGTGGCAAGTGATCTGTACAGTATCGGATACAGTGGCATCGGCTATCGAACTGCCGACGTTCGGCCGTTGGCGCTTGCGGCCGATGCCAATTCGCCGATGATCGAATGCACGGCCGAGCACGCTTACACGGGCGATTATCCCCTTGCGCGAATTCTTTACGTCTATGTGAACTACAAACCCGTTACTCAGCTTGAACCGCTTCGCCGCGAATTCATCCGCTACGTATTTAGTGCTCAAGGGCAGGAGCAAGTCATTAAAGACGGCTATTACCCCGTGACTTGGGAGATTGCCAAGGAGGCCCTTACTTCCGTGGGAATTAAGCCGTAAGGTAAGAAAGAAGGCACAAATCCGGGCGGCCGTGTGGCAGTCAAAGGCTCCCCGTTTGGGGACCCTTGACGGGAAGAGCCGCCGATCCCCATGCCATGATCAAACAAGAAAGCTGTAAAGAGAAAGAGAATTGCTGCATGCGGCTATTCTCCGAAAAGCTCGATCCATCGTTGATCGAATGTTCATTTGCCGGATAGCGGGGAGAACTATCCGCTATCATTGATAACGCTTCTAACAGCTAATCGGTATCGATGAGCCCTCTCGATTCGAGTGGCAATCCGAGCCCCAGCAACTCGAGCGGCCCAGAGCAGCTCGCTAGCCCTCAGAGTACCGAAGCCCTTCCGCCGGCAAGATCACGATCTCTTGCGCCGGATCTGCCCGCCGCGGTACCTTCTTTTAGACACCGTCGCACCGTGACATTGCGGGCCCGTGCGATCGACGCTTTCGCGACGGCGATCATTTCCGTCGGGGGGCTTGGGGTGATTGCCACGGTCCTCGGCGTATTTGTGTATCTGGTTTGGGTGGTGCTCCCCCTTTTTTGGCCCGGCTCCCTCGAGGTTGTACAAATCGTCGACCCTTTTTCGGGCCTGGAAAAATGGGGCGTCGAACAATCGGGCCGCGAACAATCTCAATTCACAAATGATTTAAAGACGAGTGAGCTCGAGCAGCAAGCCGGGGGCCCAACGGGCGCCAACACCGCGCAATCGGCCGAATCATGGGGGGCAAAACCTCCATGGTTCGCCGGGGACTCTGGTTCTGCCGTGCCGGATGCGGAATCCACCGCCGGATTCGGCCGCCTTGGTGTCCGGAGCGAAGGGGCATTTCAGCCTGGTGCTCCGTCGCTGGAACTTATGTGCGATGAGAGCGAGTCGATCGCGGCCGTTTTCGATGGCAAAGGCGGAGTACGGCTTCTGCGGCTGGATACGGGTGAATGGCTCGGTGAGACAAAAAAGTTGATCCCCGAGCCGACGACGGCTTGGCATTTCGAACCCTCCACAGGGCATTGGGCCGCAGCCAGTGGCGGCAAACTTTGGCTGGGTACCTGCGAGTTCGCGACGGAGTGGGTTCTTGAAGAGAATTTGCCGACGGAATGTCGCTCGCTTTCGGTCGGAAAATCTGCGTTGTGGAACGACAATCTCCTCATGCGTTTGCCTGATGGTCGTTTCCGGCTTATTCACCCGAATTTCGCGTCGGAGCCACCTGTTGAGCTGACCCAAGGAGAGATCGTGCTTCTGGATGCCGTCTCGTGGGGGACAAACCAGGCCGTGGCAGCCTTTACCCGAGATTGGGAATTGCTGATCCGGCGATTGACCCGGCAAAAAAATCTCTTGACAGGCCGAACCTCCGCTCGGGCAACCGGCGGAAGCATAAACGTAACGACGATGGCCTCGCACGGAATGCCCCGATGGCTCTTTCTAAGCGGCCTTGCAGAAAATGCTTTCCTGGTTTGGGCCGACGGCTTGTTGCTCCGGGTCGATACACACGAGGTTGAAAACCCGCAAATCGCCGAATCGCTTGAGGTACTAAGTCCCCCGGCGAGTGCTTTGAGTAGCAGTCGTTGGATGCTTGGTCGCCAGACCCTCATACTCGGCAATGATCGGGGAGGATTGAGCGGCTGGTTCTGCGTGAATCTGTCCGGGGCAAAAACCTCAGAGGGGCAAAGCTTCGTTTGTGCCCATGAATTTTCTACCTCAACCGCGGCAGTCACGGCCTTGGTGGCCTCCGGGCGATCGAGGTTGATTGGTGTCGGTTATGCGAACGGCGACGTAAAAGTTTTCTACACCACCAACCGCCGACTAGTAGCCCAGTTTAAGCTACCTGATTCGGAGGGCGTCCGCTCGCTTGCCTTTTCCCCGAAAGATTCGTTGCTCCTGGTAGCCACGGATTCGCGATTATATTCGCTGAAGTTGGACGCCGGCCATCCGGAGGCGAGTCTGGGAGCGATTTTCGGCCGCCTGTGGTACGAGGGTTATGAAAAGCCGGAATTTGTGTGGCAATCCTCCAGCGGGACTGACGATTTTGAGCCGAAATATAGCCTGGTTCCGCTTATTTTCGGGACGTTCAAAGCCACTTTTTATTCTCTGCTTTTCGGGGTACCAATCGCTTTGTTAGCGGCGGTTTATACCAGCGAGTTCCTTCACTGGCGATGGCGTAGCCGGGCCAAACCGGCGATTGAAATGATGGCAAGTCTCCCCAGCGTCGTGCTGGGGTTTTTGGCCGCTTTGGTGGTGGCACCGGCCATGGAACCGCTTGTTTGCGAAGTGCTTTGTGCTTTCGGTACGATTCCGGTAGCCCTCCTCGCCGGCGGGTATCTGTGGCAAGGGTTACCTTATCGGATCCGAAATTCAGGCGGGTTGCGCGCGATTGGCATCGGACTGGCCCTGGCAATCGGAGTCGGCATTGCGCATCTCATCGGCCCGATTGTGGAGAATGCGTTATTTGCCGGCGATATCAAATTGTGGCTCTCCGGAAAGCAGGGCGGCCCTTGGGGAGGTTGGGTCTTCCTTTGCTTGCCCCTTGCTGCTTTGAGCGTGACCTGGTTGAACGCACGTCATTTAGCGCCGCTATGGAGGCGGGTAGTGGGCCCACTTTCACGCCCGTGGATTTGCGCTGCGGATTTGTTGCGGCTTTTCCTGTTTGTCATCCTCGCTGTTGCCGTGGCAGCGACCATGGCTTGGATCCTTGCGAGCATAGGTGGGGATCCGCGCGGCAATCTTCTGGGGACCTACGTCCAGCGGAATGCGTTGGTGGTGGGGATAATCATGGGTTTTGCCATCATCCCCATCATTTTCACCATCGCCGAGGACGCCCTCTCCTCGGTACCGGAACACCTCCGGGCGGCATCGCTGGGGGCGGGTGCCACGCCTTGGCAGACTGCTTTTCGCGTGGTTATTCCGGCAGCCACCAGCGGCCTTTTCTCCGCGGTGATGATCGGCCTTGGCCGCGCGGCCGGCGAGACGATGATCGTCCTGATGGCAGCCGGTAACACCCCGATTCTGGAGTGGAATCCGTTTAATGGCTTCCGTACTTTATCGGCGAATATTGCGGTCGAGCTACCCGAGGCAGTTCAAAACAGCACACACTATCGGATGCTTTTCTTCGCAGCACTGTGCCTTTTCTTCATTACGTTTTTCATCAATACGATAGCCGAGCTGGTACGGCTGCGTTTTCGGCGACAAGCAGCTCAGCTTTAACGATCGAATGTTTTTGGGGAAGTTTCGGCGTGAATGCTCAGCATACAACAGGCGTAAACGTGGAAGAAAGGAGCTTTGGGGATCACCCTCCCAAAGCATGGGGACGAAGTCCCGCAGCCTGGACCATGGCTGCCTACGGTGAACCGACGCTGTGGGTCATGGGTGGGGCGCTTATGATCGCGCTTGCGATGATTTTGGGCCTTTTGGGGCTTATAGCCTACCACGGGTTCCGGGCATTATGGCCGCTGCCGGTCGTCCAGTTGGAAACGAGGGACGGCAGTGTAGTGTTAGGGGAGGTAACAAGACGGGAACGGTTTCACCCGTCGCCTGAATTGATCGATTCGCTTCCCGAAGCCGTCCGAGCCGCCGTTCGCGAAGAACTTTCGAGCACCGGCGGATGGCTTCGGCGAGAGCTTGTGCGGATCGGAAATTTCGAATTGACCAACGAGCATTTCCGCTGGGTGCTCGAAGCGGAGCTTGCGCCGCAAGGGCGACAGTTTCCCACCTGGGCACTTGTTTTCGAGCGGCGGGCTTGGGGAAGGTTTTTCGGTTTCCCCAAAGCTTTTCGCATCGATGAACAGGTGGTGGCAGACAAGCCGGACGAGATTTGGCGGCTTTTCCGCGAACATCACGGCGATGTTCTCCAGATGTGGCAGGAGCAACGGCGACTCCAGCGGCTTGACCTCGGCCTGATCAACCATCAGCTCGAGGAGGCACGATTGAACTTGCGATCGTGCGAGCTTCGGTATGGTCGGCCAAGCCCCCAGTGGCAACAGGCTCAAGAGGAATTCGAAAAAAAGCAGAAAGAGCTCGAGGCACAAGCAGCCGAGATCGCGCAGCGAATTAACGAGCTGGGCCAAGCGATGGCCCGATTCCAGATCGTCTTACAAACGGCCGATGGTCAGGAATCGACTCTGGCACTGGGAGATGTCGTTCGGGCATATCCGGCGAATCAACTTTCATTGTGGAAGAAGTGGCAACTTTATTTAGCGCGAATCTGGGAGTTTGTCAGCGACGAACCGCGAGAAGCCAATAGCGAAGGGGGGGTATTTCCGGCGATTTTCGGTACGGTTTTGATGACCTTACTGATGGCCTTTGCGGTCACGCCTTTCGGCGTTATCGCGGCCATTTACTTGCGCGAATATGCCCGAGGTGGTTTGATTACCAGTGTCGTGCGAATCGCCGTGAATAACCTCGCCGGAGTGCCGAGCATTGTGTTTGGAGTCTTCGGCTTGGGGTTTTTCTGCTATACGGTGGGAGCAACCATCGATCAACTCTTCTTCGAGGAGCGGCTTCCCAATCCCACGTACGGCTCGGGTGGATTGCTTTGGGCTTCTCTGACCCTGGCTTTGCTGACCCTGCCGGTGGTCATTGTGGCAACCGAAGAGGCTTTAGCCGCCGTTCCCAATTCGCTCCGTGAAGGCTCCTACGCTTGTGGGGCCACCAAGTGGCAGACAATACGGCGTGTAGTACTCCCCCGGGCAATGCCGGGAATTTTGACGGGGATGGTCCTCTCGATGGCCCGCGGGGCAGGGGAAGTCGCCCCTTTGATGCTCGTGGGCGCCGTGAAGCTCGCCCCGGAATTACCCATTGACCACATTTTTCCCTACTTCCATCCGGAGCGCAGCTTCATGCACCTGGGGTTCCACATTTACGACCTCGGCTTTCAAAGCCAAAATAGTGAGGCGGCAAAACCGATGGTCTTTGCGACAGCATTTCTCTTGATTCTCATCGTGTTGGTGTTAAATACACTGGCTATTTGGATTCGGGCCCGATTACGTCGGCGAATGATGGGACTGGAGTTTTAATGCTTACCGCGGGGAAAGCCTCGGACAAATGCGGGAAAACATCGGGGCGAAAAGAGTTCGATAACATTTAGGAAGCTGCTCGTATCGGCGATTAACCCCACGTTGGGGAAGGAAAGGCACATCAGGCTAAGTTACGAAGAAGGTCAAACTCCTGCGAACTTTGGGATGAGCCCCCACTAAGGTCGCCAAAGTTTGGGTAAGAGCGAGAAAATAGAAATAAACAACCGTAAAGTAAAACGGTGCAGGAAAGCATCGGTGTTTACGCTTAGGGGTGGTTGAATCGCACTGAAATCTCACCGGTAGATGCCCAGTCTTGGTGTCTCCAAGATTTGAAAAACAAAAGGGGGTTTTGAGTAAAAGACGCTACGACGCTTTCTCGATCCTCGTTGCATGTTTTTTACCTCAAGGGGGGCAGGGTGCCCGCGTAAAATTCGCATAAAGGGCGGCCTAAAACTCTTGCAATTGGCAAAATTGGGGGCAAGGAAGCGGGTTTTTATGCTTCCAAACATGTTCTTAGCTATGCTCTCGGAATTTCGGAATCAATGTTCTAATTTGCGGCGCTTGGGGAGATAAACGTCGGCCTGTCTCTTGCACCGGATGTGATTCGTCCGTGCGGCGTATTGTCTTGACAGCAGAGCGGTTATACGGTTTAACTCGAAGGGTGTGGTGTGCTCAAGACAATCAGTAGAATGTGCTTAAACCCACCAATTTCAACAGCCATAGTTGCGTACTCCAAAATCGTAGGTGCTCCCCTTGGCTGATTCGAACCAAACCTTTTCCGGAGGAAGAGAAACCCTATTGGGCCACTCATGATTGAATCCACTCCTCCCCAAAAACCTTCTGATGGCCGCATGGCGAACCTTGCGACGGCAGGTGTCTCGCTTGGCTTCGGCCCGCCGGGTAATGTCTTGGACGAACTAAATCGCGGGGGACGTATTGAACCCGAAATACACGGCACGCTTCGCGGCGAAATTTTCGCTCTTGAGTTAGACCGCTTTAGTTTGTGGTATGGGGCGAAACAAGCTTTGTTCGATATCACGATGGGCATCCCGAAAGGGAAAGTCACCGCTTTAATCGGTCCGAGCGGGTGCGGCAAATCCACGCTCATTCGCTCCATTAATAGAATGAACGACTTAGTCGAAGGGGTTCGCTACGCGGGGGATATCCGTCTAAATGGGCAGTCGATCTTCGATCCCAGGGTCGATGTGATTGAACTGCGAAAAAGGCTCGGCATGGTTTTTCAAAAACCGAACCCCTTCCCCATGAATATCTTCGAAAATGTGGTGTACCCGCTTCGTATCGACGGGCAACGGAACAGGGCCATTTTGGAGCAAGTTTGCGAGGAAAGCCTCAGGGCAGCCGCTCTTTGGGATGAAGTGAAGGATCGCCTCCACGAAAATGCCCTGCGCTTGTCGGGAGGACAGCAACAACGCCTATGCTTGGCCCGGGCAATTGCCGCCAAGCCGGAAGTTCTTCTCCTGGATGAGCCATGCTCGGCTTTGGACCCGATCGCCACCGCGCGGATTGAAGATCTTCTTGATAGCCTAGCAGGCCAGTATACGATCGTGGTGGTTACCCACAATATGCAGCAGGCTTCCCGGGTGAGCGATTACACGGCTTTGCTTTATTTGGGAAGACTCTTGGAATACGGGTCAACCGAGGAGATCTTTAGTCGGCCCCACCTTCCGGTGACCGAAGCCTATATCACGGGACGTTTCGGTTAGAAACTATACTGGCCAAACGTCACTTAGTGGGTAATATCGGTCACAAAATCATGAACTTGTTTTCCCTGCCCTCGTTCAATGCGAAATTCGCCGATATCATCATATAGCGTCAAAATCTAAATACTTTTCCAAAACTCTTAGTTTACTTATATCTCCAAAATTACTCTATGACTACAAAATTACCTGCCAATTGAAAGTTCGGCCAATTTGAACTCTTGATAGTTGGTTGCAGAGAAGCCGAAGCAATTAGAGGACTAAAACGAAGACCGGGATGGCCGGTCCGATGAGTGCGATGAGCTTGATAGCTGTTTGCAAAGAAACCGCAGGGATAAAACCGTAAATTCGCGAAAAAGGCTCCCCACGAGGTTAGCCTGGTGCGGCTAACTCCGGGATTAAGAATCAAAATAAAAAATACTACTCAACATCAAGATTATAGACACACTGATCTATACGCGATAAGGTATTTCCAGTTTACTGCTAATATACTGTAAATATACAGTCGTTAACGTTGCAGTATTAACTGCTCAACGCGGTCACTTGGCGTGATGTTTAAACCGTCCTTAAGCTGCCGAAAGGGGGTGCCCCCGTCCAGAATCCTCTTCGCCCCTTAACGCCAACTTGACTGGCAACCCAGAATCTTCAAAAGCTTGCAACGGGCTGCCGCGGCAGCCTGGGGAAACTCCCCTTATCCAAACCTCAAAAAAGGCACGCACCAGAGGGCCATTTCGCCGCAGCAAATCCGAAATGGTTAATAGGGGGTCTCCAGAAAACTTTTGTAATCCGGTTGCGGAGGTTCTTATCTCGGGCATAATTGAGGGCGTAGATCCAACATCGGAAAAAGCATATATTCCAAGAAGGGGTTACACGCGTGTTATGGCCCGGCTAAGGGTGCAGCGCGTGGGCCCAACGAGATGAGGGTTTTGAGACCTCCTCCATCGGTCAGGTTTGGCCAACCCTTAAAAGGTTCCGAACCGTACGAAAAAGTTAGCTGTGGAGCGGGGAGGGTGAGGTTTTCCAGAACCATCTGTTAACGTCCCCGAACCAAGGGGTACGGTGTTATGGAGCTCCAGTCGGTAAGCGACAGGCGGGATCATCAGCTCGTCAACAGTCTGCTCGAGACCGTCGGGCAGTTGTTGCAGGATGTCTACTCTTGTGTTGTCCACATGGATCACCAAGGGATCCTGCTCAGTTGGTCGAAAAGTAACGAGCGGCTTTTCGGCTACACGGCGGAGAATGTCGTAGGAAAAATGCGTCTTCCCCAACTTTTCTCTAACCCTGCCGAGGGGGAAGCCATTATCGAAGCTTTAAAGGAGCAAAATCAGGCCGAAAGGACGACGGAGCTCTGCCGCGCGACCGGGGCCACTTTTCCCGCACGAGTCCTCTTTGCTCACTCTTGTCAGGATGGACATTATGTCGGTGTCCTTACCGACATTTCCGACAAGGAGCAAACCCGGGAAAACATCAATTACCTCCGCGTATATCTTGACACCGTCCTTGCCATCTCCGGCGATGCTATCATCACCGCCGACCTGGACGGTGTCATCATGATGTTCAACGAGGGTGCCGAGCGGATCTTCCGTCTCCCGGGCTTGGAGGCCTTGGGGGAAGACATGTTCCAGCTTCTTTTCACTCCCGAGGAAATCCCGACCATCAAGCGGCAGCTCCGCGAAACCGGCCATATCCGCGATCGAGAATCGAAAATCACTTTTTCCGATGGGGAAGAAGTTTTCTTGGAAATCTCAATCTCCAAGACGCGGGATGCGCAGGGCCGGGAGGCGGCTTTGATCGCGATTATCCGCGATATTACAACCCGCAAACGCCTGGAGGAAGAACGGCTCCAAAACGAACGAGTGCAACAGGAAATGCGAATCGCGCGGGGAGTGCAATTGACGATGCTCCCCGATCGGCCGCCGAAAATAGACGGTCTGGACATCGCGGCACGAATCGAGTTTTGCGCGGATATCGGAGGCGATCTATTCGACTTTAGCCGTCCGCGGAGTGGCAAGCTGGGGGTGTCCATCGGTGATGTCTCGGCCCATGGGGTGGGCCCGGCGATCGTGATGTCCTCGGCCAAGGCGATGATTAATACACTGGAGCAGTACACGGAAGACCCGGAGCACATGCTCTTCCTTCTAAACAACCTTTTGGAGCGGACCACGGAAGATGACCGCTTCATCACCATGTTTTATGCCTTGATCGATTTAAACGATCGCATGATGGAGTATGTCAACGCCGGTCATGATCCGCCTATCATCTACCGGCCGACTCAAGGGGTGTTTGAAGAGCTACAAAGCACGGGACTTGCCTTAGGAATCCTCCCAGGCGAGCGATTCCGGATGGGGCCGTTGGTTCGGTTTAATACGGGAGATTTGCTCCTCCTGACCACGGATGGGATTTGGGAGGCTGCTAACCCCGACGGCGAAGCCTTCGGCAAAAAGCGCATATACGACATCCTGCGGGAGAGCCACGAGGCGCCTTGTCAGGCGATTCTGGACGAGATCTTTCGTCGCGTTCAAGAATTCTGTCGCGGGTTGCCGGCCAAAGACGACCAGACTGCCGTCCTGTTCAAATTTCTATGACTTTGACCGTCACTCCTCCGAGCTTCACTCCGCGTTTTGCTGGGCTTCATTGAAATACTTGATTGAAATACGTGTATTGAACTGCCGGCCGTTAACCCCCGGTTATTCAGACTCAGGTTGCCTCAAAGGGAAGCCTTTCCGGGGCAAGAATGCAGCTTCTAATCTTCTGTTTTCCGCATTACAGGGCGTGGCTTTCGCCGGGCTTTGATGCGAGCGTCATTTCTCCCGCACCCACCGCCTTGCGTGGATTCAATCGGGTACCCAAATTAGCTTTATCGCGGCTCATAAACTTGTGGGCGCGATGCAAGCGTCCATTGAGCTTTATCTACAACCTGGCTAAGGACGAGCATGAATGTTTTGGAGTCGGCGGGCATCGCTCCACGAGCTTTCGCGGCTATGTTTTCGGCTAGGCCATGCGATCGATGCTGGCGTGGATATCCGCATCGCCTGCCGCCGGGAAGCCGAGATGGCTCCTTCGGCGGTCCTCCGTTCCGAGATGTCGCAAGTTGCCCAAATGGTGGCCGAAGGGAAACCGCTGTTTGAAGCCCTGCGCACGTGCGACCAGTTCTTCCCCCCAATCTTCATCGAATTGGTCCGCGTCGGAGAACTTGCCGGCAAACTGCCGGAAATCTTGCTCGAATTGGCCCGGCATTATGACGAGCAACTTCAGCGCCGACGACTGTTTTTGTCGCTGGCATCGGGGCCGCTTATTGAACTGGTTTTAGCACTGAGTGTTATCGGGCTACTCATCTGGATTTTGGGAATCATCGGCGACCCGTATAACCCCGTCGTCGACCCCTTGGGCTTTGGCGTGGTAGGTACTCCCGGACTTGTGCTTTACCTAGTTATTTTAAGTTTGGCCGCGGGGTGCATTGCCGGCCTTTTTTGGGCCATTCGTTCTGGAATAGAGTGGGTGCGCCCTCTCCAGAAGCTTACCCTTAAGCTACCGGTCTTGGGCTCAGCCTTGGAGACCCTTCAGCTTTCCCGACTAAGCTGGTCGATGGCCATTACATTCAGCACGGGCATGGATGTGCGGGAGGCCATACGGCTAAGCCTTTCTAGCACTAACCACGGGCATTACCTCGACCATATTCGACCGATTATTGCCTCGGTGGAGCGAGGCGAGTCGCTGTACGAAGCCTTCGCAGCCACCGGGGGCTACCCGACGTACTTCCTCGATGTATTGCAAAGCGGGGAACAGAGTGGACGATTAGCCGAGTCGATGGAGCATCTGTCAAAACAACTCAAAGACCAGGTCGCCCAATCGCTTCGCGTTCTTACGGTGGCCGCGGGTTGGGCCATTTGGGTGCTCATTGCTGCCATTATCATATTCTTTATCTTCCGACTGGCGTCTTTTTACATCGGCAACATTTCTTCCAATTTGCCGGTTTAAGCTGCTTTACCGTGCGAGTGTGCTTACCTGGGCTGCCTTAGCATGCGAGGGCAACTCCGGGAAAAGAGGAACAGTGTTTAGCCCCCATTATCCTTCCCATTTACATTTCCCATTTACAGCCGTACCCTAAGCCGGTAAGCGGGCAACCCGCGTGGAGAGTGCCGTGAGTGAGTCGTTGGCGGAGATTGCCGAAAAAAGAGCGCGCAACCCGCGTGGAGAGTGCCGGCTTTTAACATTTTGAGAGAGCACACGCGGCGGAGTCGGCGAAAGTTAGAAAAGACTTTAACGCCTTTCGAAGGCCTTATCCGGAAAGAATTTACTTTATGTTGTCAAAGGACCCTCTGCCAGAAGTGCAGCCAGATACTTAGTAGATTTACCGATTTAATGGTGTATTATCTAGCAAACGAAGGTTGAAGGCTTTTCAGCTTTTCGTAGCCGCTTCAAACTGGGAGGGCGGAAAAGCGTGCTAGTATTGCCTTAAATGAGCTTCCTCGCGTCCAACCGGGCAAATTTCGACGGTCGAATGCCCTTAAGAAAGAGGGCATGAAGCTTTCCCCATGAGGATGCGCAGTCACGGATGAAGCACAAACATGACCGTAAGAAGTAGAGGCGCGCCCTTGAGGCCCTAAACTTCTCCCCCCCTGACTTTGGTTGGTGATAGAGCTCCGCAGGGAGTTTTTTCCCCCGGAAAGCCGTTTCGTCTTCAGCTCATTTGTTAAGCTTGAAACAACGGCTCCCTGTATTAACGAGAATTAAAACGCTCAAGCGAGAAATAGAAGACTCTCGAATACGCGACACTAATGACCAACATAGTAGTCATACACTGACAGAATGCTGCTTTAGATTAAATAATTTGACGTGATAATTCGGAGAAATTTGACGCGATAATCAGGTTCCACGACTTTGCCTCAGAAAAGGAAAGCTGCTAGCACGGAAAGGTATACGGAAAGCTATCAAGCTTTTAGCTGCCATCAAGCTTCCATAGTAAGCGGGCAAAAGTTCTCTGGATTCAGGATCCGTAATTCTCTGCGAAACGAGCATAGGCGAAAGTACCAATCATGGCCAATTGCCTTGTAACGGGCGGAGCAGGGTTCATAGGTTCTCATTTGGTCGAAAGTTTGGTCGCAGCAGGACATCGTGTCCGAGTCGTGGACAACCTGAGTACGGGTCGACTAGAGAATCTGGCAAATGTTTACGATAAAATCGAATTTTATCAGGGGGATGTCACGAATGCCCTCCTTTTGCTCGACCTCGTACGCGAAACGGACTTCGTCTTCCACTTAGCCGCTTTGGCCTCCGTGCCGAGAAGCGTCGACTCACCGCTGGAGACACACGCCGCTTGCGCTACCGGGACGGTGACGGTGCTAGATGCCGCCCGGCGGGCGGCGGTCAAAAGGGTGGTTTACGCCAGTTCCTCCGCCGTGTACGGTGACCAGCCGGTCTCGGCAAAGCGGGAGACCGACCTCCCATCTCCGATCTCGCCGTACGGAGCGGCGAAGTTGACGGGCGAAATCTATTGCCAGGCCTTTCAAGCCACCTACGGGCTGGAGACCGTATGCGTGCGATATTTCAACGTCTATGGGCCGCGCCAAGACCCGGAAAGTCCCTATTCGGCAGTAATTCCCCGGTTTATCACGGCTTTGCTCCGCTGCCAGGCCCCGGTAATTTATGGGGATGGTAAACAATCACGGGACTTCACCTATGTAAGTAATGTCGTGGAGGCGACGCTTTTGGCGGCGTGGACCGACGGGGCGGCAGGGCGGGTCTTCAACGCCGCTATGGGGCGCTGCATCAGTCTGCTGGAATTGCTCGAAGCACTCCAACAGATCTTAGGCACACGAATTGAGCCGCAATTTGACCCACCCAGACCCGGTGATATCCGCGAAAGCATGGCGGATATTACTCTGGCCCGGCGGCTCCTCGGCTACGAACCCAAAGTCAGCTTTTATGAGGGGCTGGAGCGATCGATCGCGTATTACCGCTCCATTTGCAGCAAATTGGCGTAACACCACAACGTCAAGCGCCGAAAACATAACGCCAGGCCCCGAAACACGACGTCAAGCCCCGAAAAGAGGTTCCGAGAAACCAGTAAGCGGGGTCGGATGGGGATTTTTTGCGGCGTCCAAACACGCCCAAGTCCTTCTAGATCCCTCCCTCCTTTTCAGAGGGGTACCGGCAAGATCGCGTTAGGGGTTGACGAAAAGATCGCGAATTCCTCGCACGCTGGATCAAACCCGGGAAGGTGGGGAAACGGCCATCCCGCTTAACCCGATTGCTGATTCTTCTCGGAAATCGATTGGGGGAGGCAATTGCGAGACGGAGTGATCACGAGGTAGTTTCGAGACTGAGTGGTCAGCAGACTGTTTCGACACACTTTGCTCGAATTGATTGGCCGTCGTGGCCGGTGTGCAGACGAAAATCCCAGCATCGGCTTTCTTATCAATTCGGATGTGATGACTGCGGGCTGCACCGGTGGTTTCGCCAGCCTCAACGGATTGCGGTTTTCTCGCACGCCGCGGTGGGGGATTGCACCACCAAAATATCGCAGTCAACGCCGCTAACACGCTGCCGGAAACGGCCAGCATCGTAGGGTAGGGCGGAAGTTGCCAAAACGACGCAACCTCCAGGACAAAACCGGCAAACGGGGCCCCGAGTAGTACCCCTAGGTCTGAAGCAGCCAGCATCAAACTGGTTCCCAAACCCCGACATCGTCCCGGAAACCGCGTCGCTCCCATCGCAATCACCGCGGGAAATAGCAGGGCATGCGAAATCCCGAACCCCACGGCCGGAATAACGAGCATCCACTCTTCACCGACAAAACCCAACATTAGTTGGCTAACGATCAGTAGCGCCATGCTGGCCACGATAATGGTCGGCAGGGGCAATTTTTCAAAAATATGCCGGGTTGCGACCCGCGTAATCACCGCCATCGGTGAATAAATTGCGAAGAATAAGCCGATCCGGGTAATTCCGAGATGGGCGGCCAAAGAAGGTAAGAAAATGGGGGGTAAACCCAATCCCATTCCCATGGCAAAACCCGCCAAAATGACCGCATAATGGCCAAAAACTCCAATCATCCTTAGGTTGGAGACCCGCTTCGCCGCGGCGGCCGGCACAAAGCCCCGGGTGGCAAGCCACGCGAACATGCTGGCCACTAGCGCGAGAATCCCCGCCAGATAAAAAATCGCCCGGACATCCCCTTCCCAGGGGCTAGAGGGACTTACCACAAAATCCCCAAGTTGGGTGCCCACAATCACCCCCAAGAAGCCGGAGGTACCCAACATTCCGATTAATTCCGCCATCCGTGCTGCGGAGGCTCGGCGGGAAATGAACGTCATCGAGGCCCCGAAAATGCCCGCAATTGCCGCGCAAAAGACCAGCCGCCAAAAATAGATCGCAAATCCGGTGTGGGAGTGGATTCCTAAATGGGCGAAACAACTGCCGGCGAAGGCGATCAAAGAACCCACCCAAACTACCGGGGGTCCGTAGCGGTCGACGGCCCCTCCGAGAAGAAGGCGGACCGCCAAGCTGCCGACCATCCCTACCCCGACGATCCACCCCAGGTGCCATTCCGTTCCACCCAAAGCGCGCACAAAGTCGGCGTACCGAATCAGCAGGTTGGTCGCCACACACGTAAGGAAGTTCGCGGAATAGGCAAGCCAAAAGCTGACGTCGTAACTTTGGGGCGGATAGGACGAGTGAGCCGACTGAACTAAAGTCGCGCGATCATTTCTTGCAGGTTTCACCAATGAAATCATAAAGCTAAAAGATGACGGTAAATGACTGCCTTTGCCGTAAGTAGCGGGGTGTACGAAGCCAAAATGGAGCGTGCCGATCCCGCAAAAGTCCGCCGCCCGGGGGTGGCAGGGGGAGCTAGAAGTTCTTGCCCCGACAGATCGCACGGTTCCGGATTTTAACTGACTATCAGACGGAGGCAAGTGCAACTTAAGAATTTTATTCTCCGGGTAAGCAAGTACCACTTGCACAGGGCTTTAACGGGGGGAGCGTAAACCCCCGGGCCCCGAATTTTATTCCCCGGGTAAGCAAGTACCACTTGCACAGGAGCAAAAACAGAAAACAACCTACTAGCACGCTTCGCCCCGAAAGAGCGGAACCTTCTCCCGGTCTTCCGGGCGAAAAAGCGGGCTCATCGTTAATCCGTTGCCTGTAACCATTTACGAGCCCGACCCGTTGCGAGATTTGAATTTTTCTCGAGAAATTCCGTCTATAGATCCCCCAGGCAGTACCCAAGGCTACCCGGGGAAAAGCTCGCGTGCACGACTTGCTTGCTGCCCGGGTGCTGGGCACACAGGGCCAACCGGGCAAGGCTCTGCCGAGGCATTCCCTTACGATTTTAAAAGAGGCATGGCGTTACGAGGTCAAAATAACGGCAGTGGGTACCTGGGCTCTTGAGAAGTATCCCTACGATTCCCCAGAAGGGTATGATGGGGGGTAACCGCCTTTCAATACCCACCTTGCGCCTGCCAGGGACCAAAGGCCGCCCTAAATCTGGCTGCGCAATGACAAAATGAATCCTGTGCCTTCGTTTTCCCCCTGTCGGCGGGAAGATCGGAGGGACCATCCCGATAGTCGGGACAAAATGCTGTCTTCCCTTTGTCGGCGGGAAAACACGGACGAATACGAAGCGCAGGAGCTAACCGGAATCGGAAAAAGGAAAAATTAGGTAGCGAATAATGAGGATGGAAAAACAGCGCAAGAGACCGCCCCCCGGGTGTCCCCGACAAAATGGTTCACACATCAACAACCCGAAGCTGACCCAGTCAAAGTGCGATGAATGCTCAGCCCATCTTAATTGCCCTAGCCACCTACAACGAGCTAGAGAATTTACCCAATTTACTCCGCGAAATATGGGAAGCTATCCCGCAGGCGGATGTACTCGTCATTGATGACAATTCCCCGGATGGCACCGGCCGTTGGTGCGAACGATATGCCGCGGAGGAGCGTCGACTTCGGGTGATGCATCGGCCCTGCAAGATGGGGCTGGGCTCCGCGATTTTGGGGGCTCTTCAGTACGCTGCGGATCATAATTACCGGTTCGTGGTCACCATGGACGCCGATTTCAGCCACCGCCCTAACTACCTGCCGGAATTGATCGGAGCCATGGAACCGGTCGTGGGGCCCGCCACCGATGTGGCGATCGGCTCCCGCTATGTTAAGGATGGAAGGATCGAAGGATGGCCCTGGTACCGCCGAGCCATGTCTCGGGCCATTAATCTCTACACGCGATGGCTGCTGCGGCTGCCGGTCCGAGATTGTAGCAGCGGTTTCCGCTGTTACCGCGTCGGAGTCCTCGAACAACTGGATTTACACGGATTGTCTTCCACGGGTTATTCCTTTTTGGAAGAGATTCTGTGGCATCTTAAAGCGGCGGATGCCAGATTTGTAGAAATCCCGATCACGTTCTTCGATCGAACGCGGGGTAAATCGAAGATCAACTGGCGGGAAGCGGCCTCAGCAGTTCTTTTGATCGCTCGGCTTGCGGTCGCGGGAAAGCCGGCACTTCGAAGACAAGCACGCTAACGGCGGATTGCTAAAGTCACGCAAAGTACATCACTACTCATGATTCCCTCAGCACTGTATGCCTCATTTCTCGGCACGCCTTGGTAACCAACGAATGGGCGGCCCTGTTGGATCGGTGTACATCGACTGGCTCGAGTATCCGCCTTCCCCCACGGTCTTCAGGCTCCGCTTCTCCGAAGCCGCTTCTCCGCCCTTTGATACTTTAAACTCGGTCGGGAATCCCAATGCGTCCGAGAAGCCTCAATAATACCCTTTACACGTAAGTATCGTTAATGAGTAAATTTGGTGATCGATCAACTTTTCGCTTAGCGGCAGCAAGCTCCGATCTGTTTTTGCGCTCCGGGCCAATTCCTCAAACACTGCTGAAGCCGTCTCCGCCCGTTTTCATGCGGAGGAACCGAGAGATCCCCCTGAGAAAAGTGTGTTGTTCGAGCAATGGGACGGCTGGTTGCCATACCCAGCCTCTGACTGCGCCGCTTCCCTTCCCAATAGTGCCGAGTTCCCTTGACAGAAGGTCCCCAGTGATGAATGAGGATTTAAACCGCGCGGACTCCTTCCCGAATTCCCGGCGATGGAGAAAATAACTTTTTCGATTTTTACAATCCGCGGAGATAAGATCGGAGTTTTTGGTGCGGGGTCCTCGTGATTTCCACCCTACGTTAATCCTGCCGATGATAGCATCGAACTGGCGGATCAAGACGCAGCTTAGGGCGGCGGCTACGTTCGCGGTGCTTTTTGCGCTTTTCGGGTGCCGACCCGTGGGATTTACCCCCACGCGGAACCCCCAGGTTCCTCTTCGAGTCGTGTGCACCACCGGAATAGTGGCCGATTTGGTGCGCGAAGTCGGTGGGGATCGTGTTCGCTTGGATGCTTTGATGGGGCCGGGCGTCGATCCCCACCTTTATAAACCCACGGCTCGCGATAAATGGCGGATCAATAACGCGGATGTTGTCTTTTACAACGGCTTGCATCTGGAAGGTCGACTTGCGGCACTTCTGGAAAAGCGGGGGAGAATCCTGCCGGTTTTCGCGGTAACCGAAGCGTTGAAAGCTCGCGAAGCACATCGGCTCATCCGAGCCGGCGAGGGCCAAGACGCCTACGACCCTCATGTGTGGTTCGACCCCAGCCTTTGGACGCGTTGCGTAGAATTTGTTGCGGAGAAGCTTGCGGAGATGGATCCGGAAGGAGCCGAGTACTATCGGCGGAATGCCGAAGCTTATCAAGCCCGCTTACAAGAGCTGGAGGCTTATACCCGCGCAAGACTATCCGAAGTTCCGGCCACTCAGCGGATGCTGGTAACGGCGCACGATGCCTTCGCTTACTTCGGACGAGCGTTCGACTTGGAAGTCCGCTCACTTCAAGGCCTTAGCACTCAAGACGAAGCGGCTTTGAGCCGGGTTAATCAACTGGTAGATCTGCTGGTTAGGCGTAAGATTAAAGCCGTCTTTGTAGAAAGCAGTGTGTCGCCGCGAAATATTCAAGCTTTGGTGGAAGGCTGCCGAGCCCAGGGACACGATCTGCGGATCGGCGGCGAACTTTTTTCCGATGCTCTCGGTCCTTCCGGGACCCCCGAAGCCACGCTGATCGGGGCTTTCAAAGCCAACGTGGAGACGATCGTGGAGGGGCTGCGTTAAGACGAATTACAGGAACTTAAGAGAAGCTGCGTTAACGAGAATTCAATAGAACCGGCGATTCACGAGAGGCAACCGAAACCATCAACCGGAGCAATCCTTTGTCGAATATGAGACTCCATTGACGAAAACTGCCGAGGCGGCAGCACGCCGAGGCAAAACCCCGAGGATATGAAGGGATGTCTGCACCGCCGTTAGAAATCCACGATATGACGGTGGCTTACCACCGCAAGCCCGTTCTGTGGGACATCGACGTGGTGGTCCCGGAGGGTCGGTTGGTGGGAATCATCGGCCCAAACGGAGCGGGAAAAAGCACCCTGATTAAAGCCGCATTAGGATTGATACCACTGGCCAGCGGGCAAGTGTGGTTCTATGGTCAACCTTATGCGCGGCAGCGCCATCGCGTGGGTTATGTCCCCCAACGAGAATCGGTGGATTGGGACTTTCCCGTGACCGTTCAGGATGTCGTGCTGATGGGTACGTATGGAGCGTTGGGCTGGGTGCGGCGCCCCGGCGCGCGCGAACGCCGTTTGGCCGAGGAATGCATGGAAACCCTTGGAATTCAGGAATTCCGGCATCGGCAAATTCGACAACTTTCCGGCGGGCAGCAGCAACGCGTCTTTTTGGCCCGGGCCTTAGCCCAGCAAGCGGACCTGTATTTTATGGATGAACCTTTTGTCGGTGTGGACGCCCAGACCGAAAAGACGATTATCGGTCTTTTACAGAATCTTCGGAACTTGGGGAAAACCGTGTTGGTCGTTCATCACGACCTTCAAACGGTCCCCGAGTATTTCGACTTTATCATCCTTTTGAACATGCGGTTGGTGGCTGCGGGAGATATGGCCAGCACCTTCACGCCGGAAAATCTGCAAAAGGCGTACGGAGGACGGTTGACGCTTCTGGACCAGGTAGCGGAGGCGGTGCGCCGAGGAGCCAGTCCGTGATCAGTTATTCCACGCTATTGGTGCTGGCTACCACAACCCTTCTGGGGGCAATCGCAGGGGTTCTCGGTTCCTTTGCGGTCTTGCGGGGGCGAGCCCTTGTGGGCGACCTTCTGGCCCATGCCGCTTTACCGGGTTTATGTGTGGGCTTCCTGCTGGTGGGTCGCCGCGAACTTGGTGCCATGCTCCTGGGTGCGGTGATCGCCGGTGTGGCCGCCGTGACCCTCATGACATTCATTGCCCGAAACCGCCGCACCAAAGAGGACGCGGCCCTCGGAATCGTTCTGAGCGTGTTCTTCGCGGCCGGTATCGTGCTTCTTTCTGTGATTCAGAATTTGCCCACCGGCGGAGCGAAAGCAGGCATGGAAGCTTATCTCTACGGTCAGGCAGCGGGAATCAACCGAACGGACCTGCTGGTCATCGCTACCATCGCGGCGCTTGCGCTCCTTGTGTTGCTCCTTTTTAGAAAGGAATTCCAACTCGTGACTTTCGATCCGGAGTTCGCTCGGGTCCAAGGCTGGCCTGTAATGGCCTTGGATTTGGGAATACTGGGCTTGATCACACTGGTAACGATGGCGGGGTTGCCAGCCGTTGGGGTAATTTTAATGGCAGCCCTACTGGTGATTCCTCCTGCGGCCGCGCGATTTTGGACCGATCGTATCGGCCGGATGCTTCTCACGGCGGCGATCGTGGGGGGAGGCTCGGGGATACTGGGCACGCTTATTTCGGCGGGGATTCTCCCCATCCGCTGGCCCGGAGAAGAAAGCGTTGCCAGTGAGCTGCCCACCGGTCCCACCATCATCTTATGCGGCTCCGCCATATTTCTGCTTTCGGTACTATTTGCCCCTCATCGTGGCTTGGCTGCCAAAGCGATTCAGTTAGCGATTTTGCGTACCAGGATTGCCGCCGATCACCTGCTGAGAACTCTATACGAGCTGGGAGAGCAGGATGGAGCGTTAGATCAGGGTCGGTCATGGCAAGCAATTCGCCGCGCAAGGCGATGGAGCGGAGCGGAGTTGATCATTGCCGCTTTCTGGGCGCGAATCCAAGGTTGGATCAGCTTTAGCGGAAATTTGCCGCGACTGACTCCACAAGGTATACAACAAGCCGAAACATTAGTGCGATCGCACCGCCTCTGGGAGCTGTATTTGATCGACCGAGCGGGGATCGCTCCGGACCATGTGGATCGCGACGCCGATGCCGTGGAGCATTGGCTGACGGGCGAGCTGGTCTCCGCCCTCGAAGTTCCCTTGCGGGAAAAGGGAGAAGTTCTGAAAGCTCCGGGCGAGGTGCCCCAATCACCTCACCCGACCATGGCAGAAGAGAGAAAACCGGAGGGCGGAGATGCCTAATACTTTCTGCGGTATAGGTGGCAAAAATCGGGAGCCGGGAAGCCTCCGCATCCTTCCGATCTCTTTAAAAGTTCGCCGATCAACGGAAGTAAGCCGCGTATGTGGCACTGGTTTGCTGAATTAGATCCCAATTTGCAAACGGCGATTACGGTGATTGTGGTCGCCACGATGACTAATGTCGCTTGCGCCCTCCTCGGGTGCTTTTTGGTACTTCGCCGGATGAGCCTTTTGGGGGATGCGCTGGCTCATGCGGTCCTGCCAGGACTGGTGATTGCCTTCGTATTCACCGGCACCTTGAGCCTACCGGCGATGTTCTTGGGCGCGGTAGCCATCGGGGTTCTGACGGCGCTTTTGACCGAAGGCTTGCACCGTCAGGCGGGGGTATCGGAAGATGCAAGTCTTGGGGTAGTGTTCACCTCGCTTTTTGCGCTCGGAGTCATTCTCATCAAACGCTACGGTCAAGACGTGGATTTAGATCCCGATTGCGTGCTCAACGGCATGCTCGAAATGGTCGACGACAACGTTTGGCAAATCGGCGGATTCGAAGTGCCGCGTGCTTTGGTGACGATTTTGCCCGTTTTGATCCTGAATCTGCTTTTTGTGGTTGTGTTTTGGAAGGAGCTTTTGCTCGGGTCATTTGATCCTGCTTTGGCGACCGCAATGGGTTTCCGCGCAGGCTTGCTCCACTATACGCTCATGTGCTTGGTGGCGTTGACGACGGTAGCCGCCTTCGAGCAGGTGGGTTCGATCCTGGTTGTGGCGATGCTGATTGTCCCCGCGGCTACGGCACACTTGTGTTCTGACCGCCTTCATATCATGTTGTGGCTTGCTGCTGGGTTCGGCGCCTTGAGCGCTCTGGTGGGTTATGCAGCAGCTTTGATCTTCGATGTCAACACGGCCGGTGCCATGGCCGTAAGTTCTGGGATCTTTTATGGGGCGGCCTTGTTTTTCTCGCCACGATATGGCTGGGTTAGCCGCTGGCTACATCAAGCCGCTTTGCGGCTTCGAATCATCGCCGAAGATATCCTGGGGATGATTTACCGGGCCGAAGAATGGGCAGCCGGACGGCGCCTCCAACCGGCGGAAGTTTTTCGGGGCCTAGGCGGCGGAGTGTGGGTTCGCGTTGTGCTGAGCTGGCTTGCGTGGCGGGATATGATCCGCAGGCAACCGGAGGGATTGGAGCTTTCGCCCGCCGGACGTCTCTGGGCAGCCGCGGTGGTTCGCTCGCATCGCCTGTGGGAGAGTTATTTGGTTCGCCATTTGGGGTTGCCGGATGACCACGTGCACGAGCCGGCCATGCGTGTCGAGCATTACATCGAAGCCCCTTTGCAAGAGCAATTGGCGGGGGCTTTAGGCGCCGAACTTTTGGATCCCCATGGACGCCCCATTCCCCAGTTACCCGCGGAATCTGAATCGCCCAACAAGGACGAACGGCAAGACCAACCTTGAAGCTGCGACCCTGCGCGGCGAGCCGTCCAGGTTTGAACCTTATGAGCAGTTCCGAACCCGCTGAACTTGGTTGCCCAATACTTTACGAATCCGAGGCGTGCATTGTGCTTTGCAAACCGGCCGGCATATTGACCCAGGCGCCGCGGGGAATCGACAGCCTCGAAATTCGGCTTCGACGATATTTGATCTCAAAAGCCCCCTCTGAGCAATCCGAAGCGCCGCGGGAGACTTACCTGGGAACGCCGCATCGTTTGGATCGACCGGCAACCGGCGCTATTGTTTTCGGGAAAACGCGGCGGGCCACGCGTCGGTTGGTTCGGCAATTCGAACGTCGCGAGATCCAAAAATCTTATTGGGCCTGTGTGGAGGGACAGGTCAGCCCCGCCAGCGGTCTTTGGTATGATTTGATGCGAAAAGTCCCGGGGGAGCCGCGGGCGGAACTGGCTTCGCCCGATCAGCCGGATGCCCAACTGGCCATTTTGCGCTATAAGGTCCTTGGGTATTTCCCGTGGGGGACCTGGCTGGAAATCGAACTGGAGACGGGCCGCACCCATCAAATCCGGCTTCAAGCGGCCAGCCGTGGCCACCCGGTGCTGGGCGACTTTCAATATGGGTCTAAAACTCCTTTTGGCCCTGAGGAATCGGATTGGCGCTTAAAGCCGATCGCTTTGCATTCGCGATGTCTTCAGTTTATTGAACCGGAGACCAAGCGACCGATCTCGATCGTAGCCCCTGTGCCGAAAACTTGGCTTAGTCTTGGAATTGACGAAAACCTGCAACGCCGGCAAGGATAGGAACTTCCAACCCGCACGGCGGTACTGCGGACCCTCTGCCGGCGAGCCAGCAGAGAAAACCGCACTCAAGGGAAGAGAAAACTGCACCCAAGGGAAGAGAAAAACGCCCTCAGAGGGATAAGAACGTTGAACCCGCTGCAAGCCGACTCCGGTGGCGAAAGCATG
>CAKZMM010000165.1 GCA_937128505.1 uncultured Thermogutta sp.
GGATGAAGTTGGGGAGCAGTCCCGGTAATTCGCTTCGCGCGTTTAAGGTTTAATCTTTGAGATTACAGGAATGAGGTTACAGGAAATCTGTAACCTCAAATGTGCAAAAATCGTCACAATTGGGCGACCAATTCGGTTTCAGCTTTGGCAATCTTTCTTATCTTCCCCTATCTTGGCTTTTTTGTCATGTTTTGGGTTTACCTCCTGCGAAAACCCGCGGCAATATTCAGCTATAAATTTTAGGGCTAAATGGGGACATTGGCCCGGGTATTCTCGCTAGACGAAACCCAAATGCAGGAAACCCTAAAACATTTGGTCGCGCCTGCCCAGGGGTAAATTTTCTTAAAGCTGATGTAAACTTTACGGTGTATAACGACGCGGAATTTTGCCTTAAGCTTTTAATTTGCTTTCCATCATTTCGGGTTTTCGGCTGCCGACTTCAGAAGTCACCTTTTGAATCAGTGAACGGCCGGTACTTTTAGCGTAGTTAGAAAGCGCCTATTCAGCAACGGAACCCTTTGCTGCACCGTCGGACCTTCTTATGAAAAAGGCATTGCTTCAAATTCTGCCGCCTATCCTGCTGTGGATTACGTGGACGATTCTCATTAATCCCGAAGCCTGTGACCGGGCTGCACTTGCGCAGTCTTTTCGCTGTGCCGGGACCGAGTTCAACGCTCAGCGATCCATTCAGGTACCCGCGGATCGGAAATTCTCGGTCGTCGTGGTGGAGTTCTACCACCACGGGGAGATTCGTCCCGACGGAACCAACGTGCTCGTGGCCACCAGTCGGTTGCGGCCAGTTCCGACGCGGCTATTGCAATTGGGTCCTGGGGATTTTTGCCGAGTCGCGTTCGAGACTCAAGCTGGAGAAAGCCAATACGTGGTTCTTTACGGCGGGGCACCCCCCGAGAAAAGTGCTTTGGCCCCCTGGACCAACCGCGATGGCCTCGTGTTTGAAGCGCGCCGATACTCGGAGGTCAATCTGTGGTCTTTCGAGGAAGTGCGAAAGGCGTTCGAGGCCGCCGAACCGATCGGTGCGGATTACGTCGAAGGGGTTTTGCACGGGTATAACCCCGTGTCACCGCGACCGGAGCCTTTTTTCAGCAAATACTCGGGCTATCTGCATATTTCTAATCCTGGGACTTACGGGTTTTACGTTTCCAGCGAGGACTGTAGTTTTCTTTTGATCGACGGCAAGCTGGTGGCGGAAGCCCCGGGCCGGCACCGTCCGGAGCGGGTGGCTCGGCCCGGGATGCGGCGCGATATTCGGCTGGAAGCAGGCCCGCATCGGTTCGAATATTACCATGCGGCGGCCGGACCGACGGCCACCATGGTTGTCGCGTGGGAATTCTCGCCTGCCGGGAGCCAGCCAAAACCGGAGGCAATTCCTGGCGAGGCATTCCGGACCTGGGCCATCGGTCGGGTAGATCCCGGGCCACCCACCTCGCGAAAGGAGCGGCTTTTACCGGAGTTCCGTTTCGAGGTCACAGGAGATGTCCCTCTACCGGATAATGACCAGCCGCTGGTGGGCGTGCAATTTGTGAATACCTCGCCTGAGGGGCTCTTTGCCCGAGGGAAGGCGGCATGGGAATTCGGGGACGGCCAAACCAGTGAAGATCCCAAACCTTTCCATGTGTATTTGCGCCCGGGGATTTACGCCGTGCGTTTGATGTTTCGCCGGGGGGCGGATCGAACGGAGATCGTACAGCGAATTTCGGTGGATCCCTACGCTTATGTAGCCACCCGCCGACAACAAAAGACGCAAACTTTGCCGACCATCGACACCTATCTGCCGGTACTTGCAACGTATGATGCGACTAAACTCGACGCTGCTGCTTTACGCCAGCTTGTGTCGGCTTTTCAGTGGAAGGCGAATTTGATCCTGGCCCCACCCAGGGACGCACAGGGGCAGACAACCCCGCCGGAACAACCCGGCGAAGAACTTTCGCCTCAGCAGCGGCTCCAACAAATTCGCGACCTGGCGGCGAAGTGGTCGGAAGCCACGAAGTATTTCCGCAGTGCTGTCGCCGCCGGTCAAGCAGCATTTCTGGGCGAGTCGGTAGCTAAAGGGGACCAAGAACTTTTGGCTCTGGCTCGATTGATCGGCCCCATGGCGCGGAACCTCCTGGGCGATTCCGAGTCGGCCAGTCGGATCTGGTTGGGGGCAGCCGATCGAATAGCCCAACAGGAGCTCAAAGGAGAGTGCGAGCTCGAAGCGGCCGATATTCTGCTGAATGACCTACTCAACCGCGAGGCTGCCAAGAAATGGCTGGAGAGCGCAAGCAGTCGGTTGGCCTCGGTCACTCGAGGTCCGGTGGCCTCGAAATTGGCTCGGGTTTGGGGCGACTATCATGCGGCCCTAGGTGAGGGGGAAGCATCGCGAAAACGCTATCTGCAAGCAGAAAAGCTTTTGGAAAGCCCGCGGACCTACATCGAGCGGATTGCCTGGCAGGGAGCCCATAGCCGATCCACGGAGGAATTCCTCCAAACACAGCAGTGGGAACGTGCGGCGGAGCAACTCCGGCAATGGGAAGGAGAGTTTCCCGCCGACAAAATCGACGGATATTTGACACTGCTTTTCGCCCAATATTGGCGCGGGCGAAAGCTTTATCCTCAAGCGGTAGCCCTGGCTGAACAACTTTTGGCCGTGAACCGCGACTCGCCTCACGTGGATCAATTGCTCTTGTTGGCGGCCCGTTGTCGACTGGAACAAAAGCGGGTAGAAGAAGCAATCGCGCTACTGAGTCAACTTGTTCGCGAATACCCGGGTAGCCCCCTGGTACCGGAAGCCAAATCACTCTTGGACCAATTGGAGGGACGTGCCGTCGGCCGTGGCACAGGAACGCGCCAATAAGGATTCTTCCTCGCAGGCAAAAGGAATCCGCACTCAGCGATTAAGGTTGCAGTTTCATGGCGCAGATTGAGTGAAGTTGCGCATCCTGAGCTAGCTGAACCGCATGTCTTGGATCTCTGGCCGCATTGAATGTATTCGATGAGAACAATCGAATGTATTCGACGAAAAGAAAGGAATGCATTGGATCGAAATAAAAGGTCATTAATCGCTTCCCCTTAAGCTTTTCGTTGGAATCCGCTTCGGGGAAGCATCTAGCTGTGGCATTGATCCGCGATTTGCGGGGCAAGAGCAACCGATCGATGAGACCGGGCTCCGGAAAGCCGGCTTTGATCGGAAGATCGTCGAATTGCTGGAGCCGCAAGGTGTGGGAAACCAAAACCGCAAACGCTGCAAACAGTCGTTTTCTGACGCAATGCCGATCTGGGGTTTTTGCTTAGAAGGGATATTGATATGAAATGCTTCGCCAATCGTAATAATCGGAACAAAATGCGGCTTTGGGTTCTGGTATTGGCGGGAAGCTTGATCGGGGGGGGCGTGCCGGAGTTTGCAGAGGCGGGTAAACTGGTCCTAGAGATTTCCGGCACGGGTGAAGTCGCTTTTGTGGGGGCTTTTCAACGCTGGGATGCAGACGGCAGTCTGCGGCGGCCGGTCAACCCCAAGGCAAAGATCGACGTGCCGGAGGTGGATGCAACGGCTCGGAAATCCGGTGCGGATCAATGGGTATTTGACAAACTCCCAACGGGCAGGTACGAGCTTGTGATCCTTCTGAATCCGAAAGTACGAATCGAGGGATGGACGTTCGCCCCCGTTTTGGAGTTTGATCCGTTTTTCGCTCCCGATGACCCGGTGGAGGATGAGGAAGCTCGGAAGTGGATCGAAAAGGATATCGCTCAATCACGGCATTATGAGAACAAAGTTGTTCCCTTGGTTTTGGGTGGGGACGCCAGGGCGGTCCGAATCTTGATGATGCTTTTGCGAGATTTGCCCACCAGCTACGAAGCGGAGATGCCCGGCGCTGCCACGCTTCGGTTTGAGATCTGGCAATATACGTGGAAATACGGCGGCTGGGTGAAAGAGCGGCGAACCCGGGTCATCCACCGGATCATAATGCCCCGGGATCAACTCCGCCAGTGGACCTGGGTTTGGGATCCAAAGTTGGGAAACATCCAAGTGGATGGCACACCGGTGACGATTCAGTACAGCTTACCCGATCTGCAATCGCGCAAATTGCAGGGGCTATATCCCTATTGATCCCTATTGAGAAAGCCTTTTTGATTGCTCCGGGTAAGGTTTCTCCACGAGGAGCTCCCTAGGGCGACCGGAAGAATGAAGTCCTTCTGAGCGGCTCGAATTTTCGGGAACCGGTCAACCGATTAATAGGCCAACTTGCCCGTCAACCCCTCTGGTGGCAAGCGCTGCGGCGAGCTTTTTCCAACCTCCCTTGGTTTGCTATTTCCGGAAAGGACTAGCACGCGATGAGAAAGAAAACGATTCACACGGGGATCGTCGGGGCAGGATTTTCCGCCACGTTTCATTACGAGGCCATTCACAAGGTGGCTGCGGTCGATGTCGAGGTGGTTGGGGTTCACACGATCGACACGGAAGGAGGACAAGCGTACGCGGCCAAGCGGGGCATTCGTTTTTTCGACAAGTTGGAACCCTTAATTGAAGAAGTTGAGTGCATTCACATCTGCACCCCTCCGGTGACCCATGTGCCGATCGCCATGGCGGCTTTGGAGCGGGATCGCTATGTCATCTGCGAGAAACCGTTAACCGGCTATTTTGGCGATGGATCTGCCGATTTTCATTGGGACCGGGCCGATAAGGAATTGGCACGCCGGGTAGCCCTGGAGAACGTCCGCCGCGTCATGGAGGTCGAAAAGCGAAGCAAAGGTCGGCTGCTTTATGCGGAGAACTGGGTCTACGCCCCATCGGTTCAAAAGGAGCGAGAAATCCTCGAGAAAACGCGGGGGCAAATCTTATGGATTCACGGCGAGGAATCCCACAGCGGCTCGCATTCGCGAGATTATGCTTATGCGGCACGCTGCGGCGGAGGCGTGCTAATCGGGAAAGGATGTCACCCGTTGACGGCAGCATTGTATCTCAAACGGGTGGAAGGTCGGACGAGGCTCGGCAAACCCATTCGGCCGAAAACCGTCACGGCACGCACGCATGCCATCACCCGGTTGCGCACGTTTCAAGATCTAGGGCACATTCGCTGTGACTACTACGACATCGACGACTTTTCGATGATCCATGTCGAATTCGAGGACGGCACACTAGCTACCGTGTTCGCTTCGGATATTGTTTTGGGCGGAATTCACAACTGGTTGGAGATTTGTGCCAATAACCACCGCACGATCTGCAATATCAATCCTAATACGGCCATGCTCACCTACAACCCGCGAGAGGAGTATTTCCGGGATATCTACACGGTAGAGAAAATTGGCACAAAGCAAGGGTGGACTTGTACCTCGCCCGATGAGGATTGGTTTACCGGCTATCCGCAGGAAATCGAAGCTTTTTACCGCACGATCGCTTACGGCGACCCGCTGGAAAGCGATATCCACTTGGCCGCCGACGCCATTTCGACGATCTACAGTGCCTATTTGTCTGCCGCACGCTACGGGGCAGCCGTGGAAGTCGAATGGCTCTAAGCCAGCAAGAATCACTTCTCGAATCCCCCCGAGACTGCAAATCGCGTAAAATTTTCGGAAATGCCTCGGAGGGTGCCTCGGTTTAGGAGACGTTTAGCCCTTCAAACACAATGAGTTGCCGCAGACGCCAAAATAGCCTTTCTCGGGGATCGTCAATTCCAGCAGTATTTGGTTTGCCGTCATGTTCCACGTTTTTCTTGCTTGGGATAGTGCATCGAGAAAAGTTAAGCGTGTGTTAAAGCCGCGGACCCCTTGTTTACCTGCGGGTTCAGGGGCTTATCGTGGCAAAATCGCAATTTGTCGCGCGGAACCCATCGCGGTGTTGGTCCGGGTGTTATTCCCAGGACTGATTTGCCTGATTGCAGGAGTTAGCTCAGGTTGTTTCGCTCCGGCGGGGCCGAACTTACATCGCGAAATGCCGACATCAAACGTCGGTGAATCTGCCCCCGAGTGGGTCGAAACCGCCAAGCCCGCCGAGCAAGCCCCCGCGGATATTACAGAAGATGAAGAGTTAGCCGCACGGCTGGCAAGCCAGCTCAAGCCCCGCGAGGCGGAGCCGAAAGTTTCGCAGGGCTCCGGGGCGGCATCTGCGGAGGAAAACCGCGATTCCACGCCGGGCGAAGCTCCCTCGCCGAATGACCTGCCGGCTTCCCGGCAAGAGACGTGGGATTTGTGCCTGGTGGGTGGTTCGCAGGCAGGGTACGAACATGCGGTCATTGAAGAGCGGCTGCTTGATGGAAAGCCCGTTCGTTATATCCGCCAGCATCAGGTCTTTGAGCTATTGCGCTTCAAAGAAAAGTTGGTTCAAGAGCTCGTCTTAGAAAGCTGGGAGAACCTCGAAGGGCAATTGCTCCATTTCCAGGGCCAACAAAAGCAGGGGCTTTCGCCCATCGAATTCAAGGGGCAGGTCCGCGGCGATACACTTTTCCTCGAAACGGTGACACTCGGCCGGCGGGAGGAGGCCCGATTGGATTGGCGGCCCGACTACGGCGGTTTCCGAGCGGTGGAATTTTCCCTGGAAAAACAGCCGATGCAACCCGGCGAACACCGAATCATCAATTGCTTGCTACCCGTTCTGAACGTGGTAGCGAAAGTAGAGCTTTGGGCCCGGAATTTCGAACCCGTTAAATTGACGACAGGAATCTACGAACTTCTGCGGGTCGATATCCGCACAACGGCGCCGGGTGGCTTGGATTTGACCGGTAGCCTGTGGGCGGATCGTCGAGGTCAAGTGCTCAAAAGCACGACCGATCTGCTCCAGTTGGAGGTTTACCGGGTGAGCAAGGAGGAAGCATTGGCCGACACAGTCCCCGCCAACTTTGATTTTGGAGAGGATGTGGCAATACGATTGGAGCGACCCATTTCCGCGCCGCACCACCGAAAGCAGTTGACCTATCGGATTCGCTTGGAGTCCGGCGATCCCGCACGGCTATTTGCCACAGGCTTTAACCAGGCAGTACGGCCGGTTGCTCCCGATATGGTGGAGGTGACCGTTTACTCCGTGCGTCCGGGGCACGGCGGGGGCAATCCGGCCGCACCGGAAGATCCCGCAACCGACGACGATCGGGAACCGAATAGCTTCATCCAAAGCGATTACCCCGCGATTCAGGCCTTGGCCAAATCGGTGGCCAATGACGAAAAGGATCCGTGGACGATTTCAGTCGCCTTAGAAGAGTTGGTGGCCCGGTTTATTCGCCATAGCAACTATCGGGTGGGATTCGCGACGGCCGCAGAAGTAGCTGACTCCCAACAAGGGGACTGCACGGAACATGCGGTTCTTTTGGCGGCATTGGCCCGGGCCCGCCGCATCCCGGCAAGGGTCGCTGTGGGGTTAGTGTATCGCGATCAAATGTTTTATTACCACATGTGGACGGAGGTCTTTATCAAAGGACGGTGGTACCCCTTAGATGCCACCTTGGGCCAGGGGGGAATCGGTGTGGGACATCTCAAGATGGCCACCAGCAGCATGAAAGGCCCCGCCGCCCTGGCAGCCCTTCTGCCGACACTAAATGCCCTGGGACGACTGAAAATCGAAGTGGTCGAACCAGCGGAGTAGGCCTTGGCGGCATCGGTTTTTTCCGGAGGATGGGTGAAAAGAAGGATCGTTTATCAATACGCCTCCCAAACGAGGTGTGCCGTTAAACTCAAACCGTAAAGGGCACCGGCAAGAATAGGCGAAAACACCGGGAAAACGGTCCTTCCAGAGCTTAGCGAACGCAGGAAAACCGCACCTTTCGGATCACAGATACCTCGTTGTTTTGCGAGATATTACTCCGACAATATGGCAATTCCGTTTGCGGTTTGAGGTTAAAGCTGCACCTTCTGGAAAGCTTATGAGCCGGAAGTGTGCAGCCCCGTGGTGAAAGTATTGGCCGAGGAATGTGGAGGTTTAGCCTTTCAACAAGGCTGCGGCTGTAATCAA
>CAKZMM010000166.1 GCA_937128505.1 uncultured Thermogutta sp.
ATTCAACCGCACAGTCGAGCTCCTGAATTTTGCTTGGGAAATCGCCTCGCAGTCGGGTACTGCTGAAGAGCTACTAAATAAATTTGAGTTTGACTTAGGGAAAATTCGCGACCTTCTGTCTCGGGAGGTCTACACGGTGGGGTTTTTGGGCCCCTTTCAGGCCGGGAAATCCCGTACGTGTAGTCAAATTCTCGGTGCCCGGCGGGGTACCGAGCCCACGGGTATCGGCCAGGGATTTCCGACCACCGCCGTCGTGACGCGATTGCGGCGGAGCCCGCGGTCGGGAGAAAACAGCAATGCTTTAAGGGTTTTCTTTTTAACTCGCGATGAATACAACCATAAGCGTAAATTCTTAGCTCAAATAACGGGTATCGACGCGCAAAGAGATGATGAGCAGATTTTACGAGAGATCGTCGCCGCCCTGAGGGATTGGCAGAAACGCGTGCGGGTCACGGTGGATGCCGCCGGCAACGAAGTTCCGGTGCGAAGAAGAGATCTCGATTACTTTGGTTTGCTCTTGCGGAGTTACCAGAGCTTTTCCAACTACATCAAAGAACGTCGACAGATTGAGGAGGGAATACCTTTTGAAAGACGGGCGAAATATTTAAATCACCCGCCGGACCCGTGGCACGAACAACACGGCGTCATAACGCCCTTGATTCGGGAAGTAGAGATTTCCTATTGCACCGACGTGATTCCTTCGACTTTAGAAATGGTAGATTTGCCGGGTTACGACGGCGAATGTAGTATCGATGCTTTTGTCACCGATCAGTTCCTCAAGACCCTTCAGGGGGCATTAGTTTTTTGCCGGGCGACCGACTTTGGTGGGGTTGTGGAAACGATTATCAATCACCTGCGAAGGGTTTTCGGCAATGATTTGAGGGGGCGGCTTTGGCTGGTGATTACGCGGTGCGACGATATTAACCTTTTGCCCCAGGGGAGCCCTCATGGTCAAACCATCTTTCGGCAACTGGCGACATTCATTCAGGCAAAGGGAATCCCACCGACGCAAGTGCTCTTTGTGACTAACGAGGTGGAGGAGTTTCGCAACCGCTTCAGTCAAGTCGATGCGCGCAACAATCTCGAAAGTGCTTTGAGGGATATCGAGACCGATTGGCCAGAACTTCGAAATCAGTGGAAGCTTTTAGAGCAGGATGGCGGCATTGGTTCATTACGAGAGCTGATTGCCACCGAAATGGCCAGTGCCGTGAGTCGGTCCATCGCGAGATCGGCGGGCCCCCAACTCCGCGAAATTTACGGTCGACTTCTCGAGCTTTGCAGACAACAACTCGACGAGCATTTGTTGGCGAGTCTACCAGAGCAAATCTTGCAATGGCGAAATGAACTTTTAACACTTCGCCTTGATGTGTCCAGTGCAGCCGCTGTGTATCGACTGTCGAAGCAGATCGAACAAGATTTGCTCGATAGTTGGGGGCAAATCGTACCGTCCTCGCAAGTGCTGGCCGATGTGATTCAAAACGAGGGAAACGCAGGTCTGGCGAAGGAATTTGAATTACATGCTCGGGTCCTTGATCGGAAAATTAAGAACTTTTTGATTACGAAATGGCTGCCCCAAACGCACGAGGAAGTTCGGCGGCGGGTGGAACACTTGGAAGATTCAAAAGGTGTTTTACGGTTGCGCGGCGTCTGCGATGACGGAATCACCGGGGTCCTTCAGAAAATGTTGGAACGAGACTTGGCAGATCAAAAAGCTCTGGTAGCTGACGTGCCGGAGTACGGGCGCAATAGTCCGTTCCAGGACGTACCAAGGGATGCAGAACCCATTTTTGCCGCCGAGGAGTACCTCGAAGTCTTTCAACAAAAGCACGAAGCGATGGCCCGGCAATTGGCAATCTTTTGTTCACATCGATTGAGCAAACTTTTTGAGAACGTGTTGAACGACATCAAGGATTACAGCCGGCTTCTGCATGAACGTGGAGATGTCTCCATTCCTCCGAGTTGGTTACAGCGGCTTGAAGAATTCAACAAATGGGAGGAACCATACGAGCCTACAGTGAGCTAGGCCGCTATCGCCCGGGCTTACTCCTGGCTCAAGTCGGTGATTTTTTAAGGCCCCAAAATGATAACGGGGTGGAAAAGATGAGTGCCGAAGTTACCACGTTTGATCGTTTTTACCTCTGCACTGGAATGCAAAGGGTTACTCACCGATTTCCGCGGATGGAGCACTGGTTTCGGAGTGCGGCAGGTACATCGATTTTTACCCAAGACAGAGGTGTACTTTTATTGTATTGGCGGGTTCCTTGCCTGGACGTAATTCCGCAAATTCTGCCCGCGACGTCGTCGCAAGACATTAAGCGAGAGGCGATAACCGATTGCCACCAGATTTCGGAATTTCTGAAAGAGAAGGTGGGGCGTGCCCCGAAGTCTTTTGATCCTTCTTTCAAATACTCAGCGATTGAGGTTGGGCGTCAAGATCAACTCGAGCTACAGTTCTGTTTTCAGACGGATTTCAAACAATTCATGGAGTTCGCTCGAGAGGAGTTAGCGGAGGGGGCGACAAGACTGACTTTGGCCGTCAGCTTAGTACTGTGCCAGAAAGAAGCAAATCCGGAAGTAAGAGAACTAAAGTTGGCGTTGTCGCCGGCGTGTTATCCTCCTGCATTTCAAGGTGCTGTGGCTATCGATCTGGGGAACACGAATACGATCTTGGCGGCGCTGGATTTCGCGGGTATTCCAAATTCCAAACGTCTAAAGATCCTGGACGACATCGTTTCCTACTCCGCGGAGGCTTTAAGCGAGCATCCTCTTAGCTCGAGAGGGGGGCCCGTACTGTCTGTCGTCCGCATTGATGCCGTTTTCGACCCAAATTCCCCTCTCGCTGAAGCGTTAAGGGAGCTACCGGGATCGGAAGGTCAAACAACCTTGAGGGATAAACATGCCGCTGTTGAGAACTTCTCCTGGAGGATTGGAAAGGAAGCTCACCTGGAACATGAAGGGCCTGTGGGGCTAATCATCAGCCCTAAGCGATTAGTGACTCGGGAGTCGGGTGATAGCGGTGGGAAGCGTATCACGGTGCGCACCCGGAGAAGCTATCAAGTACCGGCAAGCCCTAATTTCGATCAGCCAGCGAATCATTCGGTCGATTTGCCAACCAATGCCCCTGCCGAGCTATTCGTGTGCCGATTGCTGCAATTATTTCGTGGTCGAACTTTGAGCTACCCGGCTCGGCTTGCCGTCACTTATCCGACGACCTATTCCAGTAGCGAGCTGGCCAAAATAAGACATGCGGTCTATCGCGGCTGGCAGATGGCCGAGTGGCTTAATCCCTCTCATCGCCCCACTGAAGAGGAATTGATCCCTCTCAGCTTGGACGAAGCCACGGCGGCGGCGTTTTTCTACTTATCGCGCCGCGTGCTCGACGGCCCGGGAAGTCTGCATACTTTCCGGTGGCTTTTCCCGAATGGCTTTCATCTTTTGGTGTACGATTTAGGCGGAGCTACGTTAGACTTTTTGTTAGTGAGGATTATTGCTCCGGCAAGCAACCGACTCCAATTCGTCGTTTTAGGGAGATCGGGATTGCGAACCTTTGGAGGCGACGATATCACGGTGGCGGTTTTTCTGCTCCTGAAGGCGAAATTGGCCGAACAGATTGCCAGGGCGCTCAAGAAAAGCGTTTCTCGGGAACTTCCAGTTGGCCGCGCGGGTGCAAACCCTGCGGCAGAGCGGCGCAAGCTGGCCGAAGAGCTCCGTAGCCGCTTTACCGACGAAGACTACCTTCGGTGGATGGATCAATTGGTCCCCACGGATTTCGATCGAGGGGGCTCTGGCGTCGAGGTGGATCAACGAAAAGCTATGACACTTACACTTTGGGTTTGGGCGGAGGAAATCAAAAAGCGTATTTCTGCGGGAAAGCCGATCCAGGAACTTTTGGCTCGTCATGAGGATTTCGCAGAAAGCTGGCTTAGATTGAATAAACACCTTTCAAAACCGTCACTGCTTGATCTCGCGAAAAAAATTTCGATTTCTCAACTGGAGATTGATGCACTCATCGAGCACCATGTCCGACGAAGTATTCGCTGTTGCCAAGGACTATTGCGTAGTCGTTTGGGCTCCTCTTTGGGTTTCGTTGACGATGTATTTCTGGTGGGAAATGGCGCGCAGTACCCGCTCATTCAATCGGCAATACGGGAGGCTCTGTTAGGAGAAACGGAGCAACAGCAGGCGCGCATCGGTTCTTTGCTGAGCGGGCACATGCATTTTCATTCAGAGGACCTCAAGAATGCGGTAGCAAAGGGAGCTGCTTTAGCATTGGCTTACTACGAGGCAGCCCTTGGAGTGATAGTAACCTTTGACTCTGAGTTATCGCGGCGGCTTCCGTTCAGGATCTCTTGGTACAACGCCAAAATCGGTAGAGATATCATCCTCTTTGAAGAGGGGAGCCGATATGAGGATTTGCAACCAAAAGAAATCGAGGCTTTCGCTCAGGAGGGGGGCGAGCAGACCGAGTGGGTTCGCTTAAGGCATTGTTGGCCCGGTGCCGAGTTTGAGGGCTTCCTGACGTTTAAGTTTTCCCGGCCCGTCAAGGGTAAAGTTGTCGTCTCTTATGACCGTGAGAATGAGCAATTTGTTGCTTCCGCCGAGGAAGTTGGAGAACAAGTAGTGGGGCAGCGCGACCTGAATGAGGAAGTTTACATTGCGCCGCCCCAGCGGGTCAAAGTCAGATTGGTCTAAATTTTGAGCGGGCCGATTTGAGCTAAAGCAGTTGTGGCTTACTGCATCAGCGCCTCGCGGGTTTTCTAAAAACTAGGGTGCGGCTGGGAAATCTGTTGGATCCGGATCGGGTGGATCTTCCCGACCGATGCGCTGCAGTACCGGTTCCGGCCCGTTTCGCTTAAGCACCTTGGTGGTGAGTTGTCTCGTAATCAATAGAAATTGACTAGCATGAAGCCGCCTTCGGATGGAGAGACGCGGATCATGACTGGCCCAAAAAAACCAGAACTGAATAGAGTGCCTAGGCATGTTGGCTCATCCAGTTCACAAGCAGCGTCAGAAGCTGAGCAGGCCGGTAAACCTCATCGGAAAGTGATCGAGCGGATCTCCGTGTTAATCGTAGAGCTACGTAACACACTCGAGAAAATTGACCGGGCCAATCGGCGTTTGGCCCTCAAAAAAGGTTCCTTTTGAATTTTTTGGAGCTTCACCTATTAGAGGAAGCAAAAAGCAAATTGGAGCGATCGAAAAGCCTATTGGAAGAAGTAGGAGAGATATTGAAAGAGCAAGACGAAAAGCTAGAAATGGTAGATCGCCTTGACGAGCTCTTTCAGAAATTGAAAAGCTTGGAGCAAAAACTCTTTCCGACTCAACTGGCCAGTCTCCCTGAAAGGAAAGTAGAACTGCTGAGAAAAAAGCTGGATCGTTTGGCAAGTTATTCGGAAGTGGTGGGCGGTTTAAAAGAGGATCCATCGGAATACGGCGAGTTGCTCGCATATCTCGCTTGCATGGGAGGATTATTGGGGGCACAGGATAAGGCCATCGAACAGTTGAAGGAACTGCCGAAGTTATCTCCGGTCATAGGGTTGAACCTCGAGGCAGAGGAAATAACGCCTCAAATTACCCCAAATTCGTTAATAGCGTGGGATGATTGCGACATCTGGTATTGGCCGTCGGACCAATCTGTCGTCCGAATCTTTAAAGTCTCTTATCCGAACGACAAGTCAGGGGGCTCGGAGAGGATCCAAAAAAAGTTTTTGTTTCTCGTTGGATTACGATATCCAGCTTTATTCGAATGGATGAAACTCGAAACAGTTCTTAAGAAGGATGCTTCTATTCCTGAGCCATGGGTCAAACTCCTAAATGATTGTGGAGGCTTAACTACCCAGCTTTTGAGTCGCCTTTGGAAAAATGAACCTCGCTCCGATCTAGAGAAGAAGGCGATTGACTTACTGAATAAAATGAACGCTTTATGGCGTGGAGCAACCTGGCAGGGACAAACGCCACAAGAGCAGCGCCAATCTAGCAGGGAGCGCACGGCAGAGATCTTTTCCGGCTGGTTTGATCTTTGCACCGACTTCTTGGAACTCGATATTCGGCCGCCCGTTACGTGGGATAAAGATAAGAAACGACTTTTCTTCGGCACCATTAAGGAGCACGACTCTCTGAGAAAGACCTTGAAACAGCTAAAAGTGGTTCTGCGGCGGAAAGCAACCGCGGATGAAAGTTTTACTGCTGGTCAGATCATTGGGGTGAGCTGCTTCTGGCATTCAGGTTTGTCCCTTGACGCACAACAGAAAATCGATTGGTGTGTGAGTATCGGCGATTGTCCCGAGAGAATTGAAAAAGTCGGAACATTATCGGAATTCCATAACCTTGGGCTGGAACGGGTTCCGGAAGACGTTTCACGTGTTCTGGAAAGTTGGAGGCGGTTTACAAAAAAGCTTTTAACCGATCCGGCCGAAGATCGGCTTCAAAAATTCGAGTCAAAAACCCAAGCGTGTGCCAAGGAGCTTGGGCAAAGCGACGACTCGTGGCTGGATAGCTTGATTCGCAAGGCCTTTGGGCTTGATGATCGGGGGCAGAGTTCGGATGCTGGAGATCCCAAAGCCAAGGCGTGGTTCGAAGCTTTGTGCGCTTACATGAAGTTGCAAACATATCCGCGACTTGAAGACGGCACCTGGATCTGGCCACCCGAATCTTTGGAAAAAGCTACATTGTTTCGCTTCGATGCTCGGCCTGATAAACCCTTTGGTAGCCTCTTGGAGTGCGAAAGATTCTCGTTGATGCCAGAAGGGGCTCGGGTGACAATCAGCTTGGGTCCTGAGAAAGAGTTGCCAGCTCTTTTTGCGGTGCAAAAGTTGCGACAACTTTTACGAGATGTCAGCGATTCGGTGCGGGAAGAGGATCGGACGCAGGTCGAGAATTTAAAAGAGATTATCGACAATCAAGTAAATGAGGAAACACGTTTAGCGATTCGCAAAAAACGCGGCCAACTTACAGACGAGAAATGGAAACGAAGAATCGAGGAGGAGGTCCCAGACGCTCTCAGGAAAATCCTTGAGTCCTACATCAAACTGAGTGCGAACGAGTCTTTCATCAGCGAGAAGTCCCAAATTTTCTGCGAGCATCTCACGAGTTGGGCGCGCTGTTATGATTGGCAAATCGTACCACCACTACTGCCCCAGGGCGAAGCGCAGGTTGCCCCGGATGATCCCGATGTACAGATTCACTATGCATTCCATGATCGCCTCAGCCCTGGAACGCGAGTCATCCGAAGGTACGGCCTCCGACACCAGAAATTGGGTATAAGCTGTAAAGCCGAAATTTTTGTCTTCGCCGGGCAAAAGCCACGGCACTGGGATGAGTTATGTGAGAGGCTTAAACAATTCAATTTCCTCACCAAGTTTCTCCAAGAGCTCAAGGAGTGGCCGAGAGAGATTTGCGAGCTCCGACGCTCCGAAAGGGACGCAAAACTAGCTGATTTGGGAAGCGAACTTTATCAAGCGATACTCGATGAGATAGAAATAAGGAAGATCCCGAAAGACTAGAGTGATGACTTAACAAGTCTTCTGGACAATTTTGTGGGCGAATTAGGATTGGAACTAAGAGAGCCAACTTTGCAAGAAGTTAAATCGGAAAATCAGGAGTGGATTGTGCAAAAACATAGCCAAGTGCCTGGCGCGAATAGATTGAGCGTTATCCGGAAAGCAGTTTACTACCAAGGACGACTTAAAAAGCCGGCTGTGGTGCAGTGGGTGCGTTGACTAAGGTAAACCCACCAGGCTTTCATTGTTGAGCATTCTTGGAGCGAAACAGCCTGGCAATCGTGCTTAGTTTTTGGGTCGAGGAAGGGGCATAGGAATTGACCTTATGGATCGGCAGAGTGTTAAAGCTTTAATAATTGCTGTTTGGGCCGTCTTAATTGTGGTGCTCGTTTTGATAATGGGAGAGGTATCTGCAGGGTGGATCGTTTTTCCGGATCAGGTGCTTACCTCAGTTGTGTATGTTGTCGCGATGGCGATTTTGGGCCTTATCGCTTGGTGGGCGACGCCTACTCGAATGATCGCTTTATACCAGGGGCCTTCCATCGGGGAGAAGAAATCCAAAGAAAAGCCCACTGTTTTGCATCGACAAAAGGCCGATCAGCTTATATTTGCCGTTTTGGATCAGCGACTGGCGAAGCTGGATAAGTTGCGACGGCCGACTGTCATCGCGTGTAGCCGGGTGGTTAATTCGTTTTTAAACCAAACGTTGTTATGGTCATTGTTTTGGCCTTTAGGACCGCTTTTCCTGACGCTGATCCTGGTTCTGTTGGAAAGGTTTACGGTCGTTTGGACGCTAGATCCTGCGACAGTTGATTTCACGGACATCGGATTGCCGTTTTGGCTGGTTTCCGGCGCTAGCGCGCTGATTGCCGTACGGGTGGTGGTAAGCACCGGCATTATTGTGCGGAGGGTGCAGGATTGGGCAATGCAACGAGTAATGCTTGCCCTAGAGTCCCTTGAAGACGTTCCTGAAGACGTTCCAGCTCCGGCAAGTGCGGCGGAAGGCGACTGTGCTTCCTCACCGCCCCGACAGAGAATTGTCTCTGGGCCTATCCTCTGGGAAAAAGCTTCTGTGGAGAGCTCGGAGGATAATTCTCAACTCCACGGCTTTCAAACAAACTCGCCTGCTGAGTCGCCGGGGTATAAAAAATTGTGGGAATTCACTCCCTCGCGTGAGCCAGCAGGCAATAACGCGGAGGAAGATAGTCGTAAAGAAGTTCTGCCGGCGCCCGAATCTGGCTCCGACGATGGCCCCATCAGATGGTGATTGAGAGGGTCAGAAAATCGCCTGGCGAGAGGTATCTCGACGACGAGCCGGAATTCTGAGGGCACCCCATCTTATCGAAAGATAAACTCCGCGCTTTTTGGAGTGGCGAAAGCCTATCCCTGGGTGATTTCTCTGGGAACCATCCTCGCGTGCAATCTGATTTTAGCCGTTTTTGTTGCCCGGCGTCAAGCGGCCGCAGTTACAGTCAAAATCGTAGAGAAACGGTTAGAAGTCACCGAATCGAGCAAGCAAGCGGTCATCAAAATCGCGCTCGATAGGCCTGCCGGTTGGCCGATTGAAATAGACATTAAAGTGCAACCTAATAAGGAAGCCCGCCGAGGATTTCCTGGATCCTGAGGATAAACTCTCACTCGGCGCCTGAGAGCAGGAGTCAACGCTGGTAATCCCTTTACTTGATGATAATGTTAACGAGCTGGCAGAGCAATTTCAGGTTCATTTTAAGGTCGTAAAAGTCGAACGGCCCATACTTCCCGGAATTTCCATTCTATCTTTCTGGGAGGACCGAACTGCCGGTTTCAAAGTCCCTGCTTGAAGCCGTGCTATCCCGTTACTCGGTAGATCTCGCTCCGAACCGTGGTGTCCGAAGGCAGCCGAAGGCGAAGCCGGTGCTCGTGGCGCAGGGCCTTCGCGTCGAGGAGGTAGCGAGCCGGCCCGGTCTTTCTGAGAATGATGTCCTGTTTGTCGCGCAGCCATTTGTAGGTCTCGAAGGCACCGGCAAACATCCAGTCGGGCTTACTGCGGACATGGTCGAGAAGTTCCTTGAGGGCGGCCAGTTCCGGCTCCTTCCAAAGCCAAGGGTGGAACTGGGCTACCATGCTGTCGATCTGCCCCGACTCCGGCACGTGCCAGAAGGGATGGTCGAACCGCCATTTCAGTTCCTCGGCGTTGCCCACCGCGCTGGGCCGGTTCCAATCCAGGTCGGGCCATCGCTCGCGCAGTCGCGCGACGAAATGAGGGTCTTGTTCTTCGCTGAGCCCCTCGTTCTCGAACCACGAGAATCGCCACGGCATGAAGATCCCGTCGGAGTTGATCTGGCCGTACCCGCGGTCGGCGAATTCGGCGTGGGCGTGGAAGTGGACTCGGTAGTCAGAATGGTTACGCACGACCCAGTGGGTCGCCTCGTCCTGATCGTGAACTCCCTGGCCCTGGAACTTGATGCCGCCTCCGCAGAATCCCCGCATCGTGATCCCGGTTTCTTCCAGGACCTTCCGGTGGGCCCGCTCAAGGTTTTGGCACTGCACGTCGTAGGGCTGACGATAATGGTTGGGCACGCCGCCGTAGCCATGAGTCCAGGTGTGGTTCCAGATCTCGAAGCGGTGCGGGTCCAGGGAGCGGACCCAGGCGAAGACCTCGGGTCCACAGCGACCGGGAATGATCCCCAGGTCGGCCTTGGCGTCGTTGTCCTCGATGAACCGGGCGAACCGCTGGAAATCGGTGAGCGACCAGGTGGCCAGGTCATCGACCTTGATGATCAATCGCCTGCGAAACATCGGCTCCAGCGGGCTCTTAGGGCCACCGGCGTCGAGGCCATCGCCTTTGGCCTTGCAAGGGAGCACTGCTCCCCGCCAGCAAGTCCCCATGGGCACCGAATCTTCCCGTGGCACGTCGAGCAAGTAGCAATGCCCCGGCTTGACATCAACGATCAGGTACTCTTCTCGCGGGCGTGATTGGTCCGAAGATTCGGCCTGCGACGGGCGCAGCGCCAGCGACGCAGCGCCCAAGCTTCGCGCCAATGATCCCATCCATTGACGCCTGTCCATGATCATGTCTCCCGAATTGCCGGTGTTTGCAGACTTCCGAATTCTTGGTTTCGGAACGCCAGTCAGACGGCAACCCCTTTTCCTCCCCCTCGCCTCATGGCCTAGAAACAGCAAGGGCAGAAGTAGGATTGGCCTGAAGGTAGCCGTTCACGGGGTTCTTGACTTACCGTGCCCCGCCCGAACCCCTCAGCGGCAGGGCCACGATCATGATCTTGAACAGCAAGCTCTGGCTTGTCAATCGCCCGCCGCCCCCACGAGTTTTGCCAGAATTGCGATGAACAAGACGCGCCCCCTGCCAAAGTTGACATCCCTGGCAAATGAACGGAAAATGAAGCGGTTGCAGCAGCTCGGCCGTAGCGGAGCGCCCCGGTCGATCTCCAGTTAGGGGCGATTGATTCTCGGGTCAG
>CAKZMM010000167.1 GCA_937128505.1 uncultured Thermogutta sp.
TCCTTACGCCGGGCCGGATCATCCGGCACTAGCGCGGCCAAGGCCGTGCAGCGCGAGACGGCAAGCGGTCGGCGGGCCCACCAGATGTGAAGGGTCGAGATGTGCCCGTGGCGGATACTTTTCTCCCGAGCTGATTCCTCCGACACCTTGCGGAGCGGAAAATCCACCTCAATCAACCGCCTCGCTTGCTCTGCCATGCGGCGAAGTCCTCTTGCGAATCCATGAGCGGCCCGATCAAATGCCCGATCCTTTCGCGGGGGAGCCGGCCATAACTTCTTATCCACTTATTTATCCCCGAAAAAAGACGCCACTTCAAGCCCCCGGCCCGAGTTTGGGTAGGCGATTCCTGGCCCGATGCCTTTGTCCCACCGGCAAAGCTTGCGCAAAGTGCCAAGGGCCGACCGGGGGTACCATCGCCCGGTTTGTACCCGCCATGGATCTAAGCTTTCGACCGGCGTTCGCGATCCGCCTCCGCAACCACCAGGGCCAAGCGATCTTTCTCACGCAGGCGTGGCTGCTTCCTTCCAGTTATCGACCCAGTAACGGACAATTTTGGACTCCTCCTGGGGCATGAGATTGGCTGCCGGGTTGGCAATCAGGTTAAGCTGCGGCGTACCGGCCGCGTTTTCCACCACATAAAGCCAGTACTCCTCCCGAAGCTGCTTGGCCATGTTCCATTCATTGGGAGTGAGGACCACCCGGCCAGAGTTTGCCCGGGCCTTGACCTCGATGTAGCGGACTTCCCCCGCAGAGCCGGTGCTGCGGATGTCGTAGCCCAGGTACTGGGAGCTGACATCCTCGGGGTTGCGGCCCTGAGCTCGTTCGTACTCCATGGCGATCTGCATCCCGATTTTCTCGATCGCCGGATCGCTTCCCATTTCGGGGGACGGGCTGGCGAGCGGAATGATGCGAGCCACGGCCAGCAGCCGCGGCATCCTCGCTACCAGGGTAGTCTCGCGCATGATCTCGCGTTCGAGCTCTTCTTTGCGGGCAATCAACTCATCGCGACGGCGCTTTTCGTTATGGATTTCGACCTCGGCTATCGGTTGCCCCTGCTCCCGGCGCCTCTCGTAGTCCATCAGCTTTTGTTGCGAGTCTGCGATCCTGCCCTGCAACGATTGCATGCCATACTTGCGTTTGATGGCGCCGATGCGGTTCCGATCGGATTGAATTTCCTGCTGGAGGCGGTCAATAATGTCATCGCAGATGAATTCCTCGATTTGGCCTTGAGAAGGGCGGCCATCCTGAAGGGGGACACCTTCTAGCGGTTTCATGTCCCACAAGATGGAACTGTTGACCTCCTGGAACGAGCTCCCGTCGTGCGGCTGGAAAATGGTGACCAGCTTCCGGAGTGCGCACTGATCGTTGCCGTCGCGGATCTCCACTTCAAAGAACCACAACCAGCCGTCGCGGCGGCCTTCGGGATCGGCAAAAACGGCCCCCCGGTGGAGGGTCTGCTGAGTAGTGGTAAGTAGCCGGTCCACTACGGCTTCTAGCAGAGGATGGCCCGGTGCGACAAACTCGGCCCCCAGCTTGCGGGACTGCTCTTTATCGAAGGCGATTTTTTGATATTCGGGGAAGACCTTTCCGAAGCGGTTCTCAAAGTCGTGGGAAACATTTTTGATTTCGTGGGGAATTCTTGCGACCCGCCACAATTTGCCGCGTCGCTGCTCCAAAGAAATTTGCAGCCATTCGCAAGCGCGACTGAAAAACTGTTCGATGTACTCGGGCACAAGGCGATGCTCGCGGGCGCGACGGTCCTCGCCCAGGACCCGGGTCAAATCGATGTGCCGGGTGGCCAACATCTCTTGGGTGGCCTCTTTGGCCTTCCTGATCAATTCGTCATTGGGCACCGCCTCGATGGTGTGCAAAATCTCTTGCATAGCGCGGCGGTTGGAAATGGCGTCAACGATCAAATCCTTGAGGTTACCTCGCGGCAAGATTTCGCCGATAATGTCGAAAACGCGGTCCGACCCCAAAGCCCGCCGAGTATTCTCCAACTTTTTGAATAGCGCGTGGAACACCTGCCCCTCGCGCGTATCCACGCTGACCAGGTTATAAATGTGGACCTCCTTGGTTTGGCCATAACGATGGATTCGCCCCATGCGTTGTTCCAGCCGATTGGGGTTCCAAGGAATGTCGTAGTTGACCATGAGGGAGCAAAACTGAAGATTAATACCCTCCCCACCGGCCTCGGTGGAAACCATCAGTTGGGCTCGGTTACGAAACTCGCTTTCGGCCTGGATGCGGGCGTCGAGATTCATCCCCCCGTGCAGGCTTACGACGGAAAAGCCCCATCCCCTGAGTTTTTCCACCAGGTAATCGAGGGTGTCCCGCGACTCCGTAAAGATCAGCAATTTTTCGTCGGTTTGCCGGATTTGTTCCGCGGTGATGACCTGATGCAACTCGTTGAGCTTCGTTTCGATCTCGTTCCGCTCGGCACTGCGAGCCAGGGCAATGAGCTCCTCCAGCCTGCGGATTTCCTCTTCCAGCTCTTCGCGCGTCTCGGCGGCAGTGAGCTTCTGGAGCAGCTCATCCTCGGTGGTCAGCCGCTCTTGCTCCGGGGCATCTTCGAGGTCCTCCTCATCCACGTCGGCTCTTTGCGCTAACCAGTCGCCCTGCCTGAGCAGCTCTTTGAGCCGCTGGGTGCGCCTTTCCAAGGAACGACGAACCGCGCGAACGCTAGAAGCCAAGCGGCGCTGAAGGACCAAAAGGGCGAAGGTCACGTTCCGCTTTTCGCTGGCACGGGCCCTATTGAAATAGGTCCCCACATACTGGGTGACGGCATTGTAAAGGCGTTTTTCGTCCTCATTGAGGCGATAAAGCCTTGTGGAAACGTGCCGCGGAGGAAACAGAGGCTGCCCTTTAAAGTCCTTCAAATCTTCCTTAAGCCGACGCAAGAGGATGGGGTTTTCGCGGTTCGCGACGGATTCGTGGAGGATGCTTTCATTGGCAAATAGGTCGGGTACCAAAAGGTTCAACAACAGCCGGAAGTTTTCCGGGTCGCCGCGGTGCGGAGTAGCGGTTAAGAACAACAAGAATTCAGCGATCCGCGAAAGAACCTCGCCAACACGGTAGCGTTCGGTCTTGTTGATCTTCTCCCCGTAACGGTAGGCCGCCATCTTGTGCGCTTCATCCACAATGACTAAGTCCCAGTGCGTCTCGGAAAGGGAGAGCAAAACATCCTCTTGCTTGGCAAAGTCCAGCGAGGTAACCACCTGGGCCACCTGCTGCCAGGCATTCGAGCCCCATGCGGCATTCATGTAGCCGCGGTCAACCACCACGAAGTTTTCGCGGAAGCGCTCCTGCATCTCGCGCCGCCATTGATCTTTAAGATGGCCAGGAACGACAATCAAAGTCCGTCGGACCAGACCGCGATACTTCAGTTCTTTGAGGAGAAGCCCCGCCATGACGGTTTTGCCCGCCCCGGGGTCATCCGCCAACAGGAAGCGAATCCGCGGGCTCCGCAAGATGTTATGATAAACGGCCTCGATCTGGTGGGGGAGCGGATCGACTTGCGACACATTCACCGCCAATAGTGGATCGAACTGGTGGGCCAAGCGGACCCGATGTGCTTCGAGTCCAAGGAAGAATTCCTTCCCATGTCCGCGGAAATCCCATTGCTCGCCGGTGGCGGAGGAGACCTTCCGAATCTCCTCTAGTTGGCTCTCCCTCAAAAGGAGCTCAGAGCTCTTTTGGGAGGTGCACCCAACAACTTCGATTTTGATCTTTCTTCCCACGCGTTCACAGAAACGTACCTGCACGCGCTCTGGCCAAAAAGGCCCCTCGATGATATCGTCGCGATTGATCTCTACCATGGTTTGCGCCTTAGCCTTCTAAAGAACAACTTGCGACAGAAAGACGCTGCGATCGGACCGTTCGAGACAAAGCTGCGAGCCGTTCTCGAAGCAGTGCCGCGCACACGATTCAAATATCTGGCTACGCATACTCTTCAAAAGATATTTGGGCACACTCTTCAAAAATATTGCCGCGCATACTCTACAAAGATCGTCCCCCCATTCCCGGACCAAAGGACGGGTATTCACCCCTATGATAAAAGCAAAAGGCAAAGTTAAAACCCAACTGGGACATTCGGTGACCAACCTGCAAAAAGGTGACTGGGCTTTGTAAAAGGTATCTCCCACCCGGGAAAACCGCGCGTTACCGCCCCGACGACTCGTTCGGCCCGCGCGCCGATTTTCCCCGCTTGTGTGGACGATTTCTCCTGCCGCCGCAAGAGTATCCACCGCCGCGCCGATTTTCCCCGCTTGTGTGGACGATTTTCACCCCAAAGGTTGAGTACGTTAACAATTTGCAATTTTCTCCGCATGTGCGGACGATTTGCCCGCCGTTTGCGATAATCATTTGTGAATCGCGGCTGAGCAGGGACCAATTTGCGCAATTTGAATTCACACACAAAGCGTGGGCAAGCATCGCAGTCGGGCGGGAAACAGCTCACTGACCCACGTCCGAGCTGCAATTGACCGCGAAAACCGTTTCGTTTAGTCTAATTTATTGACGTCGATTTTTCGTGACGTCGATCGTTCCCGATTCTCTTATACATCGAAATTTGTCAAGTTTAGCGAAAAAAGTGGTTGGCCTGCGACCGGGTCGGTATGCACCTCCGGGTGCGCAGGGTATCTACCTCAAGAAAAGCACGGGATCTAGCTAAAAATAATAAATCGACACGTGGGGCTTGTCGGCCAGCCCTTGGGCAGCTTGTTACTTTAACCCATTTATAGATTCATAACCAATTTAGAGATTCATGAGGGGCTTTGTGTCGGAGGAGCCGGCAAGGACTCAGCCATGGGAACAATAGGCAATGCAAGGTGGCACGCCAAAAAGAGGTGGGCAGGCAATACGAAACGATTCTCCGGCGCTATACACCACAAAGATCATCAAGGCGGGAGCCCTTCTTCCGGACACCAAGGCGCTGTTGGCCTCCTGGGACCCTGAGCTATCCGTCGCGGAAAATCTGCATCAGATCCGCTGCCATAATCTGCTGGGGAAAACCTCCCGCTCCCGAGCCGAGGATATTCTGGCCATCTTTCGGCAACGCTACCTTGGCGAGGAATCAGTCGCCAGAGCCCTGGCACGCCTCGTTAAAAGCCGCTGCGACAGTAGCAGCATCGATCGAATACTTTACTTCCATGCCGCACGAGCAGACTCGCTGCTGCGCGATGTCGTCTTGGAAATCCTCGTACCTCAGTGGGCCCGGGGCGTGGTCACGGTGAGCGTCGCCGAGGTGCAACGGACGGTTCGGGAGTGGGTCCTGGAAGGCAAGGCCACTAGCCTCTGGAGCGATGGCACTTTGCGGCGTGTAGTGCAAGGGCTTTTGTCGACGTTACGTGATTTTGGCGTACTCGAGGGAAAGGTTAAAAAACGCATAGCCCCTGCCATTTATCTGCCACTACGTGCCTTTTGTTACGTCGTCTTCTACCTCAAGCAGAAACAGGCCTCGGGAGCGAGGCTGTTGGATATGGCGGAGTGGAAGTTGTTCTTTATGACACGAGAAGGCGTCGAGCGGCTTTTAGTCGAGGCACACCAACACGGCTTGCTGGAGTACCATGCTGCGGGGAGTGTCACGCGGCTGACTTTTCCCGCACCGACCTTGGAGGAGTATGCGGATGTCCTCGCTCGCGGAGCGACTTAAAGTGCTAGAGGCGGATCTACTTGCCGATCCGCCGCGAATCAGTGCTTACCACGATCTGCCGTTTGCCATCTTCCGCTATGACCCGGCGGAGGAGTGGACCCTGCGTCGAGAAGCCCGGCGCCTGGCCACACGGCTAGAAGATGGGGGAAGGAGAGTATCCATCATCCGTATGTCGCGTTGTCTTTGGAGGGCCATCGAGGAGTCCGAGGGGATAGAAGCAGTTGTCGAGTTGGAGAGGCAGCGCGGGTTTGTCGTAGCCCAGGAGCAGGTGACGACGTATCTTTCGGACCGAGACTGGCGTCCCTTGGCCCAGCTTCTGGTTGAAGAGCTCGAGCGGCTTTCCGCTGAAACCGATATTGCCTTTTTGATCCGGGCCGCCGCCATGGCCCCAGGCATCTACCACATGTCGAAGCTCTTAAGCCAGATGCAGGGTAAGACACGGGTTCCCACCATTCTTTTTTATCCAGGCTCCCTTGAAGGGACAACCGGGCTGAGATTCATGGAACTCAAGGACCGCGATGCCCTGGGAAACTATCGAGTGAAAATCTACGGGTAAAATTGAGGACGGTTTATGAAGACCATTGGGGACTTGCTGACGCGCGACCTGCGCCGGAAGATCGAGGAAATCATCCAGGTCGATCAGAGCGACTAGCATTCCGTGTACTCGGAAATCACCGAGTACGTAGCCACGGACAGTATCCGTGAGCAGTATGCCACTCTTTTCAGGGCCGTAGCCGACGCACCGGTCGAGCCCCACGAGAGTGTCGGCATTTGGATATCCGGCTTCTTCGGCTCGGGCAAAAGTTCTTTTGCCAAATACTTCGGATATGCCCTCCAAAATCGGAAGATCCTCGGCAAGAACTTTCCCGACTTGTTCAAGCAACAGGTCGATCATCCCGAGGTGCGCAACTTGCTGGATTTCATCAGCACCAAGTACCCCACCGAGGTGATCTTGTTCGACGTCGCTAAGGAGCAGGACACACGGCGCATCACGCAGCGGATCGCAGAGTTCATTTACGCCGTTGTCCTGAGGGAGCTTGATTACGCCGAAGATTTCGACATCGCCGAGCTAGAAATCGAACTGGAGGCGGAAGGCAAGCTCCAGGAATTTATTGCCAAGTGCAAGGAGCTGCACGGCCAGGACTGGCGGATCGTGCGCAAAGGTGCGCAGCGGCTATCCCGGGCAAGTGCGGTTTTGCACGCTCTGGACCCCACGGTGTATCCTTCGCCCGATTCCTGGGCACGCACCCAGCGCAATCGCGATGCCAGCATCACGGTCAGCAAGGTCGTGGAACGGACCTTCGAACTTTTTGCCCGCCGCCGTCCGGGGAAGGCGGTGGTCATCGTGATTGACGAGGTCGGTCAACACGTCGCACGCAGCGGCGATAAGATCGAAGATCTCAGGGCCACGGTCGAGGAATTTGGCAAGGTGGGCCGCAACCTCGTAAAGGCCAGGAAGATTCCGGCCCCGTGCTGGATTGTCGTAACCGCTCAGGAAAAACTCGATGAAGTGGTAGCCGCCATCGACTCCAAACGCGTGGAGCTGGCCAGGCTTCAGGATCGCTTCCGTTACCGTATCGACCTTGCCCCATCGGATATCCGCGAGGTCGCCACCAAGCGGGTCCTCGCCAAGAAGGAGGAAGCCATTCCCCTGCTGAGGCAGCTCTACCACGAACATCAAGGTTCTCTAAACGCGGCGTTACGCCTGGAGCGCACCTCGCGTCAGACTCAGATCAGCGAGGAGGATTTCATCCCGTTCTATCCGTATCCTCCGCATTACATCGACCTGTGTATCAGCATCATGTCGGGCATCCGGCTTCAGCCGGGCGCTCCCCGGCACCTCGGCGGGAGCAACCGCACCCTCATCAAGCAGGCCTACGAGATGCTCGTATCCGAGCGGACCGCCCTGGCCAAAGCGCCGATCGGTACCCTCGTGACCCTGGACCGCGTCTATGAACTTGTCGAAGGTAACCTTTCCAACGAACGAAGGACCGACATCCACCAGATTGCCGAGCGGTTTAAGGGTGATCCGGAGACCCAAAAATGGGCACTTCGCGTTGCCAAAGTGATATGCCTACTGGAGTTTGTGCGCGACCTCCCTCGCACGCCGGCCAATATCGCAGCCTTTTTGGTCGACAAGGTGGGCGATCCTGCGCCTTTGCCTCAGGTTCAGGCGGCCTTGAAAAAACTCCACGAGGCGGATTTCATTCGCGAAACCGAGGACGGCTGGAAACTCCAGACCGCCCAGGAGAAAAACTGGGAGACGGAGAAAAAGTCCTACGACCCCAAACCGCGTGACCGCAGCGAGATCATCCGCAAAGCCCTCAGCAAAATCTTTAGCAACCCGCCTCTGCGTACTTATCGCTACAAGGATTGTCGTACCTTCCGCATCGGAATCTCCGTGGACGGTACCTCGGTCGGTGACGAAACGGACATCAAGCTATCCCTCATGATCGCGGAGGACGACGCGGACTTGCCTCGGCGGCTCGGCGAGGCAAGAGACGAAAGTCGCCAGAAGGCTCACGACAATAACTTGGTTTTTGCGCTCACGGGCGAAATCGACGAATTGGTGGCCCAGCTCTATGCCTCCAAAAAGATGGTCGAAAAGTACCGGCTCTTACGGGCGCAAAGCAAAATCACGCACGAGGAGGACAAGTGTCTCCAGGACGAAAGCAACACGTGCCAGGCGCTCGAATCCCGGCTCCAGGACAAACTCACCGAAGCCTTGGAGCGAGGAACCGGCGTATTCCGCGGCGTGGCGTACGAGGCGGCCTCTTTGGGCAGCAAGATCGAGGAGATCATCCCCAAGTTGCTCAACCAGCTTGTGCCGGAGCTTTATCCCAAGCTGGAAATGGGCTCGCGGCCGTTGCGGGGGGATGAGCCCGAAGTGTTCTTGAAGGCGGCAGATTTGACGGCTCTTCCGCAGGTTTTCTATCCGGTCGAACGTGGCCTTGGGCTAGTCACCAAGCAAGGGAGCAAGTATGTTCCGAATACCGCCGCCGAAGTGGCCAAGGAAGTCCTCGACTACCTCACCAGCCAAAGCGAATATGGCAATCTCGATGCATGCCTCGGACGGTCTCTCGAACAGCATTTCAGTCGCCCCCCCTACGGCTGGGAGCGGGACATGCTCCGTCTGGTCCTGGCCGTGCTTTTCCGCGCCGGGGTGATGGAGGTCTCCTTCGGCGGTCAGAAGTTCGACTCCTTCACCGACCCCCGGAGCCGCGAGCCGTTCGTCAACAACACCAAGTTCAAGTCCGCGCGCTTTACCCCGGTCAAACCCATTGACCTCAACACGCTCACGCGGGCCGTCCAGTGCTATGAAGCCCTGACCGGCAAGACCACGGACGTGGAAAAGAACGCCATCGCCGCGGCGGCAAGGACCTGGGCCGAAGAAGAACTCAAGCAGGTCTTGTTCGTGGAAGCTCAGGTGCGGGCACACCGGCTGCCCGTCATCTCCGCCGTCGAAGCCTACTGCGAGGAACTGGAGAGCATTGCCGCCGGTTCGGCCGACGATTGCGTGAAGATCCTGGCCGCGGGGATGGTTTCGCTGAAGCAAGGGCGCGACCGCATTCGCAAGATCGCCGAAGTGTTCACGGAAAAAGGTCTACAGATTCTGCAATTGGCCCGGCTGGCGGCCGGCGAGATGGGGCGTCAATTCGAAGCGCACGGACAAGCGGAGGCCGCCGCCAAGGGTAAGCACCTTCAAGAGCTCATCGAATCCGAGAACTTCTTTGAGCGGATGGGCGAAATCCAGTCGGTAACCGGCGAAGTCGTGGCCGCCTATCGTCCGTTATATGAGCAAATTCACACCGCCCGTGCGGAACAGTATCGGCAGGCCATCGAAAGGATCAAAGGTCACCCCGAGTGGCAGCAGGTGCCCGAGTCGATGCGCGAGTCGGTGCTTTCTCCCCTGGTTTCCCGTGGTTGTGCGGCGGAGGACTTCCCCCCGAACGCTCTTGTCTGCGCCGCTTGCGGCGCAAGCGTCAACCAGATGGAGTCGGACCTCGAAGCCCTCGGCGGCCTATTCGCCAAAGTCGTGGCCGAAATTCAGCGGTTGATTACCCCGCCGCAGACCAAAATCAAGCGCGTCCGCGTGGCCGAGTTCCTCTCCGGCTCTTTCGAATCACCGGACGATGTCCGGCAGGCCGTAGCGCGTCTTCAAGACTATTTGCTTAAACTGCTCGACGAAGGTGTCAAGATTGTCGTGGAGTAAGCGATGGACCAGGGAGTTCGGAACAAGTTGCGCGAGACTGTGCTTGCCGCTCGGAGCCTGGTGGAAGGGGCCATCCGGCACGAATTGCAGGGGCGGCACGGCATCTATACTTCTCCCACCACGGGGCGTTCCACGGCGGCGTTAGTCGTGGAGCCTGATACCCGCATGGGCCATTTGGAGCCTGAGGAGCGGGAAACCAGAAAGCTCCTGCTTGACCATTTGGAGGTTCTCCAAGCCGGCGGGCAGTCCGGACCGGCAGCCCTAGATGCCTTCGTGCGGGAGGCCGCCTTTACCTGGCTGAACCGCTCCGTGGCTTTCAAGATGCTCGAAGCCCGGGGCCTTGTCCGCGAAACGGTCAGCCGGCTCGAAAACTCCAACGGGTTCAAAATGTGGCTGGCGGTCCCGGGCAACGGAAGCCACCTTTCCGATTACGAAAAAGGCGACCTGCCGCAAAACGCTCGGGGCGAAGGTCCGCGGCAAAGGGCTTATCGCGCCTTTCTCCTGGCTCAGTGCTGCAAACTTTCGGAGGAAGTGCGCGTGCTCTTTGATCCCGAGGTGATCGCCAGCCGATTCCTCCCGCAGCCCAAAACGCTGAGGGAACTTATCAAACTGCTGAATGCCCCGGAGCTGGCCCCGGCCTGGCAACCGGGCAATGAGGAAACCATCGGGTGGGTTTATCAGGGGTTCATCGAGCAGGAAAAGAAGCAGATCTTCTTCCGCGTCTATAAAGAAAGACAAAAAATCGAATCAAAAGATATTGCGGCGGCTACCCAGATATTTACGCCCCGCTGGATCGTCCGTTTTTTGGTCGAAAACACGCTTGGGCGTCTGTGGCTGGAGATGCACCCCGATTCCCAACTGGCGTCCTCTTTGGATTATCTGGTTCCCCTGCCGAGTCATGACCGACCCCCGCCCGACGCCAAAAGCGTTAAGGAGATTACCCTTCTAGACCCTGCTTGCGGCACGATGCACTTCGGCCTGGTGGCTTTTGACCTCTTTGTGGCCATGTATCGCGAGGAGATGCAAAAGGCCGGCCAGCCCGGCTGGCCGGCTAAGCCCCCGGTTGCCTCCGAGGAAGAGATTCCTGCCGCCATCATTGCCCACAACCTGCACGGGATCGACATCGACCCGCGGGCCGTGCAGCTTTCGGCCCTTGCGCTTTATCTGAAGGCCAAGACGCTCAATCCCAAGGCCCGCTTGAGCGAAAGCCGTCTGGCCTGTGCCAATGTCCATATGCTGGGTGGCGAGCGCCTTAATCAATTCATGGAAAAGGCAAAGCTCGGCCCGATTTATCGCCGCATTCTGACCGCCCTCCAGGCGAGGCTTAAGGACTCCGAACAACTCGGCTCGCTTCTCCGATTGGAAGAAGAGATCCGGGAGCTTGTGGCCCAGGAGCGAAAGCGCTACGAGCGCGAAGGGAAATCGCCTGACCTCTTCGGCTAGCAAAAGGAAACCTTTGAAAGCGAGGCAGGAAAGCACGAATTCTGGGAGATGCTGGAAATCCAAATCGGTCAGGCCCTAGACGCATTTGTTCGCGAGCACGGAGGCGGTGTGCAACAAACCTACTTTGCGGGGGAGACGGCCAAGGGGCTCCGCCTTTTGGAACTTACGGCAAGGCGGTACGACGTGGTGGTGACCAATCCGCCTTACATGAGCAGCACCAACATGAACCTGAATCTTAAAAACCTGATTAAAAACGAATATTCCATAGCAAACCGAGACCTCTACGCGTGTTTTATTCAACGTTGCACTGAGTGCGTTAAGGAGCGTGGTCGCCTTGGCATGATTGCGCAGCAGTCATTTATGTTCATCTCCTCTTATGAAAAGCTGCGTGAACATTTGCGAAAGACGATTGCCATAGAGGTTGTTTCGCACGTCGGCACGCAAGCATTCGAAGAGGTTACTGGAGCAAAGGTGAACACGGCCCTATTTGTCTTCCGGCCGGAGGAGGATGCCCAAGCCCGGCAAAAGGCGGTGGGCACCTATTTCCGGCTGGTAAAAGAGCCGGACAGTGACTCCAAACGGCGGCGGTTCGAGGAGGCGCTGGCCAACCTGCGGGCCGGCAAAGACGACCCTGTTGTTTATCGCTACCGGCAGGCCGACTTTGACGCCATCCCTGGCAGCCCCTGGGTCTACTGGATCACGCCCGGGTTAAGAAGGGTCTTCGAGGAGTTTCCCAAGTTGGGGGAAATAGCTCAGCCGGGAGTGGGATTGCAAACTGCTGACAACTTCCGTTTCCTCCGTTACTGGTGGGAACCTGGTATTCGGCGCATCGGGTTTGACTGCCGAAATGCCCAAGAAGCTCAAGCCACCGGCAAACGGTGGTTCCCGTATATGAAGGGTGGTGCCTTTAAAAGGTGGTACGGCAATCAGGAGTATGTGGTGAACTGGGAACGGGATGGGGAGGAGATTTGTGGATTTAGACCATATAGCGTCATTCGCAACCCCGACTACTACTTCCGCCGCGGGGTCACGTGGACGGATCTTACTAGCGGCCGATTCAGCGCCCGCCTTTCACCTGGCGGGTTTATTTTCGATGTGAAAGGTTCTTCTGCTTTTCCTGAAGATATTGCTCTGGTTCTTGGACTTTTGAATTCAAGTTTTACATGTTATGCGCTTAATTTGCTTAATCCGACTCTAAGTTTCCAAGTTGGCGACCTGGCACGGCTGCCTGTTCCAGCAAACTCAAGCGAGGTCCTGGCAAATCTAGTCGACCAGGCTATCGCCCTGGCCAAAGCCGATAGCGAGGACTCCGAAACCACCTGGGACTTCATCGCGCCGCCGGATTGGCCCGACGGCATCCGGCAGGTTGCCCAGCGCCACGCCCGACTGGCGGAAATCGAACGGCAGATCGACGAAGAAGTTTACCGGCTGTACGGAATTTGCGGAGAAGACCGCCGGGCTATTGAAGCCGAATTGGCCGAGGAAGGCACTGCGGCCGATGCCGACACGAATGAAGAGCCGGAAGAAGCCGATGCGGAAGACTCGTAGGCGGAAACCGAAAGGGCTTGGTCCGAGGAAACCTTGGCCAAGGCGTGGATCAGCTATGCGGTCGGCGTGGTGATGGGGCAATTCGAGCCGGGAGTGGAAAACGGCCTCGGCCGGGGACGCTTCGACCCACAAACCGCCCAGCAATTGCGAGCGCTCAAAGACCAAGACGGCCTGCTCGTGGTCGACAAGGACCATCCGGATGACCTCGGCACCAAGGTGTTGGCCGTCCTGGAGGTGATCTTCGGGGAGGCGGGGGCCGACAAGCTGATCGGCCGGGGGCTGGGCACCGCTGGCGATCCTTTAGGCTTACTCCGCGACTACCTGGCCGACAAATTCTTCAAGGAACACATCAAAAAGTACCGCAAACGCCCGATCTATTGGTACCTCCGCTCGGCCCGGGGAAACTACGGCCTGTAACTCGCCTGCCATCGCCTGGATAAGGACCTGCTTTACAAGGCACTCCTGAACTACGTGGAGCCGAAGATTCGTCGCGAAGAAGAACGCCTGCGGGAGTTGCGGAGGCGGAAAGAGACCGTCGGAAAGACCGGCCGGGAAGCCAAGCAGATCGAAAAAGAGATCGATCGGCAGGAGGAATTCGTCTCCGAGCTGAGGGATTTCGAAGAAAAACTGCGGCGTGTGGCCGACCTGCGGCTTGATTTCGACATCAACGACGGGGTAATCCTGAATATAGCCCCGCTGTGGCAATTGGTCCCCTGGAACGAGCCGAAAAAATACTGGTCGGAACTTCAGGAAGGGAAATACGACTGGGCCCACATCGCTCTACAACTTTGGCCCGAGCGTGTGAAGGACAAATGCCGCACGGATCGCTCGTTGGCGATCGCCCACCGCCTGGAGAAACTTTGCGTGGTTGAGCCGGCCAAGGCCAGGCACGCGGCCGCATCCGACTAGGCTCCGGAGGAGGAGCAGGAAGAACTCGAAGAGGAATACGCCGATGATGAAGCGGAAGAGACATGTCGGCCCGCGGACAAAGCGAGTGACGCCATGAAGACCGGTTTGGTAACGGAACATCTTTTCGGTCTGGTTCGCAAGCAGGTCGAGGAGCACGGGCTGGTGGTTTGGTACGACCCGGAGGGTTTTTACGCGAAAGCGGCGGAGCGGCTGGAGCTGCCCGAGACTACTGTCCTCCGTTACGAGGGGAGTTTTTTCGACCTGCGATGGTGGATCGACCAGCAGGAACTTATGGAGGGCGAAGAGCCACCGCGGCTAGTGGTCTTCGTGCCCCTGGCCCAGGATCAGACACACCGCGCCCTGATCGAGTTGGAGGCGGCGGGCGTGGTGATGCAACCGGGCCAGCAGCCGCCGGCCCGCAACACCCGGCCAGCGGTCGTGGCTCGCAATGCGCTGCGGGGCGTGCTGGGCGAGAAAATCGCCGCCGAAGTGGAAAAGCAAGTAGAATCGGGCAAGTTGACCCTGGAGGATCTGGATGTCCTGGCGGCCAAGGGAACGGAGGTTTCCTGGGGTGTACTCACGCTCCTTTTTAGGACCGACAACCCGCAGGAGATTGCCCTGGCTTTTCTGGCGAACGAGAAATACGACGCGGAGATCGTCAAAAAGGAAGCGGGAGAAGAACTGACGAAGCTACTGGCCAAGGAGTTCGACTTTAGGACGAAAGAGGGTGCAGCGCCAAGCGAGGTGCGTCAGCAGCTTGCCCGACACGTTCTGCTGACGGACTTGGTTGCCGGCCTTGGGCAGGCTTTGCCCCCGCGGCTGGCCTCCGTGGCGGTCGCCTCCCTGCCGCCGTGGCGCGAGGCCTGCGTGGCCTTGGCCAAGTCGTGGCGACTGCGGCGCGATCTGCGCGAAAGTTACGTCAAGGCTGCCCGATGCGTGGAGCGTGAGCTTGGGCTTGATCCGGCGGAATTCGATCCGAAGGCGATCGGGGAGCTGGAGACTTTTTCGGTATTCGAGTAAGCCCTGTTACAACACGCGGAAAAGCGGCTGTTGGAGGCGACGGATGCGGAAGTTCTGTCGCTGGCGCAGTCTCGGACCAAGCAATTCTGGTGCGAGGCCGAGCCGCAGCTACAGGCCCGCTGGGGGCTCATAGCCGCAGCGGCTTCGCTTCTGCTGGAAGCCGATCGGGTGGAGCGGGCGTTGAAGAAAGCGCCGGCATCGCTCGCGGAGCTCATCAACGAGTATGCCCAGGCGAAGGAGCCGTGGTGCCTGCTGGATACCTACCACCGTATTATGGAAAGCGGCTGGCATAACTTCGAGCCCCTTGGCGGAGACGACGAGAACCTGGAAAAACTCATCATCAGGGCTCGGCAAAGATACGTCGCTGTTGGATCCGAACTTGCCCGGATATTCGTGACAGGGTGGCGAAAGGGATTGCCGGCCAAGGGGCTCATCCGCCAGCGCGATATCTTCGAAAAGTATGTGAAGCCCTGGCTCGGCAAGGAGAAGGTGGCCTACGTGTGGGTGGACGCACTGCGGTTCGAAATGGGGAGAGAACTGGGGCGCCTCTTAGAGGGCGATTTCGAAGTGGAGATTCATCCCGCTCTCGCGGCCGTGCCTACCGTGACGGAAATCGGCATGGCAGCCCTTCTGCCCGGTGCCCACGAAGCCGCTCGGGTAGTCACGGCCGGCAGCGGCAGGCTGGCGCTAGAAATGGGCGGGCGCATGATCAAGGACCGCAAGGAGCGTATCGCACTCCTCAAGGAGCGCGTGGGTGTGGAAGTGTTCGAGGCCAAATTGGAAGACCTGCTGTCAAAGCGCTTAAAGAGAGTAGGCGAGGGGATCGCCGGCGCTTCGTTGATCCTGGTGACTTCGCAGGAAATCGACGAACTGTGCGAGCAGGACAATATCGTCCAGGCCCGAAGGCATATGGACGGTGTGCTAAAAGATCTGCGGCATGCGATTTGTGTTCTGGTGCAAAAAGGCGTTGAGCGAATCGTGCTGACCTCGGATCATGGGCACCTTTTTGCCGAGGAATTGAGCGAAGATATGAAAGTTGATGCACCCGGCGGCCAGACCGTCACCCTCCGCCGCCGCGTGTGGGTGGGCCGGGGCGGCCAGGCCGACGACGCCGTGCTGCGCATGCCTGTGCAGGCGCTGGGTATGGAAGGCGAACTGGATCTGGCAACCCCTATGAGCCTCGCGTGTTTCAGGTGCAGGGGTGGGACCCGGGCATACTTTCACGGTGGACTTTCTCCGCAGGAGGCCGTGGTGCCGATTGTGGTTTTAAAGCCGCGGGCTAAAGCTGCCGTGAGGAAGCCCGGAGGAATCGTCTGGCGTCTTTCACCCCGTAGCCAGAAACTGACGACGCGGTTTTTCTCGATCGAGGTGAGCGGCGAGAGCGACGGGCTATTCGACGTCGAGCCGCCGAAGGTCCGCCTGGAGCTTCGGGCAAAAGGCAAGGTGATTTCGGAAGCGTTCAGCGCATCGTACGGCTTTGATAGTTCAACCGGCGATATCGCTCTAGCGAGAGACGAAAATGACCCGAAGAAAGTTGCCGTCAACACGGTCACATTGAGGGTCGTGGAGGAGCCGGAACAAAAGACAGTCGGATTGTACCTGCTTGACGCAACAACGGGAGTTGAACTCTCCAGGTTGGAGAAGATTGAAGGGGCCATCGCCATGTAGAGGTCGAACGATGTCCGACTTGGACCGCAAGGTAACCCGCGTTTTTGCGGGCAAAGTGGTGCGAAAGGACCTTGTCCGAAAGGTAAAGGTCGGGGCGAATGTGCCGGTGTTTGTGTTGGAGTACTTGCTGGGCAAGTACTGCGCAACCGATGACGAGATAGCCATCGAGGCGGGACTCCGCCTAGTGAATTCGACTATCGCATCAAACGTCGTGCGGCCCGACGAGGCCAATAAGGTTCAGTCGATGGTTAAAAATAAGGGCAAATATACCCTGATCGACAAGGTCAAGGTTCGTTATGTCGCCCAAGATGATAAGCACTGGGCCGAGCTTGTCAACTTTGGACACCTGTACGTTCATATTCCAGAACATTTCCTGCGAAAATACGATCGCTTGCTGGTGGGCGGCATCTGGGCTCAGGTTGACATCAGACACCAGTACGACGAAGAGGCGCGGGGCAGAAAAAGTCCCTTTTGGATCGATTCCTTGAAGCCGATCCAAATCGCCACTTTTGACCTCGAGGAGTACCGCGAATGCCGCCGCGAATTCTCCTCAGAAGAGTGGATGGACCTATTGCTCCGCACCATGGGCTTGGAGCCATGCCACTTCGACCGGCGTAGGAAGCTGTTACTTCTGGTGCGGATGATCCCGCTTTGCGAGCACAACTACAACCTCGTGGAGCTGGGGCCCCGCGGAACGGGAAAAAGCTACGTTTACCAGGAACTGTCACCATACACCATCCTCCTCACCGGTCCAACCACGGTGGCGAACCTATTTTACAACATGGCCACCGGGAAAATGGGCCTTGTGGGAATTTGGGATGCTGTTGCCTTCGACGAGGTCGCCGACCTGCAAAAAATGGACAAAGAGGTCATTACGACCCTGAAGACCTACTGCGAGTCCGGGATGTTTGCCCGAGGCAAGGACGCCTTAACCGGTATGGCATCGGTGGCGATATTCGGGAACACCAATCAGGCGGTGGACGTTATGGTGCGTTCATCGCACCTGTTTTCGCCGCTGCCGGAGGTGATCCGTGAAGACATAGCCTTTTTAGATCGGCTTCACTTCTACATACCGGGGTGGGAAATTCCGAAGATGCGAGTAGAATTCTTCACGGAGCACTATGGATTGGTGGTCGACTACTTTGCAGAGGCCCTCCGGGAACTACGTAAGCACAATTTCACGGAGGCCATCGACCGGTTCTTCTCCCTAGGTTCCCACCTGAACGCACGGGACGTGAAGGCGGTGCGGAAAACCGTCTCGGGTTTGATCAAGATCATTTACCCGCACGGTGAGTTCATGCGAGACGAACTGGCCGAGTTGCTCGAGCTAGCCATGGAGGGAAGACGCCGCGTCAAAGAACAATTGAAGAAGCTTGCGCCGTTTGAGTACTCCCAAACGTCGTTCGCCTACACAGACAACAAGACGCGGCAGGAGCGATTCGTAGGCGTGCCGGAGCAAGGCGGGCGGGATATGATTTCCAGCGATCCTCTTGCCCCGGATCGGTCTATAACGCCTCGGTGGATGACCAGGGAAGAGTCGGTTTGTATCGTCTAGAGGTGGGCTGTTCCCGGGGGACGGGTAAACTTCGAATCGCCGGAGGCGTCGACGGCACCATGAGGGAGTCGATCCAACGAGCCTTTGCCTATCTCACGGCCCAGAAAAGCAAGATCGGCCTCGGGCAGCAAATGGACTTTACCGATTTCTATGTCGAGGGTATCGACTTGCTAGGCAACCACGCCCCATGCGAAGCAGGCATTGGGTTTATTGTGGCCGTGTACTCCGCTCTCAAAAACTAGGCGGTTTTGCCGGGGCTTATCATTCTGGGTGATCTCAGCATTCAGGGTAACATTAAGTCGCTGCGGTCTCTGGCGGAGCCGCTTCAGGTGGGGATGGATACCGGGGCACGTCGTGCCCTAATTCCCCTCGAGAATAAACGAAATTTCCTGGAGGTATCCGGTGACATTATCGAGCGTGTCGACCCGATCTTCTTTTCCGACCCCATTACTGCGTGCATAAAGGCGCTTGGAATAGCTTAGTTGAGTTGCAGGCGCTCATCGCATGATTAAAGTCGCCAACCGCTTGGGGGCGGAGCGTGTGTGGCAACGTGCGCTCTCTCGGCAAGCAAAGCTTTTGATCGCAGATGCTGCCCGCGGGAAGCATAATGGCCCACTCCATACACGGGAGTGCTTTCGGGCACCGGCAGGGGCAAACTTTTTAAGGAGAATGGTGATCAAAGCGTTTCTTCAAGGGGTTTGGCTAACGGTTGCCGCCACGAGCATGCTTATCGGTTTATTCGCAGAGGTTGCCGGGGCGGATGCGTCGCGGAATGCCGCCAAGCAGCACCGCACGCGCCGCGTGCTCTACAATTTCGACGGTTGTGAATGCATGTACACCCAAGCTGGCGGTAAGGGACCGGTGCCGGTCACCGTGGAAGATCTCGAGCGTCACATCGAGGAGGTGCCTTACGACGGCAGCCGCGTGGATACGGTGCTGGTCTGCATCAATGCCCAGGGCGTGTATTACCCGACCAAAGTCGGCACGATGGTCGGGACGCCGCCGTCCGTGGCCAACCACCCATTCGCGGCAGAAAGGCTGCGACGTAGCCGCCTGGGCAAAGAACGGCTGGGTCGATTTCGTTACCGTCTCGGAATGGCTGTTCGAACGGGGCGATCTTCCGATCGCCGAGTGGAAGCGGGTCATCACGACGGTTCCTGTCTACGGAGGCATCGAAGTCGTCTGGGAGATCAAACCCGACGGCGCGAGGACCCTGACGGCAGAAGACTATCGCCAGCAGGCGCGAAAGCTGCTCGCTGCTGGAGCTGATGGGGTGGATCTCTTCAACCTGTTCGCCTCGCCAGAATCGCCGACCTGGACCGGGCAGCCGTTCGAGTTGCTTCGGGACCTGGGCTTGTGAAGGATTTGGAGATCAAAAAGCGGATCGCGATTTCAAAATTTGCAATCTGCGGCAGCACTACACGTCGCAAGTACTGCCAAAGGGATGGGCAAAATTGGACCTGAAATGAGGCTGCGCATTTGGGGGCATAAAATAGGCGGCTGTGGTGTCGGTTAAACAAGCCGAGCTCCCATAGGGCCCTGCGAGGTTCCTATCAGCATGCTTTTCTTCGCGGCCAGCGGAGAACATCTGAGACCGACCGCACCGGCAATGGGATGAGATCCTGGCTGCTTGGCGTGCTCTGAATGGCCGACCCCCTCAAGGGCTACCTTGCTGCTTTTGCCTTTTCCTCATACGCTGGGAAGTAAGCACCCTCTGACGAGCTGTAATCACTCCCCGTGAGCTTTTTCGGGTGCACTCGGAAGTAAGTGAGGTACACTTGATCTGATTATGCTCACGATCCTTACTCAGAACCTCCGCTAGGTGCTTGGCTCACCGCGTAGTAGCGTGCACCTGCCGGGTTTCCTTAAGTTCCCTTTTGTAAGGAGTCGTTCAGTGTGCTTTTTGTTTCTTTTTCGTTCTTTTCTGCATCCGGCGGCTGGGTTACCTCAACGGAAATCTCGCTCGCCAGCTTAATTTTGGCGAAGCCGACTCACAAATTGTTGCACTTTTGGGCTTTTGAGTTTGGAGATCACGGCGGAGTGTACCGCGGGCCAAGCGGT
>CAKZMM010000168.1 GCA_937128505.1 uncultured Thermogutta sp.
ACCGCCGGGGCTTCGGCGGGGGAAACAACGGCGCCAAATACGCCCATAACGCATCATCCAAAATCGGCTTGGCCATGGTCGTACCTCCTTGCACGCCAGGACCTTACCATAAATACCCGTTTCCAACTAGCTCATTTTGTTAGAGGCTCTTAGTTTTGGCGAGACGCGATTGCGGGCCGCGCTGCCCCCAAAGCGGACGTGGACGGGACCGACGCAAAACGCCAGCGGATCCACCGGTGTGGAAACTGGCGAATGGACCGGCATTTGCCCCTGGTCGCGGTTTGGATCATAGCTAGTTGTCTCAGCGATCAGCGGCGTCTTCTGCTGCCACAGTTCGTCGAGACTACGCTCCTCGTATACCACCGGTTCCTCCGCAGTAGCGATGTAACCGCGGCGAAAGGCCAGCGCCGCGGCCGGGAACAAGCCCATTTGCATGGGCGTGTTGGAGGCCCACTTCCCGTCGGCAGCACCCCACTCCTCGCCGTGGGAGCAGAACCAGTAAAACGAATCTACCCCGGTGAGGGACAACTGCGCGGCCACCACCAGCGGAGCCTCGGCTACATAAAGGTTCGGCGGTACCCACAGGGTTTCGAAGATCATCATCGGGTGTCCCACCGGCTGCTTTACGTTCATCGGCCAGAAATACGGCCGCCTCAGCGCCGACCAGTTAGTGTACACCTGCTGCTCGAGGATCTGCCAGCCCACGTTGCTGCCGGCGTGCAACGAACTGTAGTAGTTGTTCTTGCCGATGACCTCGTTGGCGGTGTACGAGTAGCGTTCCGCGTCGCAGACTAAGACGGGGTCGACGGTTCTCCAGTTTCCCGCGTTGATCAATTGCCGGCACCCCAGTTCTTCGCGCAGATATCGTTCCATGTCCTGATTGAACTTCCGCATCAACTCCGTGTAGAACTCCAACTGATCATTCATGCGGCAGCGCGTCGGTGGGTCCCAGCGGGCAGCGCGGTCGCGAGCATCCTGGGTAAAAAACCACATTTGTAGTAAGCCGGCTGTGCCCCGCTGAGCGTTGTCCTCCCCTTGGAGGTCCCAGGGGTTTTCATAGCTCCTGTAGCGTAGGAGTGCTTTCTCTAACGAGCCATATTTCCTCTTCAGGAAATCGCCGAACATCTTGCAGAGTTGTTCTCGCGGCTTGCCCCGAATCTCCGATTCCGTCCAAAAAAGCAACGAATCCTCATTCTGGAGCTGGATGATCGCCAGGGCCGGATCGTCTTTCAGCGGAATGCCCGTGTAGGGGTTGGCTCGGTAAATAGCCGCCGCAGCCACGCCTTGTACATCTGCTGCACCGGTTCGTAGAAGAACTTAAGGCCAGTAAGGCTTCCGCCCTCAAATCCTAGTTCCCAGCTAGCCTCGTTTTCTGTGTGGGAGCCCCAGTAGGGGCTGATCGTCGAATAGATCCCTTCCTTCTTGAAGGCGGCCACCATGTACCAGGCGCCGTGCAAGTCGATCTCGTTGATATCGTCGCGGGATACCGGCGGGCCACCCGGTTTCGACCGGGGCGGCAAGTGACCGTGAAAACGAACCATGTTGATGCCCCGTTTGGCCGCCCACCGGGCCTGGTGCGCGACAGCTTCGCGCTCTCTGGGACTGACCTCCAAATTCCCATCCATGAACGGTATCCGCCAGGCATAGTCCGTGCCCGCCCAAAAGCGGATCGGCCGTCCGTCGCCGCGCACGAGGGACTGGCCATCGTTGCTTAGCCGGATGAATCCGTGCTCACCCGCAACCTTTTCGTTCAGATAACGCAGGTCGATCGGCGAGGGGGCAAACGTGTCCCGGATAAGGGGGAACACCCAGGCATCGGACGGATCCAATTCCGGCGCTGTCTTGACACGCTCCTCCGGCTTGTAAAACATGCGTGGCCGAAATACGAATCCCTCGGCCGCGAGCACGAAGCAATCCACTGCCCCAAAACCCTTTTTGTCGTCGCCCGGCTGTATCTCGATCCGCAGCCGATGTGTGCCCTGCGTTAAGTGGAGCTCCGGCCCTCGCACCCAAGCGAGGTTGTGGCGATTCGAGCCGTCGTGAGAAACGTACGTTTCGTCAAACACCCGCCGCTCGTGATTGAGCGTTTCGCGATGTTCTTCATCCGCCGCTCGCCAGGCCTTTACCGGTAGTTCTGCCAGCGGAGCATCGTTCAGCGCGTAACGGTAGCCCGTGGAAGTCAGATTTAACCGGATCCATAACCGGTACTTGCACGTCTTGGGCACGCTAAACGAGCAAACCATGTAGCCCGAATCCATGAACGGTTCGTCGAACGACCGCCACCAGTCGCCGCCGGAAAGCGACGTCTTGCGGTCGACCGGTTCGTACCAGTCGTTTATATTCTCGAGCTTATCCAAGGCGCTTTCGGCTTCGATCCACACATAGTCGGTAGCCCCGGCGGCAAAGGCGGAGCACACGCAAAGTAAAACAACAATCGCTCTCAAGTAACTCATCGAACACCTCACCGTCCTGAAGCCGAGATCACGATTCACAAGGTTCCCTAATCTTGCGACCTCTCCCCCAACTCCGCCGCAGCACGCCGAAAAATTTAATTATGAACAGACGAAGTTGGGTTGTCGAGCATGTACGAAAGTTTGCCAAAGTGCTTGTGTTCCCAGGCGCGAGATCGGGCTTGATTCGGTAGTTGAAAGTGAGTGTTTTCCTCCTTGATAAAGCTGCGGGCATAGAATGGCGAGTGCAACCATGACCGCCTGCCCCAATGCCGGACCATGTTGGAGGAAAAGCGATTCGGGGTAATGCGACCTAAAAAGCACCTGGAACAGGAATGAAACAATCCCACAACCTCTTCGCAGGAATAAGGTGTAGTGTACACCCGCCGCCTGACTGGGGAGGAAGAACGAGGGTGGCAAGCAAACGAAGGGTGTTCTCCGCGGTGTCCAAAGCGAAGGTGGGCTGAGCGGTGGTCCGCGGGGACAAAACATCTTTGGAGTTTGCCCCCAGGCAAATTCGATTTTGGTTTGGAATAAGCAGTTGCGCAACTGACAGACGAAGTGGTTCATTGACCGCGGCCGGCGTCTGGAAAGTCTCCGTCCGCTACGGCAAGCTCCAGCCCAAGGAGACGGGCCAGATTGTGTATAGCTACGGAGCGGGCGGCGGGGTGGGGTCGTCCCGCTTCAGCACCACACGATCAATGGCAAAGTTCGAGCTGCGATGGGCGATCTCGAGGGTGCGGCGGCCGGGCTGATCCACCCGGAAGTACACCGGGCCGTCGCGGATGGCGTCGGGCGTGTGATGCCCCGGGCCTTTCGGCAGAAAGGTCCACCGCCAGCCGCCGTAGCTGCGCATGCCGTCGGGCCGGGTTTGTTCGTCCTGCCCGAACAACTTTTCGCCGTCGAGGCTCAGCAACACGTCGTTTTCCTGATCACGCCCCAGCGGACCCTGGCGCGCGAGTAGGAAGACGTAATACCTGCCCGGGCGGGTGAACTCGATTTCGTAACGCATGCGTCCTTCGCCCGGAGATTCGATGGCCCGGCCGGTCGGCGCGGGAATCAGGCGCCAGTCGCCGACGCCGTCCTCGGCTTCAAACGCCACCACTCCGTCGTGCTCGCGGATTTGCCGCAGCTTGCGCGAGGTGAGTTGGACAATCCATTCCCCCGCACCCGGCGGTTTGAGCTCGCGCGGATTCGCGACCGGCTCGTGATGCACCGCCCGGGCACCGCGCCGGGTGTCAAACCAGTCCGCTTGATACTCGCCCTTGCAGGTGTGGACACTCAGCGGCGCCGCCTCGTCCAGATAAACCAGGTACACTCGCCCGGGATCCGCCAGACAATAACCGGTGTTGACCAGATCGGGCCGGGGCCGGGTCTGCGGCCACGGCAGCCCGGCGAAGGTGTCCCAGACATGATGAATGATGGCGTGCCGGTTGGCCACGGCCTCGGCGGGGTTCAGTGACGCGGCGAAGCCGGACGAGGAACTTCCCGCCATGTCGCCGTAGTTGATCATCGCGGCGCAGAACAGCATCACGAACGCATTGCGGCGGATGTCATCGTCGGTGTAGGCCGGGTGGCCGAAGGTGTTGCCCGGCCAGAGCGTTTCCTGGGCGTACAGCGGCCGCGCCGGATGGTGATTGCGGAGCAAGCCTGCCGCTAGGTGCCGCCGGTTGGTGGTCTTGGGTCCCTGCAATGTGCCAAAGCCAAACCACGGCTCGCCCCGGAAGACGTCGTCACCGGTTTCGTTGTGGATGGTAATGGGGCGACCGAAAACGTCGATCTCACGCAGCCACCCGGCAAGTAGGTTCAATTCCTCGAAGGTCATATACTCGGCGTTGCACAGCAGCGGTTCCGGTCCGGCCACATTGAAGAGCATGTTCCAGTAACAGCCGAGCCGCGACACCGTGTATTCCATATACAGTCGCTGGTCTGCCGGTGTGCGCGGAAAGTCGGCGTCGCGACCAAAAAATCCGGCAAATGGGAAGATCACGATCCGACGGGCGGCCAGATCGTCGAGGATTCGCTCCAGCCGCTGGAATTCCGCGGCGTCCAGCGGCCAGAGCCGGGGCGTGTCCCAGCCGCGTCCGCGTCCTTCGCTGCGCCGGTTGAGATAGTGGCTGGCGATCGACAGCGTGTTGTAGCCCCGGGCTTGAACCCAGTCGAGGAACACCGTGCGCGGATTGCCATCGGCGTCGTCGTCCGGATCATCCCAGTTCCGCGCGAAGAACCGGTCGCCCACGTGCAGGCTGCGCATGAGGAAGGGCGAGCCGTTGGCAAAGCCGAACCAGATCGGGTTCGGCCCGTGCGGGACGACCAATCCCGGCAGGTCGGACGGCACGCAGGTGAAGCTGCCGCGGACCCCCGGCGAGCCGTCGGAGAAAGCTGCGTGGTACTGCCACGTGCCAGGCTGGTCCGGCATGAAGCGCAATCGCCACTGCCCCCCGCCGTCAAAGAAGCCGGGGAATTCCACCTCCCGGCCATCGGGTCGGGTGTAACGCACCCGCAGCTTCACGTCCCGGTACGGGTCCGCGTAAGTCGTTGGATTGGTGACACCGGCCTCGAACCGGTCCCATTGCCTGACGGTGACCGGCACGTCCTCGGCGACCAGCGGCGCCAGCCCGGCAAGGACAAGGGTCAACCACGAGGCGATAAATCTCAGCCATGAGCCGATAAATCTACGCACAGCCTGCCTCCTTTCGCATTTTACGGTTTCAATTGTTTCCCCGGGTGTTGGTTCAGGTAACGATCGGTGAGGTGTCTCCCTGGCGTCCAAAGCCGCCAGCCGTCTCGGCGTGGCACGCGCAGCAGCAAGCCGCCGGCCGGAGCGGGTCCAGGGCGACCAGGCCTACGACTCCCGCCGACATCGGCAGGCGCTGCGGCGGCGAGGCATTATACCCGAGCTGGCGCGACGCCACCAGGAACATGGCAGTGGGTTGGGTATCTT
>CAKZMM010000169.1 GCA_937128505.1 uncultured Thermogutta sp.
GTTCCTCCTCCGCCCGCGCAGCGAACAGCGAAAAGGCTCGTCAGTCAGCCTGACCGGGATAGGGGAGGGGAGTTGCGTGGGTGGCCCACTTTCGAACACGAAGCGCGGTTCGGCGAGGCAGGGAGACAGCGGGGTTAAATCGTTGCTTCAGTATCTTGCTTTCGAAGAGGGAGGGGGCTCGGCAGGGCAGGGGGGAGGGGGGTGATGGGCCCTAGATGCAAGAGTCGCACGTGGGCTCGTTGTTCCGCTTCAAGTGTTTCTTAATCGTTGCTTAATGGACGGCAAGGCGCAGCAGAAATCGCTCAAGCAAAAGCCGCTCCGGCAGCACGCAATCACCTTTCATGCCCAAGTCGGCCGTCAAAAGCAGATGGGCTATCTCGCTTGCACGCTGAGCTCCTAGCCGCCGCAGTTGCATCTCCACCTTTGAAAGGAGGAAATGGGGTACGCCCGCTTCCCGAAGCGCTTCGCTCAGCTCAACCTTCCGTCCCCGGGACTGCTTCTGATAAGCCAGTTGAGTTGAAATGACCAAACGGCGCAACGCCCCCCCTAATTGCGCCAAGATCGCCACCGGATGTTCCCCGGCTTGAAGGAGCTTATCGAGGTACTCGAGGGCCGCCGCAATCCGCCCTTCCAAGGCCGCATCCAGCATCTCCCACACGGTCCGCAGCCGCCATCCGCCCGCAAACTGCTTTACCACCTCCGGCTTGACGGGCGCGCGGGAATCCGTTGCGACGGCAAGCTTGGCCAATTCCTGGTCAATCACCCCAAGATCTTCGCCGACCATCTCCACCAGTAGTCTAGCGGCCGGACCGGATACGGCAAGCTCGTATCGCTGCTTGGCCCAGGCGACGACCCACGCCTCTAGCCCCGATCCCGTCGGGGCCGCACAGTCCACCCACAACCCACTCTCTGCAACGATCTTGGCAAGCCGGGTATTGCTCGCGAATGTCCGCACCAAAAGGATGAGCAGCCAACCTTCCGCTTTCTTTGCGGCGAGAGTTTCCAACTCTTTTCGGCACCGGGTGACAAAGGGCTCGGCTTCCTCGACCGCAACCACGCGAACCCCGCCGAACAGTGCCACGGTATGAAGCCGCTCCACCAAGTCTGGCCAAACTAGCTTCGGCCCCTCCAATTGGTGCCACTGGGAGCGATCGCCGTCGGCCTCCAATTTGCGTCGCAGGGCGCGAAGTACTTCGATTTTCAGAAAATCGCTGTCGCCGCTTAACACGCAAACTCCTAGCGGCAAGTTTCGCGGCAAGTCACGCAGGAATTCGAGGGCACTGGTTGCTGCCATGAGCCGCCTTTATCCCGCCGTTTGGTAATCCCCCACAAATGGATTGCGCACTCCCCTTGAACGCCTTGCCAGGATGAATTTCGATAATGCTTTGCCAAGGCGAATCGCGATAAAGCTCAATCAACATTGACAATATGGAGGACGTCATGCCACCGGTTAGCCACCTTTGGAGGCGGGAAGCTCTTGCCGGGTCTTCCGCACGATCTCGACGTACTGACTTGCCAGGGAGCGAATCCGCCCGAAATCTCCACTAGCGATTGCCTGTGGCTCGACCAAGGCCCCCCCCACGCCGAGTGCACATGCCCCTGCCTGCAAGAAATCGGCCGCCGTTTGGAGGTTCACCCCTCCGGTGGGCATCAAGCGCACCTGGGGTAAGGGGCCGCGCAAAGCCCGGAAATAGGCCGGGCCACTGACCTCGGAGGGGAAGATCTTCACCACATCGGCCCCAGCCTCCCAGGCGGTGAGTACTTCGGTGGGAGTGAAGGCACCGGGCATGACCAACTTATCGTAACGCCGGCAAAGTTCGATGACTTTGAGATTCAGAATGGGACTGACGATGAACTCCGCCCCGCTGAGCACGGCCACCCGTGCTGTCTCCGGATCGAGCACCGTCCCCGCTCCCAGCACGATTTGCTCCCCAAAACGATCCGCCACCTGCTCTAAAACCTGATGGGCCCGCGGGACAGTAAAAGTAATTTCAATGGCCACCACGCCGCCATCGAAAAGGGCCTGGGCCACATCGACTAAAAGGCGTTCGCTCGGCGCCCGAACAATGGCCACAATCCCGCAGTCCAAAATCCGTCGCAATTGTGAATCCCGACTCATGCTGCATTGCCCCTCCCTTAAATTCAGCGTTTTCCCTCACTTAAGTTCACATGAAAAGCTGCCCCGGGGTCAAAACTTTACAAATCCTCCCGCATTCCCTCGAGACAGGCCTCGCAGGCTGCCGCATCGGGCTACCGGCAAGCTCCCGGCGTTTTGGCTCAGGACCCTTTTCAGTATACAGGCAGGATTGCCCCCCGCTAGCCGGCCTGGCCGATTACCCGCCGGCCCGAGGCGAAGTTTTCAGAAAATGGCAAACCTTGGAGGAGAATCTTAAGGCGCTGGTTTTACGCCTCTGGCTCGATCGCCCTCGCAAGGGCGAAAGCCCCCCTGGGGGGCAGGCGTAGTCGAGATCTGCGCGGCCAAGATCCCCGACCCAAAGTTCAGATTCGGCGGGTTCGGTGATAGGTGGGGTTGAATTCTTTCGCGTTGTGCGTAATGCTGCCTAGAACATATGCATTTTTGCTGGCAAAGATTTCGAAAAGACTAAAAGCTAATGGTTACTTCAATGCGGGCTTGTGTGCAGCGTGTCAGTCGAGCCAAAGTCGTTGTAGAAGGGCAGGTGGTGGGCGAAATCGGCCTGGGGCTGCTGATTCTCCTGGGCGTCGGTCATCGGGATACCGAGGCGGAAGCCGCCAAATTGGCCGAGAAAATCGTAGGCCTGCGGGTCTTCGAGGACCAGCAACAGAAGATGAATCTTTCGATTTCCGACGTTGGCGGAGCGATACTCGTCGTGAGTCAATTTACACTTTTCGCCGATTGTCGAAAGGGCAGACGCCCCAGCTTTACCGACGCTGCTCCCCCGCAGTTGGCCGAACAGCTGTACGATCGATTTGTCCGCCTTGTGGCCGATAAAGGAATCCCCGTCGCCACCGGCCAATTCCGTCAATACATGCAGGTGGAATTGGTCAACGAGGGTCCGGTCACACTTTGGCTTGACACAGCCGAGTGGTGAGCGCCAAAGCCCGGCAAGAGTCTCCGCCCTCCCTTCCCCAGGGGTGGCAGCGTCTTGTCATTCACTGAGCTTCGCGAAGCACAAAAAGCCTCCCTTCCCCAGGGGTGGCGGCGTCTTTCTCAGATGCTTTCGACTGGTTTTAAGGTTTTCTTATGTTCTCAATCAGTTTTAGAGCCTTTTGTCGCCTTAAAGCTTCACAGTTCGGCGGACCGTCGACCCAAACGCGCCTTTTGGGCGGTTATTGCCACGGCAGGGAAATCTCCGGGGTCAGCCGTGCTGTTTCTTGGACCGGCCGCTCTTCACCATGGCCCACCGCCTCAGGCGATTTGGAGCTAGGAGTTAAGCCCTCCCTCGGCACCGAATCTTCGACCTTGAGCGGCCCCAGCACCGACATGATGTGTTGACCGGCCCAACTTCGCACCGTTGCTTCGTGACGTTGCCAAGTGGCCGTCCATTGCGGCTCGTTGAGCACGATATAGGTCAGAAGGGCCAATTTAAGATAGGTCGAAAGATTCGCCCAGGTATTGCTCCCGAAGAACTTAAGCGCAGTACCGAACGATCGTCTTCGTTGGATCTTCCCCCCCTTGATGAATAGGCTCCACCACTCGTCAAGCACCAGGTGCGATAGATACCCGGCTGACACCGCGGCGGCCTTGAAAACCCGAATTGCCGGTGTTGCCCCGGAGGCCAAAAGAAAGGCAATTTGCCCGAAAATAATGGCCGCCGGCACACTGTGGAACATCCCGCGATGGACGGTGTATCGCCGCAAGAACTCGCCGAAGACAAATCGCACCAACAAATAACTCGAAGCGGCGGCAAGGACGATCCATTCGGCGGAAATCTCGAACTGGCGGAGTCGATCGGCCACCAGGATCGCGGCCAAAGCCGCTCCGAATGCCAGGCTTTCGCGGAGGATCTTGCCCGCATCGGCATCCACATCGGGGAGCATCCCGGAAAGGGCGCAAAGTCCGCCTGCCAAGACCGCGGAAGGGGCCGGCATCTGTAAGCCAAAGTAGCCCACAAGCCCATATCCGAGCCCTAAAGAGCTGCTAACAGCAAGATGCGTGCGATAATTAGCCACTTTAGACGGCCTTTCCCCTTCGCAAAAAGATTGCCTGAAGCTTGATCGCAAAAAGATGCCCTGAAGCCTGGGCAACTCTGTGCCGCCACTGCCTTCGGAACTCTGCTTCAATAGCGGTTTTTACCCAGATGGAACTTGTTCACCAAGAGCAAATTGCCGGTGTTGCGCCGCAAAAATCCAGAAGAAATTACCAATTTGGGCGGCCAAAGCACCTCCTAACCTGATAGCACATCCCCAGATTCACTTTTCTGGTTTCCTTAAGCAGCGTATCCCTTTATATTGAGCTGGGGCGAAGAGAATCGACTTCCTTCAATCTGTCACGGAAGCAACTTCTAAGAAGCGAAAGTCAGGCCCCGTTGGAATGCACTTCCTAAAACAAAATGCACTTCCAAAAACAATAGGGCACGCTTTAATCCCGGCCTAAGCATGCCGGCGAACTGATATCCTTTTGGACATCCGGGCCTTTAAATTTCTTGCCCGCCGAGTAGGCAGGAACCGTACTATGTTCGAATTGCCCCTCGAGGTATTCGATTGTGTGGTCGCCGGAATTGTCATTTTTACGTTGATTCACGGTGCGATCCGCGGGATGGCGTGGCAGTTGGCTTCGATTGCCTCGCTGGTAGTCAGCGCAGTAGTGGCCATGCGATTTTCCGGGGTCTTTGCCCCGGCTTTTGGGAGCCAGGCCCCCTGGAATCGCTTCCTCGCCATATTTGTGCTTTTCCTGGGTACCTCGCTGGCCATTTGGCTTTTATTTCGGGCCGTTTCTGGCTTCATCAATCGGCTTCAGTTAAAGGACTTTGACCGGCAGATGGGAGCGATTTTCGGCTTGGTTAAGGGTTTGCTCATCTGCTTGGCGCTCACGTTTTTTGGAGTCACCTTGGCGGAGGGTTCTCGGGCACTGGTTCTGCGATCATGGAGCGGTAACTTTTTAGCGCGGGTCATCTGGTCTGTGGTGCCGGCCTTGCCCGAGGAGGTCCGCACCGCCATGGGGGAATATCTTGAGCGATTCGAAAAGGGGATCAAACGTCCGGTGGAACCCACGGACTCGGTCTCGCTGCGGGATAGCCCGGTGGGGAAGAATTCCGCGGTTGGCGATCGGATTTCGGCCGCGAAGTTCCCTGCGGCGCACGGTCGATTGGGGCCGTGGGATCGACCGGCTACGAAATCACAGTTGCGCGATGCGTGTGCCGGTTGAATCTCCGAAGAGCGGAGCCCAAGGCAGGGGAGTGAACCGGCGGGCATGACCGCGGCCCGTGCGGAAGTTCGTCAGGAGCCGCCGCGGGAGCTGGGATTGAAAAACTGCGAAAATGGGCCGAAAAACTGGGGTTTTGACCGAACATAAGAAAGATTATCGGACGTTCGAAGGAGGCGGGATTTTTGTATCAGTTTGACTTCTGCGGCTGAAAACCGTACCTTGCCCGCCTTAGAATTCTGTGTTGTGCGGTTTAGAGATGTGCTTTGTGCCGAGCTGCCCATCTGCTCCAACATTCAGACAACGATCATCGGCAGCCCGCCTTTCGCGACAAGCCGGCGCTAGGTTCGGGAAAGCTCCTCGCGAAAAAATGATCGCCGCGAAAGTCCCGCCGTCAGGAACCGGGGAGCCGATCGGCGGCAAACCAGGGGAGCGCCGAAAGATTCCGTGCGGAAGCAGTTGGTGCGGAGGAGAAGCGGGAGATCTTTGAGACGCTCACCTGCTCAGCAGAGACCTGAGGGTTGAACCGAACGAAACGTTACCGAACAAAAGTTTTCAGAACGCTGCAAGAAGGGGCTGCCTAAAGACGGCACCGTACAGGGCGCAATCGACCGGCAACCCTCCCGATGTGCGGAGCAGCTTCAAGTTGCAATTCGAGTAAGAGATTTTTCAGTCGAGTCGCCGCGACCGGAGGAGCTTGATCGAAGCAGAACAATCGGCGGTAAACCTGCCCTTCCATGCGAACGGAAGCATCACCGGAGCAAGTTCCACAGGCTGGAGTCTGAAATCCAACCACGGGGGCAACACGGGTTTGCCGCCGGTTCAACCCTCCGAAACTGCCGCGGGGCTGGGAACGGGGGACTCGTCGGTCGATTGCTCTCTGCGAATTGGCTCCAAACACTCCGCATCCCCTATCCGGACGCCACCCTCGTAAAAAACGCCCATCCGGCGGAACCGCTGGTATCGCCGCTCCAAAAGCTCCGGAATCGGGATCGAGACCAGTTGCCTCAATTGCGTGCGGAGGTAAAGTTTTAGGGTGGTGGCCATTTGATGCGGATCACGATGTGCCCCCCCCAACGGCTCCGATAACACATCGTCAACCACGCGCAATCTCAGGAGGTCTTTGGCGGTGAGCCGCAAAACTTCTGCCGCCTGCTGTTTGAAAGTTTCGCTTTTCCAAAGGATGCCGGCGCACCCCTCGGGGCTAATAACCGAGTAATACGCATGCTCCAAAATGGCGACGCGATCGCCGACGCCGATCCCTAGCGCCCCGCCGGAGCCTCCTTCGCCGATGACCACGCAGATAATCGGCACCGGCAGGCGGGACATAACGTACATGGCCTCGGCAATTGCCTGATGTTGGCCGCGTTCTTCCGCCCCCACCCCCGGATAGGCCCCAGGGGTATCGATCAAGCAGATGACCGGTAGCCCGAACTTGGCGGCCAATCGCATCTTTGCCATGGCCTTCCGATAACCTTCCGGATGGGCACACCCATAGTTGCAAGCTAAACGCTCGTTGGTGGTCTTTCCTTTTTGATGACCGACCACCATCACTTTAAAGGTATCGAGTTTTGCCCAGCCCGTGCGAATTGCCCGGTCATCCCCAAAGAGCTTGTCCCCGTGTAGTTCCACGTACTCGTCGAAAGAAAGCTCTAGATAATCCGATGTCATCGGGCGGTCCGGATGCCGCGCGACCTCGACTACTTCCCAGGGGGTAAGGTTGGCATAAATGCGGCGGATTGTATCCACCAATTCCCGCCGCAATCGCTGAAGCTCATCGCGAAGTTCCGGGTTCTGAGCGACCAGCTTTTCCAACTTCGCTACCCGAGCTTCCAAGTCCTCCATGGGCCGCTCGAAGGACAGCCGCCGATCTCCCATCGCCATGGGTCGATATCCTTGATTGCTTGATCCTTAAATCCTTTGCTAAATTTCTTGCTACCGATTTTGGAAATTTGTGAACGACACAAGTGATTCGGGTATCCCGGCGTGAATCGCGCCGTAACTTGGTCCGCGATCTTTCCAAGTACCGTCACAAAACCGACAACTAGAGAGATTTCATTCAAAGAAAGATGTGCTTCGGAAAGCTGCGTTTTTAACTTCGTAGAATCAATTTCGCTAATTTGCAGATAGCAATTTCGCTTATTATCCTCCCTTTATTGCTCAATCTTGCTATTTTTCTGGATCATCACATATTGCTCATTTTTCCTATTCACTCCGGCAGGCGTCATTTGGCCTTATTTCACTTTGAGCAAGGTCCTTATTCTTTCGTGCACCCGACCGATTATTCTTCTCTTTTTGTACCGAATCTTTTATGTACCGAATAACTACCCAATTTATGTGCCGAATATGTGCCCAATTTTTGATATACCCAAGATGTCCCCAAATCTTTGATGTCGACAACTAATTGTTCTTTTAGGCACCAAACTTTTTTAGCACCAAACTAATTCTTCTCTTCGCATCCCACTAACTCGGGCTAAATTCCTTCGAAACTGACCGATCAAATTTGCTGCCATCTGCTATGGAATGCACCCATCATAATCGGCTTCACGGCACAGGAAAACTGGCAAATTTTTGGAATCCCCCCTAAAGAAAGACCTCATGCCGCTATTGCGGGGAGAGCACAGCGCCCCGTTTATGCATTCGCGCAGTGCATTATCCGATTCAATATCCAATTTTGATAAGATTGGATTCCCATGCGCCCCGCGGGCTACGACTCCCAAAGCCCGTCGAATCTTTACCTCCCTGCGGTGGCTGCGGACTTTAAATTGAAGGGGACGAAAATCTTGGACGTCCAGCACTCATGACCTATAAACGACTATTCTGTTAGGAATCGGGTCTGTTAGGAATCGGGTAAACCACCCTTCTCGTGGCGTCAATCGTTTTGAAGGAGGGATGTTCATGCAAGCACCTTCGTCGGGTGAACCGCACCGGCCAAATTCCGGACAAACTGGAATTTCAGGGGAAATTCAGCCCGCAGATTCGAGCTCGCCTCAAACACCAGCACGCAATCGGGCAAACCGGAATTCTCGCGGCCCCTTAATTGCCGTTATTCCCGGAAAATGGGGGTGGTCTGCAATTGGACCAAAAACTCGGCCACGGAGCCCGGCCGATCGAGCGGCCTTTTCGCCAAAGCCCGTCGCAGTAGCTCCGAAAAGCCGGGCTGTACTTGGGGATTGAAGCGCTCCAAAGGTGGGGGCACTGCTCGCAGGTGCTTACTGAGCAATTCCGGGGTGGAGCTCCCCGTAAACGGGGGTTGTCCGCCCAAAAGATGGTAAAAAGTGCACGCCAGACTGTACAAATCTGATCTGCCGTCGACACAACTGCCCCGAATCTGCTCAGGCGACATATAGCTTTGCGTTCCCTGAATTCGCTTGCCGAAAGAAAACATTCGGGTCAACACATTCGGCATTCGTTGGGCCAAAGCAAAATCGATCAGTTTTACTTCGCCGGACGGGGAAACCAGGAAGTTGTCCGGTTTGATATCCCGATGAACCCAGCCGGCACTGTGCAAGTACGCCACCGCCTCGGTTGCCTGAAGGATGATCTGAGTCAACACCTTGGGAGAAAGTTCTTGTCCCTGCTGAATTAAGGCCCGCATGCTTGGGGCAGGAAACCACTCCATTACCAAGAAGGGGCAGGTGCGGTTGCCGTCGAAGTGGATCAGGCGGATGAGGCGTTCGTGATTCAGGTTGTGGCCCACCTGATACTCGCGCTTCAGGTATCGCAAATGCTCGCGATCTCGGCGGTAGCGTTCCAAGAGGACCTTCACGGCGTAGTACCGCTGGTCGCCATCATAAATGGCTTGCCAAACTTGCGTGGTGGCCCCGCTATACACCAAGTTCAAAAGTCGGTAGGGCCCCAAATACCCGGCGGCACCGCGACTCACGCTTGATCGCCCATTCGATTTGGAGACATCCTCTCGGATTCCTGCCGGTTGACCGGCTGCCCGTCGCTTCGCTTCGAATGCACACAGAGAGCAAAACCGGGCGCCATCCCGCCTCTTCCCAAGGCAATTACCCGACTTACCTTCCGCACTCTTGCTAGTCTACTTAGCGGGTGGGCCCGCCGCAATTGCGGGGTCATTCACCTTTCGACTTGGGGGCAGCACGATCGCCGATATCGCTTTGGCTCGGCTTCCGACGGCCTTTTTCCGCGAGCAATCCGCGATATAGGGCATAAAGTTGTTCAGTCATCCGCTGGTGTCGGAATTGATCGGTAAAGGTGCGGCGCCCCTCTGAGCCGAGTCGCTCCCTCAATTCCGGCTCTGACGCCAACCGGCAGATCGCCGCCACCAAGCCTGAAATATCTCCGGGAGTTACAAGGAATCCTGTTTTTCCCGGCAGTACCACTTCCCGGGCTCCATCCACGTCGTAGCTCACCACGGGTTTGCCGGCGATTAGTGCCTGCGGCAGGACCCGGGCCAAACCCTCGCGTAAACTCGCATGCACCACGAGGTCCATGCCAGCCAATAGTGCTGGGAGCTCTTGCGGAGGGACCAATCCCGTGAAGTGAAAATACTTGGAAAGTCCGAGCTGCGCGATGCGACGCTTTAGGGAATCTTCCAGAATCCCGCCGCCGACGAAGACAAACCGAGCCTGGGGGATTTGGCGAATTACTTCGCTTGCAGCCTGAACCACATCGTCATGACCCTTCAGCGGGAAAAGCCGCGCGATTTTGCCGATCACGACCTGCTCCTGGGAAAACCCAAGTTTTTGCCGCGCGATTTCTCGCCAGCGGTGCGACTCGAGAAATGGCTCAACCTCCATCCCGCTATAGATCGTCAAAAACTTTTCTCGCGGAGCCACTTGCGCCTCGACCATGAGGTCCGTCATGGCGTCTGCCACACTGACCAGCCGGTCGCACCAACGTGCCGCACAACGCTCGGCAAACCAGCAGAATAACCACGCCAAGCGGTTTTGCGCCGGATAAAACGGCGCACCATGTACCGTGTGCACGACTACGGGTACCTTGAGACGATGGGCCGCCAATCGACCCAGGATTCCCGCTTTTGCACTGTGAGTATGAACGACATCCGGACGAAACTGCCGCAAAACCCGGCAAATCGCGCGGTAACTTTTCCAATCACGCCAAGGATCAATTGAACGTCGAAGTGACGGGATAACCTCCACGGGCACCCCCCCTGCCCTCGCCCGTTCGATAAGACTCCCCTCCGGCCCGATTGCCGGACCGGTCACCAGCAACACCTCTTCGCCGTAAAACCGGATGAGATCTTCGCAGCTAAGAAGGGTGTTTTCCTGTGCCCCCCCAAGAATCAGCCGTGTAATGAGATGCACGATACGCATAGGCTGATCACAATTCCTAAGGGAAGCGGCCTTGTTTTGCAGATTCTTTCACCCGCCCGTTCAATGAAGTCGATCAAACTCCTCAGCTTGGGCAATCCGGTGCGCGGCGACCCTTTCAGCGAACACAGGAACCAGCCGGTCGGCCCGACGGCTCATCCGCGGCTTGATGGCTGCCCACCGGGGGCTTAAGGAGCTCGGCGGGATAATCCACCCGTGTCAAAAAAAGTCCGTGTGGGGGTGCGGTCGGTCCGGCAAGCCGGCGGTCTCGCCCTTCAAGCACTTGTTTGAGCCAGTCGGGGCTTCGTGCCTGTCGGCCGACCTCAACTAAGCTGCCCACGATGATCCGCACCATATTGTATAGAAAGCCGTTCCCTTCAACCTCCACGACAACAAGGGAATGGTTCGATGCTGAAGCCTCCCCCTGGAGGGGGTCAGCCCGGCTAAGCGGGGATTCGCTCCCATACCCCGTTTCATCTTGGCGGGGAGGCGGCTGCGAGAAGCTCTGCCAGACGATCGAAGCCACAATCGGCCCCATCCCGCTAAAACGATTCGCCGCAATCCGCCGCACCCACGCCTGGAAAATCGTCCGCACCGTATCAGTTCTGGGTGAACCGGCCGACTGAAAGCTCGCGAAATCATGGGTCCCGACAAGCCAATGCGCGGCTTCCTGCATCGATTCGGCATCCAGCCGACCCCATCGATAGTGCCAGGTGTATCGCCATGAAAAAGGATCCCCCAACGGCCCGTCAAAGATGAGATATTGGTAGCACTTCTTGATCGCCGACCGTGTGGCATGAAAGGCAGAAGCCACCTCCGCCACATCCCATACCCGGATTTCGGGTGGAAGATTTGCATTGAGAGCCCGGCGGAGAGTCTCAGGCGGCAAGCGTGAATGGGTATAAAAACTGGCGACTTGTCCCAGGGCATGAACCCCGGCGTCGGTCCTGCCCGCAACCGCTAATTCCACCTTTTCCCTTAGAATTTTCTCAAGCGATGGTTCCAGTAACCCTTCGATCGTTCGTTTGCCCGGCTGCTTTTGCCACCCAGCAAATTCGGTCCCATCGTACGCTATGCTCAGTTTGATCGTTCGCATGACGGCTCATATCGCCTGCGACCAATCCGCCGACTGGCAAGATCTAGGAAGATCGAAAATTGGGGGGAAGGCTCGGCGGCAGCAGGAAAACCTAACTCGCCCTACATCCATACCGACCTTCAAGCCGGAATTTCTAAAGCTGATTCCGCATCAAAAGCTCGGCGATTTGCACGGCGTTTGTAGCGGCGCCTTTTCGCAAGTTATCGCTCACGCACCAAAAGGCAAGCCCGTTGGGATGCGATAAATCCTCGCGAATCCGCCCTACGAATACCTCATCCCGATCATCGCAACTCATCGGCATCGGATAGACTTTTTGAGCAAGGTCGTCCATCACCACCACACCGGGCATCTTGGCGAACAATTCCCGGGCTTCTTCCACGGAAACCTTCCGCTCGGTTTCAACCACGATACTTTCGCTGTGGCAATTGCTGACCGGAATTCGGACGCAAGTCGCACAAATCTGGATCGAGTCATCCTCCAGGATTTTGTGCGTCTCATACACCATCTTCATTTCTTCGGAGGTGTAACCCTTAAATTTCGGGCTGCCGATCTGCGGAATACAGTTGAAGGCAATCGGATAGGCAAAGCACTCGTATTGGTAGTCTTCTCCCGCCAATTTTGCGCGGGTACCGTTGATCAAATCGCGTGTGCCGGCTACGCCCGCACCGCTGGTGGCCTGATAAGTGCTCACAATAATCCGTCGCACCCGGGCCGCGTCGTGCAAAGGCTTGATGGCCACCACCATCTGTGTGGTGGAACAATTGGGGCTAGCAATGATCCCCTTATGCCGCCGAATGGTGTGAGGATTGACCTCCGGAATCACCAGCGGCACGTTCGGATCCATCCGCCAATAAGCGCTTTCGTCCACCACCACGCAACCGCGCTTGACCGCCTCGGGGATGAACCAACCGGCTACATCGTCCGGCGTACTGCTGATGGCAAGCTGCACCCCGTCGAAAGCCTCCGGGCGAAGCTCCTCCACCGGATATCGCTCCCCCTTGAAGACGATCTCCTTGCCCACGGACCTTGCCGAGGCCAAAAACTTAATCCTTTTGAAGGGGAACTCGCGCTCCACCAAAAGACGACAAATAAGCTGACCTACAGCACCAGTCGCACCGACAACCGCAATCGAATCGTACACTTGCCCACTCCGATCAGATGGTTACACAAACGCTAAAACTGGTAATGTATTAGGCGGCTCACTGCCCCGCAAAGTTTAGTTTATTGTTTTTTCGTAAAAACAATCAAAATTTTTCGGCAAATATCGTTTTGCCACCCCAGAATTCCGCAGGAATTTGTAGAAACCCTTCGTGCCGGAACCCCGGGGGCAGCGAGGCAATCACCGCCGTCCAAACGCACATGTCCCTAGAAAGTGCCGAAAAATCCATCAATGTCAGCGAATCGCAAAGTCTCTCAATTTTAGTTCCTTTAGCCGATCGCTCAACCCCACGCAATTAAGAAAGCGAATCCCTCCCGTCGGGTAACGGCTGCGCAAGGCCGCATACACGCCACTAACCACGAAATCAAGATACTCAACTTCTCCGCTTGACCAATGGCTGTCCACTCGGCCCAGTCCCTCCCGAAATCTCCACCAGAAATTCGCAATCTCCACCAGAAATTCGCAGCCCGTATCAAGAAGTTCTCCGCCTGTGTCGCAATCGCTTTCGAATGACCCTCGGTCTCGATCACCGCTCCCGGCGGAGCTTGCGATTTCGCCCTGCCCGGCACGATCGATCGTTGTCAGGGAAGGGGAAAGCTCGCCCCAAGACACCCGGTAAAAAAACCGATTACCCAGGTCGCAACCAAGTTGACCTGGGAAATCGGTTCAAAACTTCAACGTGCGCAGATTGCGTTTGAATTCGAGGAAAGGCTTTTTTGCCCGATTAAGGTCCGTTCTGTGTGGTCTGTAGGCGACCCTCACTCGGCGTTGGTCCTTATCAGAAGTTGTTGCTGAACAATGACTTACGCCGGCCTGCCGCGCAACTGATCCCGACATGGAATTCTTAACGGAATTGTGCCAACTGCGTGGCAGAATCGCCCTGCCCATGGAACGCAAGCTGTTGGTGGTTTCCGGCCGTCAAATACACCGTTTCCCGCTGTGTTACCCAGCGACCATCCTGCGACAACTCGGCCGTAATCTCATATTTGTAATATTTGCCGGGCTGCAACCCGCGAGAGACGTAAGTCCTTGTAGTTCCGGTGCTTTTCGTTACAAGACCGTTAATGATCACCCGGGCATCCCGGGGCACGTACACGGTGATTTGTCCGCTAGTGGGATCCAGGACCTGCGCCGTAGCTGTGGCGGAGGTTGGGCCGGCGGAAGGGCTCGGCAGCCCAGGTGCCGGTACACTTGGAGCCCCCGCTTCCGGGGAAGGAGCAGCCGGAGGCAGGTTGGGCATCGCCCCCCCTTGCGGCGGGGCCGGCGCCGCCGGTCTATGGGGTCGATCACTTGGAACCTCACAACAATCGCACCAATCGCAGCAGCAGTCACGGGAATGCCAATGGACACAGCAGTCGTAACCGCCCCAACAACACACGTCGTAGGTCACATATGCGGGCGACCAATACCAGCGATAAGGGCCGAAAAGCAATCGCCGAATGGGTCCCGGTCGCCAGCCGAGATACCAGTATCCCCAACCGCAATACGGCCCCACACCCGCGGGGTAATAGCATCCCCCTAACCAACCACAGCCCCACCAAGCTTCTGCCGGTTGCGTGAAACCAACCAGCAAGGCCCCAGCGAGGCATAACGTCAATAAGCCCTTGCGAACCGAGCTGGCCATGATTGGGCTCCTCGAAATGGGTCAATTGGACATAACCATGAGTGGTGTTGACGTAAATATCCTCACTGTAGTAGGTTGCAGCAATCCTGCACGATCTTCAACCGGCAACGCGGCCCCTCCGCAACCCGCCGCGCTGCCTTCAAAGTCCGACAGCTTTATGAGCAAACGGTGCCCGTCCTACCGCCGTTCTCCGGATGACTCAGCTCAAGTTTACCCGAATGGCGCTCCGGCCCCCCCGGGCATCCCCAACGCTCCGCCCGTAGTATCTGACTAGTTTGCGCCCTTCAGCTATTGAGCATAAACCAAGCATCTTTGCTGATCAAGTATTTCCGCCAATTCTGCCCATGTTTGCTCGAAGGCCGAGCCCGGCGTAAACGCCGGCGGCTTCTCGTTATGGGTAAATCTCTCCTCCTCGCTGACAATAGCGTTTTCTTGACCGCTGATCGTTTAGGCAGATGGCCCCCGCCCCTCCGCCTAAGATGGCTTCCTGCTAGATTGGACGATGCCACCCTTGCACCGCAGTGCTCAGTCGAGTTTCTTGGGGGACTCAAACACCCGATCGAATCGAGAATCTGCCAATCGAGAAGCAAATCGAATGAACTTGCTCGTTCCAATCCGCGCGGACCGCACGCCGCGTGCTCCGGCCGGTGCAGAGAATCGAAAGGTTCGTGATTCCAAATTCCCGCAACTGCGTCTTTTGGATCGGGCACAAACGGGGGATAATGTAAAGTCACAATGCGTAGATAAGCCGGCGGAAAAACCGGTGAAAAAGTCTGATTTCGTCGGCCGATGTGGGTCCTTAAGCCGGAATATTGCTGCTGCCTCGTTGAAAGATTTTCGCCGCAAAGTGTCAGAGTCGAACCCTGCTTCCCACACCCCTCCTCCCCTCCCCTGCCCCGACCCGCGGAAGCCAAGCGGAGCTTCCCCGCGGGACAGCATCAAAGCAGAGGTTTGCCTCGTTTTCGGCAAGGCAGCGGAGGCCGGCGGCTTGGAGGATCGACTTCAGAATTGCCGCTTTTTCGCCGGCGAAAACCTGTCGGTCCGCTTTGGTCTGATTCACGGTCGTCCTGTGGCCTTGGGCTGGGCCGAAGACACTCCAGCGGCCGCCCTCCGTGTGGCTGAATCGCTTGTTTTGGCGTACGATCCGCTCTGGGTCATCTCCGCCGGGTTTGCAGCCGCATTGGATCCGAGTCTATCTCTGGCTTCGATCATCGTGGCAGATAACTTGATCGACCCACGCGGCCAGCCCCGCAGTCTGCCGCTACCCACGGAGCTTGGATCGTGGGCAGCCGACTTAGGCGCTCGGATCGGGCCGCTTTTTTCGGCCGATCAAATTCCGGCTTCACCCGAAGAAAAAAGATCATTGGGGGAAAAACTCCAGGTACTTGCTTTCGATAAGACGGCCCCTGCGCTCCTCAGCTCGGAACTCCTCCGAAATCGATCGCTTCTTATCGTCCGGGCCATTGCCGAGCTTACTGAGGAAACAAGACCCCCGGACCTGGTTTGGGCCAAATCCCAAAAGACCCAGGCTGCCCGACTGGGGGCACTCATTGGCACCCTTTGGCGTCGGCCGAGTGCGTTCAAAGACCTTTGGCAGGACCACGAACGCAATGTGGTGGTGGGGGACCGTCTGGCAGAATTCTTGCTTCAGCTCATCCCACGAATTTGCCCCCAAACCACAAAAAAGGAAGGTTCCACCGCGTAGAGGATTTGCCTATGGGGGAATTCGCGATTGCCAGTGATAAAGCTCGATTGCCTGCCGCCGATAAATACGGAGCATCGTGCCGCACAAATCCTCGTCATGGGGTACTATACCACCAATTGGGGAAAAGGGTTCATTTCAATTGGGGGGCGCATTTCAATACTGGGATAATCTCCGGCGACAGTTGCAAATTTCAAGAGTGCGGTAGTGATCCGGATTTCAATATCAATTTTGATTGTTTGTTAGAACATTGGTTGGCAGGTAATCGCAGTGCGAATATAACGCCCTGCGAATAACGCCCTGCGAATGCGACTGAATAAAACGAATGAAACAAATGAAACAAACGAATGAAACAAAGGAAAAATCCCGTGATCATTCGCGGTGTTCTCCGCGCCTTAATAGACCCGAAGCTGTACCTCACCATCGCCTACTATTTGAGGGGTTGAGGCGAAAATTTCCAAACAATCGGCTCAAAACAGCATATGGCTCCATCAGAGGACAATTGCCAGGGTTCCGCGGTGCCACGGCCGCTGATCGCCATCACCATGGGTGATCCCGCCGGGATTGGCCCGGAAATTATCGCGGCTGCGTGGCCGCAGGCAGCTTTTCATCGTACCTGCCGGCCCGTGGTCTACGGACATCCAGAAATTCTTCGTCGGGCGGTTGCTCTCCGGGCTCCGACGGTCAAAGTCGTCGTTGTTGAGCATCCAACCGATGCAGAACCGACGCCCCTCATCCTCCCTTGCGTGCCGGTGGCGGGCGAGGAAATGCTCCGTATTCAAGCGGGACAGATCCAGGCGGAAGCAGGCCGCGCCGCCTACGAAGCCATTCGGGCCGCAGCGGAAGCCGCTTTGGCCGGCAAAGTCGCCGCCGTGGTCACCGCCCCTTTGCACAAGGAGGCCCTCCATCTTGCCGGCTTCCATTACCCGGGCCATACGGAGCTTTTAGCCGATCTGTGCCACGTGAACCAATTTGCGATGTTACTTTATTTGGCTCCGGAGCCCGCGGCCCTCTGCCCGCAAGGACTGGCCGTCGCTCATGCAACATTGCATATCGCCCTTCGGGAGGCCATCGCGCAGCTTTCGGTCGAACGAGTGCTGGAGAAAATCCGCCTTTTGCAGCAGTTTTTAAGATGGCTTCGGCTAGAAACCTTGCGAATCGGGGTAGCGGCGCTTAATCCTCACGGCGGAGAGGGGGGGCTTTTCGGAGACGAAGAGCAGCGGATCATTGGCCCGGCGGTGGAGCGGGCGCAGTCCGAAGGGATCGATATCCTCGGGCCTCTGCCGGCGGATACACTTTTCTTGCGGGCGAGCGAGGGGGAATTCCAAGGCATTGTCGCCATGTACCACGATCAAGGGCACATTCCCCTCAAATTGCTGGGGATGCATCGCGCCGTGAATGTGACCATGGGGCTGCCGATTATCCGTACCAGTGTCGCGCACGGAACCGCCTTCGATATTGCCTGGCAAGGACGTGCCAGTGAGCGCAGCTTGCTTCATGCCGTCGCAGTGGCCGCTCGCTTGGCCATGAACCGGATCTCGTGCTCCGCACAATCGCAAAGCATGGTGGAAACGTAAATCGGTTTTTTCGCCATTGAAATCGGTTTTTTGGCAATGAATGCCGATGAAATCAATTCAATGAGGCCTGAAATAGCCTGGCGGGACGAAGTGTTGTTGGAGGCGAGTTCCAAATCCATCGCTCAATTTAGACAAGGCGAACTTGGCT
>CAKZMM010000170.1 GCA_937128505.1 uncultured Thermogutta sp.
TGCTAATCAGGGATTTGGAAGCTTTCTTTCCACTCCGGCGCGAGGGAATTAGCGTTCCAACTCTCGTAGAATCAATTGTGAGCAACTTTGAGATGACTCGAGCGGAAGTTGTTAGCAGTTTTGGATTTACCTACGAAACATAACCATTAAGTTATAAAGCATTTAGTAAGTCATAAAGCATTTACGTCAATTCAGTTTCCAGACAGCCTCAGGAAATCATTAGGATTTGCAGAGAGGATCCATGAGGCAAGTTACAGAGCGAAGGAGGGCAGGCGAATTCGCTGCTTTTTGCCAGCTCGGGGCAAAGAAGCGGCTTCTGTTAATGACCTTACAGTAACCTCTTTGCCAAGAAGTTGGGCTTGCGCCCGAAGAAATGGGCGTTTAATCCTCCGCCAATAAGATCATACCTGCCAACAACTGTTTGATCCGCGTCTGTGGAAGCCGACCTTGTTCCTTAGATGGACTTTCAGAGCTAAATGGACTTTCAAAACTTTTTTAAATGGACTTATAAGAAAGGGAAGCTGTGTTTTTTATAAGCGGAATTAGCCGCGAACTTTCAATTCGTCATCTTCTTCCCGAATGACTCCTGTTCGACTTTGATGGTGTTAACCTTGAGGCCCCCCGGGCCTCATCACGGATTGGTTAGATTCGGTACCCACGTATCCTCTCTTAACGGGGGTGTTTGACCCGAGGGCGGGTACGTTCGCTTCACGGCGTCATGCAGAAGGCCAGAAAGCTCGTCAATCACCGACTGATAATTGGGATCTGCGGCTAAATTGGTGAGTTCCTTCGGATCTTTGGAATGATCGTACAGCTCGCGCCCCTCTGCCCCTTCGTCCCACTCTGTGTATCGCCAGCGCTCCGTCCGGATACTATAGCCGAAAAATGCCTTTTGGCCCCTTCGACGAGTGACCTGCGAAAGCGCCCAACCGCGGCCTTTGATCGTTGGGTCTTTAAGCATGGGAACCAGGCTTTGGCCCTGTAAGTTCTCCGGAGTTTTTACGCCGCAAAGCTCGGCTAGCGTCGGGTACAAATCGATCAAGCCTACCGGAGAAGCCACACGGGTTCCCGCCCGGGTAACATTAGGGGCCACGATGATCAACGGTACCCGAGCACTCTCTTCGAAAAGTGTCATCTTTTGATAAAGTCCGTGTTCACCCATATGGTAGCCATGATCACTGGTTAGGACGATAATCGTATCATCTGCTAGGCCCAACTCTTCCAGCGCGGCAACCACCCGGCCCAGCTGGGCATCCATAAAACTGATACTTGCGTAGTAAGCTTGGGCACATTGACGGCGCAAATCGTCACTCATTTCAATTTCTTGTTTGCGGCGGGTAGAAAAGGCCGGCCATGGCAAGTCGCTGAGATCCTCCTCAATCCCTGTCACTAACGGCATGCTTTCCGGAGGATAAAGGTCGAAATAACTTTGCGGCGAGACATACGGCGTATGGGGTCGGAAGAAACCAATAGCCAGGAAAAACGGCCGTTCTTTGCGTTGTGCACATCTTCTGAGGATCCAAATTGCCTCGTCGGCAATCATTCCGTCGGTGTGATAACGATCGCTTTTCGGAGAGGCATACCAGCTCAAAGTTCCTCCGAATTGCCCGGGAATTAAGCTGAAAATCAAAGGTTCTTCTTCCAACCGGTCCACACCTGCAGGATTTATCTCAATCTCCCAAGAGGCGGGGTCGTCATTGCCATCGGTGCCGATTGAGCGAGGAACCCCATAGTGGTAGAGCTTTCCGATTCGTACCGGAAGATAACCGGCAAGCCGAAACGCCTGTGGCAGACTGATATGCGAAGGGATGAACTGTCGGAAAACCACTCCATTGACGAGGACCCCGGAGCTATTCGGGTATAGCCCTGTGAGCATAGAGTTGCGGCTTGGCGCACAAAGGGGGAACTGGCAGTAGGCATGCTCGAAGAGCACCCCTTTCTCGGCCAGCCGATCGATATGAGGGGTTTTGGCCCGGGGATCTCCGTAACAACCCAAATAGTTGTTCAAATCGTCGGCCATTATCAGAAGCACGTTTGGTCGCGTGGTATCGGCGCTCGCTGTGGGTGCGCCGCCGAGGGCCAAAACTCCTGTGATGTATGCGATCGTGATCATGTGGGTCCTCCACCAGGAGCTGCGACCGCGGCTTGCGAATCGTGCCAGCACTGCAAAAAGGCTCCAGGCGCCTTTACCACAACACCCCAATTGATGGGGCAAGTTCGACTGTGTCATGGGAATTTCCATCCTTTACAAGAGTTTCGCTCGAGAAAAATCGTTTAGCTGACGAATACCCGTAGCTGCTAGTACTATTGCGAAGTTCGTTAGCAGCCGCGTTTGCTGGGGCATGCACCCGGTACGGGTATGGGGGTATGCCTTTTATGTTTCGCACGCTACGATTCGAAAATACGCTGAGCCAATTCCGAGGCAGGTCGGCACTTGTATTCCCGACACAATCTTGGCGGTAGAACCCGAAAGAGGATTTCATCGATTGGGGTCGTAACTGCCGCCTGAGAAAATCAACATTACACACAACATTACACGGCTCCGCGTGAGCAGCTTGCCAAGTTGAAATCCCTCTATCTATGCGGGATCCGTCGATGCGGAGTCGATCGCCTCGATCATATCGGTATTAACAGCTGGCTTTAGATGCAAATTTGAGGGAGCAAAACCGACGCATCAGGGCGTGCGCGGCCTTTCAATCCGAGTATTCTGCCTGCTATCTAGGCTTGCCCAAAGGTTTTCCGCACCGGAAGGGACAGGATTCGAGGCTCAATTAGCCGTGGATTGAGCTGTCTCACGCTGATCAGCTCTTCGAGATGCCTGCCGCTGTGGCCGCTCCTCAATGCCTCCTTGCCCTTGCGGCCTGCTGGCTGCACGCCGCTGAGATGGCGGAGCTTCTGGGGCTTTCAGTACGGGCTTTGTTGCCGGTTGCGTCAACGGCTCGCCGTCCAAGGTGGGCTCAAATTTGCTCAAATCCAATCCAAAGCGGGCAAGAATGGTCGGTGCGATATCCTGCCGCATGCCCCCTCGTTTCACCAGCGGATCGTTTGTAGCCAGAAAGACATAAGGCGCATAACTGTGCCCGGTAGCTCCTTCGTTGAATCCATGGTCTGCCGTGACATAGACCAGCGTGTGCTCATACAGGCTTAATTCTTTGAGTTTTGCGATAATTTTTCCGGTCCATGTATCGTTCGAAATCAATGCCGCCTTGTATTGCTCAGAATTCTCTCCGTATTTATGCCCTTGACTATCCACTTCGGCAAAGTGAATGAAGAAAAAGAAGGGGCGATCCTTGTACTTTTCCAAAACTTCGATAGCCCGCGTCCCTACCCGCTCATCCAGGGCAAGACCAAACTCCCAAACGTCGCACACTTTATGCATCGTAAAATAGGGAGATCCGCCAAAGACAAGAAACTTTACGCCGTCTTCCTCAACGACTTGTCCCTGAATTTGCCGGGGACGTAATCGGGGTTGCCCTGCCGGCTTCTGACCTTCGGCGGCTTGCGCCTTTTGCCTTGCCCGACGTGCTTCCTTTTGTGCGGCAAGAATCTCCTCAGCCTCTTGGTCCGTTAGCTTTCTCTTAAACGGGGCGCGAACCTCCCCGACATTTCCCGACTTGCCGATCACTGCTAGACAGGCAAACTCCGGCCCAAAGTGCTGCTTTAGACGCTCGAAAACACTCAGGCCTTCCGGTACATCCTTGAAACGGCTGTTGCTGAAAACGCCTGTCACTTCCGGATGGTAACCTGTCAGAATTTGTGTCCAACCAGCTTTGGTATCAGTAGCTCCGGTAATGATGTCAATCTCCACCAGTGCTCCCTCTTCACTGAGCTGTTTAAGAGTGGGCAACTCGCCCCGTGCGAGACATTCGTGGATGTTTGCGCGGCCCGCCCCATCCCAGCCAATCAGGACGATGTTTCGTGGGGGCCCTTGCCGCTCCGGCTCTTGAGCGAAGCCTTTTTCGGCGAAGCTAAAGGAAATTAGGTTGAGGCAGGTTAAGACCACTACGGCTGCGAGTACTTTACGCATGGCGTGAACCTCCTCTTAAAAGAGTTAGTCAACGGAATCTGGGCACGTCGGCAGCCCCATCACATTTATTTGTTCACCAGTTAAGACCTGCGTTTAATAGCCGGAGTGTGTGCTCATTCGCGACAAAGCACGGCCGTCAACGCGGTGGGTAACAATCACAGTCTAAGTAGGCGACAATCCGCCTTCAATCGGCGGCAGTGGTAGACGTGTTAGGAAATTCTATGGCCCAATAAGCGATATCAATACGGCTGTCTATCCTCCGCGGATGTGATTCTACTTCCCGCTTACCGACGGTCTTTGACAGCGGGCATAATAGTTCAAAATGTCTTCCCGACCGACGACCCCTACCAGTCGGCGGTGCCGATCCACCACCGGTATCGCCCGAATTCGCCGGGACTGAAACATCCGAATGACTTTATCAACCGGGCAATTTTCGTGAACCACCAAGACATCCCGGGTGAAGACATCGCTAACAATCTTTTCAAGCCTGCCTGGTAAGAGCAGGTCTGTTTTGGAAATAATCCCCACGAGTTTATGTTCGCGGTCCACCACGGGAAGCGACCCCACATGCCGCTCCAAGAAAATCTTCAATGCTTCCCGGCAAGGTTGGTCCGGCTGAATCGCCAGTACATTCCGATTCATAATCTCAGAAACATTCACGCTCAAGGTGTCGCGATAACTTTTCAGGTCGACCGCCATCTCCACCTGGCCCGCTTGGGACGTTGACGTATAATCGAACCCACACTTGCGAAAAACGTGTCGGCCACGGTAATTGGTGGCATCAAGGGTGAGATTGATCTCTTCAAAATCCAGCTCTTGCCCGACCTGAATCGCGCACCGAACGAGCTCGGTACCAATTCCGGTATTTTGAAATGGAGGTGACACGACCACTAACAGCTCTGCCCGCGTGGCATTTTCTGGAAATAAAGCGACGTGACCAACCACCCCTTCGGCAAAGGAGAGGGCTACCAGGTTGATGGCTTCGGTAATCATGTTCCGCACCCACCGGATGCATGCCTCATCCCGGTGCGGAGGGAGCCCACTGAATGACCCCCGCGGTTTGTACGCGAGATACATTTCGACAAGCGGCTGGCAATGCTTGTCTTCCAGAAAGCCGATGACTATCGGATCACCCCGCTTGTTGATAAAGGCATAGGGGTATTGGTAGAGCGTACAACGGGTAACGCGGGCGTCCATGGCTACGTCCTTGAATGTTCAAGGTTACAAGCCTTTCTGCAATCGCCACGCCTTTAAGTAGTCGTCACTATAAAGATGCTTCTCCAACAGGACTTCTGCCGTTACTGCTGCCTCCACCAAATCGCGATCACCCGCATCCATGATCGCTGCGTCTAGCCCTGCCGCAAGACACATCACCAAGTAAGTGCGATTAATCAGCCGATTCATGAGACATTTTTGGCTGATATTCGAAAGCCCAATGATGAAGTGCGGCGGCGGATCGTTGACTACGCGCAATTGCCGGATCGCTTCCATGACATTCCAGGGCTGCTTCGGTGCTACGTTGAGCGGCAAGATGATGGGATCGAGATAGACCCTGCTCGGGGTTAAACCGGCTTCCAATGCTGCCATCAAGAACGTGGCCCCACACTCCACCCGTTTTTCCACATTGCCGGGAACCCCTTCCTGGTCCATGGTCAGGCCGATGATGCTGGCGCCAGTCTCAACCGCCAACGGAATTAGTTGACCCATGACTTCAGGCGTGGCAGTACTTGAGTTGATCACTAGCGGACGATCGGGCATCGCGGCGCGAACACCCCGAACCGCCTCGATCAGAACGTTGGGCTTGGCACTATCGAGCGAGATCGGTTTATCGGTGACTTCAGCTACCGTTTGCGCCAACCAAAGGAAGTTCTCCACCGGATTTCCCCGGGTAGGACCCAGGTTAATGTCGATTACATCAGCCCCGCCTGCTACTTGGCAACAAACTAGCTCCTGAATAACGGTTTTATCCTTGTCGTTGATCGCCCTCCGTACATCACGATACATGCCGTTGATTCGCTCGCTAAAGATGATCATTGTCGATCCTCCCGGGTGCTGCCTGACCCAACTGGTGCCCAAAGAGCGCTACGAGTGCAAAAAGGGCCTTTAGAACTTTCCGCAAGTAAGCGTATGTTTCGGAAGCAGGAAGACGGCATCGTTTCAATGTAAAGTTCGGACTAGCGGCATCTTGTTGCGTCCGCGATTTTGGTCACTTGTTGCGATTGTGCCTTCCACGGTAGCCAATATTTGTTTAACTGATTCCGCCTGTTTCAAAGCGATTCTGCTTGTTGCTACATATGCCAATTCTCAGCATGCCGAAATCTCAGTAGGTACACGATCACCGGTATGGGAAGCGGCGTTAATCATCGACTTTCCTTCGGCAACCATCGGGAACCGCAAAGCGAGCGGCTCTCGTGAGAAGGAGCACGAAAAAACGATCTTCGTCCCCTTTTTTTAAAACTTCCTTTTCCCGAAGCTTCCGGGTAGTCGTCTGTACTCCCCTTTTTCGCCGGTCTGATCCTGGCAACCCTCCAATGATAGCGATTTCTGGCGGAATCGGAGAAAACAAAAATCGCAAGGTTGCAAAAGAACCGATATCTATGTGCTGACCAGAAGTCGGATAGCTTCCCGGACCGCGGCTATTGCCACCGGATGACAGAGCACCAAAATATCGGCCCCGCCTTGGAGCAGATTGCACGCAGTGGCAGCTTCCCAGGCTGGTCCTCGGACAGCCAACTCGCCCCATTGCGCGGCCATCTCACTGCCGGCTTTCGCTTCCTTGGCCCTCCAAGCTTCGTAGCCGGGATCGACCAGCACCGGTTGCGCCACAAGCTTGTCGCCGGAAAGTGCGGCTAGCCGAATGCGTTCCAAGATCGAATAAATGTATTCCATCCCATAACCGAGCGAGGCGGTAGTCGGATAATTTACGATATCGGTCAGTGGAAAGCCCATATCGCTTGCCAGGATGTTGACCTGCTTTTGCTTGTTGATGTCGCAGGGGGCGAGGGTGATCAGCTTATGACCATAAGCCTGAGCAGCCGCACACAAAGTTCGATAGTCCGTTTCGGTGGCCGCGCCCAAAAGACAATTTTCCCCCTGAGCGGCTTCTGCTACCCGGGGCATGACCCGCTGATCTTTTTCCGCAACTCCGCATCCCCAAATAATCAGCGGCAAATCCACCGCTTGCAAAACGGCACGCACCGTCTCGACCGCTTGCTCCGGGGACCGGTCTTGCTCATCCGGATGAGTACTGATGAGTCGTAGGTTGATGAGATCTGCCCCCAAATCTTTTGCCCGTTGGGCCCAAGCCACCGGATCTTCCCAAACATCTCGATAAGCCTCGGCCAAGGGTGGGGGCCAATGGATTGGCGGTCGATCGAAAACGTCCACGGCAATGGCCGGGGGATGGGGCATTTGTCCATCGAAATCCAAGAACGGTATCCCCGATGCTCCCCCTACCGTGACCGTGCGTCCCCTCGTTCCCCCTTGGTCGGGAGTCGCCCCGATGGTCATCTCATTCACCCGACCGGACCACTTTTCCTTAGCATCAGGTACGGCCATCATACCACTCCTTCCGAATGCAAGCTGCCTGGAACCCGAGAGGTTAAGCTCAAAAAAAGCCCCATGTTACAAAACCCATCCTTCGCGATACTCGTATCGCAAGAGGGCATCGGCTTCGGGATGGTTGACGATTTTATTGGCCAGCGGATCATACTCCAGGGTTTCCTCGAATTGTGTCGCGATATTCCCCAGCATCAAAAACTCGTTGAGAGGAACGGCATAGTCGAACTGGGACCATGGAGCTGGACCGCCGCGGCAAGCCGCAAACCAATCCTGCTCCGGTCCTCGCGAATCGGGGAACCGTTCCGGCCGTTGCCGCTGAACGGCGGAAAATTTCTCCGCCGGCAACAACTGAAACCACATGTTGTGACCTGTAGTGTGAATGGTGCCTTCAGTTCCTACGAGGAGTGTCCCGGCGAATCGCCAGAGGTTTCTGTCCTTTTCGGGGGCCATCTCTACGATCGGCTTAACAAGATCTCGAAACCCGGGAGAATCTCCATTCCACCATCGGATTGTGATGGGGGGAAATTCACGCCGGGCAGGGATTTCCCATTCGACGATTTCCCACCTCGGGAAAGAGAGGCGATTGAGCCCCGAGGTCTTAGCTGTGCACCGAATGACTTGTGGCTTTTGAGTTTCCGTTTCAGACCATAACTCGTAGACTTTCAGTGCCATAAACGCCAAATTGGCGGTGTGAGAGCCCCAGTTTCCTAGTTGGCCCGTGCCGAATTCGCGCCATAGATTGCGTTGCATCCACTGAGGGTGGAATTTCCGATACGCCACAGGCCCCAGCCAAAGATCCCAATCCAACTCTCCGGGGATGGGGGGTTCACCTTCGGGCGGTGTGCGGCGGTCTGCCCCACCTGCATCGTTCCAAACATGGACTTCCGAAATCTCGCCCAAAACCCCATCCCGAATTAATTCCAAAGCACGGCGAAATGCCCCACTGTACGTACCTTGATTTCCCATGGCGGTGGCAACTTTGTACTTTCGGGCCAACTCTCGTAATGCCCGCGATTCGTGAACGGTTCGCGTGAGCGGCTTTTCACAAAACACGTGTTTGCCCGCGCGAATCGCTGCGGCCGAAGCTACCGCATGAGTGTGATCCGGGGTGGCCACCACCACGGCGTCAATCGCTTCTCCTGAATCTTCAAGCATTTGACGAAAATCACGATACATCTTGGGAGGCTGGTCCAAAAGCGCGCGATACTCCGCCCCCCCACGACGTAGCCACTGTTCCGAGGCCTGCGAGCTGCGATCGGCTAATTCCTTCCACCGGTTGAAGGCTTCGGTGATCCGCCGCCCATTCACATCGCACAAGGCGACGAGTTTTTCCAGCCGCGGGATCGTTTCCACAAACCAGCTGCCGCGACCTCCTACACCCACCAAAGCCACCCCCAGCCGCTCGTTGGCTTGATAGCCTTTCACCGTTTGGGCAGGAAGTATCGCCGGGAGAGCAAAGATGGTTGCCGCATCACGCAACCAACTTCTTCGGGAAATTCGCCTGGCCATGTTTTGCCTCCGTAAAGTGAGCAAAATCCTGCTTGGAATTCGGTATCCTGCCCGAAATTCGGTTTGAAAAACCGCAAGATTCATCGCGACTGCGTCCATTCCGCCAAGCGGCTGATCATGCTCTTGATTGCTCGATAGGCCGAACAACTCTCGGTGACTTCGAAAACACTTTGCCCGCTCGTTCCCGCTTCTTCAATAAGCGGATCGTTAGGAATCTCAGCCAAACATTTCAGCCCCAGCTGCTTCATTTTTTCTTCGACTTGCGGGTGAACGTTGGCCTCTCCCGCACGATTGATTACCATCACTTGCTGGCCGATCCGGATCGGAAGCGATCGGGCTAGTTCCGCGATGCGCTCCACTGCCCGAAGCGAGGGTAGCGTCGGGTTGGCTACCGCCATCAAAAAATCCACATCATTCGTTGTGCGACGCGAAAGATGTTCCATCCCGGCTTCATTGTCGATTACCACGGCCTGATAACTTCGCGCCAAATCATCCAAGGATCGCCGTAACAAATGGTTCACATAACAATAGCAGCGTGGCCCTTCCGGCCGACCCATGGTGATCACATCGAATCCGGTGCCCTCGCTAATCGCCCGCTGAATCTCGTCTTCAACAAGGCGAGATCTCCCTACCCCACTGGCGGGTGAGCCCTCCGGGGAAGAGCCAAGCTCTCGGATTTCGGCCAAGGGCCGGCCTTCTGGAACCCCCAGAAACGTCGCTAAATTCGAATTGGGATCCGCATCGACGGCTAAAATGGGACGTAATCCCAACTCTCTCAAAGCCCGAACAATGAGGGCAGCAAGGGTGGTCTTTCCCGTCCCACCTTTACCCGCCAATGCCAGCGATAACTTTGGCCGATGGCTCGACTCTTGCATCATGCTCTAAGAATGAGGCGTGACTGCTCTTCTCGCGGTAATTACCCTCCGTGAGGCTTACCATCACTCCCGTCGAAATGCAGCGTATCAAGCGATCCGCAACGATTGCTTTAACGCACAAATGAGGGATGCTCTCGCCCTGAGCGTTCCTTGAATCGCGCGAGGACCCGCGGAAACCGTTGGACATCCGTGTGGGGTAAGAAGCACGCCGACGTAAATTTTTCCATATAGTTCGGATCGACCATGAGTTCGCGGTAAGTGATCCGCTCCCGAATCTGCTGTGCCTCCTGGTATTGAGCTTGGCTCAGCATAACTTTCTTCGCCCCCGAAACCGAGCTATTACCAATGAAATGGATTTTCTCCGGGGGCATGTCCGGCAAAAGTCCAATGGTGATACAGTTCTCGACATCCAAACGGTTACCGAATGCACCAGCTATGAACACGTGGTGAATATCGGCGTAACTGACCCCCACGCCGGTCACCAGGGAATCAATCGCCGCGTATATGGAAGCTTTGGTACGTATCAGATTTTCGATGTCGCACTGTCGCAGAATCACATCACGCGGACTTCCCACCTCTCTGCCGGAAATCAAGCAAAACTCCGGCCGACCATCGAGCGGGTTTTTCCGAAATCGCTCCGGTGCTAAGTGCACCTGGAAATGCCCATTGCGATCGATCAACCCGGCCAAAAAAAGTTCTGCCAAAAGGTCGATGAGGCCCGTTCCGCATATACCAACCGGCGCTGCGTCCTCAATCGTTGTTACGCGAATCATAAATCGCGGGGACCCGATGCGTACGCTGTCAATGGCGCCGGCGGTAGCCCGCATCCCGCAAGTCACCGAACCGCCCTCGAAAGCCGGACCGGCCGAAGCCGAGCACGCCATCAGGAACTCCTGCGATCCCAATACAACCTCGCCGTTAGTGCCGATATCCAACAAAAGCGAAAGCTCTTCCCTTTTATGAATGCCCGCAACCAAAATCCCTGCGGTAATGTCTCCCCCCACGAAGCTCCCTACCATCGGCAACACGTACAAAAGCCCGCGCGGATGGATTCGAATGCCAACCTCTGCCGCCCGGATTGGTGGAGGGGAACCTGCCACGGGAACAAACGGCGCCATCCGAATCAAATCGGTCTCAAGGCCCAAGAGCAAGTGCAACATCGTCGTGTTGCCGGCTGCCACGACACATTCAATATCCCCCCGACCCACATGGGTGCGTGCCACCAGGTCGTCAATTAGAACTTCCACATCGTGGATGATGGCCTCATGGAGCCTCTCGGCCCCTTGCGGTTGTCGGGCGAAATTGATGCGGCTGATAACATCTGCCCCATACTCGAGTTGAGAATTGTATTTGGCGGCTGCTTCAACGGTTTTTCCGGTGTTCAGATCGACCAAGTGGGCGACGACTGTTGTCGTCCCAATGTCGAGGGCCAGTCCAAAACTACGCCGTGAATTATCCTCTGCTTCCACGGCCAGCACTTCGTGAACAGCCCCCCGAAGAGCTACGGTAGCCGTGACCGCACCATGCCAAAACCATTTAGAACCTCGCCGCCGTTTCTGACAGTGCCTCAATTGTCGCGGCAAGTCGCGGATCACTTTCAGCCCCATTTGAAGGGGACCAGGGCATTGTCGGGCCACGGCGGCTAGAAGCCGCTCCAAATCCGGCGTGGGATCGTCGATGGTCGGTTCCGGAAGTCGCAGGTAGTACTTTTGCACTAAGGGACACAGATCCCGCGGGACTAGTTCCTCAGGTCGAAAAACAAAGTCTCGAAATCTTTCGCTATCCCGCCCGATTCCTTCATAGCCCACTAAGCGCGATTCCGGTGGTACCTCAACCACAAGGTCTGTCCGCGGCACCACTTGGCAGGCCAACACGTAGCCCCGGCGAATTTCATCGCGTGTCAAATACTCGGTGGATTCTCCGAAGACCTCCCCTTCGCGGATGATGATCCGGCATTTGCCACAAACGCCTTCTCCGCCGCAAATTGCCCCCACGTAGACGTCGGCTTCTTGAGCGGCCCGTAAGAGCGATGTTTCCTCCAGGACCTGAACGGTCTTATCCTCGGGCAGAAAGCGAACGCGAAAACTCTGCGTCATGAAACCCTCGTGGCAATTAAGTGTTTTGGCTCCCTAACACACCTTTTCTTAGGTCAGGGGATTCTGCCACTGAGTCTTTAGGAAATTGGGAATTCCCGAGGCTTCCTTCGGACCTACCTGCACCGTCCAGCCCGATTCATCCTCGATGCCGGCCGAAAGCACCGCCACCAACCCCGGAATCACAAGTCTTCGATGCTTTACCCGTTCTTCCACTCGGAAATTGTGAAGGGCTTTGGCGATCGTCTCCGGATTGAACTTGTCCGAGGCCCACGCAGTAAGCACGGAGGTCCCTTCCGTATCCACCGACAGGATGTACGCGGGTACGCGGCTGGCTTCCACCTCGCCTTCCACCGAATAGTAGGTCAGCGAAAAGTTGGTCGTCACGAGTACGGGGGAATTCGGACCGGGCTCACCCACTTCATATAATTTCGGCTCGACGGCCACAGGCTTCTGCGGGTCGGTGTAAATATCTTGTCGCGTGGCCAACACTGGCAGAATTAAAGCCCGGTCCAAAGTATCCAGAATCACAATTGCCGCGTACTTTGCGACGTAAGTGCATGCCTGGATCATTTGCAGATACGGACTACCGTCGACCGCAAACGCCAAAGCCGGGTAACCCAACCGCCGGAATCCTTTCAAAGCCAAGCGCCGAATTCGCGTCAGCGCATCCAATGTTGCTTTTAAGCCCCGGGTACCTGGGGCCAGCACAATCTGCTCAACCCCGGCGGCTTGAATCTTCGGAGTAAGCTCGGCCAATGCCTCCAAGCCATCCGCCCGGATCGCAAGTGGGCATTGACGGGCCTTGGCTACTGCCGCTGCGTTAAGGGCTTCGCTCGGGTCCGAAACATAAAGCAGCGGCCTCTGTCCTGATAGAACTTCCGCCGCGCGATCCAAATGGGCTGCTTTCGCGGAAATCACCATGCAGGGCAAACCAGATCGTTCCGCTGCCGTTTGAACTGCCCACGCAAGACGGCCTGCATCTTGGGACTGATTGTCCACAGCCACCATGTTCACACGGACCCGCGTTCCTACCCGCTCGAAGACCAATTGGCCGATATCACCCGCACGTTGGGCGAAAGTGGCATCATCAAGCGTGTCATCCAATCGAATAGCCACCGCAGTGGGACGATGAAACTTCTCCTCATGGCGGAATAGTTGCGTCTCGTTACCGATCTTAATCTGGTTTTCTCCCGAACCGATTTCCACCAATTGAATCGGTGGACGAGAGGCGGACTCCAAGGCAGCCCGACCTTCCGGGCTGACATGCGGACATTTCTCCAATGCAATCTGCCCTGCCGCCATTTTCATGGCGAATGCCAAGCATGTGGGGAAACCGCAATCTTTGCAGTTCGTCTTGGGTAGATGCTTATAAATTTCCAACCCAGTAAGCGGCATGGCCTAGGCCCTCCCGACGATGGGTTTCAGATGCTATGGCTTGTGCCAACTCGATTCTCGCAGTTTTCAATGCGGGTTAAAAACTTTCCCGCAGCTTGCCGGATTTCTCCATTAATCGCTGGATCGCTAAATTAATCTCCGCGAGAAATGCTGAACCATGAGATGAAAGCGCCTTCAACAGTGCAACACCTGCCTTAGAAATCAAATTCCTTCGCGTATCCGTTTAACTTTCCCCGCACCTGCGATTTTGGCTTCTGATTACGCGATAGGGCTTGGTTTTCCCACTCTTAAATGAGAGGGGGGAGATTTGAAGCCGGGTGACCCACTCGAGCGCAAAATTCGGCAACCTCCTCCTCGGTGGTAGCATCCTGCTCGGTGGCGATCTTGTCAAATAGATCCGGGTCGCCGAGCCGTTCTGCTTCCTTGACCAAGCGGTCGCGAATGTCCTCTTTCAGGTCGCGCGGCATCCAGACGACGCGGCGAATCCCACCATCGGCAGAAATAAACTTCGGGCTGGTGAGGTAAAGCCGCCCAACGCCTAAAAATCCCGGTGTTTGCGCCCCACCGCCTGTCACCGAAGCAAGCTCACCAAAGCTCATCCCTGAAGGGGTAACACCTTGGTATTCGCGATTGACCACCATCACCCCATTGGCCAGCGGCAAAATCGCCACAATGCATTCGAAGCACCCGCAGCTCGTCATCGGGGCCTCAAGCAGACTGTAAGCACAAAATCTTTCCACATTTCTATTGGATCGTTCATACACGAACTTGTTCACCCCTTCCCATTCGCCTTTGACTGAATCGATCGTGCGGCCCTTTGGAATCGGTTGATTGGGGCCGGTGGGATTGATCTCGTAGTTGGCCCGACCGTCCAGCCAGTTATAAGCGCCACAAAGACCCAATCGCTGCGGCGTAATCACGCAGACGTGGTTCGGCGCGTAGCTCTGGCAAATGGTGCAACTGTAGAAGACATCTACCGATTCGTCCGTCATACCAGCGATTCGCTCGTCGCGATACCGGAAAGCCTTCCGTCCTTCAGCCACCAGGGCAGCCACTTTCTCGGGTGCTGTGGTGATCTTTACGGCGACTTTATCGACAATCCCGCTGTATTCGTCGTGAAGCTTGGCATGAAGGATTGTGCCGATATGCCGCAAGCGGAACCCGGCATCAAATGCTTTCTTGCTGATTCGGCACCAAATCTGATCTCGTTGACCCGTATGCATGAAGCCCATGGCGTGGCTCAGCCATCGATGGATTTGCCGCTCCATGATCCCTTCGAAATCGCGCTGCATCTTTCGCCCGGCAATCAGCACCTCAATCCCGAGCGGCATCGCGCCCCCAGGCTCGACCGAATCGATATCGGGACCTTCCACTTCGATCTGTCCGTCTTGTATGGCCGACGGGTCAACCATGTGGGCATATTCCACCGCTTCCGAATATTTGTAGCCGAATTGAACGTGCATATCGTCCTTTCGGACTCGTTCTCCTTCATACGCTGCGGCATAACCCACCGGGATATCGATTTTTTCAACACGAACCCGTACGGCACGGGTATCGATACACGTCGGCACCAGCTTGTCGTAGTCCGTTTCCACGACCAATTCTTCTCGAACGGTAACGCCCGTCGGACGGATCTCCGGCGTCGTGGGAGAATCGGAAATCACCGGGTAGCCCATCAAGATGGCGCCTGCCCCCATCGCGTACCAATCGTCGGGAATCTCCCCGAATGTGATTCCAAAGGCATGGATCCGCCGCTTAGTATAGTCGAGGCACTTACGGGATTCCCCACGCTTGTGCCCTCCAAAGGTAAGCGCACTACGAATGGACCAATTCAGTACATAGATGCCATCCAACGAATCGGGGCCCACTGGTACCACGTACAGATCCCAGCATTCCTCGAGCGGGGAGTCTTCATGCAAGATCCCTCCTTCGATCATTTGCTCCCGCATGGTCTTACCGTCGCGATTGGCGACCAAAAACGTCAGAATATTTCTCTCTTGAAGCTCCCGCACCACCTTAACCGCATTTTCCGTGCTGGGCGCAGGCCCCAAGATCAGGGCAAAACCCGGCATCCGACCGTCGACAAGCTGAATCCCCAATTCCCGCATGATTGTGTCGGAAATGAACCCCTGCCATCCGGGGGGCATTTGATGCCCATTTACACTGCGAAGAGCCGCGAGAGCCTCTTGCGCTAGTAGGGTGGCTGCCCCTGCATCTAGCCCGTCTCCTAAGTACGGTAGCCATAGATCCTCGGAAGGCTCTGGGCGAAGCAGCTCGCGAGCATGAGCCACTTGCTCCCGCAGATCACCCAGCGTCTTCACCTCCAATCCCATCAGGGCGTACGACATCGGCAGGTAATACGCCGTTTGACTTCCCCACCCCACCGGTTTATTCGGACCGTGTTCGGCCAACGCCTGATTCAACGCGGCCTCCGCTTGCTCAACCCAGCGATGAGCTCCACGAATGACCCGGGTAAATACCAGCTTGGACATGGCTCAACCCCGTTGAAAATCTCCGTACGATGTCTATCCCACTGTAACAATGCCGAATTGTCTGCACCTACGCCGGAGTACCCCGATGTATGTTTTGTATGTTTCCGCAGATTTGTATTTTCCCACAAACTTGCGAAAATCGCGTCCCCAATGCTGCCCGAGTGTTTCTGACGATGCCACTATTTTCGAGAATACCATCCGGGTATCGTCGCGTGAGGCTCTGCCGAAGAGCATCGGACAATCCCTCTCAAACGACGGATGTGCACTAAACGAACGAGGGGGTAAGTCCCCCATTCTTTCAGATTCTTCCAAGCAATTATCAATTACTTTTTCCGGGCGTCCGCTGCGACCCTCCTTGCGATCATCAGTTACGCGGAAGATCGGCGTGAAGAAATGACCCTTACGTCGAAAAACCCAATTAGGCCCTCCCCCCGACATTCGATTACACTCTCCCGTTAGGCAAGGGTTTTTCCGCACTACAGCAATTCTTTGCCCTTTTTGGCTATTGCATCCGGCGCACCCCTTAGCCCGGTTACCGCTACTTCATAACGCCGATTGATTCATATTCATAGCGCCGATCTAAGGTTGTTCCTAAGAACCTAAAGCTTGGCCTTTTGCTTCCTGTGCCAATTCTGCCGCAAGTCGCCGACGTTTACACTGGGGACAAAGATCCGGCGATGTGGCCAAAGCCTGTGTCTTTTCGCCTCCCCGGCGAAGGACTGCGTCCTTGATCTTTTGGCTCGGCAGACTCGCCCCGCAGTCCACGCACTGACGTGTGGTATCTGAACGTTGAGTGTCTTCCGAAAAGCTCATGAAAACCCCCTTCTAAGCCGGCCGAATGCGAAATGTAATCTTTGCCTTCCAGCCGAGCGGAAGAAGCTCACCTCGGCGGAATTAATGTCGCCCTGGATTAATCTCACTCTGCACGAGCCCCTCCTATGAACGTGTACATGCCTTTCCAAAACGCCCAAATCTCGCTCTGCGAGAACGCCTCCCGTCAACGCGTTCATGCCTTTCCAAGAGGCGGAATACAATGGGCTCTCGGTGGCTCGGATTTATTCCTGTACACTTATCTTTTATCTTTGGAGACGCTTTCTATCCTTTCCGAAGCTTTTCTTTCCGAAGCTATTATCTCATCGATGGCCGATGCACCGATTAGCGCAGCAAGCACCCGTGCAACATCCTTCCCCAAGATTCACGACCAGGCGCCGTAAATGAACTCTTCAACCTCACACAATCCGTCTATTGCCGTGGTCATTCTACTTACCGCACCCCATTAGGGATTAAGCTTTTTTGATCTAGGTCCCACTTCCCTCCGACAACGCTTAGAACTTGGATGCGGATCGATAAAAATCGATTGTCGGCACCACCAGCCGGTGGTTAATTCATCCAAATCATTCTTCCATTTGGGCGTACAAAAAAGCTCCTTTGGCGGAGCTATGGATTCTGACGTGTGAAGATTTCCTCGAGAAGGAGTGCCCCCACCGGGCATGCTTCAACACAAGCGGGAAGAAGCCCCTTTTGCTGGCGTTCTTCACACAGATCGCATTTGAGCACGACACGCCGCGGTTTCTGACCCGGAGCCGCCGGCCGCTCGGCTAACCGAACCAACCCATAAGGGCAAGCCTCCACGCAAAAGCCGCAGCCACCACACTTGCTGATATCGACCAGCACCGGCTCGTCGGGACCGGCTTGCGATAAGGCCCCTGAGCGGCAAACCGCCACACACGGGGCATCTTCGCATTGGCGGCAATGCATGGGAACCGCCACTCCATCTGCCCATTCGATATAAATCCGCGGCGCGGCCAAGCCGGCAGCCAGCGCTTCATGGAAATCTTCCAACTCCGAATGAACTTCCGCGCAAGCCAACTGACATGCCCGGCACGCCAGGCACCGACTTATCGCAACAAAAACCCGCTGCATGACTGAGCCCTTTGTTCTTTGATTTCCCTCTGCCGCGCGGCCGTGAAGCTTTGTCTATTTGTCTCTCCCCAGCGGGCGGGCTAAGAAACCCGATCTCTCCGTGAGGTTTTTGAATCCTTCTCACCCCGGACGACCGCCAGGGCCACCCGAAGAAGTTTTCTATTCGTTGGTCAAGGACGATTCAACTTGTTCGAATGAGTAACGCGCAAGAAACACAGTTGACATGCCGGCGACCTTCCCTCCTACACTCTACAGAAACAAGTCTCCAGATAATAAAAGATACATATGATTGTTTACCCGCGCACACGCTGCATGAACCCAGGAAGTTCCGCCGGATCCGTTACACCGAATCTTTTCTAGTGACTGAACCTATTTGCACATCATGAAACAAAGCGACAAATCCAAGAAATGAGCGGCCGATGGCCCAATGAGCTCCTCCAACTTACGGATTTGGTGCCGAAGAGTAAAACCATCATTTTTGGCAACTTCAGCAAAAATCTTCCGCGTAATGACCGCATTGATCCGGTGTTCTCTTGCGGGATATGCACTTATTTCTCGGCAATCGCTCGGAGCCCATAGCAGCGTACTAAACTCTTCCAAAGTAAAGCGAGCCTATCAACCCGAGATTCGCATCTCAGTCGGGTTCAGGAGTGCGGGCATTCGGTCCAGGGCAAGTTCCGACGGCGGCAAGCGCCTCTCCCACCGCGGCCACGTGCGTTACAATCGGCTCCCCAACCGTCTTGGGCTGATAAGGGACCGGATACATGGGTGGCGGCAATCCCAGGGCTACCCGCTTCCGATCAATGCAGTCAATCATCCAATGAGCGGCCTTAATTGGGTCGGGCTCAAACCACCACGTGGCCCCGAAGTGCTTTTCCAATCCCCGGGTCAACATGTCTACCACAAATTTGCTCCCTTTTACGGGGAGTGGCTGACCGATGACCACAGAGATACCACTTGCCACGAAATACATCCCGATGGCTATGGCCTTTTCGCTCATCCATTCCGGTGCCGCCCCGGCCACCGGCAGCTTATCGAATGAATCGCCGATGCCGCCCTCGGCCACCATCGCGGCGCACGCCGTGAGGATTCGCGTATTGTCCACGCAACTTCCCAGATGCAGCACGGGCGGAATGCCAACCGCCTCGCAAATTTCCTGGAGTCCTTTGCCTGCATACTGCTTAGCCGCCTCGGGTGCGAGGAGACCTGCCTTGCCGCAAGCAATCGCGCCGCATCCGGTTTGAACGACAAGCACGTCGTTGGCAATTAATTCCCGGACCATGGTCAAATGCGAGGCATCCTGCGGGAACTTAGGGTTATTGCATCCCACTACCCCTGCCACGCCCCGCAGACGCCCCGATTGAATGCCGTCGTTCAACGGCCGATAGCTCGGGCGGTAACGCCCACCCAAAATCTGATACACCACCTCGGTGGTAAAGCCCGCGATTAACCCCTGCTGATATCGTGGAATATTGACGAGATTTGGATCACGATTTGGAAAATTGTCGATCGCCAGCCGAACAATTCGTTTTGCGATTTCGAGGGCATTCTCCTCATGAAATTCGATGTGAGTTACCCCAGGGAATTTTGCTTTGAGACTAGTCGCAACCACCTTAGTGTGGAAGCACTTTTGGAGCTCTGCTAAGGCGGGGAAGACACACTGAATATCTACCAACATGAGCTCCACTGCCCCAGTCATCATCGCCAACTCTTGGTGCAAGAAATTCCCGGCGATCGGCACGCCGTGTCGCATGAGAATTTCATTCGCGGTGCAGCAAATTCCCGCCAAATTAATCCCCTTAGCGCCCTTCTGCCGAGCATACTCGATCAGCTCGGGGTCCTGGGCAGCGGCCACGACCACGTCGGAAAGCGTGGGCTCATGCCCGTGAACAACGATATTGACCTCATCGGGTCGGATGACCCCGAGGTTTGCTCGAGAACGTAGCGGCGAGGGTTCCCCGAAGAGAATGTCGGACACATCTGTGGCGATCATGGATCCGCCCCAGCCATCCGCCAAGGCCACCCGGGCAGCGGCCAAGAGTAGATGCTCCGCTTCGTTGTCGCTCCCCATATGAGTCATGTGCAGACCGGTGACCACTTCGCGGTCCACTCCCCGCGGCGTACTTCCGGCTCGCTCCCAATTTTTACGTTGCTGCTCCGGAGCCCGAGCTACGTTCATCAAATAGCCTTCTTGCTTTCCAAACTCTGCGAGCAAGAAATCGGCAAGATCTTTCGCGATTTCATTAAGCGGGCGATGATCCACCGGTATTCCATATTCCTCGGCTAACCGCAGCAGCTTCCGCTTTCCTCGAATGGAGTAAGCGTCCGATTTACCCTCGGCAGCCAGTCGGAGGGCATGGACGACATCACGGGCATGGTCCGAATGCGCCGAAGTGCCCGTGCAAATGTGTCGCACCAAATTTCGGGCTATGATGATGTCGGCATTGGCTCCGCAAATTCCCTCCTGAACCCCTTCACCGAAAGGATCGATCCGGCATGGCCCCATGAAGCAATTACGGCAACACAGCCCGAGAGTGCCGAAGCCGCATTGCGGTTGCTGTTCCTCGAGTCTGTCCCACGGCGTTTTTGCACCAATCTGCTCTGCTCGTGCGATCATCTCTAGCGCCGCGGGGTCTATCGACCGGACCTGGCCGCTTACCTTCCTGGGACGGTCAATCATGGAAATCTCCTCCTAATAAATGCCCAGCGATGGATGAATACATAGACTCGCGATGATGGAGTAGCTCGCTAAATTCCCCCTGGATTTTAACACACGATTTCCGCTCCACCCTGCTCTGCGGAGCCGATGAGAATCATCGAGGCTTCTAAAATACGATCTCCGAATCGGCTTCAGTTTACAGTTTTGCGGAAAGCTATGACCCCAAGGCTACTGAAGCTAAACAACTCTCTATTGGCTAAACACCTTTCTATACATATCAGCATCCGTGACATCCCACGCGGGTTTTACACGATCACTTCCGCATGAACGTCTCATTCAATGAATGCCGCGAGTATTCGAACACGCCGTCTTCTTGTATCCTCCTTGAAGATTGCTCGGAAAAATCGCGGTTTCGCCCCAATGGGGAGTTTCGTGCAAATCGCGGCAAACTTCACCCCGCACTTTTACAGGCTGAATGCCCATCTGCTTCCGTTTTTCTCTTACTCTCTTTCTCTTGCTCTTTCTTTCTAACGCTCTAAACTCCCCAAGCGTATTTTTTGTCTTTAGCTTTGGGCAATCGCGGGATTGAGCCGAGTACAAATCGCATCAAGCATTTCCCAAACTCGGCGATCGAACCCGCCTGTGCTTTCCGAGCGCGGCAAGACCGTTATCCCTTTGCCAGCCAGATCTTGGAGTTGGAGCTCTTCATAAAAAGGCAAATGCGCGACGATCGGTACCGGGCTCAAAGCCTCTTCCAGCACACGGAGCTCGCATTGTTCGCGAATCTTGTTGGCGATTGCCCAGACGCGCTTTAGGCCGATTTGGTGCCCCAGCTCGGCAATTCGCTTGGCGGTTTGGACGCTCCGCAGGCCCGGCTCCACCACAACCAACATGGCATCCATACCGGCAGCGGAGCCACGCCCCAGGTGCTCCAGCCCCGCTTCCATATCGAGGATCACGTCATCGGGCACACGCAACAGCAGATGTTGAAGCAGGGCTTTCAGAACGGCATTCTCCGGACAAAGACACCCTTTGCCTGCGGTTTCGACCGTACCAAGAATGAGAAGACGAACGCCGTCGCAAAGAACCGAAAAGCGATCCGGAAGATCGTCGACCTTTGGATTGAGGCGAAAGACGAGTCCCGCCGTTTCATCGACGCCTGTGCGTTGCCGGATCAGCTCTTTGAGCGCCGAAATCGGTGTGGGAAGCATATTTGAAGGGATGCCAAGAGCAGCCGGGAGATTTCCATCGGGATCAGCATCGACAGCCACTATAGGATGACCTTCCATCGCTCGGCATTTTGCGAACGCCGCCGCGACGGTCGTCTTACCCACACCGCCTTTTCCTGCGATTGCCAACTTCATAGTCGAAGCGGTTGGGAGCACCTAGAACGATTAAAAGGCATCCAACAAGTCTGTATTGTATCTATCATGATGCCAAATTTTTGGTGAATTGCAACCGGATTCGTGTATCTTTTTCTGCCACACCACGGCGGCCGAAGCCAGCCACTTCTCGGATTTCGGGTATATCGACTCCTGGGGCACGCACGAAACGATCCGGTAATTATGGAGTGAAAGACCCGACTTCCTCGGCCGATTGCCTGTTAAAGATCTTCTAACCGAATCAAGTTAAACAAGTTCGCTTTTGGGGGCGAGCGACTTCCTCAAATACAAGCTGTGCAACTGCGAACTCTTTATTGGCGTAAAAGCGCACGAGTGCCGATTCTTTAGGGCCGCAGAACCGATAAAAGTTGTCTCAAAGCTGCTATGATCTCGTTAATCGCTTTCCCATTGGCAAATCGAGAGTAGTGGTAGATCGCACAGTAACCCACTTTGAGACCGGGCAACGCTCCCGACGGTGACCGGCGTCTTTGCTCGTACTTTTCATCGGCTACGGGATAGATTTCCCAGGCTGAACATCAAGAAGATCAAAACGTTGCGGTTAAGAGAGTGGTCGCAATCAGAGCTCGAAAACCAGAGGGTTAAGCTTGTCGACCCTCAATTGCGTCCGCTTATAACTTGCTTTCTTCCAAATCCCGAGAATCTCTGAGTAGACTTTTCACGTGACAATTAATTCTAACGCAGTTGACATTTTTAAAAAAGCTCTCTCCGAAGGGGAAATTTTCGCTGATTCCCAAAAGGTAAGCTCTCCGAAATTTACCGATTGTTTGGTGCGTTGTTGCCCCGGCTATTCTTCAGCTTTTCAGCAAGCAGGACTCTGCCCGCGCGAAAAGGAGAATAGTACCGCCAGAATCGCTCAGATGCGTGTTCTAAATCGGGACAAGGCTCTGGCCTGCTACGAGAACTTGCCGCCATTTGTGGGAAAGATCGCCGATTGCCCGCGCAGCGAGAACTCAACCCGAAAAGGGGTGGTGCCCGCAAAGATTCTTATTTACCTAATTGTTGGGCACATTTTTTTAGGTTAGAGCCTTTCGATAGTTAGAATCCTAGGAGAATAGCGAGATTTGGCTCGCTTTTTACCTCGGGTCAGGAAAATGAAACCTCCGTTCATCCCTCGGAACGGTTCGAAGTCTTTGGACGCCGCCCGATCCTCCAGCTTCCTATGAAAACTAA
>CAKZMM010000171.1 GCA_937128505.1 uncultured Thermogutta sp.
ACCGGAGATAGACTGAAAAGGGAATGAAAGAAAAAGGGAATTTCGGCCGCATGCCCGAGAAATAGCTGCACCGATTTGCCGCAAAGAACGCGGGGACTTACAGCATCTTCCGACACATGGGTGAAGATGCCCTCGGTGAAAATGCTCATCACACCGCTTCAACACGCCGAAATGCCGGAACAGGAAATTGCGGCGACCGTCATCGGTAAGTGAGAGGGATTTTTTCGCTGAACAAAGGATTCTTCGCCTATGTTGCTTCATCCGGTGGACTGGGCGGTCATCGCAGTTTATTTGATAGGATGTGTGATCGCCGGGGTGTGGATGAAACGATTCGTTCGCGGGGTCGAAGATTTCGCCATCGCCGGGCGACAGATGGATATCAATCTCGGAGTGGCTTCCTTGGCAGCTACCGAGGTGGGAATCGTCACGATCATGTACACGGCCCAAATGGGCTTTGAACACGGATTTGCGGGGGCCACGCCGGGTCTGCTGATCGCCGCCGCGATGTTCATTGTGGGTTGGACCGGCTTTGTAATCGGGCCACTTCGCGAAGCTGGGGTGATGACCATTCCCGAGTTATTCGAAAAGCGATTCGGCAAATCGGTGCGGTGGCTCGCCGGTCTCGTGGTGATCCTGGGCGGCCTGCTGAACATGGGAATTTTTCTCCGACTCGGCGGCGAATTCCTCGTGCATGTCACGGGCATGCCCCCGGAATATCTTGAGTGGACAATGACCGCCTTACTGCTGATTGTGCTTCTCTACACGGTCCTCGGGGGAATGCTTTCGGTTCTTGTGACGGATTACCTGCAGTTCCTTGTCATGGGGCTGGGGATTGTGATCACCAGCATCCTCGTCTTGAGCGATATTGGCTGGAGCAATCTGGTCGAAATCCTTGAAAAGGCGCATCGTCAGAGGATGCAGGCAACCCCGGTGGCAAGTGGCCCTCAACGGATCGAATCACCCCCCTTTAACCGCCGGGATATTCCAAACGGATCAATTTACTATGCCCTCACAGAATCACCCCCCTTTAACCGCCGGGATATGCTGGGAGTCGACAGTTTCCACACACCGAACGATTTCCCCCGGTCCATGGAAACTCAGAAAGCCGAATGGCCCCTCCAGGAAAAATCCTTGACCCCGGGGAGCTTCCCCGGCTTCCCGGGAAGCGGGTCAGGCACCGTACAATTCGTCGCAGTTACGGCAAGCGGGCTTTGTTTGAAGGCACCTTCGGGCCAAAAGTTGCCTGCCGATCAGTCGCCGTCGTTGACCGGGCCCCATGGGAGTTCTGATCCGCCCACTGACGTTGCCACTAGTTCAGAAACCCGCATCGAGCAAAGCACGCTGCCCAGCGCGCCGCTCACCATCGGCAACCCCTTTAATCCGGTGGGACGCGGCGGACTCGGTTGGCGATGGGTTGTATGGCAGGCGATTCTCGCTATCGCGATCGTGACTACCTGGCAAACCACGATCACCCGGGTTCTGAGTGCCAAGAGCCCCCGCACGGCTCGTACAATCTACCGCCGAACGGCCTTCTATTTTGTCGGGCGATTCGCCTTGCCGGGGCTATGGGGAGCGGCCGCCTTCGCTTTCTATTATCAGAAGGGGGGATTGCCGCCTGGCATAGAGGGCATGGCAGCCATGCCCAGCTATCTACACCAAGTGTTGCCGGCCGGATTAGTCGGAATCGTTATCGCGGCGATGCTAGCCGCGGAAATGTCCACCGATAGCGGCTACTTAGTCACCTGGGCCACCGTCATTTACAATGATTTGCTCATGCCGTGCTTGCGGCGCCCGCCGTCGCCGACGCTTCGCCTCCTGATCATTCGCTCCTTGGTGCTGGCCATCGGAGTGTTCCTTTTGGTGTACGGTCTATGGTACGAGTTGCCCGGCACAGCGTGGGATTACTTAGCCGTCACCGGCAACATCTATTTGGCCAGTGTGTTCACCCTATTGGTGGCAGGATTGTATTGGCGTCACGCAACTCGTTTCGGAGCGCTGACGGCATTGACCCTCGGGGCAATAGGCCCCTTGGCTTTCGTCATCATTAATGCCTCGGTGCCCAAAAATTCAGCGTGGCAAATTGCCCCGGAAATCGCCGGACTCTCCTCGTTTGTATTCGCGGGCGGGGGGATGCTCCTCGGCTCCTTTGCAGAGAACTTCTGGCAGCGGTTCCGCAAAGCCCCCATTCCGCCAAACGACTCCTCTTAAGGAGCGAATCCCTGAGGACCCCGGTAAAAAAATCGTTTTTTTGCCATTGATCAAGGTAAGCTCCTATGGATCCTCTACTAGCTGTTTCGGAAGTTCCCATTCTTTGGCTCACCTTTTGGCAGCTTGTGATTATCAGCTCGCTAGCCTGGTATGCCGGACTTATGTTTTATGTCGCGTGGAAGGGTGCGGGGGAGATTGCTCGCTTAACGCGGCACCAAGGGATGCCGTCGGAAGAAGGGCCGCAGTCCCGGCATCACGGGGAACCCTCCGTCGCAAAAACCGGCGAAGATGCTCCGGTGAACCCTTGAATTCTTGCCGCCGCCAAAAACTCTTCGTGCAGCCAAAAGGGTGCCGTGTGTTGCAGGTCTTTTGCCGGGCTTAATCGCGGGGTATCGCGGCAGCTTCAGATGAACCGATCAAGCGAGGAATTCCTCGCGAAGCATTCGCAATAGGCGAAGTGCCGGTTTGGGCTGACCGGCAGAATCGAACAAGCCGCTATTCGGGAACTCGTGGCTTTGAAAATCGAACGGCTCGCCCCAGAAAAGGCCGTATATCCCCGGTTTTGCCACCAAAACCGGGAAAAGGCGCTGCACCCACCGAGCTTGGCTCGATGGACTGCTCCCCCAGGCCGGCTGCCGACCCAACGGTTGGCACTTTTGATCGTAGCCGCATCCGCTGGGCAAGGTGATATGCAAAAAGATCGGAAGACCCAAGAAAGACCAGCGGTCCAGAGCGCGGTTCACTTCCAGAACCGGTCGCAGGGCCGTGCCCGGATAATACCCAAGGTTCATTTCTAAGCACACTCCGGCCAATCCAAAGCCCCCCCGCACGAAGCTATCCGCCAAATGAATTGGCGGGTAAATGCCCTCTCGGCTCACGAGATATTCCCCCCAAGGTTGATCGATGCAAAGCAGTAAAGGAGTGCCGGGATCCAACTCACGAATCGTTTGAATGACCTCCGCGATCAGCCGCGCCCGTTGCTCTTCGGCGAAAAGCAATTTGTCACCGGTGTTGAATCGGCCGCCGCATTGCCACAGTTGAACTTGGCCGCGATACCGCTGCACCACCTTATGAGTAAAGTCGCAAAGAACCTCGGTGAGGCCTTCCAGATCGCCGCTATAAAGCCCTAACCAAGCCGGAAAATACTCCGGGGCAAAAGATCCGATGGGACCAGCAACAACCGCCAATCCTTGCTCTCGAGACCATCGAAATTGGGCATCCGGGATCTCCCAATTAGAACCCCTCTCCTTCGGTTCGACTAATCGCCATGGTATGGGAATCACGGCAGCATTAAAGGCACTGCAAAGAAGCTCGCCCACCGTTCCGCTGGGAACCCAATCCCCGAGATTTGCAGCCAAGAGCACTTGAAGCTTCGACCCAAGGCGTCGCCGAACCGCGAGCAATTGCTGCCGATACACTTCGCATAAAGCCTCGCCGGCGGCGTGGGCCTCGATAAGCGCTTGCTCCGCGGAAGGCAATCCTTCGCTCGGTTGTGCTATCGGCACAACCGCACTGGCGAACATTCGCGTAGCGGCCGCCATTCTTCGTGCCGCCTCTGCCGGCACGGCAATTCCCGCATCTTCCAGACCCCATGCCGTTAGCCGAACCATGTTGAGCAACCCGCGGGCCAATTCCAGAGGAAGTTGGTAGGGCTCCGGCCCCTCCATCAACGTACTGGATGCCACCGTTACCCAAGGCCCGTTGTCCAAAGGCCACGGCATGTGAAGCACGGCGGAATCGTTCGCTGCTTTCTCGAACACCAGCAAGTTGTTCGCGATTCGTGCGCGGGCACTCCATGGAGTCCCTTCTGGGGTAGCCAGATACGCTTGCCGCAACATATCTGTGCGGCGACGCTCGGGGGGAATCGAAAAACTCAAAATACCCATGGCAAAAATGCTTCGGAGCGACCTCCAAAACTAGCAAGCACATAGGCCGATCGATTTGCTAGATTGGAGAAGTCCTCCCTGATTGCTGATCCAAAAGAGAAGGCATACGACCTTTTGGGACGGGGTTCGGCGTCTCAAATCACTTCAACATCATAAGGCTGGTGCTCTTAAACCGGCGATGATTTGCTTGCCCACCTCTCTTTAAATTCTCTCATTACTCATGCTAATAGTTCTAGGCAAGAACTGCTAGCCGCCGGTAAACTTTAGAAGAGCGAGTGGGGATTCTACTACGGCAAGCTCCGAGGATTTCTCGACTATTTTTGGGCGAGTATGATCAAGGTTTTCCGCAGTTTAGTGGTGGGCTAACGAACACCGGTCCACCACTGGAGCTCAGGTAGTCGGTGGGTTTTTCGTGGCCCCGCAACTTACGCAATTGCACGCTTTTTCAACGCGTTATGCTCGCACACTATAGTGCCGGATGCGTTAAGGGCACATTACCGGCCTCCGCCTTGATCCCCAGCAACGATGAAGCGCAAGCGTATTTCAACTCGCGAAAAGCCGGATTGGGAAACTTTCACGGATCCAGATCGGGTGCGAACAAGTCCTCGAGCGGGATTCTACATCAAACCTTGTCGATCATAAAGTTTCGGCTCGCCTTTACGAGCTATCGGAAAGTGTGTGCCGGGGGACTAACATTGTTGTAACATCCCGGCTTGAGATTTTGAGCGGTGAGGGTTGGGAGGAAACCCTTGGCGGCCTAGGTGGGTCGTGCCACCTCAAAAGGAGCTACAGAACTCTCAAAATGTTCGTAACAAGTGCCCAATTTCAAGTTGCTTTATGCCCACAAAGATAAAGGCAGTAGTTTTGCAACATTTGGAATCCGGTAGTTCATTGGGATTTATTATTCGGCATTTTGGTAATTGAAATGCTGTAGTTTTCATGCCGTTGAAATTCGGGAGTTTTATGATATATGTTACGGGGCCCCCGTACAGAAGAAAGACACAGCGCACCCGTACACAAGAAAACCTCTCTTGTAGACAATCTCGCGTGTGAGAAGTCAGTTTTTCGAACCGGCAAGAGCACTAGGATAGATTGAACCCACCAAGGGAGATGAAGGATGAGCAAGTGTCTTCGCGAAACGGCTATCGAAGGCGTCTCCTGTCGACGCGGAAAAGTGCGGGATATTTACGATTTTGGCGACTTTTTATTGCTTGTTAGCACCGATCGCATCAGTGCGTTCGATTGGGTGCTCCCCACTCCGATCCCGGATAAGGGCAAAGTTTTAAACCTGTTATCCGCTTTTTGGTTTCGGAAGATAGGTGAGAAAAACCATCTAGTTAGCACTAATGTCTTTGAAATTCCGCTCCCACCATCGGTGGATCGCGCCATCTTGGATGGGAGGGTAAGCTGGGTAAAAAAGACAAAAGTCATCCCGATAGAGTGCGTCGTTCGGGGGTACCTTTCAGGCTCTGGGTGGGTCGAATATCAGCGGAATGGGATGGTTTGCGGAGTCAAATTGCCGCCGGGACTCCGGGAAAGTGATCACCTGCCGGAACCGATTTTCACTCCTGCAACCAAAGCCGAAACGGGTCATGACGAAAACATTACTTTTGATAGAATGGTAGAGATAATTGGTGGTCCGCTAGCCGAGGAGCTCCGGGCCAAAAGCCTCCAAGTTTATAAGTTAGGTGCGTCTTACGCAGCAGAACGCGGCATTATCGTAGCAGACACCAAATTCGAATGGGGGATGCTTGGCGAAGAAGTACTTTTGATCGACGAACTTCTTACCCCGGATAGCTCGCGTTTTTGGCCGGCGGATTCCTTTCAGCCCGGTAAATCCCAACCCTCTTTTGATAAGCAGTTTGTACGGGACTGGCTCACTCAAAGCGGCTGGGACAAAAATAGCCCCCCGCCACCGCTCCCTGAGGATGTCGTCCTCAAAACAAGGGAAAAATACGTAGAGGCGTTCGTTCGGCTTACCGGCGAACCGTTCCCGGAGTCGGCATCGTAGCCCAAACGTCAAAATTCTTAAAAGTTTCGGCTTCAGATTCTTATGGACTTCGGGTTAAAAATCTTTTGTCGCCGATTCCGCCCCTTGATCTGCAAGGGCAGTCATTGGAGAACGATGTGGGTTTGACCCGCGATTTACACGAAGTGGGCTTCGTTGCGGAACTGGGGGGCAATGCCAATCGGTTTTGCAGATAGGAGCGAGACTTCTTCGGAGGTAAGATCAAGACTTTTTAATCCTTTTTGGATTGATTTCGTTATCCTTTTTGCATTGATTTCCTTTTGCGGAACTTCGCGTCAGCGGGTTTTCCCGCTCCGGACCAGCAATCGCTTCATTCCGGCGAGTCTATCGACTTTCAAAAGCGACCATTTTTAAGACACCATTTTTAAGACGAAACAACCGCATTTAGGCGAATTTTTGGGACAAATTATCACAGGCCGCTTCAACGACAAGAAGGCAGGTTGGGGGGCAATCTCTATCGACGTTTGACCTGCCGCGCACCCATCGCTTTGTTGCGGATGAAGGCGGTTCTGAGCGTAGCTTCGATTGCAGCTTCTCAAGGGATTGGCTTGGGCCAAAGGAAACTATCTTTGTTAGCTCGATGCGAACTCGCCGCGACTTTCTAATCTTCAAACAAACTCAGGACCCTCGGAGTGGATCGGAAACCGAATCCCCCCTGCCCGACGATTCGTCCTCGCTCCGGAAAAAGCCTTTGGGCTACCAGCTGCGGTATAGCCGGCCCGCGATGGCCAGCGAATTCGTCGTGATTCTAAACGGCGGGCAATATCCCCAGGGGGCAGAGGCTGCCGTCGCAGCACTCGACCTCATCCAGGAAATAGAAAGGCAACTGAGCTATTTTCTGCCGGATAGTTGGGTGAGTCGACTAAACCGGCTGGCGGGCGAAACCGCCGTAGAAGTGCCGAAAGAATTTTTTGAATTGATTCGCGAAGCGCTCGAATTATCGGCTAAAACGGAGGGGGCTTTCGAAATTACGAGTACTCCGCTTTGGAAAGCGTGGGGATTTGCCCGACGCGAAGGTCGTGTGCCGTCCGAGGAAGAGCTTCAGGAGGCGAGGGAACGCACCGGTTGGCAGGCCGTCGAGTTAAATTCCTATAACCTTACGATACGCTTTCTTAAGCCCGGCATGGAGTTAAGCTTGGGGGCAATCGGAAAAGGCTACGCATTGGACCGCGCTGCCCATGAACTCCGTTCGAAGGGCGTGAACGATTTTCTGCTTGGGGGCGGATACAGTAGCGTGTTGGCCGCAGGAAACCAGGGGTTGCCGTCGGGGGCACCTGGCGGTACGCCCACGAAAGATGAGCCCTCCAAAGAGGTGAGGGGTAATCCCGCAGGCGGCGGTTGGGAGGTAGGAATTCGTCATCCGACCCACCCCGGGCGCCGAGTTGGGGTGTTTTCCCTGATCGATCGCGCCCTAGGAACCTCAGGATCTGCCTTTCAATTCTTTCGGTGGGAGGGAAAGCGATTGAGTCACATTTTGGATCCGCGGACGGGTAAGCCCGCCGATGCCGGCGTCCTTTCCGTGAGTGTGGTGGCTTCGTCGGCACGTTTAGCCGACGCCTTATCGACCGCCTTTTATGTCCTGGGTTCAGAGCAGGCTCGCGTTTACTGTCAAAATCATCCAGGAGTTGGTGCCCTCTTTGCTTTGGCCGATCGCAATCCGCCGGGCTTTCGATGGGAGACAGTGGGAGAATGGCCGGGGCCTTTTGGCAACGAGCATCCACAGGGTGAAGATCACGCACGATCCGCGAAAGATTCCGTTGACACCCATTCGCCGTGACCTCAAGCTACTGCCCGAATCGCTGTGAAACTCAGACCCGTTTTAGCACGCGATCCCCATCAGCGTTTCGTGCTTCGGCTTAAAGAATCCATTTCGTGCTTTAACCTAAAAATCGATTTCGTCCTTTCGCCTGAAAAATCGATTTCGTCCTTTGCCTTAAAAAATCGACTTTGCTAGAAGGGGATATAAGTTGCTCAATCTGAATCCCCTTTGTTTCAGAGCAATCTGATGATTAGTTTCAGAGTAATCTAATGAGCTTGCCATGAACCTGATTTGCCTGAGTGATTTGATTGCACTCAATCCGCCGGGACCTATGTGTGCTTGAAGCGCTTATGAGATCCGCAACATCCAAGATGTAACATCAGGGCCAACTTCGATGTCGCAAACCGGCAATTGTGCGACAACCTCGAGCGATCCTCGGCCTGCGGGTAGGGGGCAACTTTGGTCGATCAGTTTCCTGGCCCTCTTGGTCACCCAATTCACCGTCGCCCTCAACGATAACATGTTCCGGTGGTTGATTGTCCCCATCGGAAAAGAGTTTATCGGTCAAGACTACGCTCTTGGGATAGGGGCCATTTGTTTTCTGGCTCCGTTCCTTATCTTTGCGGGCCTAGCAGGCTTTTGCACCGACCGCTTCAGCAAGCGGAGCGTGATGATCGCGTGCAAGTTTGCCGAAATCCTCATCATGGTCTTGGGGATTGCGGTCATCCTGATCGGTAATATTTGGCTGATGCTTGGGGTGCTTTTCTTGATGGGGGCACAAAGCGCGTTTTTCAGCCCTTCGAAGTACGGAAGCTTGCCAGAGATTGTCTCCCCGGAAAACCTCGCGAAAGCCAATGGGCTGATCGGGATGACCACCATGATCGCCATCATCCTCGGCGTGGCGATCGGCGGGTACCTGTTCACCATGACTACCCCCCCGAGCATTCTACTGGTGACCCAGGAACCCGAATTGCGCACGGCCTTGGGGGCGGAAATCCGTCAAGCCGGATTTCGGTTGAAATTGGCCGCTACAGCCGAGGAAGCACTGGATCAAATCCGCCGCGGTGCTCCGCGACTTGCTTTCTGGGATCTTCAACTTGCCCATGTGTCCGCGGATTTGCAGGAAGATTTTCGGACCCAAGCGGCGGGCGTAAAGCTCGTGGGCATTGAATACGGATCACTTTCGGCAAATCCTCTTACCGATGGTTCAGGCGAGGAAAACGCCGCGTCTCCCCCCTCTCCGGCAACTGCAACTTTAACTTTGCCGGTTCAGGACTATCTTGAATGGTCCCCTTCGAATAAGGAGCGGTTTACCGAATCTCTCCGCGAAACAATCCGGCGTTGGGCAGGTTCGGGAGTCGGTTCGGCCGAAGACGCATCGCGATTAGCCGGTCAATACCGCTGGTGGATTTCGGCGGCTGCCTTGATTGGGGTCGCCACGGTGGGGTGGATTGCGAGCTTCTTTGTTCAGAAGTTGCCGGCGGCCAATCCCCGAGCCCGATTCCCGCAAAATCCGCTTGGGCAGGTGATCCTGGACTTGGGGGTTCTTGGGTCGCACCGACCACTGCTGGGGGCCGCCCTGGCGAGCGGCTACTTCTGGGCCCTCGGGGCTATGGCTCAATTGGCGGTCGATAAACTCGCACGGCCCGAACTGGTCATCGAACAGCACTATGTGGGATACTTATTGGCCATTTTGACGCTTGGGATCGGTTTAGGATCGTTCTTGGCGGGAATTTGGTCGGGCAAAAGGGTCGAACTGGGATTGGTCCCTTGGGGGGCTCTCGGTATCTCCGCGGCTGCCATGATGGTGGCTACCATTCCCCATGGGACGGGTGAGGCCTGGTCCGCTCCTTATCTTTGGGCCTGCTTTTGGCTACTGGCCTTGGGCTGTACGGCAGGATTATACGACATCCCCTTGCTTGCCTTCCTTCAGGAACAAAGTCCGCGGGAAGCTCGCGGGCGGGTGCTGGCCGCCAACAATTTTATCGCCTTTTCCGGCATGCTTCTGATGTCAGCCGTCTTCGGTTTCTTGACCGCGAATCTCGGACTCTCTGCGCGGCAGGTATTTCTTTTCATGGGCCTTTTGACCGTACCGGTAGCCGTCACATTGATTGTGATTGTTCCAACTGCCTTTTTGCGGGTCTTGGCTCGGCTGCTTGTTTGGCTGCGGTACCGTTTGCGCGTGGAAGGTTTGCAAAATCTCCCCCCGGAAGGCGGCGTGCTCCTGGTGGCCAACCATGTTACGTGGATCGACTGGCTCATCCTAACTTTCGCCTGCCCTCGACCGATCCACTTCTTGGCCGACCCGAACTTCATTCCCCGCGGATTGTTCCAGTATTTGGCATATCAATTCGGCGTCATCTCTCTTAGTCCGGGAAGCCCGACGGTTCGCGGGGCGATTCGCGCGGCCCGAGCCGCTCTCAAAGAGGGGAAGGTCGTTTGTGTTTTCCCGGAAGGTGGTTTGAGCCGGACGGGGCAAATCCTCGGGTTTTACCCCGGTTATCAAGCCTTGGTGCGCGGGATAGGTGCACCGGTTGTGCCCACTTACCTCGGCGGACTATGGGGAAGCGTGTTCAGCTTTGCCGGCGGAAAATACTTTTGGAAATGGCCCAAGGGTCTCCGCCGTGAGCTGGTCGTAAAATTTGGGCAACCCCTCCACGAGGTGGTGGAGCCGTTGGTGCTGCGTCGCAAAGTAGAGCTATTGGGGGTCGAAACGATGCTTCGAGACGATCTGCGTAGCCTCATCCCCGCTCGGCGAATGCTCCGGGTTTGTCGCAAGGTGGGAGGCCGCCTGAAGTGCGCCGATACGCTGGGGGCGACGCTTTCGGCCTCGATGCTCTTGGTGCGCTCGCTCGTCCTACGGCAAGTGTTACGCCGGCAAGGGATTAAAAAAGATGAGTTTCATGTCGGCGTGATGTTGCCCTCGTCGGTCGCCGGTCTTGTGGTCAACGCAACGCTCGCGTTGGACCGACGTGTTTCCGTCAATTTGAACTATACGCTTTCGTCCGAGTTACTCAATATTTGTATCGCCAAAGCAGATATCAAACATGTGATCACCAGCCGCAAGCTCCTGGAGCGTTTTCCGCTTAAGCTGAACGCTGAACTTATCTTCCTCGAGGATATTCCGCGACAAGTTACCAACTGGGACAAAGCCGTCGGTTGGTTCGCAGCTCGCCTGATGCCTGTAGCGCTGCTGGAGAGGTGGTTAGGACTTACGAAAGTCAAGCCGGAGGATCTTCTGACCATCATCTTCACTTCGGGCTCCACGGGCGATCCCAAAGGGGTGATGTTGACCCAACGCAATATCGGTTCAAATTTGGCCAGTTTTAACGATGTGCTGCGGATCCGGCCGGAGGATGTCATGGTGGGGATCCTTCCGTTTTTCCACTCCTTCGGCTATACCACCACCCTTTGGGCCGCCTTGACGCTCGAGCCAACCGTGGTCTACCACACGAATCCCTTGGAAGCGCGACAAGTGGGGCAATTGTGTCAGCAGTACCGCGGCACGATCCTGCTTAGCACGCCGACGTTTTTGCGATCCTATTTGCGACGCTGCGACCCGGAGCAATTCGCCAGCCTTGACGTGATTATCACAGGTGCGGAAAAGTTGCCACCGGAATTGGCCACGGAGTTTGAGCAGCGTTTCGGTGTCCGCCCCTACGAGGGGTATGGCACCACGGAACTCGCGCCGGTTGTATCGACAAATATTCCGCCCTCCCGCCAGGTGACCACTTATCAGCCGGGTTGCCGGGAAGGTTCGGTGGGCCGAACGTTGCCGGGGATTGTCGCCAAAGTGGTCGACCTGGATACCGGCGCCGATCTGGGGGCCAACCAAGTGGGCATGCTCCTGGTCAAAGGCCCGAATGTGATGAAAGGCTATCTGCATGAACCTGAAAAGACGGCGGAAGTCATTCGCGACGGCTGGTATGTAACGGGCGATTTGGCGAAGATAGATGAGGATGGATTCATCTATATCACGGGTCGCGTAAACCGATTCTCGAAAATCGGCGGTGAGATGGTGCCGCACGAATATGTGGAGGAGGCCATCCGGCGGATTTTGGGGTGGCAGGACGAAGAGGAGCCGCGTCTGGCGGTTATTGCCCTGCCCGATCCCCGTAAAGGCGAACGGCTAATTGTGGCTTATACCGAGCTGGATCAAGCCCCGGAAGAAATCTGCCGCCAACTGGCCACCCAAGGGATGCCACCCCTTTGGATTCCTTCACCTGAGGCATTCCGGCGGGTAGCGACCATTCCGCGAACCGGGTCCGGAAAAATTGCCCTTGGCCAGTTGAAACGTTTAGTGCTCGAAGAGCTTCAAGTAAGTCAGGGGGAGCGTGCCGGAGATCACCCCTCCGATTGGTAAGGGGTGCTGCACTCGAGGCATCCTCACTCGGTCTTTATGATCCGCAAGTTCGTCTAGAATGCGGCGAAAACGCCGTGAGATTTGGGCCTGCATGCTTTGAGCACAGAAAGGTAGACTTCGCCGGTCTAGCAACTCGGGAAGAATTTCCGCCGGTGCAGCAACTCGCCAAGAGTTTCCGCTGGTGCATCAACTCGGGGAAGGATGAACGGGGAGAATTGAATGTCCGAAAATTATCCGAGGATCCCAGGCTTCCGGTCGGCCGCGGCGTTTGCGGAGTATATCGGGAACCTTGCGAGAGACCATTTCCAACTCGATTTGGTGGTGGATGATCGCCCGTTGAGCCAGGCGGAGGGGTCTCCGCTCGCCGAACCGATGGAGGTGGGCAACTGGCGGATCGGCAATCGCTGGTGCATTCAGCCGATGGAGGGTTGGGATGGCACGACCGACGGAAAACCCACGGATCGCACTATTCGGCGTTGGGAACATTTCGGACTTTCCGGTGCCAAGCTGATTTGGGGGGGTGAGGCCGTCGCGGTCCGCCACGAAGCTCGGGCCAATCCCCACCAGCTTTGCTATCGGCCGGAGAATCTGGACGGCTTTCGGGTTTTGCTCCGCACTTTGCGGGATGCGCACCGCAAGCGCTTTGGCCCGGCGGCCCTTGATGATTTGACGATCGGGCTGCAACTGACGCACTCCGGCCGCTTCTGTTGCCCCAATCAAAAAGGGAAGCTGGAACCCCGGATCATCTACCATCATCCGGTGTTGGATGCCAAGTTTGGACTCAATCCAGCGGACGATTCACCGGTTTTGACCGACGAAGAGCTCGCCGGTCTTGTCGACGACTTTGTGGCCGCCGCCAAGATGGCGGAGACCGTGGGCTTCGATTTCGTGGATGTCAAGGCTTGTCACGGGTACCTGGGCCACGAGAGTCTTTCAGCGTTTGATCGGCCCGGGCCTTATGGGGGGGCCTTCGAGAATCGTATTCGCTGGTTATGCTCGATCATTGAAGGGATCCAAGCCAGTTGCCCGCGACTGAAGATCGGCGTACGGCTTTCGCTTTTCGATTTTCCGCCATTTCGTCCCGATCCCGAAAAAACCGGTGGCGGCAAGTTGGGGCCGGGAATCCCCCACGATTATCCCGTGCCTTATCCGGGGTTTGGATGCGATCGGATGAACCCGCAGAAAATCGATCTGAGCGAGCCGCTCGCCTTTGTTCGCCATCTCTACGAGCGTTACGGGATTCGGCTCTTCAACTTCACGGCAGGTTCCCCTTATTACAATCCGCACATTCAGCGGCCCGCGTTATATCCACCTTGCGACGGTTACCAGCCGCCGGAGGATCCTACCCTCGGTTGCCTTCGTCAGATCGCGGCGATGCGGCAGGTCAAACAAGCATTGCCTCAAATTGTCGCGGTCGGCTCCGCGTATACCTATTTCCAAGAGTTTCTACCGCATGTGGCTCAGGCAGTGGTCCGGCGAGGTTGGACCGACTTTGTCGGACTGGGACGAATGGTACTTAGCTATTGGGAGCTTCCGGCCGATGTGCTGGCGGGTCAACCCCTGCAAACCAAACGGATTTGTCGTACCTTCAGCGACTGCACCAATGCCCCCCGAAATGGACTCCCCAGCGGTTGCTACCCCTTGGATCCCCATTATAAGAGTTCGATGGAGGCCGGCTTACTGAAGCAAATTAAGCAGGAAATTCGGATTCGGCTCGGGGGCCGCGACGAGCCGGAGCCGCAAGAAGAATGAAGCGAACTCTAGCACGGCCGCCGGCTCGCCTCTGGACAAGAAAAACCTTCGCAGAGGCTTGTGCAATGGCGCGAAATTCCGACTGATGCGGCGATCAAGAAGGCTACTTTGTCGTGCTTTCCGATCGCACAGCTTACAAGCAGACACCCCAGAGTGGTGTTGGAAAAGTTAGTTCGCCCCCATGAACCTCGGTATGCCCCGATGTTAAGACTTCCTGCTCCACGCATCCAATATTTTCGGCTCCCCGACGGCTACTCAACCGCCGTACGGATTTGGGAGGTCGCCAGCCCGCGGATGCGAGTGGTGTTTTTGCACGGAATTGTCAGCCACGGCGGTTGGTACTACGCAAGCTGTGGTTTTCTGGCTCAGCAGGGCTTTGCGGTTCACTTTTTGGAGCGGCGCGGTTCTGGCTTGAACCTTGCAGCACGGGGCGACGTGCCGGTGTGGCGGAGGTGGTTGGAGGATGTCCGGGAGTATCTCCAGGCTTTGCCGCCGCATCCGCCACGCGCTTTACTGGGAATTAGTTGGGGAGGCAAACTGGCGGCGGCCGTGGCCCGGGAATTTCCGCAACTTTTGGGCGCTTTCGGGATGATTTGCCCGGGCATTTATGCCCGGCAGCAACCGTCGCTTTGGAAACGGATGGTGTTGCGGTTGCTTCGGCTCCTGGGATTGAACCGCGTTCGTGTCGGAATCCCGTTGGAAGATCCCCAGCTTTTCACCGACAATCGCCAATGGTGGGATTATCTGCGATATGACCCCCTTTCCCTCCGGAAGGTCACGGTGCGATTTGCCACGGAAGATTTAAAGTTGAACGAGTTTGTTCGTCAATCGCCGGAGGCCATCAGCGTACCCGCCCTTTTGGTCTTGGCGGGAAAAGACCGCATCGTGGATAATACCCGCATGCGAAATTTCTTCAATCGATTGGTGGTCCCAAAGCGGCTTTTTGAATACCCACACGCCGGGCATACGCTGGAGTTTGAGCCGGATCCCTCTCCGTATTTTAATGACCTGGCACGATGGCTATCCGAGATGAAGTATACCGTGGATCGAGCCGGCAAGCCTCTCAGCGGCAAGTGAGTAACGGATGGAATTGCATCCGGCCGAAGGGATGAATGAAATCGGTAGTTACCGACGGATTAAAAAAAGCAAGCTACCCTTCCAAATCGCTGGATAATATCACGCGATGAGGCACGCAAACTGATTCAACCAAGGAGTTCGGTTCATCCATCTTTTTACCGTCTGTTGTATACAGTCTCTTTTTTTGACACAGTTTGGCTTGAATATCGCGAAAAAACCTCAACGCTTCAGCCCATAGGGCACGGAGAACCCCATTAGCAAGATGCCCGAAGAGCTCATTTCATCCCGGCCTAAGATCCTCCTGACGGAAGGCTCGAGCACCTCTTCCCGGCAAACCCTTTATGCGTTGGGCGGTCGCTACCAGATCGACGCCATGGATCCGGCGTGGCTTTGCCAGGCGCGATTTTCCCGATTTGTGCGAAAAATCTGGCGCTGCCCGCCGTTTGGGAAAGACCCGGGCGGTTATTTGCGGCGGCTTTTGGAGGTGCTCACAGGTCAACATTACGACGTTCTTTTCCCCACCCATGAGCAGGTGTATTTGGCTTCGCGATTCCGTGAGCAGTTCGCGCAGCTTGCGGCGGTTGCCGTGCCCCCATTCGAGGCACTAGAACGCCTCCTGAGCAAAGTCGCATTTGTCGAACTATTGGATGAGCTTGGGCTTCCCCATCCTCCCACCCGGGTAGTCAGTGGGCGACAACTTCCTCAAGCGGTCCGAGAATTTCCGATTTTTTTGAAGGTGGATTTTAGCACCGCCGGCGAGGGAGTCCGATTCGTCACCGACCAGGAACAACTCCAGAGGGTTTTGACGGAATTCGAGTCGCGCGGTTGGCTCGATGACCAAACGCAGGTCCTCGTTCAGAATCCCGCCCGGGGCATAAAAGGCGCCGTTTCCGGTGTCTTTCAGGATGGGCAATTGGTGGCTTACCATTGCGACGAGGCACTCGCGCTTGGGGTGGGCGGTTCAACTTTGGCCCGGGTCACGGTGGATGACCCCCTGAGTATTCGCCACCTGCAAATCATCGGTGCTCATTTGAATTGGCACGGTCCCTTGGCAATCGAGGTGTTTCGCGATAAGCAGACCGGTTCGGTGGAATACCTCGAATGCAATCCGCGGATCGGCGAAACGTTCAATCCGACATTAGCCGGAGTGAATTTCTGCGAGGTGATGGTGCGGATATCCTGCGGCCAAAATGTGGAGCCGCTTCCACCGCCGCGGATTGGAGTGAAGACCCATCAGGGATTCCTCGGCCTGATGGCGACAGCCCTCCGCGATGGCACGCGGCGAGCGGTCTTTCGTGAGTTAATGCGTTGGCTTGCAAAAGCCCCCCCTTATGCAGATGCCGAAGATGAGCTAATGCGACCGCGCGAGGATTGGCTGAGTGTTTTGCCGGCCTTTGCCGTCACCGTCCAACTTCTGCTTTGGCCCGGCTGGGCACGAAGAATCGTCCGAAAGACCGTGGAAAACTACGCTTTGACAGCAGCCACCTTGGAGAAGATTCGGAAACTCCAGTGGCCGCAACCTGAAGCAAATTCTGCATCCAGCTCGCCGCCGACCCGGCACGGGTCATAACACCGCAAGCCGACCGGTCAGAACGCGGATGCGGAAGCCTCCCGCCGTTGGGAGGCGAGAATCCTTCGAACTTGGGGCCAGAGATCGCCCCCTGTCTCAATTCGGCTCAGACACGCTCTGTATCAACTCGGCTCAGATCCGCTGTCATTAAGACTCAGATTCGCTCGAGTTCAAAATCATAAATCTCCAAGGATGCGCCACGTTGCAAAAAATCAACGGTGAGGATCAAGCGATACTGAGTGATACGACGAATGATCACGCCCTCAAAACCGAAAAATGGTCCGCTTGTCACCCGAACCCGTTGCCCGGGAACCAACTGGTCTTCGGGCTCCAGGCGCAGGCCCATCGCCTCTGCACGATAGAGTTGATAAAGCTGCCGATGCACCTCCCAAGGATCAGGGGGCACTAGAATTCGCGAGGCACAATTGGTGGCCAGCGCGGCTCCTCGGGCATCACGGTCCCCAAAGACGAACACATATCCCGTAAAAAGCGGGAGATACGCCGTCCGAACTCTGCCCGCGGGAGAGCGTACTCTACGCTCCGAGAAGGGGCAAAAATGCGGTACTCGGCATGCCCGAAGTTGCCGCACGAGCTTTTTTTCCCGACGTGCCAACGTGTAAACAACCCACCAATTTTGATCGGCGAAGTCCGGTTCTGGGTAAACTGCAAACAAATTATCTGGATATACGTTTGGTTCACGCTTCAAGATAGGCATCGGCCTCGCCCCTTATTAAGTTCCGTGAGATTGACTTTCTTAATCCACAGTTTTCTGGAAGAACGCCTCACCAGTGGCTTTTCTTCCCTGAAACTGCAAGAATTGCCCCAGCCATGAGGCCGAACCTTGTCGCGACCGGTCAAAGAAAAACCACAGCTCACTCGGCTAACTCGGTTCGTTTTCTACCCCGATTCGTTATCAACGGATGACACCAACGCCGCATCCGTTGGCTGAACGTCTCACACCAAATTTCAATTGACCACTTTTCAATTGATCATACTCCGCTGCAACTCCCATACCGTTGGAACGGCCCGACACAAAAGCCCCGCACGTTCCCGGCCTATCGGGGTGCTACATGTCTCAACTCTTTGCGTTTTTTCCGCACTTTGCTGGCGGAGTTCCGTGGATGTTTCGTCCGTAAAGGTCGTTAAATCCGATAGGTTGTGCCGATAGCTTGCCGCGCGACTTGAGTATGCGCCAGAACATGCCCCCTTCTGCGAAGGCTGCAAGACTTTTTTAATGGCCAAGTTCACTAATCAACTCATAGCTTGCCAATACAGGAAAGAGCATGGCAGTTCGTTTGATTAATTTTGCCTCCCAAATGTTTCAAAATTGGACATCGGCCACGCCCAGCGCGCGGTAACCCACTGGATACTCGAGGCCAGCACCATGGCCTGCAACAGAGGAAATCGGGTTCAAAGACTGAGGACCCTGCCCTGCGATTCCTGCCCCTTCGCCCACAGTTAATCGCTTAAACATCAACTGTGGCAGCGAGAACGGAGCGCGGGCGATCTGCCTTGCGAAACACCGCCAAGGTCGTGGTCTTGTTATCCGTTTCCCCTGCGAGGCCCAAGGGGTCTTTGATTTCCCACTGAACCTCCGCTAACAACGACGCCTCGGCCCGAGTTGTCCCAACCATGCCCCTTTCAGCCCCCGAAGACCGATCATCCCTGTCGCCCCAGCCCCTGAAGCGCGGCAAAACATGCGCGATCTGCTGTCGTGGTTAGCTAAAAACAACGACTCCGATGAATGAATGTTAGCTGAAAGCAACTTTTCCTTCCACTTTTTGGTCGCACGTGTGGTTCCACCGTGCTATTCCTTCTACGCATACTCGTTGTCCATAGCCAGAAGCAATCTGAAGACATTCGCTTGAAGAATCCTTATATTCACACATACGTGAGATTAGAACGCACCGTTCCAAAAAAGTTAAATTAGCACTTGTGTTGATTTATAAGCTGCGAGTTATCGCCCGCACTACAAGGATCTCATAGCGGCCGCTTGCCCCCGGCACAGCCTCCAAAGAAACTCCCACAACCAACTTTAGTACCTGCCAAGCTGACAGACCTTCAGCCTGTCACAAAAAAATTATCTCTCGCGCGAAAATTTGCTTAAGGTGTTAAAGACCGATAGCGTAGTGGGCAGGATTTCAAAGGCAGGCCGTGTCACCAGTCCAGTCCAGCAAAGCTCTGAGGGTCATAACGGCACACTACCCGCACGCTTCGATGTGTCAAAGTATCCCGCCCAAAAGGTTATATCACCGCTGCGATCATCTCGAAGGCCTTGGCGATAATGTATTCCACCGATAAACAACCCGGTGTCGCAGGTCGCTTACGACCTGTGGGGGTGAGTAGAATGCGGAGCCCCACATCTAGAGGCTCCCGTAACTAATCGCAACCGGCGAGCCCTATACCGTCGTCCCATAGGGAGGCCCGGCAAACCCTCCCGTCGCCGATCTTGAACAGCTTGCCCTGTGAAGAGAGAAGATCGAAGTTTTTCCGCTACAGTCCGAGGGATCTTATCCCATCAAGAAATCATCAACCTTTTGCATTCAGTTGCGTGCAAAGCCCGATCGGACACGCCCCCGACGGCTTCACCCGCGTCCGTCCCACTCGTACGCAAGCGGCGCCTCACCAAGCCGCATGCCGATATAAGCCGAATCTTCGGCATAACCAAACGGCTCAAGGATTCACAAGTGATATCGTCTCCGAATTACTGACAAAGTACAATAAATTGAATAACCGCCGGCGGGGGACAACCGGTAAGATTCCGAACCGAATTTTCGCGGAATGATTTCCGAAGACGATAAGGGACCTTCGCCCGCGACGGAATCGACCGAAGAAGGCGGTATCGAGCGAATGACAGGGGGTGAGCCGCCGCCAAATTCCCCCAATTGAATGAGAAACTTACTCGCGAAGACCGCTTTTCCGGTCGATGGGTTCATGTTTCGGCGGGAAATATAGGCAGTTTGAATCGGTATTCGGCTTTTATACAAGCCCCAGCTAAGCTGCTCCATCGGGGCACAGTAACGAGCGAGGGGATTCCTCCTCCGGATCCGGAGAGCCTATGAGCGACACTTCGAAGAAACCGCTGAAAATTCTCATCGCCGATGATGACCCAACCATCCTGCGGCTTTTGTCCTATTTTCTTACCCAAGAAGGTTATCAAGTCGTCCAGGCCGCGGATGGGATTGAAGCGCTCACGGTGGTGCGAGCGGCTCATCCGGACATTCTCATCACCGATTGGGAGATGCCGGGCCTTCGGGGACCGGAGCTCTGCCGCCAAGTTCGCAGCTTGATGCTGCCGCACTATGTCTACATATTCTTTGTCACCGCTAAGTCAAGCCAAGAAGAACTTTTACAGGGGCTTGAGTCGGGGGCTGATAACTTCCTCTCTAAACCGGTAAGCCGGGAAGAGCTCTTAGCGCGATTGAAAGCCGCTCAACGGGTACTCGACTTACACAAGCGGCTCAGCGACCTCGCGCTGACCGATCCCCTGACCGGCCTTATGAGCCGCCGTGCCCTCCTAGGTGCCCTTTCCCAACAATGGCAGCAATCCACCCGCTCCGGCAAACCATTGTGCTGCGTCATGGTCGATGTGGATTTTTTTAAGCGGATCAACGATCTCCATGGGCACGCCGTGGGAGATATCGTTCTTTGTGCGGTGGCTCAGATCCTCCGAGAATCCACGCGCGAATCTGATCTCTTGGGCAGGATCGGGGGGGAAGAGTTCTGTGTTGTTCTCCCGGATACCACAAGCTTAGGGGGGACCGTTTGGGCCGAGCGTAAGCGACGTCGGATAGCCAGTGCGCGGATTCCCGTCGGCTCGCAGATGCTGCAACTGACGGCTAGTTTCGGGGTTGCCGAACGACACCCCGACACCCAAACCGCCGATCAACTGCTCGACCAAGCCGATCAGGCCTTGCTGTGTGCGAAGCAGACAGGCCGCAACCGCGTCGCACGATTCGAGGCTTTAGTGGAGACGCCCGGCGGATCCGCCGGACCGGCCGGCAGGGAAGATCTCTTTGCCGGGGTTTTGGCCCGGGATGTGATGACTCCCATTGTCGTCACGTTGTCTGAAGGAGACACTATCGGCAAAGTGGCCGAATGGTTCACGCAATTGCGGATCAATTCCGCCCCGGTGGTTGACGCATCCGGCAAACTCGTGGGAATAGTGTCTGAAAAGGACATCATGGCCGAAATGACCTCGCTCGCTGCCTGGCAACGCCCTGTGCGGGCAGTGATGCGTCGGCAGGTCATCAGCTATCCGGCCGAAGTACCTGTACGGCAAATTTATGAGTTCCTTTGCCGGGTCGCCCTTCGCCGGGTTGTGATCGTGGAACGTAACGAACCGGTCGGCACGATAAGCCGAAGTACCTTGCTCCGATGGTTCCGCAATTTAGCTCTATCGCGGGGCCTAGTCGGCGGGTCAGACCTATCGCCCGAGAAACCGGACCCGGAGGGTGCGGGCTCACCTTCGGAAAACAAAGACGAGAAGAAGTCGGTGGACTTTGCCCGAAAATTGTGCGAGCAATTAGACCAATTGGCAGCTCAATTGCAAAAGCATTTGCAAAGCAATCCGGACGAGCTGGCTACTTGCCTAGTCGGCACAGCAACCGCCGGACAATCCCTTTTCAACGACATGCTTGCCTACTCGCAGTGGCTACGAGGCGGCGGAGAAAGCACCGGGGCGATCTCCCCTACGTTTATTGCCTCTGGACATACCGATTGATTGCCCTCCGCATCGAATCTTATTGATTGCCCATAGCATCTCACCATGATGTTTGCCCCAGCATCGAATCTCGGCCTGGCTTTTTCCGCCAGCCGCGATGACTCCGGATCTATCGTATTGATCAAGAATTGATCAAGGAAGCTGTATTCATCAGTACAGCCTCCGCTCGCATCACACGAACCTTCATAAATGCAACCCGCCGGGAAGCCCTTCCCGACCGCTTTCGGCGATCGAGAATCCTTCCCGGCGGAACGGGGTTGGTCCGGGGCTCGACCCACCAAAGTGTGATTGTTTGCCGAGCACTAAGGGGCGAAGAACTTCTGCACTTCTTCCCCAGCGTTCGAAAACTTTAAAGGCCTCGATGCTCGCCATCCTGAGCCAGCTGCGCACTCGTACCAGAAGAATTACAAAGCTGCCATTGGCTACTAACCGAGTGCGAAGCCACCGGCTCATCGCCAATCAAACATCGCCGTACAAGCAGAACTCATACGGATGGGGTCGCAACCGTAATTCGTCAACTTCGCGGGTCGTCTTGTACCAAATCCAGGTATCGATTACATCGCTGGTAAACACGTCTCCCCGAAGCAGGAACTCGTGGTCATTTCGCAGCGCCTTTAATGCTTCCTCTAAGGAACCCGGAGTCTTCGGCACCGCCTCCAGTTCTTCCGGCTCTAGATCGTAGATGTCCTTATCTAGCGGTTCGCCGGGATCGATCTTGTTTTGAATTCCGTCGATCATCGCCATTAAAATCGCCGCGAAGGCCAAGTATGGGTTAGCACTCGGATCGGGGCAGCGGAACTCAAGTCGCTTGGCCTTTGGATCCGGGCTATACATCGGAATCCGAATCGCTGCCGAGCGATTCCGCTGCGAATAGGCCAGGTTCACCGGCGCCTCGAACCCCGGAACCAACCGCTTGTAGCTGTTGGTGGTTGGGTTCGTAAAGGCACACAAGGCCGGGGCATGCTTGAGCAATCCGCCAATCGCATACAAGGCGATTTCGCTTAGACCGGCGTAGTTATTCCCGGCAAAAAGGGGCTGACCCCCTTTCCAAATCGACAGATGGCAATGCATCCCGGAGCCGTTGTCGCCGAAAATGGGTTTCGGCATGAAGACAACGACTTTGTTGTACTTTCGAGCCACGTTCTTGCAGATATATTTGTACATCACCATCTTGTCGGCCATGCACACTAATTCGTCGTACCGCAGGTCAATCTCCGCCTGCCCACCGGTACCAACCTCATGATGCTGAGCTTCGACCTCGATGCCGCACTCGATCATCCGCAGCATCATTTCATTGCGGATATTCATCAATTGATCGGAGGGAGGCACCGGAAAATAACCTTCTTTGTACCGCAGCTTGTGGCCCAAGTTGGGTCTTTCATCTCGCCCCCGGTTCCACTGCCCCTCGATGCTATCGATGTAGTAGTAGCCGCAGTTGGCCGTCTGCTCGTAGCGGATATCGTCGAAGATGAAAAATTCGGCTTCCGGACCAACATAGCACGTATCGCCGATGCCGGTACTTTTCAAATAGTTGGCCGCTTTTCGCGCTACGTTGCGAGGATCCCGGGTGTAATCTTCCCGAGTGATCGGATCCAAGATGTTGCAGATCATCGACAAAGTCGTGATATCCGTGAACGGATCCAGCGCGGCGGTTTCCGGCTGAGGCACCACGAGCATATCGCTTTCATTGATGGCCTGCCAACCACGAATGCTGGAACCGTCAAACCCCAACCCCGACTCGAATACGTCTTCGGTTAATTTGTCAACCGGAATGGTGAAGTGCTGCCAAAGCCCGGGAAAATCCATGAACCGAAGATCTACAGCTTTTACGTCTTTTTCCCGACATAACGCGATGACTTCTTTCGGTGTCACCTTTTTCCTTCCTTTCTTCGCTCGAAAAACCAATCAACCCTCGGCCCTTGTAAGCCGCCACTTACCCAAACAAATCTCCGCGATCCCAACTGGGGCAAATGCGAAACTCGTCTCCGACGGTACCGGCACTCGAGCGTTGCGGCACCGGCATCTCCCCGAGCACCACCGCCATCTAGAGACGTCCCTGCCCCATCCCTCTCCGGTAGGCTGCACCGACTGTTGGTCTGCCGGAAATGCCCGCCGTTTTTGCTCCGCCCGGTGCTCGTTTCGCTCCCGCGGTTGGTAAACCGGATACCCGAGCCGGCAGTAGCAAGCCGCCGAGCTATTTGCCCAAGCATGACGCTCCATTACGCTTGTGCCGAGCTGCCGGGGCAAAACGGACGATTGGCAAAACCTTTCGGCAAACAGTATGCCGAAGGTCCTATGCTGCCTCCTAATTGACCAAACCGTTATAGCAAACAGCACTTACGTCAAATACTCGTCAAAAACTTTGGATAGCGCCCAAAGAGGGAATCATTGCATGCCATCGATTTGAGCATTAAATGCCTACTGTTCGGGCAACCCCAAGCATCAAATGGCACGCCAAACTCACGCAAACCGAAAGGCTCACTATCGAAAAGGTGAATCGAAAAGGCAAAATGCCCGAATAAGAAGGCTCATACGCGGAGCGAATAAGGCCGGTACCCGGAGGGAAAGGGGGTGATCCCAGCGAAAAAATCCTAGAAGCAAGGAGCAAAGGAACATAAGTCTTTGGAAACAGAAGGTTGGCCGGTAGCACGTAAGCCTAAAGCCCGCACGAAATTCCCATAGATCCCGCTATGCCTATCCGAGAACCCTGCGACTCAACTTTACGACCTGCCCCAATATTTCTGGGTTAGCAGCCGCGAAGTACTGCCCATTTTCCAGCGACAGGGGTTCTCCCAAGGGTCCACTAACACTTCCGCCGGCCTCCAAGACAAGCAATACACCCGCCGCAATATCCCACGAATGGGTGGAAAGTCCCCAACAAAAATCCAGATATCCCGCCGCCGTATAGCAGAGATTGAGTGCCGTGCAGCCGGTCCGCCGAATCGACTGACAATGCGGCAAGACTTCGAGAAAAAACCTAAAATCAGGCGATTCCGGTGATACCCGGGGCGGTAAGCCCAGCGCCGCTAAGGCGCTCGACAGATCCCGACAATCACTGGTCTGAAGCCGCTGGTCACGAAGCCACGCCCCACCGCCGGCCTTTGCCCAGTAGAGCTCATCCGTCACCGGCTGATAAACGGCTCCCACCAAGAGCTGGCCTGCCCGCTCTAAACCCACCGAAACCGCAAATACCGGATACCGATGCACGAAATTCGTCGTTCCGTCCAACGGATCAATATGCCAGCGGTATACCGGCTCTTGGCTTGCGGAGACCGCCGCCGCGGTCGCATTCGAGGCGTTTTCCTGGCCACTCCCACCCCCTCCCAATGATTCCCCGATTCGTGCGGAAAAGCCCGCCTCGCTCCCTCCGTTTCTTCCCTTGCCGGTCCCCTCCTCAGCCACAATGGTGTGATCCGGAAAAGCAGAAAGGATGTGCTCACAAATCACCTGCTGTGCCGCAACGTCCGCCTCCGTGACAAGATCGGCCGGTGCTTTCTCCCGTACTTTTGCCCGGCCAAGCATCCGGAGGAGTAACTCCCCGGCTTTCCGGGCTGCTTGTTGACTAACCTCTAAAAAGCGATCAAGCTCGTCCACGTCCAACGTATTACCTTCAGAATTTGAGGCGACTTTTCTCAAAAATACGTAAGTTGACGCTCCTACGGGGCCTCAGCCCCCGCGTTCACGAGCCCACCGGCCGACTCCCCAATCAAAGCAAATTCCCGAGTAAATAAAAACAATGATTCGACCCTCAATTCCCTTAACCAGGGTGCCCTACTGCTCTCTTAATCCGGTTAGAATATCTAGACACCCTCTATCTTAAGACACCGAATCGAGCTCAATAACCGCCGTATCGGACGGCGGTCGGCCGCTCGGAGTTCCCGCAAACCCAATTCTTACCCCCGTTCCCCGAATCCCACTTTCTTTCGCTGGGTCGCATGCTTTCTGGTTGCTAACACTCTGCTGCTTTCCACCTTTTATGCAAGTCCACTGTGCCCAATTCCCTGTGTGAGCACTCTGCCTACGTCCGTGCGTAACCACTTTGCTGACTCCCGTGCGTAAAGAATCCCCATTTTAAGCGGGTGTAGCCCGGCCCGAAAACCCACGCCATGTTATGGGTCCGGCAAGATTTCGGACCGCGTCGCGGTTTTCGGGGCTCTTTTCATCGGAGTAACTCCTTCAGCCGAACTTATGCGTACTGACCGTATAATTTTGGGCATTTCGAGTTTTTCCTGCGGTAACCATCTTTCCGCTTATCCGCCGCCGTCGGCCAAATATCCGCCGTCGGCCAAGGCCCCGAAGAAGCGCGCAAGGGCTTTCGGCTTCTTGTGTCGGCGGCCAGAGGAATCTAAAATACCGCGTCAACCTCGGCCTATAACTTGCCATCAATAAGAAAGGTAAGAAAAGAAAGGTAGGAAATCTAACGGTTTGTGCTCAATAGTTCGGCTAAAAGCCGACCACGCAAGCCGCCGAAGAGGCGCCCTAAGCTTCTCGGGGCACCGTGAGCCGCGGCGATTGCTGGGAAAAAAATGGGAAAACAGTGCGATTGCAGGGGAAGACGGGGACTGTTGCCACGTCGTGCCCTCCCAAAAGCCCCGGATCGTCGCCCCGATATGGAGATCTTTAGCAAAGAAGTCTATGGAGATCTTTGGAAATCTTTAACAAAGAAATCTTTAACAAAGAAATCTTTAACAAAGAAATCTTTAACAAAGAAATCTTTGGAGATCTTTAGGAAAGAAATCTGAGGAATGTATCGACGAATGCATAAGTTTGATTCCGGCGGCAATTCGTCCGGGCAATGCGGTTTGTTGGGGGAAGTGTCGATGAGAAGTGCCGAAGGGGCCACCTCCTGAGGCGCTACTTAATGGCAGATAGGCCGCGTGTCTCGCCAAACAAAAGACTCCGGAAAATTCGTAATCGTCTCACGGGATTCGTACCCGTTTGACGGGGGATGCTCAGCCCCGGATCGTTGTCGTCTTTACGAACAAAAGAATACTACGAACAAAAGAATACTTCAGGCTGCGGAGTTACGATTTTAGGAATCCTTCGGGCTGCGCAGTGCAGAATATTGCGGACTGTGTCGGGGCCAAACACAAAGTGCAGTTTCCGTCGAATTGTCAGGTCGAGCTACCAAGTTGGGTTACCAAGCGAATCATGAACTCGAATTATGAAGTCCAATATTATGAAGACGAATTATCGAGTCGAATCGTTAAGTCGAATTGTTA
>CAKZMM010000172.1 GCA_937128505.1 uncultured Thermogutta sp.
TGAAAATTGGCTCGTGAAAATTGGGTCGTGAAAATTGAGTCCCAAAAATTACGGCCTGAAAATTGAGTCCCGAAGATTGTGTACCGAAAATTGTGTACCGAAAATTGCGTCCCAAGAATGGAAGCAACTACGCCCCCGAAATGCGACGGTCTTTTGGGGGCGGGTACGCGGGCCCTACCCCGCGAAAATCGACGCGGCTAGTCCGCCCTTCATTCGACGGCAAAGGCGACGATCCTAGCGGATGGCGGGCTCGGCTTCGATGCTCCGGGGCAATTCCGTCGTTTCTTCAAAACGTGGTGTCTTCGGCCGCTGCTGCGGATTAAAAACCAGGTACAAAATTCGTACCACTAACAGCGACATCAAGGTGCCCATCAGGACGCCGCCAATAACCACCGTGGCAAGCGGCCGTTGCACTTCTGCCCCTACACCGGTGCTTGTAGCCATGGGGACAAACCCGAGGGCAGCCACGATGGTTGTCATGAGAATGGGGCGGAGCCGGGCCTGTGCCGCCTGGCTTACCGCTTCTTCCACGCCGAAGCCTCTTGCCCGCAATTGCCGAATATAAGACACCAGGATCATATCGTCCAGGACTGCTACGCCGGAAACCGCAACGAATCCGATCGCGGCGGATATCGAAAACGGCATGTCCCTGAGCCACAGGGCCAAGATTCCGCCAATCCACGCGAAAGGGATGGCGGTGAACACGCGGAGGGCATCGATCAAGCTGTGATAGGTGAGGTAAAGAAGAAGGAAGATGAGCCCCAAGGCCAACGGGACGACTACCCACAAGCGCTGCATGGCCCGCTGGAGATGTTCAAACTGCCCCCCATAGGCAATCCGATAGCGGGGATTGGGGAGTAGAACTTCGCGGCCGATTCGCCGCTGGGCCTCGGCCACAAAGGAACCCAAGTCGCGACCCGCCACATTGGCCACAACGCTTACGCGTCGCTGTCCCCAATGCCGTGTTATGCTGGCAGGTCCTTGGATCACCTCGAGCTTGGCCAGACGGCCAAGGGGGATTTGCTGCCCCGTTTCGGTCAGAATCGGCCAGTTGCTCAATTTTTCCATGGATTGCCGGAACTGTTCCGGCGGCCGAATCACCAGTGCAAAACGCATTTGCCCCTCGATGATCTCCCCGATCGGTTGGCCAGCAATGGCCGACACCACCGCGAGCACTTTCTCAGCGGTTAATCCGTAACGAGCTAGTTGAGAATAATCTAGGGCGATTTGCAGCATCGGTTGCCCAGTCAATTGTTCGATACTCACATCTTGAGCGCCTGGAATGGATTGCAGGATGTTCGCAACTTCGTTTGCCTTTTCTAAAAGCGTTTCAAATTCATCGCCGTAGATCATCACCGCCAAATCGGCGCGGGAACCCGTGATCATTTCATTGACGCGCATTTCAATGGGCTGCGAATGGCTGAGCTTTTGGCCCGGCCATTCGCGAAGAATCGCATCAAGTTTCCGAATAAACTCTTCCTGCGTACGAGCTTTTTTCCACTGATGGCGCGGGTGAAGAGTGATGAACAGGTCGCTGACTTCAATACCCATCGGGTCGGTGGCCACTTCGGCGGTACCCACCCGGGACCAAACATATTGTACCTCATCGGGAAAATTTTCAAGAATCGACCGCTCCATGATCGTGTTGAGGCGGATGGATTCGCTCAGATCGGTGCCGGCTAATCGAACCACGCTAATGGCCAGGGCACCCTCGGAGAGCCGCGGCACAAATTCGGTGCCTAAGTTGGGGGCGATCATTCCAAAGGCAATCACCAGCAAAGCAACCGCGATCCCAAGCACCGCCCATTTGTGCTCCATACTGAACCGCAATACGGGTCGATAAAGCCGGTGCACCAGCCGCATGAGCAGCGGCTCTTGCAGGGCTTGCCCTCGGGGCAAGACGAAGCTGGCCAAGGCCGGCATCAAAGTCAGCGAAAGAAGCATCGAGCCTGCTAAGGCGAAAATCACCGTCAGGGCCATCGGTCGGAATAACTTGCCTTCAACCCCCTCCAAAGTGAGAATCGGCAGGTAGACGATCATGATGATCAGTTCGCCGAAGAGGGTCGGCCGCCGCACTTCCATAGCGGCTTGACGGACGATTTGGAGTCGCGATTTGCGCGAATTTTCGGGCCGGCTCAGATGCCGCGCACAATTCTCCACCAAAACCACGGAGCTATCCACGATTAAGCCGAAGTCGATGGCTCCCAGGCTCAAAAGGCTGGCGGCGATCCCAAATCGCCACATGCCGCTAAAGGCAAAAAGCATCGAAAGCGGAATGGCCAAGGCCACAATCAGTGCGGCCCGCAAATTGCCTAAGAACGCAAACAAAACAGCGACGACGAGAAGCCCGCCTTCGAATAAGTTCTTCTTGACCGTGTCGATGACCCAGTCAACCAGCTCTGTACGATCGTACACAACGACCAGTTGTATGTTGGGGGGCAGAGCGGCCGCCACGGTTTCCAACTTTGCCCTCATGTCGCGAGTCACTCTGTGGCTATTCTCGCCCATGAGCATAAAGCCGAGGCCGAGGACCGCTTCGCCCTCTCCCATGGCGGTCACTGCCCCGCGGCGAATTTCATGGCCGATGGCCACCTCTCCCAAATCGCCCAGCCGAATCGGAACACCCTGGGCGGTAGCGATCGGTATTTCGCGGATCTGATTCAGGTCGACCGTGCGGCCCAGCCCCTGAACCAGAATGGTTCCTCCTTGCGAAGTTAATTGCCCACCACCGACATTCAGGTTACTTTGTCGAATCACTTGGGTCAGTTGGTCAAACGTAATCCCGAACTTGAGGAGTTTTTGAGGGTCAACCCGCACTTCGTACTGCTTCACGTAGCCGCCCCAGCTATTGACCTCCGCCGTTCCGGGAACGCTGCGCAACACGGGCTTAACCACCCAATCCTGCACCGTTCTCAAGTCGGTAGGATCCGGACTATTTCCCATAAGCAGATAGTGGAGCACCTCGCCCAATCCGGTGGCAATCGGCCCCAACGTGGGGCGAGCAATTCCCTCGGGCAGCTCCACCCGATCAAGTCTTTCGTCCACCTGTTGTCGGGCCCAATAAATGTCTGTCCCATCCTCGAAATTCAGGACGACTTGCGAAAGACCGAATCGGCTTAGTGAGCGAATTTCCACTACGCGGGCAAGGCCGCCCAGCTCCTGTTCGATCGGCATGGTGATCTGCCTTTCGATTTCCTCCGGTCCCAGGGCGGGGGCAACGGTGTTGATTTGCACCTGAACCGGGGTGATGTCGGGAAAGGCATCAATATCCAGCTCTCGCAGAGCGAGTAACCCGGCAACCACGATCCCCAGATAAGCAAGGATGACCAAGCCCCGGTAGCGCAAAGAAAAGTCGATTACCCGGGTCAGAAAGTCGGTCCCCAAGTCCCGATGCGAAGTACTAACGGTAAGAGGGTCGGAAAATTCTGTATCTTTCACGGCGCTTGCTCGTTCCTCGATTCGATCAATCCCTGCACAAACAGGCGTTTAAATTTTCTTGACAAACAGGCGTTTAAATTTTCTTGATAAAGAGGCGTTCAAGTTTTCCGGCGAAAGAGCTCTTCAGATTTACAGATTGAGGTGTCCAAGCTTACACGAACAGAAAGCTTCGCCGTATGTGGGATTCAAGGGTGCAAATCACCGAAATTTTTAGCGGCGAAAGTCGTTTAACTTTGGTAAAGGACAACCTCTAAATTCCGAACGGGCGATGCTTTCTAATTTCATGAACTGAAACGCTTCAACTTTCCGAGGATACCGAAGGGTTCCTAATGAAACTTGAAATTACGACTTATTCGACCGTGAACCTTAGGGGTGCGTTCCATCGGAGATATTTGCAGCATGTGTCCGGTGGGTTGCTTCGTGCGGCAATTACCTACGGCTACCGCCGGTTACCGCACGAGTGGTTTGTAGGATTGCTCAATGATCCTCTCCACATGCTGCCCCCAGTTTGCTACGCAGCGCATGCATCAAGAGGACGCGGCTCCCCTCGGTAACCACCACCTCGCCGGGCAAAACCCCTGCCAAAACCTCTGCATGAGTTTCTGAAGTAGCTCCGAGGCGAACTTGCCGAATATGGAAAATCGCAAGGGCATTCGATTGCCCATAGTATCGATCCCGAACAAACACATGATCGGCTTGCCCGAATGTTTGAATGGCTTGCCGAGGCACCAAGAGCGTTTGCGACTTTTGCTGCAAGATGATGCGACCTCGGCCGTAAAGTCCTACTTGCAGCCCCCAGGATTGCGGCGAGATCTTCGCCATCGCGAGCACAGTGCGAGATTGCGCGTCGACGGCCGGGGATATCCAAAAGATTTGCCCCCGGATGGGTCCCTGGATACTGGCGGCAGCAGAGGGAAGAAATTCCACTTCCAGGTTCGGCCTCAATTCCGAGAGGTGTTCCTCCGGAACGGCGAGTTGAATCCAAGGCTCTTTGAGGTCGACAACCTGAAGTAACTCTTGCCCGACCTCCACCGATTGGCCCGGACCAACCGCAAACCGGGTGATGGTTCCGCGAATCGGGCTGCGAATGGCAAGCCAATTGGCCGAGGGATTGAGCCCCCGATGGCGAGCTTCGAGCTCCGCCGGAATCCCTAAAAGCCGGATTTGCTGCCACAGCTCGGCCGCGCCTTGATCCGCAACCTCCGGGAGTACTGAGAGCCCTAGGTTTTCCAAGGCTTGGCGAGCCGATTGGACCGCTAACTCACTCCGCTCCAGGGCTACCCGCGCTTCAATGATGCTTTTTGCCGGAACCACTCCTTGCGCAGATTCTAACCGCTCCAATTGCTCGCGCATTGCACGACGTTGAACGAGAGCGTCCACCAAGCGTGTTTTGAGGTCGGAAAGCTCCGCCGAATCGAGGATCGCAATAATCTCTCCTACATCCACCTCCGCACCGAGATCCTTGGGTAAAAGCGCAACTGTTCCTGAAACCCGGGCCTGAATCCGAACGGTGGCCGTCGGCGGCAACGTAATCTCCGCCGGCACGGTGATATCCCGGGTCATGGGGCCCACTTCGACCGGTGAAAAGCGAATGCCGATTTTTTGGCCTACTTCAGCGGAGGCCAATTGAACCACCTTCCCTGCTAAAAGACCCGGGGTTGCGGCGGTGGACTCCTTTGCGGCAGAAACCTCCGAAGAGTCGGCCTCCAGGTAGGCCCGAACAATCTGGTCGCCGGTCCCCGAATTTTCAAGTTGGCGATAAGCCGGCACGCAAAAAGCGCACGCCGCAACAAGGTGACGTGTACAAAACTCAATCTTCCCCCAAATCGGGCTAAAGAAACCGTGTTCATGATCGTGAAGTTCGTCCGCGCTGGCGGAGCCGCAGTGATTCGCCGGACAAACCGGCCCATCAGCGCGAACGGTACGCATCTCCGGCGGATGGGCGCGCGAACCGTCGCCGGGGCAACACTGATCCTTACACCCGGATTCGGCTACTGGAGTGGGAGCTTGGCCCTGGCAGCCGTCTGAACATCCGTCCGCACCGCCCCCGCCATTGCCGTGCTCGGCGTGCTCTACCGGGGAGCCACCCGAGGGAGGGGATCCCGCGACAAGCGACCAATAAACCTCCGGATGGCAAACAACGCAAATGGATTCGGGAACGAGATGTTCCGCACACCAGTCATCATTCCCGGGAGCTTGCTGTCCTAATAGGGCCGAGAATTTTGGGATTCGCCAATGGTTCTGATGGCCCCAGAAAAATAGGCCCAAAAGCATTATGGCCACAATCACGCCCGGAATTCGTTGAAAGGGTGAGGATTTGGTCGCATTTGCCCGGGATAATGCCGGGGTTCCCGAGGCGAAGGGCGGAGTTTGATCCACGGAAATTGCCGTCGTCTGATCTCCCGAAGTGCCGCCGGCTTCCGAAGCCAAAACTTCATCGTTGTCTTTTACGGCAGTTCGAGTAAAAGCTTCCGCGATGTCGGCCGTGCGGTCATCTTCAGGGGTTTTCAAGGTCGTTCCAACCTCGGAGGACCTAGGCTTCTTTCCTCCTACGTGCATACGACTAGCCTCCTTTGGCGGGGTTTGCTTGTGGTTTGTTGGGTTTGGTTTTCCCTTGTCTGTTGTCTTCCTTTGTTGACTCATCCTCATCGGGACTTGCGGCCGGCCTTTGCGACCGCAAGGGCCGCATACGCGTCGCGGCGCAGGAAAACCTGTTCTCGTCAACTTGCAAGCCGCGATCCAAGCCGCGGAAAGCCCTAAACTCCGATGATTCTTGTATGTCCTCTCCGCATTGACCTGAAATCGGGCTTGATTTGAAATCGGCTGATGCCGTCCAAACTGCACATTAAGCACTTTTAGGCGGAATAATCTCGCGGTCTTTAGGCGGCATTAACTCGCGCTGTGTATCCCCGTAACGCAGCGAAGTGTGCATTCCTGTAAAGCCGCGAAGAAGGAAATCGGTCAATCGCACCGTCACGCGGAGAGCCGTCGGCATCCCTCCGTCTGTTGGGAACCATCCCGCAATGGACCGCCCGTGGAACGATGCGCGAGGGGATGCCGGCAGTCACCGCGCAGCCTGAGCGCCGATGGGAAGATTAAAAGCGGCCTTTCGACTGCGCGGGCCGGCTTAGCACCGCGAGCCATCAGGAGTGCACGCCATTAGCAGCGCAAGACAATCGTCCGAAGAGCCGTCAGAGAATCGGGTAGGAGTTCCCCGTTATCGGAGTAGTTGAAACCTTTCAGGTTCGAAAATTCCCCCAACTTGTCGGATGGTAAAGGCGGTAACGCGGCGTCCCGCGGTTGCCTTTCCTGTTGGCGATCAAAAGGCGACCAACAACTCGCTCCCTCCATGGCTAACGGTATATGCCGGCACAAACAGGAGGCGTCTCGCGAAATATCACTCGATGATGCTGCCCTCGAGATGTGCTCCAACCAATGACCCTCGCCGAAAGAGACACTCACGAGCTCGGCCGGCTTGCGGGTAGCCTGCGCTGAATGTTCGGGACCAATATCTTGATTTGGCCCTAGGCCACAGGAGCAACCTTCCGTTTGATCAGAATGGAAATCTCTCTGATGCGAATAGAAATCCCCGGAACTTAGGCAAAGGCCCTCCGATTGTGCCGGGCAAAATTGTGCCCACTCGCAGCATCTACAAAGCGCTGGTCCGGTGTCCAAGCACACTGAGCCATCCGGGGCCACACATAGATACAGTCGGGCCCCACCTCCAACAAAAAGGAGTTGCCCGCAGAGGAGGCTCACGATGAAGGTCCGCAACGTTGTTCCGATTCCCTCCACGACACGGCCCCCTCAGAACTGCGGCTGAAACGGAAAAACGGAAAAAAATGCGTCCAGTTTCTTAACAATATGTCGTGCAGCAAAACAATATATCGTTCAGCAAAACTCGTGCACCAAACGGTGTTTCCGAAAAT